>NZ_JAVYJC010000001.1:0-869764 GCF_032490475.1 Neglectibacter sp. CSJ-5 | reverse complement strand
AACGGATTCAAGTGTTTAGACATAAAGACGAGCTCCCTTCCGGTAGAATACTCACCTTTATGATACTCCACGGACAGGCTTTTTTCTACCCTTCCGTGTCTACTTTTATAATAGCATCAACCGTTTTAAAGCGAAAAGCAAAATTGTCATCTATGATTTCATAAAACTGGCGAGTACGCCTCTTTTTCAATACACAAGTTTGAATGTAACTCTCCGTTCTTTTCTTCCAATTTATGATCGTATTATGGTGTTCCACTATACAATTCCAGCCAAATTCACTACACAAATACTTATCTATATAATCTTCAATGTCTACATTTCTCTTCCGAGATACATCAAAAGAACGCACAAAATATGGATAATGAAAAGGGTTACGCAATATTCGGTATAAACCATAAATCACAAGGAAAATCGCCATTAAAGCTGCAACGATCATCAATACATTCGACATAGAACTTTGAAAATGATACGGCCACTGTTTCACCACCATATCTCCTTTCCACATGCAAGTACTATCTAAAATGCGACTTTAATCTTAAATTCATTATAGTAAATCCACCTAATAACTGTCAAGTGAAATATTGCTCCTTCATCGCAATGTGAAAACAACTTGCAGTTGTTATTAAATTTGCCCTTAACGCGCGCAGTGCATTTCACTGCGAAGCTATTTCACAATAACCGCAGGTTATTATTTCACTCGCCGCAAGGCGAATTTCACTGAAAAAGGTCTTTGTCAAAAATGACAAAGACCTTTTTCTGGTGGAGATGGCGGGAATCGAACCCGCGTCCGAAAACCGGTTACCGGGGCTTTCTACGAGTGTAGCGGCTCTTTTGACATTCCCTCCGCGCACCGCCGAACAGCAGGCTTTGCGCATCAGTAGCCTTTAGATCATGACGGGCTTAAAGGCGTGGGCCCGTTCACGTGCACCGCTAAGTGACGCTCTTATCCCGTCCGCGGTCCTACGGGTAAGAACGGCTGCTTAATTAAGCAGCAACAGCAACTGTATTGTTGTCGTTTAATTTTAAGTTTGCGGATTTTATAGCGGTCCCGCACCGCTACTCGCTTACCAGGGCTTCCAGTCCCCGTCGAAACCTTTACATCCCCATATAAAAAGCGATATTGCTACCGCTTTTATCTGTTTTTCTCTTTCAGCGCACGCTGAATATCGCGTTGGGCATCACGCGCGGCCATATCGGCACGCTTATCGTAGAGCTTTTTGCCCTTGCACAGACCGACCTGCACCTTCACCCGCGAACCCTTAAAGTACACGGAAAGCGGAATGAGTGAATAACCGACGGTTTTGGAAAGGCCAAAAAGCCACATGATCTCGCGCTTGTGCATGAGCAAACGGCGCACCCGCATGGGGTCACGGTTAAAGATGTTGCCCTGCTCATACGGGCTGATATGGCAGCCGTTTAAGAGCATTTCACCGTCCACAACAGAGCACCACGCGTCCTTTAAGTTGCATCTGCCCTGCCGCAGCGATTTCACCTCTGTGCCGCAAAGCTCAATGCCCGCTTCAAGGGTCTCCTCCACAAAGTAGTCGTGGTAGGCCTTTTTGTTCTGGGCAATCGTTTTAAATTCTGTTTTTGCCACTTGGCCTGCCCCCTTCTGCTTTGTGTGTGATTTACTATACACCACTTTCGCGGTTTTGTCAACGCGAAATCGATTTTACAGCTCCTGTCTGCCCTCAATGGCGCGGGAAAGCGTCACTTCATCGGCATATTCGAGGTCGCCGCCGACCGGGATGCCGTACGCAAGACGCGTTACGCGGATACCGAGCGGCTTTAACAGGCGCGAAATGTACATGGCGGTCGCTTCGCCCTCAACGGTCGGGTTCGTCGCCATGATGACCTCCTGTACGGTGCCGTCCTGCACGCGGCGCAAAAGCTCTTTTATTTTGAGCTGATCCGGCCCGATGCCGCCAAGCGGCGAAATGGCACCGTGCAGCACGTGGTAGGTCGCGTGGAACTCATTTGTGCGCTCCAGTGCGAACACGTCGCGTGGGTCTTCCACTACGCAGATAACCGAGCGGTCTCGGCTTTCATCGCGGCACACGGGGCAAAGGTCGCCGTCCGTCAAATTGCAACACACGGAGCAGTAATGGATCTGCTCGTGCGCGTCGATGATCGCCTGCGCAAAGCTTTCGGCATCCGCTTTATCCATGTTGAGCACGGCATACGCAATGCGCTGTGCGGACTTATGCCCCACGCCCGGCAGGCTCTCAAATTTATCGACGAGCCGTTCGAGCGGCGGTACGTGATAACCGGCCATTAGAGGATGCCCGGAAGGCTCATGCCGCCGGAGATTGCGCCAAGCTTCTCCTCTTTCTCGTTTGCGGCTGCGCGCAGTGCTTCGTTGACAGCAGCAGCGACGAGGTCGCCGAGCATCTCGGCATCATCAGGGTCGATGACCTCCGGCTTGATGTCGATGTTCTTTACTTCCATTTTACCCGTTACGGTTGCGGAAACGGCTCCGCCGCCTGCGGCCGCGGTGTATTCCTTCGCTTCGAGCTCCGTGGTAATCTGCTCCATCTGCTCCTGCATCTTCTGTGCCTGGCGTGCAAGCTGCTGCAAATTTGCGGCTCCGCCGCCCATACCCTGCGGTAAACGTGCTTTCATAGTTAAGACTCCTTACTGTGTGGTTTTTAAATTTATTTTTCTTCGATCTCCACGCCGGCTTCGCGCATATCGTGCAAAAAGGCGTCGAGCGGATCTTTCGGTTTTTCGCCGTCCGCTGCGGGCGGCTTATAAGGGCCGAGTTTATACACACGCCCGGTCACCTGCTGAATGGCCTCGCGGATCTTTTCTCTCTGGCTGGCACGTTTCAAGAGATCAAACGCAATCTGCGGTGCTTCGATGAGCATGTAGTCGCCGCTGATGTACGCCGCTGAGCCCTTGAATGCCGACGCCACCGACTTTGAGTAATTTTCCATATAGCCGATAATGTCCGACCAGCCGTCGAACGGCTGCGCATTTTTTGCAAGCTCCTCTGTGGACTGCGGCTTGTCCTTTACCGCGGTCTGCACAGGTGAGTTGTTCTGTGGTGTCTCGGGCTGTTGTACCGGTGCTGCCGGTGCTTCAGCCGCGGGTACACTCGGTGCCGGGGTGATGGGACGGCGCAGGCCGCCGCGCTCCAAAGCTTCAATGCGGCGCAAAAGTGCTGCGGGCGAGGTATCCATTTCCGGCGTGCAAAGACGGATAAACGTCATTTCCATTTCCGTGCGCTTATTCATAGTCTTCATGCGCGACTGCGCGGACTGGAACGCATCGAGTGCGTGCAGAATCGTTGAAAGCTCCATGGAAAGCGCCGTTTTGGTCATGGCTTCCAGCTCTTCGCCAACGGCATTTACAAGCCCGCTTGCGTCCTTCATCGTTTTGATGAGCATCAAATTGCGGAAAAAGCCCGCAAGCTCCTCGCACAGCCTGCCCATGTCTTTGGAAGACTTATACAGCGCGTCGATCTTTTCGAGTGCCGCGGTGCGGTCGCCCGTGCGAATGCACTCGGCGAGTTCAATTAAGTGCCCACGCCCCGCAAGGCCTGCCGTTTCCGCAACGAGCCCATACGTCACGTGCCCGTCGCTGCGGCCGATGCATTGATCCAAGATGGAGAGCGCGTCGCGCATGCCGCCGTCTGCCGTAACGGCGATGAGCATCGCGGCATCGTGGTCGATTGTCACATTTTCCTGCGTGCAGACCCACTCAAGGCGCCCTGCGATGTCCTCCGGTGCGATGCGGCGGAAATCAAAACGCTGACAGCGCGATAAAATCGTCGGCAACAGCTTATGGACTTCAGTCGTCGCCAAAATGAAAATGACGTGTGCGGGAGGTTCTTCGAGCGTTTTTAAGAGGGCATTGAACGCCGAAACGGAGAGCATGTGCACCTCATCGATGATATATACGCGGTATTTCGCCGTAGTCGGCGTGAAGTTGGATTCTTCAATGAGCGCGCGGATGCTGTCTACGCCGTTGTTGCTCGCGGCGTCCAGCTCTACAACGTCCAAAACAGAGCCGTCATCCAGTCCTCTGCACACGTCGCACTTGCCGCATGGATCGCCGTTTTGGGGATCCAAGCAATTGACCGCCTTCGCCAAAATTTTTGCGCAGGTCGTTTTGCCCGTGCCACGCGAGCCGGTGAACAGATATGCGTGCGAAATGCGCCCGGCCATCAGTTCGTTTTTTAACGTGACCGTCACCTGCGGCTGACCGATGACATCGGAAAACTGCTGCGGACGATATTTTCTGTATAACGCTTTATACAAACGGCGGCGCTCCTTTCTTTGTGGGTGATAAAAGAAAAAGACGATTGGAACGTAGAATATGTGAACGGACAGGCAGCCTGCATCGCACCAGACGATCCGCTTAATGCTGCTCGGTCCCCCGCCTGACATGGTTCACGGTGTCTCGCCGCGCAGACCTGTCCGCTCGCATATTCCACGGTATATTCCAACCGCCTTGGCTTTTTCCGTGCGCGGAACGTACTTGACCGCGTACTTTAGTATTATACACGTTTTCCCTTGAAAAGGCAAGCAAAAAATCGTATAATTTTGTATATGTTCATATTTGTAACGCGCACATGGGATTTTTTGCAGATTCTGCGCGGCAAAACGGGAAAGGATGAAAGAAAATGAAGATCAGAAATGCAGAGCTCTGTGACCTGCCCTATCTGCTTGAGATGCTGGAAAACGCGAAAGCTTCGCTGCGGGCGCTCGGCATCGACCAGTGGCAAAACGGCTACCCGAACGAAACCACCCTGCGTGAGGACATTCAAAATAAAATCTGCCGTGTTGTGATAGACGGCGAAAACAATATTCTTGCAAGTGCCGCCGTGTATGTGGGCGACGAGCCGACATACCACGAAATTTATAACGGCGCGTGGCAGACAGAAAACAAAATCTACGGCATCGTGCACCGCATTATGGCGGCAAATAATTCGAAGAAGCGCGGCGCGGCATCGTTTTTGATGACCTACTGCGCGGAAATCTCGCTTGAAGTGGGTATCACCTCCATGCGCTGCGATACGCATCCCGGCAACACCATCATGCAGCACACGCTCGAAAAGAACGGCTACAAGCACTGCGGCATCATTCGCCTTGCGGACGGCACAGACCGCTTTGCCTACGAAAAAATTCTGAAATAACGCACAACAGACACAGGCCCCGACGAGCATGACAAAACGCTCGCCGGGGCCTCGCTCATTCTATTCTGCTATTTCTTTCGTCCGGTAAAATAACCCTTGCGGCATTATCGAAGTGCGCGGCTTTCGTCGCGCCGGTCAAAATGCTTACATAGAGATCAGGCCGAATGCATTCATGACAGAGCTGATAAGGATGATGGCTGCAAAGACCGGGCAAAGATACTTGATCATCATGACGAAGATCTTCTTTCTGCGGAACGTGCCGCCTTCTTGCGTCATTTCTTCTTCAATACGGTCTACACCGATCACGCGGGAAACGAGCAGGCAAGTCGCAATAGCCGCAATCGGCATCATAACGGAGTTCGTTAGGAAATCGAAGAAATCGAGGAACTGCATGCCGAGAATCTTTACGGCATCGAGCGGGCCGTAACCGAGCGAAGACAGCGTGCCGAGCGCGAGCATGATGATACCGATGACAACGGTCGACTTTTTGCGGTTCCAATGGAGTTCATCTTCAAACGTGGAAACGGCGCTTTCCGTCAGCGCAATGGAGCTTGTGACCGCCGCAAACAGCACGAGTACGAAGAACAGAATGCCGACCGCCGTGCCGAGGCCCATGCTGGCGAACACCTTCGGAATCGTGATGAACATCAATGACGGGCCCGCCTGCAAGGTGTTCGGGTCGCCGCCGGAGAACGCAAAGACTGCCGGAATAATCATAAGGCCGGCCATAATGGCAATGGCGGTGTCGAAAATCTCCACGTTGCGCGTAGAGTCCTCAATAGACGTTTCTTTTTTCATATAAGAGCCGAACGTAACAAGGATACCCATAGCGATGGACAGCGAATAGAACATCTGCCCCATGGCGGAAACGACCGTCATCCAGGAGAAATTTTCAAGATTCGGCACAAGGAAATACTGAATGCCCTTCAGTGCGCCGGGACGTGTGACGGAATAGATTGCGATGATGACAGACAACACGACAAGGATCGGCATCATGAATTTCGATACACGCTCAATACCGTTGCGCACGCCGGCAAAAATGATGGTCAGCGTGATGAGTGCAAAAACGATAAAGCAAATTTCGGCGGACACGCCGTCCGAGATGAACATCGAAAAATATCCGTCCTCCGCAAGCTTTGTTCCGTTGCCGCAAATGTACTCAAAAAGATATTTGATGACCCAGCCGCCGATAACGGAATAATAAGGCACAATCAGGATTGGGATAATGGCGTTAATCCAGCCGCCGGCTTTTAATGTATGCGACTTTGTGAATGATGCATATGCACCCACAGGGCTTTTGCGCGTCATGCGGCCAAGCGACGTTTCTGCCACGATCATCGTGTAACCGAACGTCAGCGCAAGCAAAATGTAGATCAAAAGGAAAATGCCGCCGCCGTATTTTGCCGCAAGGTACGGAAATCGCCAAATGTTGCCAAGACCGACCGAAGCGCCGGCCGCAGACAGCACGAACCCGAGCTTACCCGAGAACATGCTGCGATTACTGTGATGTTTCTTCATTACTTCTCCACCTATTTTCTGCGAATATTCAAACACAGCCGCCGGTGAAACCGTTTTCCCCCTTCAGTTTCACCGGCGTGCTGCATCAATACGTTCAGCATACCACATAAGCCGCAAAAATGCAATATCTTGCTTTCACAAATTCATTTTGCGTTTTCTGTTTATATTATGCCTTATCATCGGCGCTGCGCTTTTTTCACCCAGTCGAGCGCCACCCAGCCGCCGGCTTTGAGACGTCCCCAGCCTTTTGCAGAGCCCACACCTGCGCTCTCCTCTACAACCGTATAGCGCTTCGTGTCTGTGATCTGCCCCTGCACGTCATAATTCGTACCCGGACCCTTGCGGATATTGAGCGCATCTGCAGCGTCCTTGCGCACTGTATACGCTTTGAACGGTTCATACACAATTTTGCCGTTTGAGGCATACACTTTATAACCCACAGGGCACGCGTTTTTCGCGTTTTCCAGTATTGCATACGCACCGATCTGGCTTTTTGCGTCCGACCAGCTTGTCCGCACGCGGTAAAGCTGCTTTGGCACGGGTTTCGCATCGGTCTTTGTCTCCTTTTTGTCGTCCTTCATTTCGCTTTCAATCATTTTTAAAAACCGCGCCCAGCCCTTGTCGAGCGTGCGGTGCGGGCAATATTTGCCGTCGAAGTCCTGATGCTTCTTCACGTGCGAAATATCCCATTTGTGCTCTGTAAGCAGCTTTGCGATATACTCTGCGGCGTTCTTTTCAGCTTTGTCGAACTTAGCACCGCCAGACAGAGACCAGCAAATCTCGATGTGGATTCCGTGCGCGTTGCCGTCGCGCTGCCCTGCCGCAAACGCACCTCTGTTCAGCGGGATACCAATGACGATTTCCTTGTCATCGACCGCCGCGTTGAACGATGTCGAGCTGTCGTTGCGAATCATATACGCGACTTCATTCGCGGCAGAAGCATCGTTCGCCGTGTTGTGCACGACGATATATTTCATGTCCTTTGCGCAGGACTCCACCGGCACTTTCAAATTGTATTTTGCAGAAGATAATAGATTTTCGCGGATTGGTACCATAAGATCACTCCTTCTTCTCATCACTTGCACCCGATTCATCCGCCACGGTGCGACGGAGCCGCTTTAAAATGCGCTGTAAACGCGGAAACCCCGGCACGCCGATGGCCGCAAGATTTTCCATGACGGAAATGAGCTCGTTGATCGTAAGCCACACGGTGACGAGCATGCCGAAAAACAGCTTTACATCGAGCGTGATGCCGGCCCCGATGACTGCACCGCGCAAAAGATAATCCACCGCCGCACCGACTGCGACCATGACCATATAGCAAAGCTTTTTGAGTATCCCCTTAATACCGAACTTGGAATTTAACTCGGCGCGGATATACGCTTTGATCATGCCGGTGATATAATCGAGCAACATCACGCCGAGCAGCACGAGCATCGGTACCGCAAGCGTACCGAGGTACGACACGAGTCCCGCGCCGAGCACGGCCGCCGTCATCTTTAAAACCGTCTGTTTCATCAAACCTTTGCCCTCCTTTCCTGCATATTGGGACATGCACAGCGCTTTGTCCCGCAGCATACTATGACAGACGTGCTGCTTTTGTGCGCGACAATCAGAAAAAGCAATGAAACACGTTGCGGAATGTCAAAATCTGTGTTATGATTTCGGTGGACAAATATTCAAATATGCAAAGGAGATTTTCTTATGGTCTGCAAAGATTGCGGTGCAAATATTCCGAACGGTGAGCTTTTTTGCCCAAACTGCGGCACGCGCACCGAAAACGCGAAATTCTGTAAATACTGCGGCGCGGTCATCGGTGCCGACTGCGTGGTTTGCCCCGCGTGCGGCAGGCAGGTAGAGCCATTGCAGTCTGCCCAACAGCCCCAGCCTGTTTATGTAAACAACAATGTCACTTACGGTGGTGTGGCAAAAAGCAAATGGACAGCGTTTTTCCTGTGCCTGTTTTTAGGACTCATCGGCGCGCATAAATTTTATGAGGGAAAGATCGGCATGGGTGTTTTGTATATCTTCACCGGCGGCCTGTTCAGCATCGGCGCGTTCATCGATCTCATTGTAATCCTCTGTAAGCCCGGCCCCTATTATTACGTTTAACTTTCTCAGAAAGGCGGCGTACTATGCCAAGCATCCTTGAATATGCAGAAACCGAATTCTCGCCTTTGGCAGAAAAACCGTTTACGGATGTAGACAGCCTGCTTTTATCACAGTTTTCCTACATGAATCTGAGCGCGTTTGAAGACGAGCTTAAATGCGAAAACAAAATAGAAATTCGAGAGCTTTTAAAGGCAGAGCGCTTTGAAAAGTTGATGTTCCATGTACGCGATACCAAAAGCAACATGAGGCTTTTGTACGCTATGGCGTCAAGCCCGCGCTGGCGCAACATAAAAATCGGCAACTTCGTTGAAAAGCTGTGTGACCAGTCAGAGGAGCAGTTTGCGGCCATCACCGTATACCTCGATGACGACCACGCCTGCGCCGTATTCCGCGGCACGGACGCCACGCTCGTCGGCTGGAAAGAGGATTTTAACATGGCATTTCTGCCCGTCATCCCCTCGCAGGCCGATGCGGCAGACTATGTGACAAAGCTCGGCGAAGATTTTCCCGGCAAACTGCTTTTGATGGGCCACTCCAAAGGCGGCAACCTTGCAGCCTATGCAGGCATGTTCTGCGACCCGGAAATTCAAAAGCGTATTGAGCGCGTCTACCCGCTCGACAGCCCCGGCTTCATCGGCAACACGCTCGAATCCGAAGAATATGGGCGCATTCAAAGCCGCGTACATAAGGTCATTCCGAAAGGCTCGCTCATCGGCATGCTGCTTGAAAACCACGGTGCATACTCCGTTGTGGAAAGCAACCAAATGGGCATTATGCAGCACGACCCGTTCTCGTGGCAGGTGACGGACGGTGCATTTCATACGCTGGAGGAAATTTCCAGCGGCGCAAAATACATGAACAAAACACTCAACAGCTGGATCACCGGCATGAGCATCGATGAGCGCATACGCCTTGTCGATGTACTCTACGGCCTTTTGACCGCCGGCAATATTGAAAACGTATTTGACGCCGGCGACATTCAAAAGAACATCGGCGCTATCTACAACGCCGCCGTGCACCTCGACCCCGAAACGCGGTCGTTCGTTTTGCAGATCATCCGTCAGCTCGCGGGCTTTGCGTTGCACAACATCCCCCACCCGAATGTCCCGGAAAACCTCAATATCCTGCCCGGCAATAAAACGCAGAATTAAATTTTCATAGAGTAAAAGCCACCGTTTGCGGTAAGCCTTGCGCTTTTCCGTTTCGGTGGCTTTTGATTTATGTTTACGAATTTACAAGCTGGCGGCGATGAGATCCATGATCGTGATGGAATTGAGCTGCATCGTTAGCACATTCATCATGATCTTGCGGAATTTTTCAGATTCCTCTTCTGCATCATCCGTTCTGCTTTATTTCACGTTTCCGCTGTTGATGCCCGCGCCTGTTCTATTAAGCGGCAGCCAGTCGAGCACCTTTTTGATGTACGTATCCCAGAATACCCAGTCGTGCTTGCCGGGGCCCTCCACATACGTGAGGTCAACACCGTTTTCGTTGAGGAAATCGCGGAAATCGCGGTTTGCGGTGACGAGGCCGTCCTCCGTGCCGCAGCACAGGTACATTTTCGGTACGGGTCGGCCCTCCTCCTTCAGCTTCAAAAGCAGCGCCTTCGGGTCTTTGTCGCTGCCCTTCACCTTGTCATATTCACCGAAAATTGTCTCGTAATAGTTGCGGCGGAATGTGAAGATCGGCGCGGAGTTGTCCGCGTCCTTCCACGTATCGTGCACGAGCGCGGCGGAAAGACCGATGACGCAGCCAAAGTTTTCCGCATACTTCAGGCCGTTGCGGATTGCACCGTAGCCGCCCATGGAAAGACCCGCGATGAACGTATCCTCGCGCTTATCGGAAAGTGGAAACAGCTTTCTTGTGAACTCTACAAGCTCCTTGCCGATGAACTCGCCGTACAGCTCGCCGCTCTTTTCGTCGTCGAGGTAGAAGCGGTTTTCACCGGAGGGCATGATAACCGCAAGGTCGTTTGCCTCCGCCCACGCCTGAATGCGCGTGCCGTTCACCCAGTCCGTATAATTGCCGAAAATGCCGTGCAAAAGGTAAAGCGTCTTCAGCGGCTTCTGCTCTGCGTTTTCCGCCTGCGGGCCGAACTTATCCACCGGGATAATTGCATTGAACGTCACCGTGCGCATGAGGCACTTCGAGATAAAATTCACTTCAATAATAGCCATATCAACAACTCCGTTTCAATTTTAGTTTCGTTATATTTCATTATAATCAATAAAAGCCCTTTTGTAAAGACTACTTTTATGCTATACTGTACAAAACGGTTTGAAAGCAAAGGAAGTTGAATACTATGAACGATTTTTCCGAGCGCGTGTTTCAGGTGGTGCGCGAGATCCCGCGCGGCAAGGTGACAAATTACGGCTTTGTGGCATTTGCGGCGGGCAAACCGCGGGCCTCGCGCGGCGTGGGCTTTGTGTTGCACCGCAACACGGACCCCGTAAACACACCATGCCATCGCGTAGTGTTCAAAGACGGCTCTCTGTGCAAGGGCTACGTTTTCGGCGGCCCCGATGTACAGCGCGAAAAGCTCAAAGCCGAGGGCGTGCAGTTCCTGCCCGACGGCCGCGTAGACATGAAAGCCTGCGGCTGGTTCGGCGAAGACGAAGAATAACAAAAAAGGTGCCTGACCAAAATGATCAAGCACCTTTCGTTTTTACTTTTAAGATCAGCCGTAGTTCTTAAAGCTGACGTTAATATCGACTGCCGCGTCGATGCCCTGCACCTGCGCATTGTCGGAATACTGCCACAGGCCGAAGTTATAGTAGAACGCCGGCACGCTGCGGTATTCCGCAAGCCAGAACTCAAAATCCTTGAGCTGCTCTAAGTCGTAATAGTTATAGCCAAGACTGCGGTTGAAGTACACACCTGCGGTGTAGCCCGCTTTCGCGATCTTTTTGCAGAACGCCGAAGCATAACTCGTGATCTGCTCGCCTGTGGCGTCTGCCGTGCGAGAGCCGTCTACGCTCGTCTGCTCCCAGTCAAAGACAACGGGGTAATCGACGGACTTATTCTGCAAAAGCTGGAGCACATAGCCCGCTTCCTCCTCCGCTTCGGTAACAGAAGTTGCCTGCGAGAAGAAGTAGATGCCCACCTTTACGCCCGCGTCCTTCGCACCGGTGTAATTATCGGCAAACTTGCTGTCTTCGTTCAGCTTGCCGCGCGTTGCACCGCGGTAGCCTGCGCGAATCATCGCGAAATCGATGCCGCTCGCTTTGACGGCTGCCCAGTCGATGTCGCCCTGATAGTCGGAAACGTCGATGCCGAGGCTCGCGTTCGCGTCGTCATACGTCACAAGGCCGTTGTCATTTTTAAACTTCGACTGGTCGTATGTATTGAGCGGCACATTAAACTTCGGAATGGTGATCTCACCCTCGTAAAGATCCTGAATGACGAGCTTGCCGTCCTCCGTCACCGCGGAAGATGTGCCGTTGCCGGTGCTCTGCCCGTCGGATTTCCCGCCGAACGCGGATAGGAGCGATAAAATGACCACGACCAGAATGAGCACGCCGGCCGCGCCAAGGAAAATCAAACGGCGCATTTCAAAAGAACGCGCGTCGCTATGTTTATTTGGAGCTTTAATATTCATAGTAAAATTACCTTTCATAAACGAAATCACAGCGTAAACTGCACACCGTGTTCGGATTTATTCTATTATACGCATTTTCTGTCCTTTTTGCAAGCCATTCGGCGAATAAAGTCTGCCTTGCCAAGTATTTCCCACTGCCATCTCGCGGTCTATCGTGCCGAGTACGCGGATTTTATCGCGGCTCCACAGAGGCGCAAGCAGCTTTGTTTTGTCACCGTCGCCCGTAATGCGCTCGATGACCGTTTCGGGCGGCAGCACCTCCAGTTGACGGACTACGACGCGCACATAGTCCTCAAACGTCATCGGCGTGTATGCGCCGCTTTCGTATAAGCCCGCAAGCTGCGTGCCGCGAATGACGTGTAAAAGATGAATTTTCACACCGTCCGGGCGCAGCTGTGCAAGGTCTTCGGCGGTCTTTATCATCTCTGCCTCCGTCTCGCCCGGTAAGCCGTCTATGATATGCACGCAAACGCGAATATTATTTTCGCGCAGGCGCAGAAATAGCTCTCTAAATACCTCGTATTTATATCCTCTGTGAATACGCGCAGCCGTCTCATCATTACTGCTTTGCAGGCCCAGTTCCACGGTGAGGTGCGTTTTGCCGTTCAATTCTTTTAAAAGCGACAAAACATCCTTCCCGATGCAATCCGGGCGCGTGGCAATCGATACGCCGTAAACGCCGAATGCAAGCGCTTCTTCGTATAACGTCCTGAGCTTTTCAACCGGCGCGTAGGTGTTTGTGTGCGTCTGAAAATACGCGATGATTTTACTTTCCGGCGACTTTTTATGAATACGCACTTTTTCCGCTTGCAACTGCTCCGTCACGGAAAGTGCCTTATCCTGCGTAAAATAGCCGCTGCCGCCGTCGCAGAAAATGCACCCGCCCACGCCGCACGTGCCGTCTATGTTCGGGCAGCTCAGCCCGGCATCGATCACGGCCTTTTGGGTCTTGCAATTCTGCACCCGGTTGTGATAAGCTAATGTATGATACCGTTTGTTATCAAACGTATACGGAAATGGATTCAAAGTAAAGCTCCTTTGCTTGGTCCAAAATAATAATAGGAGTTGAGTATTTGTTACACATTAAAAAGCTGAATTTAGACGAAATTCGCGAAATTTACAACGCATATATGCACGAGGCATTCCCGCCGAGCGAGCTGCGCCCCTTTGCAAGCATGGAAATGCTCTACAATAAAAACTGCTACCCGTGCTACGGCTTTTACAACGAGACCGATTCACTCTGCGCCTACGCCTATTTTTCGTGCACGGAAAACGGCAAATACGCCCTGCTCGATTACTTTGCTGTCAGAAAAGACCTGCGCGGCACGGGCATCGGCAGCAAGACTTTTCCCCTGCTGCGCACAGAAATGAAAGACCGTGACGGTCTTTTACTCGAAGTGGAAAGCGTTGAGAGCGCCGAAGCCGAAGAAGAAGTCAACATCCGTCGCCGCCGCATCGCGTTTTATGAGCGCTGCGGGTGCGAAATAACAAAAGCCAAAAGCCTTTTGTACGGCGTGGATTTCAACATACTCGTGCTGCCCATCGCGCAGCCCGTGCCGGAAGCGAAAGTCGTGCTGCATGAGCTTGAAAGCATTTATCACGTTATGTTCGACGACGAACTGTATAAGCGCGTCTGTCACCCGTTTATCGCGGAATAGGCAGATTTTTGAATTGACTTTTTCGCACAAAAGCCATATAATAAAGCCATAAACCATACGGAGGTGTAAGCATGCCGGAAGAACAGAAAACAGCAGAAACCGAACAGGAGCGCCTTGCGGATTTTCCGCGTGATCTAAGCCGCAGCTTCACCTATCTGCACCGCCAGCGTAAAAAATATATGGATGACCGTCTGCGCGGCTACGGCTTTGTAGGTGGCATGCCGATGATCCTGCTTTACATCAACCGCCACCCCGGCACCACGCAGGACGCCATCGTCTCACACATGTATATCGACAAATGCACCGTAGCACGCCGCACAAAACGCCTTGAAGAGCTCGGCTACATCTCGCGCGAAACCGGCAAGGAAGATCGCCGCGAAAACAACCTCTACGTTACAGAAAGCGGCGAAAAGCTCGTGCCCGTCATCCGCGAGATTTTGCAGGATTGGGCCAAAAGCGTCACGCGCGACCTTTCCGATGAAGAGCGCATTTTACTCATCACACTGTTAGACCGCCTCATCCATACGGACGTGGAGTAAAATTTCACTTGATATGGGCTACCCCGCAGTTTTAAAGCTGCGGGGTGTTTTTATTGAAAAAGCTCCGGGAAGCACGCCTTCTGTTCCGCCGAAAAATCCGTCTCGACCGTTTTATCGATGTCGAGCGCCGGACATAAAAGATGCACTGCACGGCAGCAGAGCATCTGGTGCTCCGTTCTGTCCAAATGCCCGCCGTAAAGGTCGTCCCCCGCCACGGGATGCCCAAGGTGCGCCATGTGCACGCGAATCTGGTGCGTGCGCCCGGTTTTCAAATGAAAATCGACGAGGCTGTACCCGCCGCTCGTTTTCACCGTTTGAAATTCCGTCACGGCTTCGTCTCCGATGCCCGCGCAGCGTTCCACTTTATGCTCCGGCTTTAACCCGATGGGCACATTCACACACCCACTTTCGGGCGTTTCTCCCTCGCACACGGCGCGGTACGTTTTCGTCAGCTTTGCATTTGCGGCAAATTTGTTTTTCGCCAGCACCAGCGCGCCGGTCGTATCCCGGTCTAAGCGGTACAACGGCCGAAACACAAAGTCCGTCGTATTTTGAAAATACCACGCCGCCGCATTTAAAACGCTGTCGCGGTCGTGCCCCGGCGAGGGGTGCACGGGCATATTGTACGGCTTATCGAGCACTAAAAAATCCTCGTCCTCATATAAAACCGCAAACGGCAGGTCGGCTTTTTCATACGCTTCGCCCGTTTCAAACAGCGTCAAAGTCAGCGTATCGCCGGCTTTCAAAACGGCATTGCTGTGCACGGGTTCGCCGTTTTTAAGCATCTCTCCCTCGTATTTCAGCGCCGCTAAAATGCGTGCGGAAAACCCTAAGTACCGCCGCACGAACGTGCGCACGTCCATGTTTTCCTGTCCGCGGTCGATGACGAACTCCAGTGTGCGTTTCATTACTTGCTGCGCGTCGCGAGTCTTTCCGCAAACTCGTGCAGGAACGTGCTGTCCGCGTCAAACGCGTCAAGCGCATAAAGCGCCTTTTCGGTATGCTCATCGACGAGCGCCTGCGCTTTTTCCACGCCCAAAATGGAAACATACGTGCAGCGCGCGTTTTGTGCATCCACGCCAATGTTCTTGCCAAGCTCCTTGGCGTCACCGGTCACGTCCAGAATATCGTCGCGGATCTGGAACGCCAAACCGATGTGCAGCGCGTATTCCTTTGCTGCATTGATCTGCGTTTCGTTCGCACCCGCCGCAATGCAACCCATCATGCATGCCGCCATGATGAGGTTCGCGGTCTTGCCGGTGTCTTTTTCGCACAGCTCATCGAGCGAAACGGTGCGGTTTTCGGTTGCAAGGTCAATGCACTGGCCGCCCACCATACCGTGCTCGCCCGCGCAGCGCGCAAGCACCGCCGCCGCATACGCAGCGCGCTCCATGCCGACATTTCGGAATGCTTCACTGCTCAGCGCCGTTTCAAATGCTTTTGTCAAAAGGCCGTCGCCCGCAAGCAATGCGTAATTTTCACCGTAGACCTTGTGGTTAGAGGGCTTACCGCGGCGCATATCGTCGTTATCCATGCACGGCAGGTCATCGTGAATGAGCGAATACGCGTGTACCATCTCCACGGCACACGCAAACGGCATCGCCATGTCTTCATCGCCGCCGCACAGCTCGCAGAACGCAAGCGTTAAAACGGCGCGCACACGCTTGCCGCCGTTTAAAAGCGAATAGCGCATGGCGTCGGTCACGGTCTCGGAAAGCGAGCCCTTGCGCTCCGGCAAAAAATGATCTAAGGCTTTTTCAATGCGTTTTACCCTGTCTTCCATTTTTATTCCTCCGTTTTCGCAGCACTCAGCTCCGTAATTTTCTGTTCGGCAGTGTTTAATTTCTCATAGCAAAAACGGGAAAGCTCCGCGCCCTCACTAAAAAGCTTCACAGATTCCTCCAGTGTCACATCTCCCTTTTCGAGCGTCTCGGTCACCTCGCGAAGGCGCAGCATCGCGTCTTCAAAGGTCATGGTTTTTTTAGGCATCGGTCATTTCCCTCTTTTCTGTTTTCTGCACCTGCACGGTGATCGCGCCGTCCTCTACGCGCGTTGTCAAAACGTCGCCCGGCTTTGCGTCTTCCGTGCGCTTTATCACTTTCCCGTTTTCGTCGGACACGATCGCGTATCCGCGTGAAAGCACCTTCAGCGGGCTCATTGCGTCTAACCGTGCGGAAAGCGCAGCAAGCTCGTTTTTCTCATTCAAAATTCTGCGCTCGGCGCTGTGCGTCAGGCTCTGCACCGTGTTTCGGAGCGCCTGCCTACGCGGTGAAAGCCACGCGGACGGGTTTTGCAGAACGTTTGCGCTTGCAAGCGCATCGAGCATCTGCCGCCGATCGTCAAGCCCCGCCTGCACACTGCCGCACAAACGGCGCGTCAGCTGCGCAAGTGCCGCACGCATTTCTTCCCTGTCCGGCACGGCAAGCTCTGCCGCCGCGCTCGGCGTTGGCGCTCTCAAGTCCGCGACAAAATCGCAAATCGTAAAATCCGTCTCGTGCCCCACAGCGGAGATGACGGGTATCTTCGACGCGAACACTGCCCTTGCGAGCGTCTCGTCGTTGAATGCGGCCAAATCCTCCGCGGAGCCGCCGCCGCGCCCGATGATGATGACATCCGCCGCCTTTTGGGCGTTCATCAATTTCACCGCCGCCGTAAGCTGCGCCGCTGCGTCCTCGCCCTGCACAAGCACCGGACAAAACACGATCTCCGCCGCAGGCCAGCGCCGCGAGAGTATGTTGCGAATATCCTGCACCGCCGCGCCCGTCGGCGATGTAATAACGCCGATGCGCGCCGGAAACGGCGGGATCGACCGCTTGTGTTCTTCCGCGAACAACCCCTCGGCAGCAAGCTTTTCTTTCAGCTGCTCAAACGCTAAACTCAGCGCGCCCACGCCGTCCGGCTGCATTTCCTCCACATAGAATTGGTACTGCCCGCCGGGCTCATACACAGCCACACGCCCGCGCACGATAACGCGCATGCCCTCCTTCGGGTGGAAGCGCAGCCGCCGCGCGGCAGACGAAAACATAACCGCCTTCAAAACGGACTTTTCGTCTTTCAGCGAAAAATACAGGTGTCCGGAGCGGTAGTGATCGGTAAAATTGGAAATTTCGCCGCGCGCGTAAATATCGCGCATGCGGCCGTCACCCTCAATAAGCGACTTTATAAAAAAGTTGATCTGCGAAACCGATAAAACGCGCATATCAGGCCTCCTGCGAAAGTGACGCCAAAACGGCGATGCCGGCAGCGTTATCCGCCGAAAAGCGCGGCTCTGCAAACAGTGCGCCGTACTTTTTGCTCATGTGTGCACGCAGCATAGAGTTTGAAGACACGCCGCCCGAAAACACCACGGGCAAATCGCCGAATGTCTCAATAAGCGCCTTACACATCGCGTCCGATGCCGCAATGACGTACGCCATGCACGTCGCGGCGATTTCCTCCTTCGGCGCGCCCTTTTTCATCAGCTCGCGGCATTTATTTTCCACACCGGAAAGCGAGCAGTTCGCGCCTTTCATCGAAGCGCGCACGCGCAGTTTTTCCGTATAATTGCACGCAATGGGGTCTAAATGCTTGCCGGCCGGAAACGGCAGACCGAGCATCACGCCGATGCGGTCAATGACCTGCCCGGCCTTTAAATCGAGTGAAGACGCAACAAGGCGCGTGCGAAACATTTTGTCACCCTCCACAGGTTCTACCAAAACCGCTTCCGTTGTGCCGCCGGACATGTGGAACGCCAAAAAGCGCTCGTGCAGCAAATCCAGTCTATCAACAGAGTAAAGCGCCGCCGCAATGTGCCCCTGCTGATGCGAAAAGCGCCGCAGCGGCACCCCTAACGCCTGCGCAAGCATCTGCGCCGCGCCGATGCCCACCAAGAAGCACGGCATATAGGAGTCCTTCGCATCACGCGGACGCTCCGAAACGCCAATGACCTTCGCCTCGCCGATCTTATCACCGAGCATGGACAGCACCTCCGGCAGCTGGCGCGTGTGGTGAAACACCGCGTCGCTCTGGCGCAGTCCGATCTCGCCCTCTTTCACAGGCAAAATCATGCCGCGGCTGTCCATTTCGCCGTCGCCGAAAAACGCGGCGCTCGTTGTGTAGTTGCTGGTATCTAAACCGAGCGCGCTGATGTTAGGCATTTTCGCTCTCCGTCTCGTTCTTCGCTCCCTCAAGCTTCTTTGCAATCGTGGAAAGTACGCCGTTTACGTAAGAAGCGTCCTTTTCGTTGCCGTAAATTTTTGCAAGTTCCACCGCCTCGTTGATGGAAACGCTCACCGGCACATCGTCGGCCCGCATAAACTGCATTTCGCACACGGCAACGCGCAAAATCGTCAGCGTCATTTTAGAAAGACGGCGCAAACTCCAGCCGCGCAGATTTTCTTCGATCGTGTGGTCGATCTCATCTAAATAAAGCTCCGTCAAAGCGGTCAGCTTTTCGCAGTACGGATCGATAACGACGTCGCGCGCTTCCTCCGCCATTTCAATGATGTCTTCCATGCTGTCGCCCGTCACAGTCTTTTCAAAAAGCAGCGTAAAAGCCTGTTCTCTCGATTCTCTTCTTTTCGTCATACTCGGTTCCTTTCCCTTATCTCAATAAAATTCATTGCGTGATTCATGGCGGATATAAACAAAAAAGCCCGCCGAAGGATCGGCAGGCAATTTGAGCAGAAATCGGGCACTTTCGGGTTTCACCGGTGCCGTTTGATGTGCAGTTTTCAAGCTCCAGACATACACGCCGATATGTTCTGGAATAGTATACCACGATAAACGGTAAAATGCAAGAAATCATCTTTTATTTCGCCGCAGAAATGATCTTCACGTTTTCCGCGCTGACGCCGCTTTCGGAAACTGCAATGTCCCGCACGATGAGCGCGTTTTGTTCGTCCTCCATGTCGCCGTTTACAACCACCGTGCAGCTCTCGCCGTTGATGTACGCCACGCACTCCGTAAAGCCCTTCGCTTCTATGAGGGACTCTATGTTTGTCTCTTTCAAAATGTTCTGCGCGATAACCGCGGCTTCGTCCACGGCGGCCTGCTTTACGGCGACCTCGGCGCTGTCGTCCTTCAGGATGTCCTCCAGCAGTTCCACGGCCTCATCCCGTGCGGTCTGGCGCGTCAATCGAGCGTCCGAAAGCTTTGCGGAAGCCGATACCGCAGCCGCTGTTTCTTCTGCCGCGCTGCTTTCCGCCGCACCGTCTGCGGGCTCCGTTTCCGGCAGAACGCCGTCCTCGTTCATAAGCGTGTCGGAGACCGTCTCCACATAGGCGTTGTTCACAAGCTGCGCCGCACCGAGAGCGGAAGACGCACTTTCCTCACTGACATCGCCCGCGCTCTGCACCTTTGTGCCCGCAAACTGCCAATTTAAGTACACCGCCGCACCAAGGGCCAGCACAAGCGATGCCAAGATCAGCTGTCTTTTACCGTATTTCATTCCGTGTTCCTCCGATCTTCACTGAATGGTTTCATTCGTTGCCATATGTATATTCGCTGTACCCCACCACGCATACCTGCGTAGAGGATAAATCGAGCGCAGTCTTCACGGCCTCCACAATCTTCTCCCGCATTTTCGGGTCGCCTCCCCCGCGGCTCACGACTACCACACCGCGGATCTCCGGCTCCGTTTTCGTCACGATGAGCGGCTTCTGCGAGCCGTCCGCCGCCTTCACCAGGATATACGTCTTCTGCGTGTCGCCGTCCGTCTGCGTGCGGTTGAGGCTTTCGCCGCTGTACTCCTCGGCGCTTTTTTCGCTCTGCTTATCTTCGGTCGCATACACCGTTTCGCCCATCGTGCGCAGTGTCACCGTCACCTGCGGCTCGCTTTCCCCCGTGATAGCCGAGACCATCTGCGCAATCTGCGCGGAAAGCGCTTTGGTGTAGTCCCCCGCCGTCAGTTCCACCGTCTCCGGCGCTTCATTTTCCGTGTTCTTTGTGTCCATAGGCCAAAGGAGCATCAATAAAACGAGCGCCGCGCAGGCTGCAATGAGCATATACGTCAGCTTACCGTTTTTCAAAAGGCTTTTCAGTTTATCCGTCTCGCCTCACCTCCTACACGTACACATCCACCGGAATGGCCTCGGTCAGCACGCTGCGCAAAAGCGCATCAGCGCGGTCGATGTCTGTCGCAAACCGCACCCGTACCCGCACACGTTCCACCGTCACCACGCCGTCATCGTCCTGCGTGTACCAAATGTCGATATTCGCTACCGGCACGTCCATCCCCGCACTTTTCAAAAGCGCCGAGAGCCGCTCTTTCAAAATCGCCGTGCCCTTTTCCGCGTAGCTTTGCGTTATCGTCGATTCGGCTTCGCCCGTTTCGGTCAAGTCAAAATCGAGCGAGGCCCCGCTTTGCAGCTTTAAAATGCCGTTTACAAGCACCACAAGCAGCATCAGCGCTGCAAGCGCGTGGATAAGTGACCCGCTTTTTTCCGGGAACAGCCGCACGATCATCTCCGTTCCGATGAGCACCACGCACACCGAAAACACCAGCGCATACAATTCACGCATAAGCACCTCGCACACAAAGCACCACGGCCGCCGAGACCACCGCCACCGCACCCACACTACATACCGCCGCAATGAGCAGCCGCAGCGCCGCAGCACAGCCGTTTAAAAACGACGCAAGCGGCTTTAGGCCCAACACCTCTGCCGCAAGCCCCGCGCAAAAGCAAATCAAAAGCCACGCGGCAGCCTTTATGCACAGCGGCAGAAAAATCGCGAGCGATGCAAGCAACCCAAATGCCCCCACGCCGTTTTTTACAAGCGCCGCGCCGGAAACGATGACCGAAAACGCATCGGAAAACGCGCTGCCCACAATGGGGATCGCGCCGGAGACCAGCATTTTCGCCGCCTTGCCGCCCGCCATCTCCGCGCTGTTCGCAACAATTGTCTGTACGGACAAAACACCCGTATATACCGTGACGGCGAGCACCAAAGCCCACTTGATAACTTTATACAGCGCGTCCGTCAGCCGCTTTAAATCAAACGATGTCACGGCAGAAGCCACGGAAAACGCCAAAAACACACGCAAAACCGGGATGAGCACCGCGCCGCTTAAAACCGAGACGGCATTTGCCGCTGCAAGCGACAGCGCGCCGTAGGTCGGTGCTGTCACGGTGTTCCCCGCCGTGAAAAGCAGCCCCGCATACACGGGCACCGCGGCAAGCAGAAAAACGGCAGCAGCATCCGTCACACGCGCGGCCTGCTCCAAAAGCGAAGCCATCGGCGAAAACAGCGTCACGGCGGCGCACAGCGCCCCGCATACGGAAACGGCGTAGGAAAGCTCCTTTGCGGCGAATTCCTGCACAAGTCTGCACAGCACGCATGATGCAAGCAGCGTAAGGAGTGCCCGCGCCGGTGCTGTCCACTCCGCACGAAAGCCCTCGGAAAGCGCCGAAAACAGCTTTGCCGCCGCGTCGGGCGCAGGTGCTTCCATCGGGTCGGCCCCGACATTCTGCAAAAGCGACTGTGCTTCTTCCGGCAGCGCCTCCATAAGTGTATCCGCCCCGCTGTTTTGGTAGAGTTCCGCTTCGTCCGCGCGCACGGGCAGCGAGAGCAGCAGGATAAACACCGTCAAAGCCAAAAAAACGCGCAAAATCCGTTTTTTCATAACAACAGCACTTCCTGCAAAAGCGAGAGAAGTCGATTCAGCAACGGCAGCGCCGTCAGCAGCACCGCTGTTTTTACGGCAAGCTCCACACCGCTTGCTATTGCCGATTCCCCCGCGTCCTTACAAAGATCCGCCGTTATGCGCCCGATGAGCACGATGCCGAGCGCTTTTAACAGCGCTCCGAACACCTCCGGCATGCCGGAAAGCTCCGCCCATTCGCGGAATGTCAAAGTCAGCGTTTCGATCTGCGGCAAAATACACAGAAAAACGAGCACCGCCGCCGCAAGCGAAAACAGCAGAGCTATTTCCTTTTGCCCGCGTTTTAAAAGCGCGCCGCACACCGCTGCAAACACCGCCGCTGCCGATACCATAAGCACCGTGCTCATAGCCCAAACACCGATTTAATCGTATCGAACAGCGTGCTGATCTGCGTGATGAGCATCGTCAGCACCACAATGAGCCCCGCAAGCGTCGTCATCATAGCCTGCTCCTCCCGCCCGGAGCGAATGAGCAGCTGGTTCAAAACGGCTACAAGTATGCCGATGGCGGCGATCTTGAAGATCAGATCTACATCCATAACTTTGCTTTCCTTTCCGGCTGTTACAGCAAAATGAGGGCGGCGGAAACGCCGACAAATAACCCCAGCGCCACGCACAATCTGCCTTTCTGGGCAAGGCTTTGCTCGGCGGCTAAAAGTGCGCTGCGCACGCGGCCTTCATGCAGCGCAAAGTACGCCATTTGCCCATCGAGGTCGGTCTTGCCGAACCCGTCGATAAACGCCGCGCACAGCGCTTCATCCCCGCGGTATGTAAAAAATGCATGTGCCGCCGCTTTAAACGCCGCTGTGCAATCCATGTTTTCAGAAAGCACCCACACGCGCCCCAAAAAAGCGTTTTCGCGGCACAGAGAGAGCAGCGCGTACAGGTCGCCCGCCGTATAGGCCGCGGCGTTTTTCAACGCAAAAAGCGCTTCCAAGAAGATGTTCAGTTCTTTTTCACGCATTTTTAGCCGCGCAGATACCGATGACCCGGCCGTCGCCGCGCACAGAACAATCAGGATCGCCGCCGTTGTTTTCAAGAAGATCACCCGCCAAAAACAGCTTTTCCACTTTCGTCGGTGCACTTCGCCCGTGCAGCAGCGCCACCGTTTCAAACGCGCCGAGCGACAGAATCCCGCGGCACAGCGGTCGGCAACACAGCTCGTGTACACTGCCCGCGTGGATGCTCGCAATCAGCGCCACCCCTGAAAACGATGCCGCACGTATCGCCGAAAAATCGGTTTCGCCGAGCTCATCGCAGACGATGTACTCCGGTGAAAGACACCGCACCGCGTGCGAAAGCCCCTCCTGCTTCGGGTAGCCCTGCAAAATATCCGTGCACGCGCCGAGATCAAACCCGTCAGCACTCAGCTCAAACCGCTCGTCAAGCACCACCACGCGGTGCCCCGCCGTACCGATATATCGTGCAATATCCCGCAGCAGCGTCGTTTTGCCCGAGGACGGCGCGCCAGCAAGCAGCAGCCCGCGGCTGAGGTCTACGCCGTAGCGCAGCACCTCCTCTGCACAGCCGCGCTTCTCCCGCGGAATACGCACAGAAAGACTCGTCACGTCGCGCACCGTTTTGATGCCGCCCTTTTCGATCACTGCCGTACCGCCGATGCCCACCCGCAGCGCGCGGTCTGCGGAGACGAATCCGCCGCGAATCTCCTCCATGTGACTGTAAACGGAATATCCGCACAGCCGCAAAAAGATCTCCTCCACGTCCTCGCGTGTCGCTGTCACATTGTTTTGCGAAAAATACTGCGCCGTGTCGCCGTCTTCCCGCAAAAACAAAATGCGGTCGCCGCAGCACAGCAGCACAGGCTTATCCACACTGATACGAATGTCAAACACCGCGTCGCGCACCGCCTGCGGCACCTTTTCAAGCATCGGTGTAAAGCGCCCGAGCGGGCGGATTGCCTTTTCAAAATCCATCGCACACACCTTTCTTTTCGCTCCGTATGCCCAATTCTATGGACGTGCCGCCGGGTTTAGAACCAAAGTGAAAGAAAACGGGCCATCGCCTTTTTATAAACGTGCCTTTATGCCTTTGAAAAGTGCGCCCGAAATCCGCCGCGATCTTTCAAACATGAAAAGCACCCTGCAAGGCTAAAAGCTTTACAAGGTGCTTTCTCTATGGAGCAAGCTATTTACTTTGAAAGTCCGCTTTGATACAAGCTGTAAAAGTGGTTCGTCGGCCCAGCGCCGTGCCCGAGCTCGAGCGCGTGCTCGATGGCGCACGTCATGTAGTCTTTCGCACGCTTCACCGCTTCAGCGGGTGCATATCCAAGCGCCAAATTCGAGGCAATAGCGGAAGACAGCGTGCACCCTGTGCCGTGCGTGTTCTTCGTTTGAATGCGTCTTGATGTAAAGCTTATATGCTGTTCACCATCGAACAGAATATCGATCGGGTCACCTGCAAAGTGTCCTCCCTTTACAAGCACAGCTTTACAGCCCATTGTGTAAATCAACTTTGCTGCAACACACATATCGTCTTCCGTCTCAATGTGCATCCCGGTGATTTCCTCCGCCTCGGGAATATTCGGTGTCAGCACGTCGGCGAGCGACAAAATTTCCGCTTTGAATGTCTCAATCGACTGCGGAGCCATCAGTGCCGTTCCGTCTTTCGCATACATCACAGGGTCAACAACGACGTTCTTCGGACAGTATTTGCGCAGCTTTTCCGCCACAGCAGACATCACCTCCGGCGTCGGCAGCATGCCAATCTTCACGGCGTCCGTACCGATATCTTCATAGATTGCGTCCACCTGCGCGCGGACAATCTCCGGCGCAATATCCTGCTTTTCCAGCACATGCACGGTGTTTTCCGCCACGACGGATACGATCACGCTCATCGCGTACACGCCGTGTGCGGACATTGTCTTGATATCCGCCTGAACACCCGCGCCGCCGGAGCAATCCGACCCGGCGATGGTCAGTACACGTTTCATTGCACTCATCACAGCGAAAGCTCGGAAACTATGAGGTTCTGCACCTCAACGGGATCCTCGGCGTGGATCGTGAACGTCGGCTTCGTCTCATCCAGCACATGCGCGATGACCGTGTTTGCAACGCCGTTCAAATAAATCTCTACGCTGTTTGTATCGGTAATGATGTCCACCTTCATCGGCTCGTTTTTCAGGCGCGGCAATATGGATTCTCCGCAGGTCAGACCGTTTTTGTCGAGCTTCATCTCAAGGCCGTACAAGTTGCATGTAAGGTCGCCTTCCTTTACAGCAAAGGAGATGCGGCAGGTTTTGCTGCCGAGCTCGTGCGTGCAGTGTGTCAATGTAAAGTCGTCAAGCTTGTCGGATTTTACAATCAGATTTTCTGTGCTCTTGATCGGCAGCGCAGAGAGATAGTAGCGGTCGCCGTGCTTTTTCAGCGTCATTTCGGTCGGCGTACACATGGAGCCGTTGAACGGTGCGCCGGGGATATCGCTGCGGTTCCACGCAAAGCGGATAACCGGCTTGCCCGGATCGTAGTAATACGTCTGCGCCGCATACGACTGCGAGTTATACGAAAGCTGCCCGACCGACTGAATCGGCTGGTAAAGGCCGTTTTCATCAAAATCACCGACAAAATACATGTCATGCGCACCGGAATAGACCCACAGCGTTCTGCCGTCATCTGCTGTAAGCGGATAGAGATCCGGGCACTCGTCATCACCGGGCAGGTCAAATTTCTGCAGAAGCTCCCAGTGCAGTAAGTCCTGCGACGTGAAGATTGCGTAGGTGCGCTCCACAAAATACAGTGCCATCAGCCAGCGCGCGCGCTTTGCGTCGTAAATAACCTTCGGGTCGCGGTTGCCGGGTGCAATCTCGTCGATCAGCGGATTTTTGTCATACTTTTTCAGCGTTTTACCGCCGTCTGTGCTGTACGCAAGGCACTGTGTGCTCTTTTTTTCGCCCGCACAGGTGTAAAAGAACAAGATTGGCGTTTCATCGCCTTCCTTGAGGCCGGAAACATTGTTGTGATCGACTACCGCACAGCCGGAAAACATTGCGCCGTCCATGTCAAGGAACATCGCTTCTTCCTTATATTCCCAGTGGAAAAGATCCGGGCTCACGGCGTGACCCCAATGCATGTTGCCCCACAGTCTGCCGTAGGGATTGTGCTGGTGGAAAAGGTGGTACTGTCCGCCGTAAAAGCACAGACCGTTCGGATCGTTGATCCAGCCGCGCTCCGCTGTAAAGTGCAGCTGCGGGCGCAAGACGGTCTCTTCCGCCGTAAGCGGCGTCATGGCATCCTCAAACACCGGTGTAAATGCGCACTCCGGCTCTACCGTGACGGTCATCGTCTTACCAAGGTAATTGCGCAGGTCGGCATAATAAACCGCATCTGCGTTTTCTTCCGTATAAACGGCATCGAACTTATAAACCGGTGTGCCGTTTTCAGAAAAAGTAAATTTGTGCGAAGTGCCGTCAAATTTCACCGGCACGCGTAGAAAACGTTTACTGACTGTAATTTCCATAAACTCAAGCTCCTTTAGCCGTTATCGGCGCATTAAATGCATGCACCACATTTATTCGAGGATATTGTAGCACACCGCGCGAAAAATGTCATGCATATTTTGCTTAAATTTGCGAATTTTTCCGCCGCGCAAAGCCAAACTATGTGCGCTGCAGATCTGTAAAGGAAAGGCGGTGCAAAGGTGGCAAAGCGCGTTTGGAAATTTGTAAAAAGCAAAAAGATATTTATCGTATTACTAATACTGTATACAGCCGTCTTTATTTTGGCGGTTCGATTTATTTTTCATATTCTCCCAATTTTGCTTGGCGGGTTGCTTGGATGGGTCACGGCGCCGCTATGCCGCCTGCTGGAAAAACGGCTGCATCTCTCCCATAAGCGCGCCGCACTTTGCACTGCTGTCGCCGTTTATAGTGTTTCACTCGTCCTTCTTGCATTGCTTTTCACGCGGCTCATCCGGGAAAGCGCCGCGTTTTTTGCTTCCGGGCGATACTTTCGCTACGAAGCACTCTCCCCCGCCGTGCGGTCGTTTTTGGAGCGCACATGGCAGGAATTGCCGCAGTGGATCTCCGCTGCGCAGAAGAATTTTTCGGGTAACATGGGTGCCGCCATGCCCGCGCTGCAAGGCACCGTAAAAGCGATTTTGCTGCTGCCCGCCGTGTTTTTAACGCTCACGCTCATCCCGGTTTTTGCGTATCTCACCCTGCTGTACCGTGAAAATTTGCTGTCACTTTTAAAGAAGCTCATCGGTGAAAAGTGCGTAGAAAACCTGCAAAAATCCGCAAAAAGCGAATCTTCCGTCGGGTTTGTTTCCGCCTATGCACTCATTTACACCATCACGTTTGCGGAAAGTTTTGTGATGCTCCACCTGCTGCACATGAAATACCCGCTGATGACTGCCGCCGTTGTGACGGTCTCCGATATTTTCCCGGTCTTTGGGCCGGGAACCGTTTTGCTGCCGCTCGCCGTTTACCGATTGTTATGCGGCAGCACGGCGCAAGCACTCGGGCTCTTCATCGGGTGGATCATTCTAAGCGTCATCCGGCAGATCATTGAGCCGAAGCTGCTCGCCAAAATGACGCGCACCCCGCCCGCTGTGATGCTTTTCGCTGTGTATTGCAGCCTTATCAGCCGCAATTTTTGGCTCATCCCCTACACCGGCACCTTTTTCATGCTGATTGGCATGTTGAGAAAAGCCGGAATACTAACAGCAAAATCAGAATCAATATAGATTAAAAATCGCAAATTTACAAAAGCAAAATTCAAAAACACCATTTTAAAATTATTGTATTTTGATAAAAATACATTCAAAAATCGAAAGTCCGTCAATCATCTGCTTCCGTTTTCATAAAGCCTTCTAAAATGCGCAAACCCTCCTGCGTGTTTTGACCCAAGATTTCCTGTATCTTCTTGAAATCACGCGCTTTGTGCATGACGTTTTGCAGCTTGAAAAACTCTTCCTTGCCGTGCTTATGAATGAACAGCGCCTGCGCCTTGGCGGCGGCTGCGCCGTCGTTGTCCTTCGTGTAAAATCCCTTTTCGCACGTCAGAATTTTCGCGCAGTCATAGCAACCGTCAAGCCCGTTTTCCTTACAGCAGGCAGCATTGGGGCATACGCCTTTCTCGGACAGCGTGCCGTAGGAGCAACAGTTAAAATCCGACCGACAGCCGCCGCACCACTGCCCTAAAAAGCAATGGTCGCACGAAAGCCCGCAATACGCCGTCGGGTCGGTGCCTGTACGCGCTGCGCGGACAATCTCCGATTTATACCGGGCTCCGTTTTTTAGACGGCGCTCCGTTTCCGGCCCGCCGTCTAAAAGCGCCTTGCGGTAAATGCGGATCTCGCCGCCGGAAATGTCTTGTGCGGTCTCTAAAAATGTATAGCCGTATTTTTCATACAGCCCGATGTGATCGGTAGAAATGTATGTGTACTTCCGTTCCATGATGGCCGCGATGCTTTCTGCGCAGTCCAAAAGCCGACCGGCACAGTGCTGCCCGCGGTACTCCGGGAATGTATACACAAACCCGACCCACGGCGTGTATGATGTCGGCTGCACGTCATCAAGCGGCGCAAGCGTGCAGAACGAGACGAGCTTGTCGCCGTCTGCCAGCATCAAAACCAGTGCTGTTGCGCCGACAAGTGCTTTCAGTTTATTTTCTTTCAGCAAGCTGTAAAGGTACTGCCCCGCTCCCCAATCGCTCTTTTGAATCTCACGGAGCCAGTGCTCTTTATTTTCGCAGGTGAAATATTCGAGAATTTTTCTGTTGTTTTTCTTTTCCATATCGTTCTCCTCTGAATTAAACCTATTCTCCTGTATTTTCCAGTATAGCAAAACCTATGTTCGAAGTCAAGGCGATTTTGAAAAGATGTCCGCTTTTATGCAAAAAAGCAAGAGAAGGACGGTCTATCCCTCTCTTGCTCTGTATTTTGTATGAAATTTTTACGCGTTCAGCAGCTTTTCTGCAGCGGCAAGCTTGATGGAGCAACAGAAAACTTCCATGGCTTGTTCGAGCTCTTCAAGCGGCGGGAACGACGGCGCAAGACGGATGTTACTGTCGTGTGGGTCTTTGCCGTACGGGAACGTCGCACCGGCATCGGTCAGGATGACGCCCGCTTCTTTGCACAGCTGCACGACGCGCTTTGCGCAGCCGTCAAGCACATCGACGCTGATGAAATAGCCGCCGTTCGGCTTATTCCACTCGGCGATGCCGAGGTCGCCGATATTTTCCTCCAACATCAGCTCACACAGGCGGAACTTCGGTTCCAAAATGGCGCGGTGGCCCTTCATGAGGGCGCGCACACCGTTGATGTCGTGCAGGAACAGCACGTGGCGCAGCTGATTCAGCTTATCCGGGCCGATGGTAGACGTGAGCGTGTGCTCCTTGAAATCGCGGATATTGTTATCGCTCGTAGCGAGGCCGGCCACACCGGCGCCCGGGAACGAGATCTTGGACGTAGAGGCAAAAATGAAGATCTGATCTTCCGTGCCGTTTTCAACGCAGAGATCGTAGATATTGAGCAGCGTATCCGGCGTATCGGTGAGGTCATGCACACAATAGGCGTTATCCCACATGATTTTGAAGTCCTTTGCAGCCGGTTTTAATGCGGCGAAACGGCGGACAGTCTCATCGGAATACGTGACACCCGTGGGGTTCGAATACTTCGGCACACACCAAATGCCCTTGATGGAGTCATCGTCCTTGACGAGCTTTTCGATGAGATCCATATCCGGGCCGGTAGCATACATCGGGATGTTGATAAGCTCGAAGCCGTAATACTCCGTTACGGCAAAATGGCGGTCGTAGCCCGGCACCGGACAGAGAAATTTTTTCTTATCCAGCTTGCACCACGGTGTGCAGCCGTTGTAACCGTGCGAGAAGCCGCGGGAAATAACCTCAAACATCATCATCAAGCTTGAGTTGTTGCCGAGAATGACCTGCGAAGCCGGTACGCCGACCATATCGGCGAAAATGCGTTTCATCTCCGGCAGACCGTCCCAAAGACCGTAGTTACGGCAGTCATCACCGTTGGAATTCGCAAATTCGCTTCTCGCTTTCAGCGCTTCCAAAACGCCGAGGGCGAGCTCCAGTTGTTTTGCGCTGGGCTTGCCGCGCGCCATGTTCAGCGAAAGATTTTTGGCCTGGTAGCCCTTATATTCTGCGGAAAGCTCATCGAAAACCTTCTGTAATTCTGCTTTGCTCAAGTTTGCGTACGCCACGAAAACATCTCCATAAATAAGATTTTGAATTGAAAAATAAGTATTCAATTCATTTTTACGCTCCAATAGCGCCTGAAACAATTCTTATTGTAATGCAAATAAGCTAAAAATGCAAGCCTTATTTATAAATCTTGCATTTTTTCCCGTTTTGCACGATTGTACGACGTGTTTTCCTGCTTTTCCGTTCATTCTGACAAGCGTATAACAAAGCAAAAACCGGCACAGCGAACTGCACCGGCAAAATTGCTTTTATGAAATTTAGAACTCCGCAGAGCCCGTTGTGCGCGGGAACGGCAGTACGTCGCGGATATTGGAGATGCCCGTAAGGTACATGACCATGCGCTCGAAGCCGAGGCCGAAGCCCGCATGCTTGTTGCCGCCGAAACGGCGAAGGTCGAGGTACCACCAGTAATCCTCCTCGTTAAGGCCGAGCTCGCGAATGCGGTTCAGAAGCACGTCGTAGCGCTCTTCTCTCTGGCTTGCGCCACACAGCTCGCCGATGCCCGGCACGAGCAGATCGGTCGCCGCAACGGTCTTGTCATCGTCATTGAGGCGCATGTAGAACGCCTTGATCTCCTTCGGGTAATCGGTGACGAACACCGGCTTGCCGAACTCTTTTTCGGTGAGGTAGCGCTCGTGCTCGGTCTGGAGGTCGCAGCCCCAGGAGACCTTATATTCAAAGTTGTCGTTGTTCTTTTCAAGGAGCTTTACGGCATCCGTATAGGAAATGCGGACAAAATCGGAGTTTGCCACGTGCTCCAGACGTTCTTTGAGACCCTTATCGACAAACTGGTTGAAGAAGTCGATGTCCTGCGGGCAGCGCGCCATAACGTCTTTGATGATGTACTTGATCATGGCTTCCATGAGATCCATGTCGTCGTTGAGATCGGCAAACGCGATCTCCGGCTCGACCATCCAGAACTCTGCCGCGTGACGCTGCGTGTAGGAGCGCTCTGCGCGGAACGTGGGGCCGAACGTATAGACCTTACCGAACGCCATGGCCATGCACTCCGCCTCAAGCTGGCCGGAAACGGTGAGGGACGTCTGCTTGCCGAAGAAATCCTTGCTGTAATCGACCGTACCATCCTCGTTTTTCGGGACATTGTCGAGGTCGAGCGTTGTCAGCTGGAACATCTCACCCGCGCCCTCGCAGTCACTGCCCGTGACAATCGGCGTATGCACGTAGGTGAAGCCGTTCTCGTTGAAGAACTTATGAATGGCGAACGCCGCAGCGGAACGCACGCGGAACGCCGCGTTGAAGAGGTTCGTTCTCGGGCGCAGGTGCGCGACCGTACGCAGGTATTCCACCGTGTGGCGCTTCTTCTGAAGCGGGTATTCCGGCGAGGACGCACCCTCAACGGTAATCTCCTCCGCTTGAATTTCAAAAGGCTGCTTCGCTTCCGGCGTGAGCAGCAACGTACCGGTGACACGCAGCGCAGCGCCGACATTCTGGGAAGCGATCTCCTTGTAATTTTCGAGTTTTTCCGCCGTAAAGACAATCTGTACGCCCTTAAAGCAGCTGCCGTCATTCAGATCGATAAATCCGAGCGCTTTGGAGTCGCGGATCGATCTCGCCCAGCCACAGACCGTGACCTGCGTATCGCCAAAGGTCTCCGGCGATCCGTAGAGGGCCGCGATTTCTGTTCTTTTCATGATGACCACATTCCTTTCCGTGCGGCACTTAAACTGCACACGCAAAACCTACGCTTTGGCATGCGGCATTTCTCCGCAAATAATCACTTTTATTATCATACTACAAACGCTATCGGTTTAGCAAGGAAAATTTTGAATTTTCTCCCCGAAAACACGATTTATGCGCGATCTTTCTTCAAAATCGCATAATTTGCGATGTCGCACAGCCCCCCATTGTTCTTTGCGCCCTCGCGCATGATGCCCTCAAACTGCATGCCGCACTTTTTCATCACGCCGCCGGAGTGCGAGTTGTTCACATCATGGCGCGCCGCAATGCGGTTGAGGCCGACCTCGTCAAACAGGAAATTAATCACGGCACCGAGTGCTTCGCTCGTATAGCCCTTGTGCCACCAGTTTTGGCCGATGCAGTAGCCGATCTCTACAGCTTTGATCTCATCATCCGTTTTTACCGCAGCGATGGTGCCGATAAGCGCGTTTTCATCCTTTACAACAATGCCCCACTGGTAATAGTTGAGCTCCTCATAGTGCGATATCCACAGCGCGAGGATCTGCTTTGTTACCTCTACGCTGCTGTGCGTGGGCCATGTGAGGAACTTTGTGACCCCAGGGTCGGACGCCCAGTTGCGGTACATCGGCTCTGCGTCCGCAAGCGTTAAGCGGCGCAAAATGAGTCTTGGCGTTTCGAGTGTGACAGTCCCCTTGTGTTCCATTGTGTTTCCTCCTGATTTCTCCTAAAAATAAAACAGTACAGACCGTTCATTCAGCCTGCACTGTTCATTGCGATTTATGCGGTTAGGTTCTTTCTAACTCTCAAAAAGCGCATGACAATGTAGGCCCGCAGCAAGTACCGTTACCCATGGCATTTGCGGACTGCATATTCATCATAACGCGGACAAAGCGGAACATTGTCATACCCCTTTCTTTCAAATTTGTTTTGACTATCCTACCACAGTTCTTTCGGTTTTGCAAGAGGAAAATTCTATTTTCCTGAAATTCTCCGGAAAATCAGCCCAAAGACGCGTGTTTGCGCAATTTGCGGTCCTTTTCGCCGTAAAAGCGCACCGCGTTGATACGGCTGTTAATCTCATTGCGCAGCTCTGCGTTTTCGTAGGCGTATTCGCCCGTTACGGTGCTGATATCTGCACCCAGCAACGCAAACATATTGCTTCTTGCGAGTGCGCCGTAGGTGATTTCCGTTTCTTTATCGCGCAGGCCGTTGTCGCTCTGCACGGCATCGCTGTAAAAGAGTTCGAGGTATTTAAAGACTTCCTCGGCGCACTTCGTATTCGGATTCACCGCCGCATAGGCCGTGACGAACGCCGTCACACCGCCCGCATCGTTTGGGACGGTCAGCGCGTAGGTGTCGTTTTTGTTCTGTGCGTAATAAGTAAAGCCGTCTTCGTACCATGCGCCGCCGGTAAGCGGAATTTCGGCGCCTGCAACTTCATTTTCGGCAGTGGGCACGGAAAATTCCGATGCGGTTTCAATATCCGCAAGCTGTGCGCCGTACCAGCTCGCCTGATGTGCCTGCAAAACACTCAAAGCAGTATCGTCCTTGCAGGTTTTCAGTGCGTCAAAAGACATATACTGCGCGTTCGGGTCCTGCATCTGCGCTTTATCGAGCAGATAGGTGTTCACGCGGTACAAAAGCGGCAGCACGACCTGCTCACCGTTTACCTTGCCGGCATTAAACACCGGCTGCACCTGTGTGCTCGGGTCAAGATAGAGGCTGCTTTTGATGTAGGTATCAAGCGGCAGAAATGCGCCGTCTGCCATACTCTGCTCCACATCCGGGAAAAGCGCGGACGTACAAGTCGAGTTCGGGGCGTGCGCCGCCAAAATAAACGCGTCGGGCCCGCCGCCGGCTTCGATCTCGGCACGAATTTCTTCTATCTTTGCTTCGCGCTCGGCTCCATTGCTCGGTAGCGCGACAAACTCCACCGGGCACTCGCCGTAGAGGTATTCGTAAATCTCCGTGATTGGATTATTCTTGAAGAAATTTTTGCTTTCTACTAAGATCGTCGGCTTTTTCTCCCCTGCTGTTTGTGCTTTCGGCGCGCTTTGAACGCCGCACAGCACCTGCATCAGCACCAAGATTGCCAAAACGACCACACATTTGCGTTTCATATCGTCCGCCTCCTTTTAAATCAGTACAGTAACTCAATAAAGCGCGCGAATACGCAAAAAGAGAACGACCGCAACCGTTCTCCCGATGTTAAAAGTATATGCGCGTTTACGGGAAACCGCTTTTGTTACAAAAAGAATAACATAAAAGCGCGAATTTTGTCAATATCGTTTTAGCCAAAACGGGGAGGCATTTTTATATGCAATAAACAAAAAAGGACAGAAAGCTTGCACTCTCTGTCCCCTTTTATTCAAGATTGCGACTAAACCTATAAGCCGAGTTCTGTCTTGGACAACCATCTTTCTCGTCTGCACGTTGCCGTGCAGCTCAAGCCATCTCCTCGAAACCGCCGGGCCGACGTATATGTTTCTCCACGATGTTGCTCCGAATAGGGTTTACATGGCCGCGCAGTCTCCTGCGCGCCGGTGCGCTCTTACCGCACCTTTCCACCCTTACCTGCAATGCAGGCGGTATATCTCTGTTGCACTTTCCCTGGGGTCGCCCCCGGCGGCCGTTAGCCGTTATTCTCGCCCTGTGGAGCTCGGACTTTCCTCAGATGCGGCCTTTCGGCGTACACCCGCAGCTGTCCGGCTTACTCGCAAAATTTGTGAAATGATTGGATTTTAATACTGGTTTTCGGAAAGCAAGCGATTTTTCTCGTCCCACAGCTTCTGGGAAAGGTCCACATAGTAGCTGTGCGGGTTTTCAAATCGCGTTACTTCTTCCCACAGCGTATCGACCTGCGCGAGGCAATGCGCACGGATGGCGCTTAAGGCACGCGGCTGATACAGGCACTCGCCGTTTTTAAACAGCTGGGTGCGCAGGCGCACGGCGCGGAAATTCTCCACGGTCTTGCGCTTCCACGTGTGGTTCGGGTCGAAGATCGTATACGGTTTCTCGTCATCGATGACCTCGTCGTTCAGCGTGATAACATCCGCAATGGCCTTGTCGGTCTCGCGGTCGAAAATACGCCAAACCTCCTTGAAGCACGGTGTGGTGATCTTTGCTACGTTTTCGCTGATCTTGATCTTCGGAACGATGGTGCCGTCCGGCTTTTCAACAGCCGCCAGCTTATAAACGCCGCCGAACACCGGCTCGCTGGAGGACGTGATGAGACGCTCGCCTACGCCGAAGGAATCGACCTTTGCGCCCTGCATGAGCATATCGCGGATAATGTACTCATCAAGGGAATTGGATGCGCAGATCTTGCAGTCTTCAAAGCCGGCATCGTCGAGCATCTTTCTCGCTTTTCTGGAAAGATACGTGATGTCGCCGCTGTCGATGCGGATGCCGGCCGGGCGGAAGCCCTGCGGCACGAGTACTTCGTTAAAGACGCGGATGGCGTTCGGCACACCGGATTTCAATACGTTGTATGTATCGACGAGCAGCGTGCAGTTGTGCGGATATTCTTCGGCATACGCTTTAAACGCTTCGTATTCGCTGTCAAAAAGCTGTACCCAGCTGTGCGCCATGGTGCCGAGCGCCGGAACGCCGAAACGGCGGTCGCTGATGGTGCAGGCAGTGCCGACGCAACCGCCGATATATGCGGCACGCGCGCCATAAATGGCGCCGTCAAAGCCCTGTGCACGGCGGGAGCCGAACTCCATAACCGCTCTGCCGTCCGCAGCGCGCACGATGCGGTTTGTCTTCGTTGCGATGAGGCTCTGGTGGTTGATGGACAGCAAAACCATGGTCTCCACAAACTGTGCCTGAATGACCGGGCCGCGCACGGTGACGATCGGCTCACCCGGGAAGATCGGTGTGCCCTCCGGCACAGCCCAAACATCGCAGGTAAACTTGAAGTTCTTCAGATAATCGAGGAACTCTTCGCGAAAAATGTGCTTGGAGCGCAGGTAATCGATATCCTCCTGCGTGAAAGAAAGCTCACTCAAGTAATTGACGAGCTGCTCCACGCCTGCCATAATGGCAAATCCGCCGCCGTCCGGAACTTTGCGGAAAAACATATCAAAGTAGCCGATGGTATCCTTAAAACCATTGGTAAAATAGCCGTTTGCCATAGTGATCTCATAGAAATCCGTCAGCATGGTCAGGTTAATATGATCGTTAGAGAGATTCTGTGCCATAATTCAGCCACCGCTTTCTGAAATGAAAGCATTCCTTTCTCCGGGAGTGAGGTGTTTCCTCATACGCCTTGTTTTTTACCACACACGGCCAAAAGCAGCGCTTTAAGCCGATTTGTATTATTATACCGCAATTTTTTGAAAAGTACAATGAAAACTCACGGCAAACCGAAAAAATCTGCATCTGCACGGAAAACGGCGCGTCTTTGCAAAATGTTTTGTTAAAAGTTTAGCACCACGTACAGTTTACGCGTTTTTTCGGAACAGAACAAAATCCGGCCTGCAAGCACAGCAGACCGGATCTCATTTCGGTTAATTATTCGGCTTCCGGTCCGACATCGGTCACGGAGATGGCGTCGAGGATTGTCTTCTCCATCGCCTGCTTGCCGTACTTATCGACATCTGCCTTGTTCTTTTCGCCGTGGGTCAGACAGCCTGCGCCGCCGATGCAGCCGCCGGTGCACGCCATGCCCTCAATGAAGTTGTTCGGCAGAACATTCTTGGAGGCTCGCAGCAAAGCCGCCTTGCAGGCTTCGATGCCGTCGCATGCGATGGCGTTGAGCTTGAAATCTTCGTTGTTCTGCTCCTTGAGTGCTTCCACAACCGCGTCGGACAGACCGCCGCTGCGCGCAAAGATGCGGCCGTAGTAGGAGGCGTTATCGAGCACGCCTTCTTCGAGCGTGGTGAGGTCGATGTTGCGGCTGTCAAACAGTGCCTGCAGCTCCTCAAACGTCAGCGTGCAGTCAATGTACCGGCTTGCCGGCTCGCCTTCCTTGAACTCCATCTTCTTCGCGGTGCACGGCCCGATGAAAACGACCTTTGCGCCCGGAGTGGTCTCCTTGATGTAGCGGCCGATCTCAGCTGCCGGGGACAGGTTGTGCGAGATTTTATCAACCATGGTCGGGAAGTTCTTCTTGATGTAGGAAACGAATGCCGGGCAGCAGGAGCTTGTGAGGAAGCCCTTTTCCGCAAGCTCTGCCGCTTCCTTATACGCAACCATATCTGCGCCGAGCGCCGCTTCGATGACATGATAGAAGCCGAGGCGCTGAATGCCGGTGATGACCTGGCCGAGCTTTGCATAGCTGAACTGGCTGGAGATAGACGGTGCTACGACCGCGTAAACCTTGTAGTCCTGATTCTCGTGGCTGCCCTTGATGAGGTTGACAGCATCGAGAATGAAGGACTTATCGACGATTGCGCCGAACGGGCACTGGTAAACGCATGCACCGCAGGAGATGCACTTTTCGTTATCAATATGCGCTGCGCGATGCTCCTCGCTGCTCATGCTGATGGCCTTGATCTTGCAGGCCTTTTCGCACGGACGCTTCTGGTTGATGATGGCGCTGTACGGGCATACCTTTGCGCACTGGCCACACTCTACGCACTTCGACTTATCGATGTGCGCCTTCTGCTGCTCATCAAACGTGATGGCACCGCGGCGGCATACGTCCTCGCAGCGGTGTGCAAGACAACCGCGGCAGGACTCTGTGACGACATGGCCGCTGACCGGGCATTCGTCGCAGGCAATCTCGATGACTTCGATGACGTTCGGGTTTTTCTTGTCGCCGCCCATAGCGAGCTTGATGCGCTCCTCAACGATGGCGCGCTCTTTGTAGATGCAGCAGCGCATCGTCGGCTTTTCTTTGACGATCAGCTTCGGAATCTCATAGTATGCGGCGTCGAGGTTATCCTCAAAACCGTAACGTGCGACCTCGCGCAGGACCTTATACTTCAAATACTGGATCTTCGTATCAAACTTTCTCATTCTTCACATCAAACCTTTCTTGCTTTGGACAGAGACTTCCTTTTCTATATTTTTCAAATCTTCCTTAGAGTGCCGAGACACTCTATACGCAGAAGCTTTTCTGCGCTTAGAAGTAAGATACCTTAACTTTTTTGCCCATCTTCTCGAGCGAGGTGCAGAGATTTTCGACCAACTGCATCTTAATGTTGAAGTTAATGGGCAGATTTGGGTTCTGGTGCGCCGGGTTTACCGCACGACCGACAAAGAAGTTGATATCGGTCGCTTCTTCAAACAGCATACGGGCGATCATAGACGCGCCGTCGCGCTTATAGCCCCACTGGCTGTACTTGCGGTTTTCCTCAAGGTAATCCTTTGCGTACTCGACGACCTTGCTCATGGTGATGACGCCTTCGGTGACAAGGTCGAGTCCTTCGACCTTCGCCGTGGGCGGAATATCGGAATCGAGGTAATCGAGCTGTGCGATGATGGGCTTTTTGAGGTATTCCGCCGCAAGCGTAGACGTGGTACCGCCGCAGACAATCCGCTTGCCGGGTGCCGAGAAGAACGCCTCGTGCATTTTCGCGAGATCTTCGGGTTTAGACGGCGGTCCGATCATCAGGTTCACGCAGCAGCGCTCGCGCACTTTGACGCAGACCGCGGTGGTATCGTCGCCCGGCTGGCCGCCGTAAAGCTTGTTGCACTCATCGAGCAGCAGCGCATTGAGCGTTTTTGCCGTGAAGCTTTCGTCGTACATCATCTCCATATAGTCGATGATGTCCTTGCGCTCCCAGCCGAAATTCAGCGACATGCCGATGCCGGCATGAATGGCGCCGTCGCTGAACGCGATGAACGTGTCATCCTTCTGAATCGGGATGCGGGTCTTATAGATCGTTTTGCCGCCGATCTCGACGGCTTCGCGCGGGTATTCCCAGTTTTTGCCGTTGCGCAGCAGAACCACGAACGGGTTATCATACTGAATGATCTCCGCTTCTTCATTTTCTATGATTCGGATGATGGTGAACGTGGAATACGCCACGCCGCGCACCGCGCAGATGGGCAGTGTAGACGCAATGGTCTCCACGCAGTCTTCGACATGCAGCCCCTCCGCCATCATGGTAGAGATGATCTTTGCGGTCAGCGTGGAAAGAATATTTGCCTTAACACCGCTGCCCATGCCGTCTGCCAGCACGACCACCGTGGAATTTTCTCCCTGCGGAACGATGTCAACGTGATCGCCGCAAAGCTGTTCACCTTTTTTGTTGAGGCTCATCCAGCCAATATCTGTACAGAGATTATTCATCTTGCAGCGATTCCTTTAACTTGGTGAGCGCGATTTTCGTTTCTGCCGTGGTCTCGCCGAGCAGCGATGCGATCTCCTGTACGACGCGCATCTGCTTTTCGATCACACGGTTGGTGACTTCAATCGTCTGCTGCCCCATTTTTTCTTTTTTCAGGTGTTCGTTCATTTCATCCGTCACATCACGCATGATGCACATGATAATGTGATAGTTGCGGTCGTAGAGCACGGTCTGGTCGACATACTTGCCGTATTCCGCAAGGTACACACGCTCGTCGCGCACGCCGCGGCCGGACTGCATGACGTCGATGAAAACGCGCGGGTCCAGAATGCGGATGACCTGCTTGCCGAGCACCTCGGATGTATGCTTCACGTTCACGATCTTACGCGCGGCAGCGTTGATCTGCTGGATTTCCAGCGATTCGTTCAGCACCAAAATGCCGTTCGGCGTGTTGTTGATGATGGTATCGGAGAACGACTGCGCTTTGCCGAGCAGATACGGCAGGCACATGGAAATCTCCGCCTTGCCCTGATAAACGGCGATGGCCTTTTCACGGCAGGTATTATAGCCGCAGGCACCGCAGTTCAATTCCTGCTCCGGGCGAGTCTTGCCCATCTTTTTGAGGATAGCCTCAATCTCGATGTTGCCCGGCATGAGGTGATACAGGCTGATATAATCAAAATCGTGCTTGAGCTCTTCGGAAGCCGGCTGTGGCACCACAAAGTCCTTTTTGCCGGCATACTTGTTGACCGCGATAAAATCCTGCACAGGCTGACGCTGACCCTGATCCATAGCCGGGCCGTTGATGCAGCTGCCGAAGCAGGCGCTCATCTCGACAAAGCAGTTCTCCATTTTGCCGCTCTTGATGTCTTCAAGCGCGTTGATGCAGTTTTCCACGCCGTCGATCGCCATGTATGTATACTCGGGGTCATCGCACACCATGGTGCGCAGAATGCCTCCGGTCGTCGGGAACAGGCGCGCACGGCTTTCTTCCGTGTGATCCTCGCCTGCTTCCACGGTGATGCCCTCTTTTTCAAACCAAGCGGAAAGCTCCTCGAACGTGAGCACACAGTCCACATACGGGCTTTCGTCGGCCTCTGCCTTTTTGGAGATGCACGGCCCGATGAAAACGGTCTTCAGTTCCGGGTCTTCCTCCTTCAGCATCTTACAGTGCGCCTGCATCGGCGACAAAACATGTGCAAGGTACGGCAGAGCCTCCGGGTAATACTTCTGCACAAGCGTATTAACAGAGTGGCAGCATGTGGAAATGATGACGCTCTGCCGACGCTCTTTAATAATTTTTTCGTATTCGGTCTTGACGACGGACGCACCTACGGCGGTCTCCTCTACCCGGTCAAAGCCAAGCTTTTTGAGCGCCGCACGCATCGTTTCGATGGTAGCGCCCGGGTAATTTGCTACAAAGGATGGCGCAAGGCTGACTGCCACAGGACATTCACCCTTGACGAACATCTCCGCAATCGGTACGTCATTTCGGATTTCTTTTGCGTTCTGCGGACATACGACAAAGCACTGACCGCAGAGAATGCACTCGTCTTTTACGATATGCGCCTGACTGGACTGAAAACGAATGGACTTGACAGGGCAATGACGGATGCACTTATAACAGTTCTGACAGTTAGACTTTTTGAGCTTCAGGTAGTCTGGCATACCCTATTATCCTCTCTTTAACTTATCCTCTTTTAGCGTTCGCTTTCGCTACGAATTTTTCATCCTTGACGATGAATCTTTCATGGGTACCGCTGCCGATGGGGCCGACCTCGTCAAACGCCTTAACCGTGAACACCAAACGGCGGTTGTCCACTTCGGTAAGTTCGCACTCTGCCGTAACATGCATGCTAAGCGGCGTTGCGGACGTGTGCTGCACATTCATCAGCGTGCCCACAGTGCCCATGCCCGGCTCTAATTCCGGCGCAACACACTTCCAAGCCGCCTCTTCCATCAGCGCGACCATAGCGGGCGTTGCAAAAACGTCCAGCGTGCCGCTTCCCATGGCTTTGGCTGTGTTCTTCTCTGTAACAACGGTCTCGGCTTTGCCTTTCATTCCGGCTGTCAACAACTTAATCACCCTTACTTCCTATTTTCTGCTGCGTTTTGCCGCACACAGCAGCTTACGCACGGAGAGCCGATGCAAAAAGGCTCTTGCACCGGCTAAATTTTTGTTTCTTATGCTTACTGAACCTTTGCGAGAATCTCTTTCTGGAAGAATTCCTCGGTGGTGTCGGGAGATACGGAATGCTTCTCGCCGTCTACGGTGACGTTGACGCCGTTTACGCAGTCACCCATGCAGAAAGTGCCACCGAGTTCTACCTTATCTTCGAGGTGGTTTTCCTTTACGAGCGCCTGAAGCTTTTCCACGACCTGGCGGGAACCTTTCAGATGACATGAGCTGCCGATGCAGATGATAACTTTCATTCTAATCAAACTCCGTTTCTTAGTTTTTGGTTTTTACTTATTTGTTTATATAATGGCATAGAAAAGGGATCTTCCTTTTCTGCCAAGCTAACTTAGGTATTGGCGTCAAATTTCTCCTTGAGCTGCTTAGATAAGAGCGCAAGCGACGCGGCGAGGTTTTCGTTATGTACCAATATGCCCTCCGGCACATCGAGATGCACGGGCGCGAAATTCCAGATAGCCAAAATTCCGCTTTCAATGAGCAAGTTGCAGATGGCCTGCGCATTTTCTGCCGGGACTGCGATGATGCCGATGCGCACGCGCATGCGCTCACACAGATCCATCAGCTTATCCATTGTCAGAATGCGTTTGCCGCTGTAATCTTCCTCACATACATCTTCATCGATATCGAATGCGGCCACAATGTTCATGCCGCAGTCTTTAAAGCCGCCATACGTCAAAAGCGCCTTGCCGAGCTTGCCCGCGCCGACGATGATGGCGTCATCAACATCATTGTAGCCTAAGAATTCCTCAAGCTCTGCGATGAGCGCCTCTGTGTTGTAACCAACCTTCGGCTTGCCGGCCGAACTGACCGCTGCAAGGTCTTTGCGCACAACGACATGGTTTAGGCGCAGCGCCTCTGCGATGGTCGTGGCGGAAATGTGTTCCGGCGTGTTTTCGCCGAGCTGCTTCATATAATTCAGGTAAAGCGGTAACCTGAGCAGCGTTTGTTTTGAAATGCTGCGATTCACCATGACGCAGCCAACCCCCATCCAAACAGAAAATCAAAATAAACCAAACATCTAATACTTTAACACAAGAAACGACCAAATGGAATACCCATTTTCAAATATCGATATAATTTCATCGATATAAAAGCAAAAAAGCCCCAACGACACGTTAAAAAACAGACAAACTAAATCAAACTTCGGCGGATTTCTACTCCGCATGCGGCGTGCCGAACTTTGCGCTCAATAAATCGCGCTCCTCATACAGCTTTTCGATGAACTGTTTATCGACCGCCGTATATTTATATTCCTTTTTGGACGTCAAAATATCTCTGTACACGCGGTGTTTGTTGCCGCGGCACGGTTTTAACACAAGCTCATAGCGTTCAAGCTGTTCCACATCCGTCGGCGAGACCCACATATATGTGTGCGGCACCGTCGCCAAAAGGTCGAGCTGACTGCCGCGGCTGTAAACATACACGCGTTTGGTGACGTTTTCGTCCATCTCTGCTTTTTTGATGTCGGACATCGGCAGCGACGGCACGAACGGATCGCCGTGGCAAATTTCGATATAGCCGGAAAGGTCTTCGATATCCACAACATCCTTTTGCGAGAGCGAGTCGTTTTTGGAGATGAGAAGCTGATACTCGAATTCCCAGATGTTCTCCGCCTTCATGCCCTTATCGCGCAGCATGTTCGTAAAAAAGCTCTCAAAGATCGTCTGATACCGCACGATGGCAAGGCCGTAGTTTTCCTCTACCACGTTGCGAATGGCACGCATGGCGTTCGTTTCTTTGAAACTAAACTCGATTTCCTTTGACATATCCGCCTCACGGACAAACTTGGAAAACGCATCCGCAATATAGCTGGCGCGCGGCACCGAGATGCTGAACTTCAGCTTATTATTCTTTTCAGGCTTATAAAGCGACTCCATTTCTTCGATCTGTGCCAGAATACTCTTGGCGTAGCCGAGAAACTCCTCTCCCTGCGGTGTTGGCACAATGCCTTTTGAGGTGCGCTTAAAGATCTTGACGCCGAGCGTCTCCTCAAGCTCCTTAATCCCGCGGCTGAGGTTCGGCTGCCCCATAAAAAGGTTTTCGGCAGCCTTAGTGATGGATGCGGTCTTCTCTACTTCCACCGCATATTTCAGATGTGCGATGTTCATTGCGTTCTCCTACGGACATATTTGAAAGGGCATAACACTATTTCGATTATATTATAGCATATCCCGCTCTCTTGTCAAATACTTGTGCACAAAAACAGCGTAAAATCCGAAAAAATCGGCGGCTAAACCGCATTTTCGTCCGAAAGCAGGGGTGCAATGCGCTTTTCGGCTTCGAGTACTGCACGGGTAATCTGCTCCGTCATCTCGGCGCGTATGGTACACACCGCTGCAAGGGTATCGGCATCCGGAGTGTTTTGCCGTGCGGTGACAGCAACTAAAAGTTCGTCTAAGAACGCGTCCACCTCGGCGGCATCGTAGGTGTTGCCACGCTTAACTGTAAAGCGAACAGCCTTTATATATTCAGGTGTCAGCTCCATTTTCGGCCTCCTCCCCCGGCTTTCTGCCGTACTTTGGCTGATATAGTTTTTTCGGCAGAACGCGCGAGAATGCATAGAAAAGCGCCGCGCCCCCTGCAAATATAGGCAACAGAACGGGCCAATCATCCGCGACGAAGCCCATATGCGGCAGGCAGAATGCGCTCACTTTGCCCTCTAAATATTCATACGGCACTTCGGCATAGACTTTGAATTCCCCCGCCGTATGCCAAACGCGGGCTTCAGGGTCGTTTTCGGTCAGCGTCAGCAGCAACAGACCGCGTTCGGTTTGAATCGCCGCGCAGTCACCCGGGAAATAATCTTCGGCCGGCATATATGCGTAATACGCAAGCGAATTTACGGGATAACATGTACAGTCGGTTCGCTTTACAGCAAGTACGTTCTGTCCGAACAGAATCGGCGAAAGCAAAAGCAGAATGCAAATTGTCGCGAGCGTATTGACAAGTGATACAGCTTTACATATTTTGATTGTAAGGCTATTTATCTTTACAGGATTAACATTCATGATTCATGCGGCCGACCGAGCATCTCCTCGGCCATTTTGAGTTTTAACGGCGTGATGTCATCGCCGCCGATAATGCGGGCAATCTCGCGGACGCGCGCGTCTTTCGTCAGCGTGTGCACCGCCGTATACGTTTTGTTGTTCTCCTGCTTTTTGACGATAAACAAGTGGTTATCCGCCATGGCGGCGATCTGCGCCAGGTGCGTGACGCAGATGACCTGCGCGTTTTTGGAGACGCAGCGCAGCTTGATGCCAACCTTATTCGCCGCTTCGCCGCTGATGCCGGTGTCAATCTCATCGAAAATCTGCGTTTCGGCCGCGCCGGAATCCTCAGACAGCACGGTGTTGATGGCGAGCATAATACGCGAAAGCTCGCCGCCGGACGCAATTTTCGACATAGGCTTCGGATCCTCACCTGCGTTTGCGGAGACGAGGAACTGGATGCGGTCGCAGCCGAAGGCTGTCAACGGTGTGCGCTCCTGCTCCACGGTGAAGACGACGCCGGGCATGTTGAGCTCTGAAAGCTCCTGTCGCACACGGCGGGAAAAGCTCTCACACGCGGCGCGGCGCTTCGCGGATAGCTGCTTTGCAAGCGTCACCGCTTCTTTTTTCTTCTGCTCATACTGCTGCAAAAGCAATTCTTTTTTTTCATCGGAAAACTCGATGTCCGAAAGCTCCGCACGGGCACGGTCGAGGAACGAAAGCATTTCTTCCTCTGTTTCGCCGTATTTGAGGCTCAAGCGGTAGATAACTTCCAGACGACTTTCAATCTCATCAAGCTCGTTTGCGTCAAACATGGCGTTATCGAGGTAATCGGAGATTTCCGCCGCGGCATCTGTCAGTGCGTATTCAGCGTCGCGGACATGCTCGGCGACGTTTGAAAGCGACGGTGCATAGCGCGCCGCCTGCTCGAGCGACTCTGCCGCAACGGATACGGCCGTGATGGCGCCGCCATTGTCCTCATCGCCCTGCAAAAGCGTGACGGCTTCGCCCACACCGCGCACGATACGCTCACTGTTGCGGATCTCATCACGGCGCTCGGTCAGTTCTGCCTGTTCGCCGACGCGCAGCTGTGCAGCTTCTAATTCTTCAATCTGATAGCGCAAAATATCCATGCGGCGGGACTTCTGCCCCTCATCGGATTCGAGCGCATCGAGCTCGCCTTTGATGCGGCGCAGCGCCGTATACGCCGCGCGGTACTCCGCAAGCAGACCGTATGCGCCCGCAAAGCTGTCGATATACGTGCCGTGCACTTCCGGTGAAAGCAACTTGTAGCTTTCATGCTGACCGAGAATATCGATGAGCGTGCCGCCGACGGCGCGCAGCATGGAAACGGTCGCCGGGATGTTGTTGAGCTTGCAGGAGGAGCGACCGTGCGGGCGGATCTCACGGCGAATAAGCAAACTGCCATCGTCTTCAAGCGGAATATCCAGCTCACGCAAAACCTGCTGCGTCTGCGGAGAAACATCCGTAAAAAGTGCCGAAACACTCGCCTGCTCCGCACCTGTGCGTACAAGCTCCTTTGAGGTGCGCTCACCGAGCACGGCGTAGATCGCGTCGATGATGATGGATTTGCCCGCGCCGGTCTCGCCGGTCAAAACGGTGAAGCCCGGTTCAAAATCGATAGACGCCTGCTCGATGACGGCGATATTCTGAATGTAAAGCTGCGTCAGCATATCAGACCCCGCCAATCAGCTTTCTGAGCTCGTTCTGCTTTTCCTCCGCAATCTCATCCGTTTTGCAGATGATGAGAATGGTGTCTTCACCGGCCAGCGTGCCGATGAAATCCGGGAAATGCAGCGTATCCATAGAGGCGCAGACCGCCTGCGCCATGCCGGTCATGCACTTGACAACGATCATGTTGCCGGCCGCCTCCACGCTCATAACCGAATCGCCGAACAGCGAATAGAACTTGGAGGAAATGTCGCGGGCATTGTCGCGCCCGGTGGAATATTTATACTTTCCGTTCGGGGAAAGACTCTTTACGAGCCGAAGCTCTTTGATATCGCGGGAAACGGTTGCCTGGGTCACGTCGAAGCCACAAGCGCGCAAATTGCGCAGGAGCTCCTCCTGCGTGTCGATATCCTGTGCTTTGATGAGCTCCAGAATTTTGGCGTGGCGTCTTGTTTTCATGCTTTCTGCCTTCCTTCCTGCCTTTTAATTTCTGCTTTGCATAAATTTGCTGTCTACAATATCGTAAAAATTGCGTTCGTCGGTCTGAATAAGCTCAGTGTAATAGGTCGAGCGACTGACGGAAACCGTGTCCGTCTTATGAATGCGTATGGGTGCGCCACCGTCTATGGTGAGATACACCTCGCCGGAATAATCGCTGTCCGTGCTGACCGTGATGGTCTTATCTGCGCAGAACAGCGTGCTGCGGTTAAAGAGCGCATGCGGGCAGATGGGCGTGAAGATTACGCATTCCGATTCCGGGTCTACCACTGGGCCGCCCGCCGAGAGCGAGTATGCCGTGGAGCCCGCCGGTGTAGCCAAAATGAGGCCGTCCGCGCGGAATTTATAAAGCTTGGAACCGTCGACGGAAAAGCCGAAATCGTAAATTCTGGACTGTGCACCGGAGACGACCGCGTCGTTTAAAGCGCGGTAGGTTGTATCCCCCTTCACGCTGTGCACGGTAACGGAAAGCATCATCAGGCGGCGCACACGGTAATCGCCCGTAAAGAGCGCCTTTAATTTGTGCAGCTCGTCCTTCTCCACACCCGCCAAAAAGCCCAGCCGCCCAAGGTTCACTCCAAGGATGGGCTTACCTGCAACGGACGCGTGCTTTGCCGTGTGGATGATGGTGCCATCGCCGCCGACCGCAACGATAAGGTCGCAGCTTTCCGCCAGTGCGGCGTGATTTTTGCAGAACGTGACGTGTTCATACTGCCCGCGGTGCTTTTCGTGCATGAGTGTTTCCGCACCGTTTTCCTGCAAAACCGCCAGAATTTCCCGGGTGTATGTGTCCGCATCGCGTTTATCCAGATTTGGAATCACCGCAATTTTCATAAGCCTCCGTCCTTTTTGTCCAGCGCCGCGTGAGATGCTTCCACGATCTCGTGCGGCGTGCTTTCTGCCGTATTCACCGGCGCGTCGCTTTTTTGGAGGAATACAAGATACTCGATGTTGCCCTCCGGTCCTTTGACCGGCGAGAACGTAAGTCCCAGTACGGAATATCCGTTTTTCACTGCGAAATCGCAGATCATCTGCACCACTTCCTCGTGCACGGCTTTGTCGCGCACAACGCCCTTTTTGCCCACTTTTTCCCTGCCGGCTTCAAACTGCGGTTTAATAAGGCACACGGCTTTGCCGCCGTCCTTTAAAAGCGGACGCACGGCGGGCAAAATAATTTTGAGCGAGATGAACGACACGTCTACGGAGAAGAAGTCAATCTCCTCCGGAATTTGCTCGCGTGTGAGATAGCGGGCGTTCGTACGCTCCAGATTCACCACGCGCGGGTCGGTGCGCAGCTGCCAGGCGAGCTGCCCGTAGCCGACGTCTACGCTGTATACTTTGGAGGCGCCGCTTTGCAGCATGCAGTCCGTAAAGCCGCCCGTAGATGCACCGATGTCCATACATACGGTGTTTTCGAGCTTGATTGGAAACAGCTGCATAGCTTTTTCAAGCTTTAAGCCGCCGCGGCTGACGTAGCGCAGCGTGTTGCCGCGCACCTCTAAAACTGCGTCTTCGCGCACGGTGTCGCCGGGCTTATCAAATTTCTGGTTATCCGCGTAAACACAGCCCGCCATGATGAGCGTACGCGCTTTTTCGCGGCTGGGCGCAAGCCCTTTTTCATAAAGCAGGACGTCTATCCTTTTTTTCATATAGAAACTGCCTTTCCATCTTTCTTTTTTGCGGTTTGCAGCGCCATGTGTACGGCGTTCACCATGCCCTCTACGTCAAGACCGAGCTTGTGCAGCGTGCGGAACATAGGCGCGTGCTTGATGAATCCGTTTTCAATAGCGTGCACTTCGTAGTGTCCTCTGAAATTGCGATCCAACAGCATGGCGCCGAATTCCTCCGCGATGCCGCCTTGGCGGACGCCCTCTTCAAAGAACAGCACCGTGGGACACCTTAAGACCGTTTCCACCGCTTTCGGATCGATCGGCACGATGCGATTGAGCTTCACGATGCGGCACTTTATACCCTCTTTTTCGAGCATTTCCGCCGCTTCGCACGCAAACGAGAACATACGGCCGTAGGTCACAAGCGTGACAGAAGCATCTTCCGTACCGAACACATAAAACGGCTTGCCGGAAAGCGTGTAGTTTTCCGGGCGATACAGTTCTTTGCCGCGCGGGTAGCGAATAGCATAAAGGTGGTTTTCTCCCTTAATACAGTCATCAAGATTGTCCGAAAGCTCATCGTAATACGTCGGCGCGTACACATGAATGTCCGGCACGGTGCGCAGGAACGCGGCATCGAACACACCTTGATGCGTCTGGCCGTCTTCGCCGACCACGCCGGCTCTGTCCACGGCCAGAATAATTTTGAGATGCTGCAAGGCGCCGTCGTGGATGAGCTGGTCGTACGCGCGCTGTAAAAACGTGGAATACACCGCAAAAACCGGAATCATGCCTCCGCGCGCCAGACCGGCGCAGAACGTGACGGCGTGTTCCTCCGCAATGCCGACATCAAAGAAGCGGCTGCGGTATTTTTCGCGGAAATCCGTCAGACCGGTACCGGATTCCATCGCCGCCGTAACGGCGCACAGCTTCTCATTTACACCGGCTATCGTGCACATCGTCTCGCCGAATGCGTGGGAAAAGCCCTTGGCAATGGCTTCGTCCGCGCCCTTTTCGCGGTCAAACGCCGCAAGGCCGTGGTAAACGCTCGGAGCGTTCTCCGCGTATTTATATCCGCGTCCTTTATAGGTGCGGATGTGGATGAGTACCGGCTTATCCATATCGCGCGCCATCGTCAAAACCGACGTCAAGGTGCGCAGGTCGTGTCCGTCGAACGGGCCGTAATAATTAAAGCCAAGATCCTGAAAGATCGTGGTGTTGAAAATATTCTTTTTGATTTGGTTTTTCACGCGGCGCACTTCGGCAGCCATGTGCTCGCCCACCTTCGGCACGCGGCACAGTGCGGCTTCGACGCTGTCTTTTGCGTTCAAATACCCCGGCTTTGCGCGCACATAGGAAAGATAACGCGCAATGGAGCCCACGTTGCGGGAAATGGACATGGCGTTGTCATTCAAAATGACGATCATATTGCGGTTGATGCGGCCCGCATTGTTGAGGCCCTCATACGCAAGGCCACCGGTCAACGCGCCGTCGCCGATGACGGCGATGACATGGCCGGGGTCACCCGCAAGTGCCTTTGCAACGGAAAGGCCGAGCGCCGAAGAAATGGACGCGCTGCTGTGCCCCGTTGTAAACGGGTCGCAGTCGCTTTCTTCTCTCGACGGAAAGCCCGAAAGCCCGTCCTCGCGGCGCAGCGTGGAAAACGCTTCTTCTCTGCCGGTTAAAAGCTTGTGCGCGTAGGATTGGTGCCCCACGTCCCACACGATGCAATCCTCCGGCAAGGTGAACACACGGTGCAGCGCCACAGTGAGTTCCACCACGCCCAAATTGGAGGCGAGATGGCCGCCGTTGTCCGCCACCGTGCTGATGATCTCTTCCCTGATCTCATCGCAAAGCTCCGGCAGCTCGTTTGCCGCAAGCCTTTTTACATCGTTCGGGGCCTTGATTTTACTGAGCAATCTGCTCATACTTACACCAGCCCGTTCTGTATTTTTGCTGCCGTTACGGCGTTTTTCATCAGCATTGTGATGGTCATAGGGCCTACGCCGCCGGGCACCGGCGTAAGGTAGCCGGCGACCGCCTCGGCGCTTTCGTAATCGACATCGCCGCACAGCTTGCCGTTTTCATCGCGGTTCATGCCGACATCGATCACCACGGCACCGGGCTTTACCATATCGCCGGTGACAAATTTCGCCTTGCCGACCGCGACAACGAGAATATCCGCCGTTTTGCAGATCTCTTTCAAATTTTTCGTGTGACTGTGGCAGATCGTCACCGTGCCGTTTTCATGCAGAAGCAGCATAGCCATCGGCTTGCCGACGATGTTGCTGCGGCCGATGACGACGCAGTTTTTGCCGTCGATTGTGACGCCGGTAGAGCGGATGAGCTCGATGATGCCCGCGGGCGTACACGGCAAAAACGCGAAATCGCCGATCATGATGCGGCCGACATTTTCGGCGTGGAACGCGTCCACGTCCTTTTTCGGATCGATATGCTCCACGATGAGCGCTTCGTTCAAGTGCTTCGGCAGCGGAGACTGCACCAAAATGCCGTTGATCTTCGGGTCTGCATTCAGCTTTTCGATAAGCGCCAAAAGCTCCTCCTGCGTGGTGTTTTCCGGCAGGACGTGTTCCTCGGAGTAAATGCCGGTCTCGGCGCAGGCCTTGCCTTTGTTACGCACGTAGATTTTAGACGCGGGGTCTTCGCCGACAAGCACGACCGCCATGCCGGTCTGAACGCCCTGCTTTTTTAAAGCGGCAACTTCTTCGGCAATTTCGCCGCGTACCTTTGCCGCAACGGCCTTGCCGTCAATTCTCACTGCCATCGTTCTTCTCCTCGCTTTCCCCTTCTGCCGTTTCATTCGTTTTTTCGGCTTCATCAGACGGCTCTTCGGAAGTGTTTGCATCCGCATCTCCTTCCGTTTTTTCATTTTCCGCCTCGGCGGCTTTCTTTACGCCGGTACCGACCGCCATGTGCTCCTGTGCTTCTTCGGCGCTCATGCCGGAGAAAATGGTGCTTTCGGCAGTGTCGTCGATCTCGACCTTCTCCGCCTTGTCTTCAACTGTAAGGCCGGCCGCTTCCATCGCCTTGCGGCTGCCGCAGCCCGTAAGCTTATGGCAGTTGCGGAACACGATGAGCAAAACAACAGCGACGAGTGCCGAAGCCGCGGCAAGCACCTGCGAAACGCGCAGATCGATACCCGGCAACAGCAGACTGTCTGTGCGCAGACCTTCAATGAAGAAGCGCGTCACGCCGTACCAGATGATGTATAATAAGAACGTCTGGCCGTCATACCGGCGCAGGTGGCGCGTGAATAAATGCAGTAAAACAAAGCCTAAAAGGCACAAAATCGATTCGTAAAGGAAGCACGGGTGCACATTGCCTACCACTTCTGCGGCGGTGCGGTCACTGTACATGCCCCACGGCAGGTCGGTCGCGCAGCCGAAAGCTTCTTGGTTCACAAAGTTACCCCAGCGGCCGACACCCTGACCGATGAGATAGCCAAGAGACGCGACATCCAGCACGGCGAACAGGTTCATCTTGCGGATCTTCGCGACGATGCCGCCGCACAGCAGGCCGCCGATGATGCCGCCGTAAATGCCGAGACCGCCCTCTTTGATGTTGAAAATCTCCATCGGGTTCGTGATGTACTTGTCGCCCGGGTAGAAGATGACGTAGTAAAGACGCGCGCCGATGATGCCGCCGAGCAAGCCGGCAATGATGGCATCGAGCAAGTGGTCTTTATTGATATTCATTTTTTTGCAGGAAGAAAAACCGTACAGCACCGCCAGCAGGAACCCGATGCCGATGATGATGCCGTACCAGTAAATGGTAAAATTACCGACCTGAAACGCGATGGGATTGACCTCCACCGAAATTCCGAGGTTTGGAAACTGAACTTGATGCGTCATGACTGTATATCCTTTCGATTAAGCTTCGTCCAGCGGACGAATGATGGAAGCTGCCGTTTTGTCCATATCAAACAGCGTCTGAATGCGCGCGTTCACGTCTTCTGCGGTGATCTCGGAGAAGCACTCGATGTAGCGGAACAGCTCGCGGTCGTTAAAGTGCATGGTCATCACGGCGTTCGCGATGACATCCGGGCTATTGAGGCCGGAAACATTTGCGCCGTAAAGGGACTTCGCGCTGCGGCGCACGTCTTCCTCCTTGACACCTTCGCGCTTTAAACGTGCCATTTCCTCGCGGATGGCATCACACACGGCCTCCGGGTTGCCGGATTCGCCGCCGAACAGCAGCGCACCGTAGCCCGTGCCCTCAAAATACTCGTAGCTGAAGGAAGCTTCGTTCACAAGGCCCGCATCTAAGAGCTTGCGGAACATCGGCGAACTGTCGGACGCCATGATGTCGAGCAGCACCTCGGTGACGGCAAGGTCTTTTTCCGTGCGGTGCGCACCGGTTACGGCCTCTTTCACGCCGAACTGGAACATCGGGCACGCCACAGGCAGCTTTTCTTCGACGAACGGCTGCACGATGGTATCGGGCTCCTCTTCAAAAACGCGTTCTACCTCAACGGGCTCGCTCTTTTTCAGCATTTTGTCGCACAGCGCGAGGACTTCCTCCTCCGTGCAGTTGCCGCAGACGCACAGTGCCATGTTGTTGAGGTTATAGAACGTGTTGTAGCAGCGGTAAAGGTACTCCGGGGTGATTTCCGCAATGCTCTCCACCGTGCCCGCAATGTCGTCCTTGATCGGGTGCGTGTGGTACATGGCGCGCAGCAGGCTGAACATCATGCGCCACTGCGGGTCATCGTCATACATTTTGATCTCCTGGCCGATGATGCCGAGCTCTTTTTCAACGGTCTGCTTTGTAAAATACGGGGACTGCACGAAGTCGAGCAAAATCTCCAGCGCCTGCTCTGCGTTTTCCGTGCAAGAGAACAGGTAGCGCGTCGTCTCAAAGGACGTATACGCGTTTGCGGAAGCGCCGATCTCGGCATAGCGGCCGAATGCGTCGCCGTCTTCGCTTTCAAAAAGCTTGTGCTCCAAAAAATGCGCGATGCCCGCGGGTGTCGTCTCTGCCTTATCCTCGTCGCTGCGTTTAAAGACCTTATCGATGGAGCCGTAGCGCGTTCCAAACACCGCATACGTACTGCGCATTTCCGCTTTCGGGTATATAAACACGGTCAGGCCGCTTGCGTGTTTGACGCAGCGGTAGCCGTCCCGAAGAAGTTTGCTTTCCACAAGGGTATTCTTCATTTCTGCGCTCATTTTGCCGCTCCTTTCAGCTTATAGACCGTATCGAGCGTGACACGCTCGGCGGCGCTGACGATCTCGTCCTTCGTGATGTTCATGATACGCTCCGCATATTCCTCCGGCGTGTGGAGCTTGCCCTGCAGCATACCGCTGAGATACCATGTCTCCATGGATGCTGCGGAATCTGCCACGGCGTTGTAGCTGTTGCACATGGCGAGCTTTGCAAAGAGAATCTCATCGTCCGTGATATTGCCCTTTTTCATATCGTTGAGCTCTTTTAAAATCGCTTCTTCCGTGCGGTCGAGGTCTTTCGTTTCCACGCCGCTCTGCACGAACATGACGTTCTTCGGCGTATCGTGGCGCGCGGCGCAGTAGTAGCAAAGGCTCTGCTTTTCGCGCACGTTCATAAAAAGCTTGCTGCTCGGTGTGCCGCCGAGCACAACGGACATCAGCTTTGCCGCAAGGCGCTCTTCCGGCGTGGTGCCGATGGCAAAGCCCATGACGAGCTTAGACTGCACAACGGGCATTTCTTCCGTCACACGCTTTACGTCTCCCGATGCCGTGTGGCGCTTTGTCTCAATGGACACCGCGTCGCGCGTGCCGAGGCGCTTTATAAGCTGTTGCGCAAAGCGGTCGTCCGCACCGTCGCCGATTGTGAACTGGCAGATCTGCGCGTGCTTTACGGCATACTCCCACGCCGCTTTCACGCCCTCGCGGGTCGCATTCAAGATCGCCTCGCGCGTACCGATGCGCGGCACACCTGCGGGTTCGCCCGCAAACATGGTCTGCACACAGCGCTGCATGGCATACGTCGCCTTATCGTTATATTCCGCGTCAAGCGTCTCCAAAAGCTGGCGCTGCTCCTGCAAAAAACCGTCCTCCGGGAACAGGCCGTTTTCATCGCACAGCGGCGTGAACAGAATGCTCTCCAGCATTTCGGAAAGCGCCTGCTGCACATCTTCGCCGCCGAACGCATACGGGTTCGCAATGCCGGCTGCGGCAAGCGTTAAAATCTGGTTATCGCCCACGCGCGTTACGCCCGGCTGCACCGAAGCGCCGTACAGCTCCGCAAGGCGCTTGCCAAACTGCGTGTAATCGGGGTATTCGCGCGTCGCACGGGAGATCATATTCGGGACGAGTGCATATAAAGCCGCATTTTCCGGCGTGGTAAGCGGCAACACAAGATGTGCGGAAACGCGTGCCGTTTTAAACTGCGGCGTGCTGCTCCAGAACGCCTGCAAGCCGCAGTCCTTCTGTTCAAAAAAATGATTATTCATCTCTGAATTTTCCTTCCTGAAATAGTTTAAAACCGAATTTTCAAAAGGTATAGTTGCATAAATATGCTTTCGTATTCGTATTATAGCACAGCTTTTTTCAATTTTAAAGCCAAAGTCGGCTTTTTCACAAAAAATTCAGTTTACGCGCGCACAAAAAACCGGGCGCAACACTTTTCGATGCACCCGGCTGAAGCTGCGGTCTCACTCGACCGTATTCAAATTGATCTCGATGTCCGTGAATTCTTCCCCCGAAGTATAATATACCCGCTTCGTAATGATGAGGCATTCTCTTTTTGAAATCCACCTCAACCGAGATACATTTTTTCAAACGCCTCTATGCTGTCAAACACATTCGGTTTGAGTCCCGCTTTTTCGTATTCCTTTGCATATAAGCTGAGTGCGCCGTCAAACTGCGCCGCAGCCGCCGACAGGTCTTTTGCATCGAACTTTTCAAGCAGGTCAAATGCGGGAATGTCGAGGTTCTCCCCGATCTCATCGAGCATATACTGCAAATTCGCCGTCGCGTCAAACACGGAAAACACGTCTTTCTCTTTCGCCGCACGGTGTATTTTGTGCTGCCAGTTGCTCACCATCTCTTCCAGCGTGCCCTTGAGGTCGTCCGGGGTCGGTTCCTTCTTCTCCGCTTTCAGCGCATAGACCGCCCGCGCTTCTGCAAAGCAGTCATCCGCAGCACGCATCAGCTTTTCCGCCGCCGTGCGCAGGTCTTTCGCCGTGCCCGCGCGGATGACTTCTTCCGTTACGGCCTTGAAATTTCGCGGCACGAACCGCATCTGCTCAAGCTCCGTAAAGCGGTCGCGCACGCTTAATTTAAACACTTGCTTATTCAGCACACAGATCGTACCAAACAGGCAATTCAGCAGGCCTGCGGCATATTTGCGGCTTTGCGCGAACGCTCTTTCGCGCATCAGCTTCGCAAATAAGCGCTCCGCTTCGCCGAACATCGCCTCCGCGCGATGCAGATCGTCTTCCGTATACGGCGCTGTGAGGATGCTTTGCGCCTTTTCACGCAACGCCTCAAACCGTTCCCTGTCCGCATTTTTCGGGCAATAGACGATTTTGGAATCGAGCAGCTTTGCAAGATACGGTGTGGTGTAATTTGCTTCTTCTTCGAGCCATTCCCATTTCACGCCGTAAAAATCCATGCCGATGCCATCGAGTATAAAGGTTACACAGGCTTTATAGCCGTCCTCGTTCCGCATTAAAACAAACAGGTCAAGGTCGGACGTTTCCGAGTATCGCCCCGTGCAAAACGAGCCGTACATTGCAATTAACGCCACGGCGCTTTTGCATTCTTTTTCTGCTTTTTGAATCACGTCCCGAATCAATCGGTCGTTGCGCTGCATCAGCGCATTTCTGTTTTCTTCCGTCATGTTGGTTCTCCTGTCCTTATCAAACAAAATCGTTTCGGGCGCAAAATGCGGGACGGACACATTCTGCACCGCTTTTCATACATCAGCCGCAGCTTCAGTATATCAAAAGTGATGGCAAGGCGCAATATTTTCTCTTAATTTGTGGAATGTTTTATATAATTTGTCAATTCTGTTGTGCTTCTTTAAACCTTTCCAGCTCCGGCACGGCGTTCGCCATTTCGGCTTTGGCGTTTTCGCCTGTCAGGTGGTCTACGGCGTACAGCACCACGCCGTCTGCACCCGCTTCCTTTGCGCGGTCGATCTGCTTTGCGAGCGTGTCGGTCGTGTTGAGCCACGTGCCGTTGTCCGCATCCGTGCCCGCCTTGTACACCGCAAGCCCGATATACAATTTGATGCTCGGCAGGCGCTTTAATGCGCACCAATTTTGGAGCGCCGTCTCAAACGGCAGCGCTTCATTTTCAAAGCTGTAATAAAGCTGCGGGCAAACGTAATCGATATACCCCGCCTGCGCACACCATGTGTACACGTCAGCGTTGATCATCTCGTTGTTTTCTAAATTGCCCTGCGGCGAAATGCCGAACTGCACGTCTGGATCTGCCTCTTTTACACGGCTGTACACGGCGGCAATGAGCGCGTTCACGTTCGCGGTGCGCCACTCGTGCAGCGTGAGCGGCTCTTCAGTTTCTTTTACATACGCCGCGTACTGCTCGGCGTCGATGCTTTCGTCGTCCGTGGGGTAAAAATAGTCGTCAAAATGAATGCCGTCCACGTCGTATTTTTCGGCGATCTCCGCTGCGCCGTCCGCAATGCGGTTGCGGATATACGCGCTTGCGGGGTTATAATAAATGCCGCTATTGTACGTCATAAAATATTCCGGGTGATTTACATAATTTTGCATATAAAATCCATTTTCGTCAAGCTCCGGCGGGATTGTCGTGCTCGCAATGCGCAGCGGGTTGATCCACGCGTGAAACTGCATATTTTGCTCGTGCGCGGCATTTACCATGTATTCCATCGGGTCATAGCCGGGGTCTTTCCCCTGCGTGCCCGTCAAGAGGTGCGACCACGACTCGTACTCCGAGGGATACAAGCTGTCCGCAAACGGCCGTACATGCACAAACACCGCATTTGCGCCGACGCTTTTCGCAGCCGCAAGCTTGGCGTCAAAATTCTCCTTGAACGCTTCTTCGGTCTTCTCCGCCACATCGAGCGCCATGTACGGAATCCACACGCCGACAAGCGGTTCTTCTGCTTTTGCGGTCGTTTCTGCGGCGTTGCTATCCTCCTGCTCCGGCGCAGTGCTTGGGAATACGACTTCAACGGAGTTTTCCGCCGCACTCGGCTCTGTGTTTTTCTCCCGTCCCGCCGCGCTTTTCATCGCCAGAAATACGGCCGCAACCAAAATTAAAACCGCGATGACATAATGATACTTTTTAATTACGATCATACGCTTTTTCCTTTCTCTCTGCGTTCCCTTGACCGCCAAACGGATTTGCGGTAAGATAATCATAAGTATGAGACAAGCGAGGAAAATATGATGGATTTTAAACCGGAACCCGTGCAGTTCACACTGCTGACCTATTATTGTATCATCAATATCACAGCCGCAGTCCTGACCGTTACCGATAAGCGCCGCGCACAGAAAAAGCAATGGCGTGTCCCGGAGCGCACGCTCCTTTTGCTCGGTGCGGCAGGCGGCGCACTCGGCGAATTTATCGCCATGCTGTGTATCCGCCACAAAACAAAACACCTGAAATTTGTGATCTCCATGCCCGTTTTCATCGTACTGCACATCGTCCTTTTCTATCGGATTTTTTGCTTTGAGGGAGACTTTAATGAACACAAAATATAAAAATCTGCTGTTTGATGCCGATCAGACGCTCATCGATTTTGAAAAAGACATGCCGCTCGCATTTCAATATATGTACGAGCAATCGGGGCTTGCAAAGCAAAAGCCATACAGTGCAGAGATTCTGCGCCTTTACAACGACTGCAATGAAAGCTGGTGGCGGCGTTTTGAGCAAAAGCTCTGCACCAAAGCGGAGCTGTACCACAACCGTTTCGTCGATTTCTTCGAGGTCGCGGGGCTCACACCGGTCAGCATCGATTTTTTGCAAGACCTGTATGTCTCCGGCATAGCGAAAACCGGCACGCCGCTGCCGGGCGCTTTGGATATGCTACGTGCGCTTTCAGAGCGTTACGACCTCTACATCACCACAAACGGAAATCCGATCTCGCAGCCCGGACGTCTCAAGAATTCCGGCGTCACGGCCTTTATGAAGGACTGCTTTATTTCCGATGAGATCGGCGCGGCAAAGCCGGATAAAAAATATTTTGATTATGTCCTTGCGCACATACCGGGCGCGAGCACCGAAAACTGTCTCGTCATCGGCGATTCGCTTTCGGCAGACATCAAAGGCGCGCAGAACGCCGGTTTAGACAGCTTATGGTATAACCCTAATCGCAAAGCAAACATCCTTCCCATACCGCCCAACTTTGAAGCCGCAAGCTACGAAGATATCGTAAGAATTTTGCTGTAAGGAGCTTTTATGGAGAACCCCGACATCGACCGCCCGGCCGTGCACATCGGCTTCCCCTTTTTCGCGGCGCTGTTTGTCGCCTCTTTCTTCGGCGCGCCGTTTGCCGCCGTTTCGGCGGTTTTGCTGTTCGCCGCCGTTTTTCTGCTTTTGCTGTTTAAGCAGCATCGACAACGGCCGAATTTCGTGCTTTCCCTCATCGCTACCGCAGCCGCATTCGCGGTGTTTGCAGTTGCAATGAATCTATTCGTGCTGCCCACGGAGCGCTATGACGGCGGCACATATACCGTCACCGGAAACGTAGAGTCGTTCCTCACGAAAAGCAACGGGCGGTTCTATTACAAGCTGCATGTGACGCACATCGACGAGCCTGTACAGGATGTCGATTTTTCGGTACGCCTCTCCCACAGCGAGGCTTTCCCGGCAGAGATTGGCGACACGGTCACGTGCGAAGCGAAGTTCTTCGCGTTTGAAGACAGCCTCGGGCTCTCCCCGCGCACCTCGTGGCTTGCGGATAACATGGTCTTATCCGCCTATGTCACGGATTACGAATCCGTGCAGGTCACGCCTGCCGAAAAGCGCCCGTTTTCATATTATGTAAACCAAATCTGCACGCATTTTCACAATTTGATTTTGGAAAACTACCCCAAAGCCGAAGGCTCTGTGCTTTCCGCCATGCTGCTCGGCCTGCGGGACGATATGGAAACCGAGCTTGTCTCCGCCTACAAAAAGGCCGGTGCTTCGCACATTTTGGCCATATCCGGCATGCACATGGCGATCTTGACGCAGTTCACCCTCGGTTTTCTGGGTCTGCTCGGGCTGAAACGCCGCCCGGCCGCGCTCGTTTCCGCGGTGTTTACGCTGCTTTTTATGTTCGTCTCGGGGCTTTCGGCCTCTGTGGTGCGCAGCGGCATTATGCAGCTTATTTTGCTTTTCGGCATTCTTCTCGGTCGCCAGGCGGAACCGCTCAACTCCCTTGCGGTCGCCGTTTTGACCATGAGCTTATTAAACCCGTTCTGCGCGGGTGATGTCTCCCTGTTGTTCTCATTTTCGGCGACGCTCGGCATCATCCTGCTTGCGCCGCGCATCACAAAAGCAGTCACGAAAAATATTCGCAAGCCGCAGCGGAAAGCGCACCTTGCAAAGCTTGTTTCTGCCTTTTCCGTCTCGCTTTCGGCGGTGCTTTTCACTGCGCCGCTGCAGCTTTATTTATACGGCACGGTGCAATTCGTTTCGGTGCTCACATCGCTTTTGGTGTTGGAGATTTCCGCGTGGCTGCTGCGGTTCGGGCTCATCGCCGCCTTGCTGCTCGCCGTCCCCGTCCTCTCCCCGTGCGCCGCGCCGTTCGTGCTTTTAAGCGGCATTTGCGTGAAAGCGCAGAATTTCATCATCACGCTTATCGCAGAGCACATTCCCGGTACGCTGCGTATCTCCGGCAAATATCTGCCCGTAACCGTCGTGATCTGCGTCCTTTTCTTCACGCTTTCCATGCTTCTCTACCGCCGCAAAAATAAAGCGCTGCCATGCGTTTTAGCGGTGTGCATCCTGCTTTGCGGCATGGGTGCAAACGCGCTTTTGAACCAAAGCGCCGCACGCCTTGTCGTTTTCCGCACCGATTACGCCGCCTGCACGGCGATTATCACAAACACCTCCGCCGAGGTGCTCGGGTGCAGCGGAAATGCCGCTTCCGTTGAGACCGCCCTGCGCGCGAACGGTGCGGAGCAGATCACCCTTTTACACGTGCAGCCTGATGAAAAAAGCATCCGCTGCGCCGAAAAGCTTGCACAGCTTTTCGAGGTCAAGCAGATTCTCGTGCCGGACACCGTATATTACCCTGCAGAAAACGCTGCGTTTTACGATTTCAGTTATGTCGGCGTGTTTCCCTCCGGCAGCTTCACGGTCACGGACGGCGGCGAGACCGTCACGGTCACCGTAAACGGCACGGAAATCTACCTTGAAACGAAAAGCAGCACGTCGATTTCCCACAACACAGACATTTTGGTGACAGAAAAACCGCAAAGTGCAGTCTCTGCCCCGTTTACGATTTTAAAAACAAGTGGTATAATAGAAGATACCGAAGCTTCGCTTTCGCCCGGCGCTTACCTCTTTATGACGGAGCACGAAAGCATCCGGCTCGATTTTGACGAGCGCGGCACGTACACGGTATACGGCGGCTAAGCCGCAACGAAAGGAAAACACTATGCCCGAGATCACGGAAACCAAACTCAAGGAGCAGATTGCAAAAGAGCAAATCGGCAGCCTTTACTTTTTGTACGGCGACGAAAAGCTGCTCGTGCGCCGCAATTTAAATCGCCTGTTAAAAAAACTGGACGGCAACTTCCCGGAATTCAACTTTCAGGAATTCCCGCACGACGCGCCCGTAGACAGCATTGCGGATGCCGTTGTCGCCATGCCGTTTATGGCAGAGCGCAAGTGCGTCACGGTCTCCGACCTTAACGTGGAAGCCATGAACACCACAGAGCTCGATAAGCTCTACGAATTGCTCGATACCATTCCTGAAACGACCGTACTTATTCTTTATCTGCCCACGCTCGAGATCGACCCGAAAAAGAGCGTAAAGTGGCGCACGTTTTTAAAGAAGCTCGACACGCGCGGCTTTTCCCTGCCCTCGCTGCGCCTGAAAGACAACGAGCTTGAAAAATACGTCTGCCGCGAGGCCGAAAAGGCAAACTGCCTGCTCTCCCGCAAGCTTGCCGAGCGCATCGTGCAGTACGTCGGCAACGACTTAAACGCCCTCACAAACGAAGTGACAAAGCTCTGCGCCTTTGCGGGCGGCGGCGAGATCACCGCCGAGCAGGTGGAAAAAACGGTCACGAAAAACATGGAAACAACCGTGTTTCTCTTGAGCAACGCCCTCGTGCGCGGCGATTACAGCAAAGCGTATGCGCTGCTTGATCTACTGATGGCCCAGCGCGAAGAACCGTACACGATTTTGGCCGTTTTAAGCAGCGCTTATATCGACATGTACCGCGTGCGCGCCGCAATCGAAGCGGGCAAAACGTCCATGGCGCCGACGGAATACGGCGATTACCGCGGCCGCGATTTTAGATTAAAATATGCCGAGCGCGACGTGCGCGACCTTTCCATCGAAATGCTGCGTGAATGCCTTTCGCTTTTACTCAACTGCGATCTTTCCATCAAGCTTTCGGGCGGTGAAAACATGGACAGAATCGCACTCGAAAAGCTTTTCGCCCAGCTTTTGTACGTTGCGCACCGCGGCAGCGTGGCCTAAAGGAGCTCTTATGATCCACATGAACGAAGCCCTCATCGTCGAGGGCCGGTATGACAAAAGCAAGCTTTCCGCGCTGACCGACGCTATCATCGTCACAACGAACGGCTTTGGCATCTACAAGGATGCTGAAAAGCGCGATTTCATCCGCAAGCTCGCCAAAGAGCGCGGCATCGTCATTTTGACGGACAGTGACAACGCCGGTCGGCAGATCCGCGCGTATATCACATCTTTCGTGCCGTCAAATCAAATTCGCCACGCGTATATCCCGGATATTTACGGCAAAGAAAAGCGCAAAGCGGCGCCTTCCAAAGAGGGCAAGCTCGGCGTGGAGGGCATTTCCTCGGAAATTTTACTGGAAATTTTAAAAGAAGCCGGCGCTTCCGTTGAGGGCAGCACAACCGATTTTCAAGCCCTGACCCCGGCAGACCTCATGTCGTTCGGTCTCACCGGCGGCGTAAACAGCGCCACACTGCGCCAAGGCGTTTTGAAAGCACTTAATCTCCCCGAAAACCTCACGACCAAAATGCTCCTGCGCTGGGTGACGAGCGAAGAAAAAAAGGCGCAGCTTTTAGCCGCCGTAGAAAAAATCAAAAACGGTGCTTGACAAACCGAAAAGCGCCGACTATAATAAGCACAATGGCTGTGAAAGAAAGAAGTACGCGTTTTCATCGGCACAGAGAGCCTGCGGGTGGTGTAAGCAGGTGCGAAAAAACGCCGAAATACATTCCGGAGCTGTCTTTTTGAACGGGTTCCCAGTAAAAAAGTCCGTGTGCGCACGTTACAGCGCAAGGGTATGTTTGTACCCATTGAGGTTTCAGGTGTGAGCCTGAAATAAACTGAGGTGGTACCGCGAACCACAAAACGAAACGTGTTCGCCCTCATAGATCAAGTGAGGGTGTTTTTTTATATTCAAAATTCCCCTCCTTGAAGATCAAGGGGGCTTTTTTATTGCCCCAAAAGCCCAAAACCTGAAAATCGAAAGGAACGAAACAACATGGGTATTTACGAAGAATTGCAGGCCCGCGGCCTCATTGCACAGGTCACGGACGAAGAGCGCATCCGCAACCTTATCAACAACGGCGAAGCCACGTTCTACATTGGCTTTGACTGCACCGCAGACAGCCTTACGGCCGGTCACTTCATGGCGCTGACCTTAATGAAGCGCCTGCAGATGGCGGGCAACAAGCCGATTGCTCTTATCGGCGGCGGCACCACAATGATCGGCGACCCGAGCGGCCGCACCGACATGCGCAAGATGCTCACGATGGAAGACATCGAACACAACGCCGCCTGCTTCAAGCGCCAGATGGAAAACTTCATCGATTTCTCCGACGGCAAGGCCCTCATGGTCAATAACGCCGATTGGCTCTTAAAGCTCAATTACGTCGAGCTCCTGCGTGAAGTGGGCGCATGCTTCTCTGTCAACAACATGCTGCGCGCCGAGTGCTATAAGCAGCGCATGGAAAAGGGTCTCTCCTTCCTTGAGTTCAACTACATGATCATGCAAAGCTACGACTTCTACGCCTTGTTCCAGAAGTACGGCTGCAATTTACAGTTCGGCGGCGACGACCAGTGGAGCAACATGCTCGGCGGCACGGAGCTCATCCGCAGAAAGCTCGGCAAGGACGCCGCAGCCATGACCATCACCCTGCTCACCGATTCTCAGGGCAAGAAGATGGGCAAAACCGCCGGCAACGCCGTGTGGCTTGACCCGAACAAAACTTCCCCGTTCGATTTCTACCAGTACTGGAGAAACGTAGACGACAGCGACGTTTTGAAGTGCATCAAGATGCTGACGTTCCTGCCGCTTGACGAGATTGAAAATATGGAAAGCTGGGAAGGCAGCCAGCTGAACCGCGCAAAGGAGATCCTCGCGTTCGAGCTCACCCAGATGGTACATGGCGCTGAGGAAGCCCGGAAGGCACAAGAAGCCGCACGCGCACTGTTCGGCAGCGGCGCAAACTCCGAGAACATGCCGACCACCGAGATCACCGCAGCCGACCTCACCGACGGCGCAATCAACATTCTCGACCTCATGCAGAAAGCCGGCCTCATCGCATCTAAGGGCGAGGGCCGCCGCCTCGTGCAGCAGGGCGGCGTTTCCGTCGACGACGTAAAGGTCACCGATATCGCCAAGACCTGCACCGCAGCCGACTTTGAAAAAGGCCACGTCATCATCAAAAAAGGCAAAAAGGTCTTCCATAAGGTCGTTTTGAAGTAAGTAAAAAAGTATTGCAAAAGGCATACGCTCCGTTTTCAGGAACGTATGCCTTTTTTGTTTACACCGTCACATACGGCAGCAGCTTCTCAAGCAGCTTTTCGCCGATGCCTTTTACATTCGTGAGCTCGCGCACATCTTTGTATCCACCGTTTGCTTCGCGGTATTCGATGATTCTGTCGGCGAGTACTTCTCCGATGCCGTTCAGGCCAATCAACTCTTCCTTCGACGCGGTGTTGATGTTGACTTTTTCTTCGCTTAAAGCGGATGCAGCCGGCGCGCTCGATGCTGCTTCGCTTTGCCCTGTCGATGTCACCCTGTACGGTTCAAGCGGTGTATTCTCAAAGGCAACGCAGAACAGCACCGCCGCACATGCCATTAAAAACAGCGCGAACAGCAAAATTGACCGTTGACTTCCCGCGCGCACAAGCGCTCCCCCTTACTCGTCCTCCGCGTGCAGCGTCTTCAAAAAATCCGTAAAATATGGCGGCAGCGGCGCTTCAAACTCCATATATTCGCCCGTGCGCGGGTGGATGAACCCGATGAGCCCCGCGTGCAGGCACTGCCCATGCAGCTGCGTGATGACTTTTTTCGGTCCGTAGACCGGGTCGCCCGCGACAGGATGCCCGATATACGCCATGTGCACACGGATCTGGTGCGTGCGTCCGGTCTCAAGGCGCAGGCGCAGCTGCGTAAATCCCGTAAAATTTTTTGTGACAAAATAGTGCGTCACGGCGTTTCTCGCGTTCGGCGTGTTTTGTACCGCCATGCGCTTTCTATCCTGCGGATGACGTGCGATGGGCGCATCCACCGTGCCGTCCTCGCGAATTTTCCCGTACACCACGGCGCGGTATTCGCGCGTAAAGCTGTGCGCCTTGATCTGCTCCGCCAAGTGCCGGTGCGCGGTGTCGTTCTTCGCGACGATGAGCAGCCCGCTCGTGTCCTTGTCAATGCGGTGCACAATGCCCGGGCGAATCACGCCGTTGATGCCCGAAAGCGACTCGCCGCAGTGGTACAGCAGCGCGTTCACAAGTGTGCCGTCATAATTGCCCGCTGCCGGGTGCACCACCATCCCCTTCGGCTTGTTCACCACAAGTAGGTCGTCATCTTCATATACGATGTCAAGCGGAATGTTCTCCGCCTTCACGTCGAGCGGGCGCGCTTCGGGAATCTCCACGCACAAAACGCTCCCCGGCGCAAGCTTCGTGCTTTTCTGCACAATCTTATTATCGCAGGTCACATGCCCGTCGCGGATCAAATTCTGCACCGCAGAGCGGGAAAGCTCCGGCAGCGCCTCCGCAATCAGCTTATCGGCGCGCCAGCCCGCCGCTGTGACCTCAATCTCATGCAGCTCCGCCATACTTATTTCCCGACCCCGTCGGCAGTCGTTTCCGTCGGCTCGTTCATTTTTTTATCTGCCGCTTCTTTTTTGTCTTTAAAGAATAAGTACCACACGGCAAACAAAATCGCACCGACCACCACGCAGCAGTCTGCAAAGTTGAACACATACGGAAAAAACAGCACATGGATGTAATCGACCACATAGCCGAAAATAAAACGGTCAATGAGGTTACCAATGCCGCCCGCGATGATGAGCACGCACGACGTGCGCGACATCCATGTGTGGTGCTTATAGCGGAACAAAAACACGAGCAACGCTGCCATAAGCCCTATCGTCAGTATGATCAAAAGCCACGAAAGCCCGGCAAAAAAACCGAATGCCGCGCCGTTGTTTTCAAGGTAACGGAACTCCAAAAGGCCCGGAATGCACGTCACGCTGCCGATGGGCTTTAAGTTTGTGATAACCGTCATTTTTATAAACTGATCGACAGCCGTCAGCACGGCGATCAGCAAAAGAATGAGAATGGACAAAAGAAATATCCCCTTATAACCCGAAAAAGGCGCAAGCCGGGCAAAACCGGTTTGCACCTTGGTTCGGTTCAATTATTCAACAGCACGGCGTCATTAAGCACGTACCGTTTAAAACAAATTCAATGTGTCCGAAATTATTCGGAAAGTGCTTTTGCGCAGCGCTCGCACAGATCCACGTATGCCGGGTTTTTGCCGACTGTGGAGGAATATGTCCAGCAGCGCATGCACTTGCAGCCTTCTGCCTTATCGACCTGCACGGAAAGGCCAAGCGCATCGTCGGAAAGTGTGCCGCCCTCGCCGTCCACGATCTCGACCTGAGATACGATGAACACGGTTGCAAGCTCGTCTTCCACAGACTTGAGGAACGCATACAGCTCGCCGGTGCAGAACAGCGTGACCTTTGCATCGAGCGATGCACCGATCGTCTTCTCTGCACGTGCGTTTTCAAGCGCCTTCTTCACAACATCGCGGATTGCATGGATTCTATCCCAGCGTGCGATGAATTCTTCCGTCACGTCGATGCCGTACTTTTCGCTCGTCGGCTTCGGCATCTCGTTGTAAACAACGTGGCGTGCATCGCAATCGGAAGCGTGCGGCATGCTCTGCCAGATTTCGTCGGAGGTGAACGCCAGGATCGGTGCGACCAGACGGGTCATCGCATCGAGGATGATATACATCGCAGTCTGCGCGGCGCGGCGTGCAGCGGAGTCCTTCTTCTCGGTGTACAGACGATCCTTGATGACGTCGAGATAGAAGTTCGACATATCCACAACGCAGAAGTTATGGATGGCGTGGTAAGCCTGGTGGAACTCGAAGGACTCATAGCCCTCGCGCACCTTCACCATCAGCCGATCCAAACGGTTCAGCGCCCACTTATCGATGGAAAGCATCTCAGAGACCTCTACACTGTCGGTATCCGGATTAAAATCGGAAAGGTTGCCGAGCATATAGCGCGCCGTGTTGCGGATCTTTCTGTATGCGTCGGAAAGCTGTTTGAGGATTTCCGGGGAGATGCGAATATCGGCATGGTAGTCGGAAGAAGCGACCCACAGACGCAGGATATCTGCGCCGTACTTATCCACAATCTCCTGCGGCAGAATGCCGTTGCCGAGGGACTTACTCATCTTTCTGCCCTGACCGTCCACGACCCAGCCGTGTGTGACGACAGCCTTGTACGGCGCTTTGCCGCGCCATGCAATGGACGTGAGCAGCGAAGACTGGAACCAGCCGCGGTACTGGTCTGCACCCTCAAGGTACAGGTCAGCCGGCCAATGGAGATAATCGCGTGTATCGCAAACGGCAGCATGGGTCACGCCGGAATCAAACCAAACGTCCATGATGTCGCGCTCTTTTGTAAAGGAGGTGCAGCCGCACTTCTTGCACTTTGTGCCTGCGGGCAGAATTTCTTCCGCTTCCTTGATGTACCAAGCATCGGAGCCCTCTGCGCGGAACAGCTCGGAAACTGCGTGCATCGCGTCCTTCTCGATGAGCGGCTCGCCGCAGTCCTTGCAGTAGAAAATCGGAATCGGCACACCCCAGCGACGCTGACGGGAGATACACCAGTCGTTGCGGTCACGGACCATGGAGGAAATGCGGTCTTCGCCCCAGCCCGGGATCCACTTTACGCCCTTGATGGCTTCAATCGCCTGATCCTTGATAGCGTCCACGGAGCAGAACCACTGCTCGGTCGCACGGAACAGAACCGGCTTCTTGCAGCGCCAGCAGTGCGGATACTGGTGGATGATCTTCTGTAAAGCGAACAGTGCGCCTGTATCCTCAAGGTGCTGTGCAATCGCCTTGTTGGCTTCCTCGGTCGTCAGGCCTGCAAACTGGCCCGCTTCCTCGGTCATCTTGCCATGGCTGTCCACCGGCACAACGATCGGAATTTCAGGGTAGTGATTATGGCAGACGTCATAGTCTTCGACGCCGTGGCCCGGAGCCGTGTGAACGCAGCCGGTACCGCTTTCCAACGTAACGTGGTCGCCCACAATGACGAGAGATGTGCGGTCGATGAACGGGTGCGCCGTCTTCATATACTCAAGGTCGCTGCCCTTTAAGGTGCCAAGGATCTCGTAATCGGTCTTGCCCGCCGCCTGCATGGCAGATTCGGTCAGGGCCGTTGCCATCACATAGTATTCGTCGCCGGACTTTACAAGTGCATATTCAAATTCCGGGCCGACGCAAATCGCGACGTTCGCGGGGAGCGTCCAGGTCGTCGTCGTCCAGATTACGAAGTAGGTCTTACTCAGGTCTGCGCCCATCGGGGTCAAAAGGCCCTTGTCGTCCGTCACGCGGAACTTCACATAGATGGAGTGGCAGGGATCCTCTGCGTATTCAATCTCGGCTTCCGCCAGTGCAGTCTCGCACTCCGGGCACCAGTAAACCGGCTTTAAGCCCTTATAGATGAGGCCCTTCGTCGCCATTTCGGAGAAAATCTCGATCTGCTTTGCTTCAAATTCCTTGCGCAGGGTGACATACGGATTGTCCCATTCACCGATGCCGCCAAGACGCTTGAAGGAGTTGCGCTGCTCATCGAGGTAGCCGAGGGCAAACTCGCGGCAGAGCTTGCGCAGCTCGATGTCGGAGATTGCGGTGGAATTCGAAACGCCCGCTTTTTTTCTGGCCTTCAGCTCAGTCGGCAGGCCGTGGGTATCCCAGCCCGGAACGTACGGTGCCTTAAAGCCGGACATATTCTTGTAGCGAACGATAAAGTCCTTCAGCGTCTTATTCAGCGCCGTGCCGAGGTGGATATCGCCGTTTGCATACGGAGGGCCGTCGTGCAGAACATAAAGCGGCTTACCGTCGTTCTTTTCGAGAACGGTCTCGTAAACTTTATCTTCATACCACTTTTCGAGCATTACCGGCTCGCGCTTCGGTAGGCCGGCCTGCATGGCAAAGTCGGTCTTGGGGAGATTCAATGTGCTTTTGTAATCCATATATTGATCCGTGCCTTTCTGCTGGTTTTATCTTCTCTTAAATTTACCCTTTTTCTTGTCGCCTTCGTCTTCAACGCCGAACTCCAGCGTGCTGAAAAGGGCCTCCTTTTCTTTCTGCAAAGATTCCGGGATGTCGGCGTAAGCGTTCAAATCAAGGCCGATGCCGCTGAACTGTTCCTTAATGTAGGAGTCCTTGTCGTAAACAGGCTGCGGCTGTACCGGCGCCGGTGCGGGAATCGGCTCCGGGACAGGTGCGGGAGCGGGCTTCGGCTCTGCGGGGGCCGGTGCGGGTTCCTCTTTGACCTGCTGTGCTGCAGGCACCGGGATTTCTTCTTCCGGCTCCTCAATCACTTCGGGCTCGGTATATACCGGCGTCGATTCCTCGGCGGGCGCTTTTTCTTTCTGCTCTTCCTCCGGCAGGTCAAACGTCGGGATCTTCTCAATCACGGCAAGGTGTTCTTTATAAATGCCGTAGAGCGATGCGCGGAAGTTTGTCACCTCGCGCTTCATGTTCTCCAGCTCTTTCTCTTTTGCGGCGATCTGCTTTTCATAGGACTTCACAAGCGTTTCGGAGCGGCCCTTCGCATCTTTTACAAGAGCGTCCGCCTTCGCGTTTGCGTCGTTCACAATCTTCTCGGCCTTCGCCTTTGCCTCACGGATGGAAGCATTGCCAAGGCGCTGTGCGCTGAGAATAGCGTCCTTAATACCGTCTTCCTCTGCACGGTAAGACTCAATTTTTGCAGCCAAAATAGAAAGCTTCTCCTGCAGCTCGGCGTTTTTCGCCTGTAACTGCTGCACAGCGGCGGAATCATCCGTCTTGCGCGTTTTAATCTCTGCGTTTTCCTTTGTGAGCGCCGTTACGGTCTCCAAAACTTCATCAATAAACTGATCGACATCATCAGAATTGTAACCGGAAAAATTTGATTTTCTGAAGCTGACTTCATTGATGTCCTTAATCGATAACATGTGTGTAAGCCTCCTATATGTATTTTCTGCATTTCACAGATAAACGGCCCTTTTTCGTGACCGGGCCGAGCATATCAACAATAAATCGCCCGCAGCGGCGTATGGAGATGATGTCTCCTTCATTTACACGGTGCGAAACGGAATCCGTCTCCCTATGGTTGACGGAAACCAGACCCGCGTGCACCATCTGCGCGGCTTTTTCCCTGCCGGTGCCCGCCAAAAAGGCAACCAAGCAGTCTAAGCGTTCCGAAGCGACCACGCCGCCCATCGGCTGAAAGCTGTGCGCCTGCGGCAGCGGATCTGTAAAGCCCTTTGTAATCTGCACCCCCACCCGACCGATCTTATCGATCTGCGAAAGAAAGTGCGGCGCAAGCTCTGTTTTCACAAACAGCACGGCGCGCCCTTCTTCGGCCAGAATATCGCCGAGCGATGCACGCACCACGCCCTGTGCCAGAAATGAGCCCATAAAATCGCGGTGTGAAAGCGCATCCTGCCGGCGAAACTTCACCGTGAGCCCCGTCACCGGGAACTCCTCATCTAAGGGCTCCATATAATCCGGAAACACGCCCAAAACCGTTCGCTCCGCTTCGGGAAAGCCACCGAAAAACCGGTAATTTTCCGCATGTGCACGGCGCAAATATTCTACTGCGTACGCGCGCTCGGAAAGATCCAAAAAGCCCAAAAACGCCGGCCTTTTTTCGCCAAGGCGCAGGCAATCCTCTATTTTCGCTTCAAAAAGCCTGTCTTCCTGTGCGGCCATATCAGAACGTTACGCCGTTCTGTGCAAGATCATCGCGAATCTCCGCACCGCTCAGGCTCACGCCCGCAGGCGTGAAAATATACGTCTTCGCGGCGATGGGTCTCACCTCGCCGTGGTTCGCATAAGAAGCGCCGCTGAGGAACGCCAGAATATAGCGCGCCTCGCTCGCGTTCGTCTCTTCAAAATTCACAACGACCGTATGGCCCTGGTTGATCTCATCCGCAATGCTATTTGTGTCGTCACGGAAAGAGTTCGGCTTAAACACAACCACCTGTGCGCCTGCGCGTGCGTGGTTAATGTTCACAACGCGGTTCGAGCTTGAAGAGGAGAACGAACGGCGTGCGGAAGGCTGCTCCTCGCGGCTGTCTGCCGTGGGCTCCGTGGCTTCGTCCTCGTAGTATTCATCATACTCGTCGTCGGGCGGGTTCCACATTTTCTGAAGCTTCTCTACAATGCCTGCCATATATTATACCTCCATTTTCTGCATAACAGGGTCGGTCAGCGCGTGTAGTCGCGCGGACCGAAAAGCGAAGAGCCGATGCGCACCATAGTGGCGCCGCACTCGATGGCCTCCGCGTAATCGGAAGACATACCCATCGAAAGGCAATTCATAAATACATTATCTATTTTTTTGGCGCGGATGTCAATAAAAGATTGATGCATTTGGGAAAAATAATTGCATAGCGCGGATTTTTCCGCACAAATTGGTGGAATTGCCATCAATCCGTTCACCTGAATGCCCGGCAGCACGGCAATTTCTTCCAATAACTCGGGCAGCGCAGCTTTTTCGATGCCGCCCTTGCTTTCTTCCCCGCCGATATTCACTTCAATGAGCACCGGCATTTTGCGGCCTATCTTCTCCGCAAGGCGGGAAATTTCCTTTGCAAGCTTTACGGAATCCACCGACTGGATGCAGTCGACCTTATCGATGATATATTTCACCTTATTCGTCTGCAAGCGCCCGATGATCTGGCCGGAAACGCCCTTGTCCCAATCGATCTTTTCATATTTGTCCATGAATTCCTGCACGCGGTTTTCGCCGATGAAGCGCAGGCCGCAGCCGATGGCGCGGTTGATGACCTCCGCCGGCACGGTCTTCGTCGCCGCAAGAAACGTGATGTCCTCGGGCTTTCTGCCGGAGCGCACCGCTGCCTCCGCAATGCGGTTCGTGATGACCTTATAGTTTTCCTCTACGTCCCTAAAACGCTCCTCAAAGCATTTTTCCGTCATAAAGATCCGTCCCTTCCACAATGACTTCATCGTAAAGCTGTATCGTTCTCGAGGTGACGAGCTGCTCTTTTTCCGAGGAGGAAAGGTTCAGCTTGCACACGGCATAGCCGTCGATCGTCGCATCGGAGAATACCTGCACAAAGCGCACGCGGCTGCCGGACTTGATGTAAACACCCTTCACGTTCTGTTCCACATGCTCCGTCACATTGCCGTCCGTGTCCGTATCCGTCACGGTCACATCCGCAAAGTGGATGGCCTTTTCGTTCACGAGCACACCGGCATACGACTGTAAATCGATGCGCAGCGGCTCTTTGCGCGCGGCGGCAAGGTCTGTGTTCATGTAAGAGCACTTCAAAATGGCCACTGCGTCCCCGCTCGCTTCGTCCCTATTGATCTTCACGACCTCGGCCGGGATCGTCTCCGCCGTCGCAAACGGCATCTCTACCTTCACATTCGTCGTGCGGTCAAGCCGCACAAGGTCGTTTTCATCGATGATGCACGCAATGTACCAGTTGAATTCCTTTGCCACCTTGCCGATGACCGTGCTGTCCGCATTGCTGCCCGCTTCGCCTTCTTCCAGCGCACGCACATCGCTTACGGTCAGCTGCTCCACATCATCGATGTCCACCGCGTTTTCGTAGCCGTCCACCGTATGGATAAAATAACCGGAAGCCGGCGACGTCACCGTGCCGGTGCTTGAAGAGGTCGTCGTCTCCAGCGTTGCACGCTCCGATTTCAAATTCTCAATGTGCGCCACATAGCTCGCGGAATCCTCCGCGCCCGTCACGATCTGCTTTTGGCCCATCAAGAGGTACAGGTCGTTTTTATCGTTCGAGATCGACGAAAACGCACCGGATTTCAAATCGGAAAGCAGCCCTGTGACCGTTTTATTGATCTGGCTGCCGATGTTCTTCGGGTTCGAGGACGCGACCTCTGTGGGGTTCTCCAGCACGGCTAGCCGCGTAAGCTCCTCGTCGATGCGCAGCATGCGGTTGTGTGCGGCGGCGTCCTCTTCCGCGGGATACAGCTCTGCTACCGTGCCGCCGAACGCCGTTTTCTCTCCGTCGTCGAGCGTGTAGTTCAAAACGCCGTCGTACCGCGAGTACACAAGCTCCTCGTTGCGGATAATAAAGCCCGTGGTGTCGATGGATGCGGAAAGGTCAGCGTACATGGCCGTTTCCGTTTTAAATCCGGTGTATTGGCTTCTGTAAATCTGGTAGCCTACATATATCAAAAGTAAAATCGCCACGGCGATTGAACTGATTTTACGAAATAATGTGTTGCTTCCCATAGCGGGGCTTCCTTTCAGTCTTCAAAATGCGCGCGGGCTATGTCCTCTGCCGCGCTTATCAGGTCTGCCGGGGCATCAAAATCATCCGCAAAAAGCCACACGGCATCTTCCTCCCGGCGGAACCACGTCAATTGGCGCTTGGCATAGCGCCGTGTTTCCCTTTTTATATTTTCCTTTGCTTCGTCTAAGGAGCACTGCCCCTCAAAATACGGGAACAGCTCCTTGTAGCCGATGGCCTGCACGGAGGTCTGCCCCGGCGTGCCATACCGCTTAAAATAATCCTCGGCTTCTTTTAATAGGCCGTCTGCAAACATCTGCTCCACGCGCAGGTTGATACGCCCGTAAAGCGTCTCGCGGTCTCTGAAAGACAGCACCAACATTTTCCCGTCATACGGCGATTCCACCGCTTTCGAGTCCTTCGCCTGCTTCGAGAACGGCTCGCCCGTCACCATGCAGTATTCAAGCGCGCGGATGACCCTACGCGTATTATTCGGATGGATACCCTCGGCCCCCTCGGGATCAAGCTCTTTTAGCCGCGCATAAAGCGGTTCAATGCCGTCTGCCGCAAATTCCGCTTCCAAATTACCGCGGATTTCATCGTCACGGCTGTTTTCCGTAAACGGCACCGCCTTTAAAAGCGAGCGCGCATATAAGCCCGTGCCACCGACAAGCAACACGTTTTTGCCACGCGCATGTATGTCTTCGATCACCTTTCCCGCAAGCGCCACATAGTCGCTCACGCTGAACGGCTCCGCGGGATCCTGAAAACCCATCAGGTGGTGCGGCACACCCTGCATCTCGTCCGCGGTCGGCTTTGCCGTGCCGATCTCCATGCCCCTATAAATCTGCATCGAGTCACACGAAACCACCTCCGCATGGAGCTTTTTCGCAAGCGTTACGGAAAGCGAGGTCTTGCCGGAGGCCGTCGGCCCGCACACCGCGAATACCTTGATTTTCTCTTGTGCTTCCGTCATTCCGGCGCCCCCTTTTGTTTACATAACTTTATAATAACACAACTTTCGCTCGTGTTTGTGAGCAAACCGTTAAACTCTGCCGAATTCTTTTTCCAGCGTTCGCTTTTTCAGCATCACGTAGATCGGTCTGCCGTGCGGGCAGTAGCGCACATCGGGGTTCGCTTCCAGCTCCTCCGCAAGTGCAATGAGCTCCTCTTTTTTCGAGGCGTTCCCACCCTTAATGGCTGCGCGGCACGCAATGTTGTGGTACAGCCAGTCCATGTGCTCCGTCGTCGCGTCGGTCTTGTTTTCTTCAAGGTATCCCGCCATTTCGAGCACGGAGTCCTTGATGTCCGCACCGTTCAAATTAAGCGGCGCGCTGCGCACCAAAACGGTACCGCTGCCGAAATCCTCCACGTCAAAGCCCGCCTGCTCAAAAACACTCAAATTCTGCAAAACCGCCGTGTACTCGTTTTTGTCCATCGTCACCGTCACGGGCACAAGCAGCGTCTGCGCCATAGCAGCTTCTTCGCGCCGTTTGAGCTTTTCGTACAGCAGTCGCTCATGCGCGGCATGTTTGTCGATAAACATCAGCGTCTGCGCGTCGTATTCAAGGATGATATACGTGTCAAACACCTCGCCGATCACCTTATGCGCCGTGCGGGGTAAATCCCGCTCCGTCTCCGGCACAATGCATGTTTCCGGCTGTGCGTTGCTTTCCGGATTTTCCTGCGCCGCTTCCGTCTGCACGGGTGTTTCCTTCCACGCCGGCGGCACGGGCTCCGTCTTGGGCGGCTGCGGTAAGGGCGGTTCTTCCGTTCTCACTTCCGGCTTTGTCACCGGCTGCGGCTCCGCCTCCAAAACGCGCTCGATCGACGTACGAATACTTTCAAGCTGCGGCTTTTCCTCCCGCTCTGCGCTGTCCGAGAACGTATGCGGCATCGGCGGCATATCAACGGGCGGCTCATACGGCGCTTCCGCCTCTTTTTTGCTCGTGTTGATAACGGGCGCAGACTTCACGACCGGCGCAGACATCGGCTTCACCGTCTCCGTTTTCGGCGGCTGATTCAGCACCATTTGCTGCGGCTTTACGACCACATCCGGCTTATACGGGTCGACGGGCCGCCTTGCGTGCTGCGCAAGGTCAACGGACTTCATATCGCGGCTCGCCGTCACGGCGGATTTCACCCCGTGGTACACCGCATCAAACACCGGACGCTCGTTCACAAAACGCACCTCCAGCTTCGCCGGATGCACGTTCACGTCGACAACCGACGACGGCAGCTCGATGTGCAGCACGCACGCCGGGAATTTACCCACCATAATCGCGCCCTTGTACGCTTCCTCCAGCGCCACACACGCCGTGCGGCTGCGCACAAAACGCCCGTTGATGAAGAAATTCTGCATGCTGCGGTTCGGTCGGCTCGCAATCGGCGACGAGATATACCCGTGCACGCGAATGCCGCCCAAGGTATAATCCACCGGCAGCAAAGCGCCGGAAAACTCCTTGCCGAACACCGCATAGATCGCCGAGCTCAGCTTGCCGTCGCCCGGCGTGTGCAGCACTTCCTTGCCCTCGCGAATGAGGCGGAACGAGATTTCCGGATGCGAAAGCGCAATTTTGTCCATCAGCCCCGCCACGGAGTTGCTCTCTGCGGTGTCTTTCTTCAGAAACTTCATACGCGCCGGCACGTTAAAAAACAGGTCGCGCGCCGTAATAGTCGTGCCAAGTGGGCAGCCCGCGTCTTCGATCTCCACGTCGCTGCCGCCCTCGGAGGAATAGTGCGTGCCGATTGAACTGTCCGACGTGCGCGTGATGAGGTCAACGCGCGACACAGCCGAAATGGACGCCAGCGCCTCACCGCGGAAGCCGAGCGTCAAAATCGCGTCTAAGTCGTCCTTTTCGCGCACCTTGCTCGTTGCATGGCGCAGAAACGCCGTCGCTACGTCCTCGCGCGCAATGCCGCAGCCATTGTCCGTCACACGGATATACGTCACGCCGCCGCGGCGAATTTCCACCGTGACAATCGACGCGCCGGAGTCAATGGAGTTTTCCACAAGCTCCTTAATGACGGAAGACGGGCGCTCCACCACCTCACCGGCAGCAATCAGCTCCGCGACCTGCTTTTCCAAAACGTGAATTTTCGGCATTTTCTGCACCTTCCTTTCGCGTTAAATTTATTTCAGCATATTTGCAAGTTCAAACAAAATGTTCATGGATTCAATCGGCGTCAGCGTGTTGACGTCCAGGCTTTTCAGGCGGTTTAAAACCTCCGTGTCCTTTGTCAGCATCGTCAGCTGTATCGGTTCCTCCTGCTGCACTTTCACGGCGTTTTTCGGTTTTTTCACCATCTCGCCGCTTTCAAGGCTTTTTAACACCTCTTTCGCACGCCGCACCACCTTGTCCGGCACGCCCGCGAGCTTCGCGACCTCAATACCGAAGCTGTCGTCCGCGCCGCCGCGCACGATACGCCGCAGGAACGTGATGTCGTCCCCGCGCTTTTTCACCGCAATACTGAAGTTCTGCACACCGGGCAAAAGGTCTTCCAGCTCCGTCAGCTCGTGGTAATGCGTCGCAAACAGCGTCTTCGCACCGCACAGCTTTTTGTCGTGTACGTATTCGATGACCGCCCGCGCAATGCTCATGCCGTCAAACGTCGAGGTACCGCGGCCGATCTCATCTAAAATCAGCAAGCTGTCCTTCGTGGCGCTCTTCAAAATTTCCGCCACCTCGGCCATTTCCACCATGAACGTGGACTGCCCCGCCGCAAGGTCGTCAGAAGCGCCCACGCGCGTGTAGATGCCGTCCACAATGCCGATCTCCGCCGCGCTCGCCGGCACAAAGCAGCCGATCTGCGCCATGATGACAATAACCGCCACCTGCCGCATATATGTAGATTTACCCGCCATATTCGGGCCCGTAATGATAGACACACGGTTCTGATTCGGGTCCATCTCAAGGTCGTTCGGCACAAACGGCGCGCTGCCCGTCAGCAGCGCTTCCACCACCGGGTGACGGCTGTCCTTTAAATACAGCCTGCCGTTCGCCGTAATGGTCGGGCGCGTGTAGTCGTTCCGCACAGATACCGCCGCAAACGATGCCAAAACATCCAGCTCCGCAATCGCCTTCGCCGTCTCCTGCACGCGGGTCAGCTGCTCCGCAATCGTCCTGCGCACTTCTTCAAACAGCTTGCCCTCAAGTGCAATAGAACGGTCGTGCGCGCCTAAAATGCGGTTTTCAAGCTCCTTTAATTCCTGCGTGATGTACCGCTCGCCGTTTGCAAGCGTCTGCTTGCGCACGTAGTGCTCCGGCGTCTTGTCCTTAAACGCGTTCGAAACCTCAAGGTAATACCCGAACACGCGGTTGTACCCCACGCGCAGCTTCGGAATGCCCGTCGCTTCGCGCTCGCGCGCCTCCAGCTCGGCGATGAGCTGCTTGCCGTTCGTCATGTCACTTTTCACTTCGTCAAGCTCCGCGTTGAAGCCCTCGCGGATAATGCCGCCCTCACGGATCGTGTGCGGCGGCTCCTCCACAACGGCGCGGTCAATGAGTTCGCAAATATCGGAGAGCACATCCATGCGGCTGTCGATGTCGCGCAGCATCGTCGCTTTAAACGTCGCAGAAAGCGCTTTCAGCTGCGGCAAGCGCGTCAGCGCCGACCACAGCGCACGCAGGTCTTTGCCGTTTACAGAGCCGTACACCACGCGCGTCATAATGCGCTCCAGATCAAAAATGCCCGTCAGCGCCTCGGTCACATCGTCTAAAAGCGGGCGGTTCTCAAACAGCTCCTCCACCGCGTTTTGCCGCAGCGTAATGCCCGCCGGGCTCAAAAGCGGCTGCTCGAGCCATGTGCGGATAAGCCGCTTGCCCATCGCCGTTTTGGTCTTGTCAAGCACCCACAAAAGCGAGCCGCGGCGCTCCTTGCTGCGCATCGTCTCGAGTAATTCAAGGTTTCGGCGCGTGTTTAAATCAAGCCGCATCGTCTTCGCCTGCGAATATATGCGAATTTCCTCCATGCGCTCCAAACCCGTGATTTGCGTGCGGCTGAGATACTCGAGCAAAGCGCTCAGCGCCGCCGTGATCTCCGGGAAATTCAAAACGTCGGAGCGTTCCAAAACCTCGGGGTGAAACTGCGCCTTCACAGTTTCTTCCGCGTGCAGCGGTTCGTAAACCGTAAAATCCATGCACTCGAGTGACGCCGAAAGCTTATCGGAAATGAATTTCGCCACGTCCGTCAAATCGGTAAATTCCGGGTTGATGAGGATTTCGCGCGGCGTAAATCGCGACAGCGCGTCGATGACCGCGCGGGAGAGCGTCTCGCCCTTCTCCGCCGTCAGCGTCGTCGCCTCCAGCTCGCCCGTTGAAATATCCGCAAAGCAGATGCCCACCTTATCGCCTTGATAATACGCGGAAGCGATGTAGTTGTTCTTCGCCTCGTCGAGCATGCTGCTTTCCATAACGGTGCCGGGCGTGATGACGCGGATGACGCTGCGCTTTACGATGCCCTTTGCAAGCGCCGGGTCTTCCATCTGCTCGCAGATGGCAACCTTGTAGCCTTTTGCCACAAGCCGCGCGATATACGTCTCCGCGCTGTGGAACGGCACGCCGCACATCGGCGCGCGCTCCTCCTGACCGCAGTCACGGCCTGTCAGCGTCAGCTCCAGTTCACGCGACGCGATTTTCGCATCGTTAAAGAACATCTCGTAAAAGTCCCCAAGGCGAAAGAAAAGGAGCGTGTTCGGGTACTTTTCCTTCACTTCAAAGTACTGTTTCATCATCGGGGAATAATCAGCCATGCCCGGCCTCCATATCGTTAAGATTCAGTCAACAAGTGAATTACTACCAAAGGCAGATTTTTGTAAAGTAGGTGCGCGAGATGCGCCGTCAGATTTTTCGTCAGAGCGTGCGTAAATTCCGCAGGCAGGCTGGCGCCTGTCAAGGACTTTACGACCGGTATGGCGGAAAAGATGCAAGCAGATCACGTACAAACTTTGCAAAATTCTGCCTTAGTGGCAGCCACCGCCGCAGGTTGCACAGCTGCCGGTGCAGCCGCAGGCATCGGGATCGCAGCCATCCGGGTCCTGACCCTCCGCGCACATGGAAAGCACACCCGTCACGCGCTGCATCAGCGCATCAAACTCGTTCTTTGCCGCCTGATACGCCGCCATGTGCTCGTTCTGCATCACTCTGCCGTAAATCTCGCGCAGTTCTTTGTTGTACTGCTCGATAAGCTCCTCGCTGCGGTCTTCCTTTGCCGCCTCGTTGTTGATGGCCATACGCTTTAAGTTGAATTCGCCGATGGCGTTCTGCAAAGCTTCGTCCTCGTTGCACTGCTGCTCCGCAACGCTCATGTTGATGTAGGTCTGGTCCTGCTGCAAAGCGCGGCCGAGTTCTCTTGTCAGTTTCATGATATCCATAGTAATAGCTCCTTAAAATAAATTATAAATTTTATTGTATTTTGAAAAAGCAATGGGTCAAAACCCGTTTTGCTTAGTCTACACATTCGCCGCGCAAAATCCAGTTGCGCGCTTCGGTCACTTTTACATTTTTGAATTCGCCGATCCACTCGTCTTCGCCGGGGAATTCCACAATGATGCTGCTTGCGGTGCGACCGCTGAGCAAACCGTTTTTCTCGTTGCGCTCTTCAATAAGCACACGCTCCGTGCTGCCCACCATGGAAGCGCAGCGCTTTGCGGCGATCTCCTCCTGCGTCTTCAAAAGCTCCGAGAACCACTGCGTTTTCTCCTTGTACGTAACAGGGTCTTCCATTTCGGCGGCTCTCGTGCCGGGGCGCGGCGAGAAAATAAACGTAAAGAGCGACGTGAACTCCACCTCGCGGATGAGGCTCAGCGTCTCGCAGAACTCCTCATACGTCTCGCCCGGAAAGCCGACGATAATATCGGAGGTCAGCGACAGATCCGGCATTTTCTCTTTCGCATAGCGGATGAGGTCAAGGTATTTTTCGCGGTCGTAGTGGCGGTTCATCGCCTTTAACACGCGGCTGCTGCCGGACTGGCACGGCAGGTGGATGTAGTGGCAGATGTGCCGGCTCTCCGCAATCGTGTCAAACAGCTCGTGCGTCGCGTCCTTCGGGTGCGAGGTCATAAAACGCAAACGGTAGTCGCCGTCAATCGCGTCAATGCGGCGCAGAAGCTCCGAAAAATTCACTTTCTCCGGCAAGCCCTTGCCGTAGGAATTCACGTTCTGTCCAAGCAGCGTAATTTCTTTGTAGCCCTGCTCAATGAGCTCGCGGCACTCGGCGACGATGGCATCCGGGTGGCGGCTCTTCTCCCGGCCGCGCACATACGGCACAATGCAGTACGAGCAGAAATTGTCGCAGCCGTACATCACGGTCACCCACGCGCGTGTGCTGCCGTCGCGGCGCACCGGCAGGCCCTCAATGATCTCCTTCGATTCATGCCCGCGCAAAAAAACGCGCTTCGAGTCGGTCACGGCGGTGTACATCATCTCCGGCAGTCGGTGGATGACGTGCGTGCCGAACACGATGTTCACAAACGGGAACGACGCCTTAATGCGCTCCGCCACGCGCTCCTGTTCCATCATGCAGCCGCATACGGCAATGAGCAGCGACGGGTTGCGGCGCTTCACGTTTTTCAGCGCGCCGATGTTGCCGAACACGCGGTCTTCGGCGTGCTCGCGAATGGCGCAGGTGTTGAACAGAATAAAATCGGCTTCATCTTCATCTTCAGTGAATTCAAAGCCCATTTCAGAGAGCATACCCTTAATGCGTTCGCCGTCCGCCACATTCTGCTGGCAGCCATACGTGCGCACAAGCGCCTTCGGCGTGCCGTGCATCGCGCGCACCTGCATGATCGCCGCAACGTCCGCCGTGTATAGCTTCTGCTTTTGCAGCTCGTCTGCCGTAACGGTGATTTCTTTATCCTTCAAAAAACATTCTCCTTTATCGCACGCAGACAAGCTGTCTGCGGTAAGCTGTCATAATGATACAGAGTATACTATACCACAAATCGGCATGATTCGCAAGGCGAAATCCACCGTTTCCCAATATTTACAATTTCGCAACACGTATTTCTCGCAATACGCAAAAACGGCGGCTCTAAAAATCAAAGCCGCCGTTAAACTTATTCGATTGTCACTTTCGTGCCGCCCGCGCTGCGCACAGAGAGCACATAGCAGCTCTTTTCGCCAAACACGCTCTGCATCTCTGCCTTGAACGCGTCCAGCATATCGAGCGGCACATATGCCTGCACCGTGCCGGCAAAGCCGCCGCCGTGCACGCGATACGCGCCCTTGCCACCGAGGATCTTCGCAATAAGCGCCAACGCGAGGGACAAGCCCTGCTCCTGTGGGTTCACAACTGCGAACACATTCTGCAAATTCATCGCCGAGGAATGACCCGAGGCAATCACGCACTGCTTGAACGTCTCAAAATCACCCGCTTTCAGCGCTGCCACTTCCTTATCCACCACGCGGTTGTCGTCGAAGAAATGAATCGCACGCAAAATCGCGCGGTCGCCGACTTCTTTTCTGAGCTCGGGAATTTTCTTATAAAACTCCTCCTCGCTTACCTCGCGCAGCACTTCGCCGCCAAGCGCCTTCGCAACGCGCTTCATCTCCGCCGGAATGGCTGCGTATTCGCCGGTCAGGTCGGCATGGTTTCCGCCCGTATCGACGACGCACAGCGCATAGCCGTAACGGTCGAGGTCAAAATCGATCTTCTCAATCTTCGGCGCGGAAAGGTCTTTAAAGTCCATCGTCGTAAAGCCGCCCACACTCGCCGCCATCTGGTCGAGTAAGCCGGAGGGCTTGCCGAAGTACACGTTTTCGGCAAATTTTGAGATCTGTGCCGCCTCCACGGGGTCGATCGCGTCGTCATTATACAGGTGGCTTAAAATCGTCACCACAAGCACCTCAAACGCCGCGGAGCTTGAAAGGCCGGAGCCCTTTAAAACTCTCGAGGTCGTCACCGCGTCAAAGCCGCCCACTTCATAGCCGAGCGCCTTTAAGCGTGCGCACACGCCGCGGATAAGCGACGCCGAGCGCTCCTTTTCCGCTTCCTGCACGTTAAGGTCTGCCGTATCGACCGTGTCCATCGGGAACCCGACGGATTTCAGGCGGATCACGCCGTTCTCGGTCTTTTTCACCGCCGCAATAACGTCCAGATTCACAGCCGCCGCCAGCACCTTGCCGTTGTTGTGGTCGGTGTGGTTGCCGCCCACCTCGGTTCTGCCCGGCGCACTGAAATATGAAAGTGCATTAGCATCCCCGAACTCCTCCGCAAAGTAAGCGGAAAGCTCCTCATAACGCTTCTGCTGCTCGGTCGCTTCCGCGCCGTACAGTGTTTTTAAATCGATGACCATGTTGAAAAACCTCCCGGTTTATTTTTTGAGCATCTGTGTAAATTTTAATTTATGTACTTTAGATTCGATAAACGGACGGAACCTTTCCAACGCTTCCTTTTCCATGTCTTCTTTTCTGAATACCATGGATTTGCCGTTATCAAAATACATGATGTAGTGCTGTCTGCTCTCGCCCACGTCGATCATGTGCTTGTAATCGACCTTGATGCGGTTGCCGTTTTTCATGTTGATGACGCTGTTCGTCATGAAAATAAGCGTCGTCTCCGTCAGGTGCATCACGGCAGGATTATTGTTGCGAATTTTAGAAAGCCAGCGCGTGCAGCGAATGACCACAATCAGCGTAATCGCCACATACATGATAAGCAGCGATAAAATGAAATTGCCCACGTAAAAATGCCCCGCGTTGAACGCAAAGAGGAACGAGAACACGAGCGGCACGATGATAAACGCCGGGATGAGCCACTTAAAGCGCCCAAGCGTAGAGTAATAAATGAATGCCTTGTAGTCGTCCTCGCCGATCTGGCTCGTCACGCGGAATTCTTCTTTTTCCGGCGCTTTCTTTTCTTCCGCCTTCTTCTCCTTGTCCTTCGGCGTTTCCTTTCCCGTCAGCTCGCGGATATAGCGGTCAATGTCCTCATCGGTCTCCACGGCTTTTTCAAGCGCTTCGTCCGTTTTTCTTTCTTCTGCCATTATGCCTCGTTCCTTTCCGTGTTGTCCTCACCGTTTAAAAGCGTCAAAAGCTCCGCTTCCGTCAATACGGGGATGCCCAGCGTCTGCGCCTTCGTAAGCTTGCTGCCGGCTTCTTCGCCCGCCACAACATAGCTCGTCTTTTTCGAGACCGAGCCGCTCACCTTTCCGCCCGCCTTTTCAATCAGCGCTGCGGCCTCCGTGCGCTTCAAATTCGGCAGCGTACCCGTCAGCACAAACGTCTTGCCAAGGAATTTCGTGTCCGTCGTGACCGCTTCCGCCGTCATGTTCACGCCCGCCGCTTTTAGCCGGTCAATGAGCTCTATCGCCGAGTGTCTTCTGAAAAATGCGTAGACCTCCTGCGCCATAATGCCGCCAAAGCCGTCTATCGCCGCAATCCGCTCCTCGTCCGCCGCAATCAAAGCATCCATATTTCCGAACGCGCCCGCAAGCAGCTTCGCCGCCTTCGCGCCAATGTGCGGAATGCCGAGCGCAAACAGCAGCTTTGATAAATCGTTTTCTTTCGATTTTTGGATCGCCGCAACGAGGTTTTCCGCGCTCTTTTTGCCGAAACGATCAAGCGTTTCAAGCTCCTGTGCCGTAATGTCGTATAAATCAGCCGGCGAGTGCACCTGAAGCGCTGCGCTCAGCTGCTCCAGCGCCGCCGGGCCCAATCCGTCAATGTCCATCGCGTCGCGCGACGCAAAATGAATGAGGTTGCGCATCAGCTGTGCCGGGCACTGCGGATTCGTGCAGCGCGCTGCCGCTTCCCCCTCCACACGCGTGATAACTTCCCCGCACGAGGGGCACGTTTCCGGCAAACGGTACGGCACGGTATCCTCCGGGTTCGAGACCACGGAAACGACCTCCGGGATGATCTCGCCCGCCTTTCGGATAATGACGCGCGAGCCGATGCGGATATCCTTTTCCGTGATGAAATCCTGGTTGTGCAGCGTCGCGCGGCTGACCGTCGTACCGGCTAAGAACACCGGCTCAAACACGCCGGTCGGCGTCAAAACACCCGTGCGCCCTACAGCAACTTCTATGTCAAGGAGCGTCGTCTCTTTTTCCTCCGGCGGGTACTTGTACGCCTCCGCCCAGCGCGGGAACTTCGCCGTGCTTCCGAGTGCCTCGCGCTGAGAGAAGCTGTCCACTTTTACAACAGCGCCGTCAATCGGGTACGAGAACGTGCCGCGCTCGTTGCCGATCTCGCGGATTTTCTCGATTACCGTCTCTATGTCGCCCGTGCGGCAATAAAGCGGCGACACCGTAAAGCCAAGCTCGTGCAAACGCTTCAATGCGTCCGCGTGCGTCGTGATGGTCTCACCCTCGATGACCTGAATGTTAAAAACAAAAATATCCAGCGTGCGCTGCGCCGTAATCTTCGGATCTTTCTGTCGAAGCGACCCCGCCGCCGCGTTGCGCGGGTTTTTAAACGGCTTTTCTTCCAAAAGCTCCTGCCGCTCGCACAGCCGCAAAAAGCTTTCGTCCGACATATAAACCTCGCCGCGCACCTCCAAAAACGGCAGCGGCTCTTTGAGCGTCTTCGGTACGGATTTGATCGTACCGATATTCAACGTCACGTCTTCACCCGTAATGCCGTCGCCGCGCGTAGAGCCGCGCGTGTATACGCCGTTCACGTATTCCAGCGCCACGGAAAGACCGTCGAATTTCGGCTCTACCACATACACCGGGTCGTCCACAACGGCGCGCACGCGGCGGTCAAAGTCGCGCAGCTCGTCTTCGGAAAACGAGTCGTGCAGGCTCTCCATCGGCACGGTGTGCGTCACTTCCGCAAATGTGTTGTACCCCGCTGCGCCCACACGGTTCGTCGGCGAGTCCTCTGTTTTCAGCTCCGGGAACGCCGCTTCCAGATTTTCCAAGCGGCGGTACAACATGTCGTACGCATAGTCGCTGATTTCCGGCGCATCCTCGGTGTAGTATTTTTTATTGTGGTACTCGATCTGTTCCCGCAGCGCGTCAATCTGCTGCCGGGCCTGTTCGTGCGTCATAAGTTAAAACTCCGTGTCATTTCAAGATATTTCGATACTTGTTAATATCTTACCACAAAACGTGCGAAAATCCAACGGCTATTCACAATTTTTTATCCTGCGCGCACCACGCCGTACTGCGGCACGTCGCCCGCAAGCACCGCTTCATACACGGGGTATGCTGCCGTCACCGTCACAGGCTCCGCCCCGTCTCGCTCCGCCGTGAACAGCACCGCTTCAATATGCAGCACCGTTCGGTACGCCGTGCGGTTGATGCCCGCGCCCGTCAAGACGCTTTCAAACCACACCGAAACCGCACTTTCCACCGAAAACCGCACGGGTATCTTCATCCCGCGCCCGTTCAAAAGCATCAGCCCCGTTAAATTTCCGAGCGGCACAAACGCCTTTGCCGTGCTGTTCAAGCTTTTCCGCAAAGCATCCGTCAGCTCCGCTTCCAGTACGCCGAGCGCATATGTAGAGAGCGCCGTCTCTGCCCCGTCCTTTTCGCAGACGGTCTGCGGCAGATACTCCGGCACCGTTTTCGCGATGCACCCTTGCGCGTGCGCCGTCAGCGCTGCCGTGCGCAGCTCCGCTTTCATCGTGGGCAGTCGCAGCTCGGCAAACACAAAAGCGAAAACAAGCAGCAAAAACGCCAACACGCGCCGTTTACGTCCGCGTTTATACCGTCTTCGGCGATACCGGTACATAAATCATCAGTCCTTTCCGATACGCCAGTATACGCCGAAAAGGACTGATCGTGCCTGTCTTATATTTTGTCTGCCTTTAAAAGCTTTTTCGCTTCCTGCATCACGTGCGCCGCAGGCAGACCGAAAATGTTGTTGTAGTCGCCCTCAATACTCTCTACGAACAGCGCCGCCGGGCCCTGAATGCCGTAGCCGCCGGCCTTGCCCATCGGCTCGCCGCTCTGCACGTAAGCCGCGATTTCGCTTTCTGTCAGAGGATAGAACTTTACCTTCGTCTCCTGACTGAACGAAACGCGCTCGCCGTGATACGCCATGCACACGCCGGTAAACACCGTGTGCACATGCCCGGAAAGCAGGTGCATGAAACGGTTTGCATCCGCTAAGTCTTTCGGTTTGCCGAGAATTTCGCCGTCTATGTACACCACCGTGTCCGCCGCGATTACAAGATCGCCACTTTCGCACTTCGGCAAAACCGCTTCCAGCTTGCGGCGGGAAAGCTCCTTTACAAGCGCGTCCGGCGCCTTCGGCCCGTTCGATTCATCGGCATTCGAGGCGATCACCGTAAACTCGATGCCCGCGCGTTCCAGAATCTCCTTGCGGTTCACGGAGGACGAGGCTAAAACGAAGCGTGCCATCAGCCGTTGTAGCCGTTCGGGTTCTGCGTCTGCCAGCGCCAGGAGTCCGCACACATGTCGTCCAGCGTCTTCTGCGCCTTCCAGCCGAGCTCCTCATATGCCTTCGTGCAGTCTGCGTAGCACTCCGGGATGTCGCCCGCGCGGCGCGGCTTGATCTCATACGGAATCTTGTGGCCGACGCACTTTTCAAACGCGTGCACAATGTCAAGCACAGAGTAACCCACACCGGTGCCGAGGTTGTAGATCTTCACGCCGCAGTGCGGATCATCGAATTTCTTGAGCGCCGCCACATGGCCCTCTGCAAGGTCGACGACATGAATGTAATCGCGCACGCCGGTGCCGTCCTTCGTCGGGTAGTCGTCGCCGAAAACACCGAGGCAGCGCAGCTTGCCCACCGCCACCTGCGTGATGTACGGCACAAGGTTGTTCGGGATGCCGTTCGGGTCTTCGCCGATGGTGCCGCTCTTGTGCGCGCCCACCGGGTTGAAGTAGCGCAGGATGATCGGGTTAAAATCCGGGTTTGCGTGCGCGTAGTCCTTCAAGATGCGCTCAATCATCAGCTTTGTCGTGCCGTAGGGGTTCGTCGTCGAAAGCGGGAAATCCTCGCGGATCGGCACGGAAGCCGGGTTACCGTACACCGTCGCCGAGGAGCTGAACACAAAGTTGTTCACCTTAAACTCCGCCATCACCTTCAAAAGGCTCAATGTCGAAATGAGGTTGTTTTCATAGTAACGCAACGGAATCTGCACGGATTCGCCGACTGCCTTCAGGCCTGCAAAATGGATAACGGCAAAAATCTCGTCCTCCGCAAAGATCTTGCGCAGCGCGTCTTCGTCGCACACGTCCGCTTCAAAGAACTTCACTTTTTTGCCGCTCAAATTTTCAATGCGGTCTACCACCAGCGCCTTGCTGTTTACAAGGTTATCCACGATCGTCACATCGTAGCCCTTTTCAAGAAGAGAAATGCAGGTGTGGCTGCCAATGTAGCCTGTGCCGCCCGTAACCAAAATTCTTTTCATAAGAAACCGACCTTTCTGTCTTTCTGTCTGTACTGATTATACACAGTTTCCGCCGCTTTGTACAGTAGCATGCGTATCTTTTTTGATGCTTATTTATTTCGATTTTGTTGCTTCTTTTGCAATAGGCGTACAAAAAGCGGGCATACTGAAAAGGAAAGTCATGAAAAAGGAGTCGTTTTCCATGAACCGTACCGTCCGCAAAAACAGTCTGTTGTTCCTCGCCGGCAGCGGCCTTTATCCCCTTTTGGAAGTGCTGTGGCGCGGCTACTCCCACGCCTCCATGGCACTTGCCGGCGGCGTTTGTCTGCTGCTCATCAACGCCGTATGCTGCGAAAAAATGAAAAGAAGAAGCCTTCCGGCGCGCTGCGCCATAGGCTCCCTCATCATAACCGTTGTGGAATTTTTATTCGGCCTGCTCGTAAACCGCGTGCTTCATCTGCATGTGTGGGATTACTCCGCCCTGCCGCTCAACATCATGGGCCAGATCTGTCTGCCGTTTTCGCTCATCTGGTTCGTTTTAACGATCCCCGCAAGCGCCCTGTGCAAGCTCTGCTGCCGCCTTTCTGCCTTCCCGAAAGAGACAAAATCAGCCTCGGTCATCACAGACCCTTGATATATTTTTGGAACACCGGCAAAATGCCGATCTTATCCGGTGCCTGCAACGGCATCTGCGGGAACGCATCATGACCCGGCATGTTGTTCGCTTCAATAAAGAGCGGGCCGTCTTTTGTGATCGCTACGTCCCAGCCGATGTAGCCCATCTGCGGCACCTTATGTGCCGCTTCACGGCAAATGTCCATCACCTTGTCCCAGTACGGAATCTGGTAGCCCTTGAGCAAGCACCCCGAACGCGGGTGGCGCTCATAGACGATGCGCTGCTTGTCGCACGCCGCGCACGCGATTTTGCCGGTCTCGAGGTCGATCGGCGAATACATGCCGCCGGCATTGATGTTATCCACCGGGCGGTCGCTGTTGCCCATGCGGATGCACGCGTACACCACGTTCGACACACCGTCGGAAAGCACCGTGTACACGCGGATGGTGTTGACGGATCCGGGGTTGATGCGGTTCATATCCGGGTGCTGAATGACAACCTCTTCGATCACGTCCGCGCCCTTTTTCTTTAAGTCCTCGTACATGGCGTCGAGCGTTGCGTAGTCGGCCTTTTTCAGCTTTTCCACACCCACGCCGCAGGAAGCGTCGTCCGGCTTGCAGATGATCTCGTCTTTGTCCTGCATAAAGTCCAAAAACTGCTCTTTTGTGCACTTGGAAAAATGCAGCCACTCGCGGTGCAAATATTCCGCAAACGTCGTGTAAAACTCGCTTTTATTATCAAAAATATGGTAATACGCGGGGTCGTTGAGGCTTTTTACAATGGAGTTATTGATGCCGCGCGTCACATACGTCGCACGCTGCTTGTCATTCAGGTCATAAAACGCGCATAAAAGGTAATCCTTGTAGCCCGCACCGTACTTAAAGCCGCACTTGATGATGTCAAAAAACAGCCAAATACGGTTTTTACCGCTCACCTCATGCACCGTTTTCACCGTATCGAACAGCGATTTATAATCCATGTGCAGAATGCAGTGAAAAATATATTTCAGTCTTCCCATAAGCCGCCCCTTCTTACAGCCCCATCAGCTTTTTCTGCTTCTCTAAAATGCGTGCGCGGCGGCGCTCGGTCTCCTCCACGTCGATGGAAAGCGCACCGTCATCGGTAATCTTCAGCACGTCGCCGGCCTTTGCACCCTGCGGCAGCTCGCTCGTTTCAATGGCGAAAAACGCCTTGTCCTTGTCTTCGCAGATTGCGTAAATACCGTCAAAGCGGTCGATGGTGATTTGTTTCATATCATCTGTTCCTTTCCGTAATACCTTTTATATAGCAGCGGGTTATTTCCCGTTTTCCGTGCAAATTTTCGTTTCAGCGCCGTCCGTCAAAGTCGCAATACCGCCGTTTTCGTCCGTGCGGAAAATTTCAACGCCGTGGTCGGCGAGCCATTTCAGCGTCTCGTTTCGCGGCAGCAAATTTCTGTCTTCGCCCGAGGAGATTACCGCATACTGCGGCTGCACAGCTTCAAGCAATGCATCGCTTGTCGCCGAAGCACTGCCGTGGTGCGGCACCTTCAAAACATCCGCCTGCAGCGCGTCGCCATATATATCCAGCAGCAGTCTTTCCGCTTTCTCCTCAATATCACCACAGAATAGCATGGAAAACTCCTTGTAGCAAAACTTATACACAAGCGAATTCTCATTCGTGCTCTCTAAATCTTCTGAAGGCGCGAACACCCGAAATTCCGCCTCGCCGTAAGAGACCGTCTCCCCGGCGCTTACCGTTCGCACGGTTTGATCTTCCGGCAGCCCGGTCAGCTCCGTGTACACGGAGGTGACCACCTCCTCTGCGGGCACCTCCCGCAAAATTTGCGTCAGCCCGCCCACGTGGTCGCTGTCCGCGTGCGAGATCCACACGGCGCGCAGCTTTTGAATGTTTCGCTGTTTTAAAACGCGCAGCACGGTTTTCGCCTGCTCCGCTGTCGCGCAGTCCGAAAGCACTGCGCCCTCCGGCGTTTCGATTAAGATTGCATCCGCCTTACCCACGTCGATGACATAAACCGTCAAATCGGCATCGGGCAAGCTCTGTGCAAACGGCAGCAGGCCGCATGCGCGGCGGAGCTCCGTCCACATCGCCCGTCCGGGCGGCGTGTAACAGAACGCCAAAAGAAGCAAAACAAGTACCAACGCGCCTGTGCGCACAAGCTTTCTGCCGTCCCGTGCACCGCGCTTTGTGTTACGCATCACCGGGGGTATCCTGCTTTTGCATGTTCATTTCCAGCCACTGCGCATAGGTGATGAGTACTTGGCGCGGCTTCGAGCCCTCGTGCGGACCCACAATACCCATCTGTTCCATCTCATCGATGAGACGGCCCGCGCGGGCGTAGCCGAGACGCAGTCTGCGCTGCAAAAGCGATGTGGAGGCCTGGCCCGCTTCAACAACGCACTTAATGGCTTCGTTCATCATCGGGTCACCGCTGCCCTCATCGTCATTGCTGCCGCTGTCGCTCGATTTTGAGCCCTCCACAGCGCTGCGCTCAATCTCCTGCGCAATGGAGTCGTCGTAAATAACGCTTCTCGAATTCTTCACGAAATCCACGACGGATTCGATCTCGCTGTCGCTGACAAAGCAGCCCTGAATACGCAGCGGCTTCTGCGCGCCGACCGGCGAGAACAGCATATCGCCCTGACCGAGCAGCTTTTCCGCACCGCCGCTGTCCAAAATGGTGCGGGAGTCAATGGCAGAGGACACCGCAAACGCGATACGACTCGGAATGTTCGCCTTGATGAGGCCCGTCACAACGTCCACGGACGGGCGCTGCGTTGCGACTACAAGGTGCATGCCGGCGGCACGCGCCATCTGCGCCAAGCGGCAGATCGCGTCTTCCACCTCGTTCGGCGCGGCCATCATCAGGTCGGAAAGCTCGTCGATAATGATGACGATCTGCGGCATTTTGTGCATGGGCTGTCCGTTTTCGTCCTGATAATTGTTCGCCTGCGCGAGGGCGTTGTAGCCCTTTAAGTCGCGCACGTTGTTTTCGGCAAAAATTTTGTAGCGCTTCAGCATTTCCGTAACGGCCCAGTTCAGCGCACCGGCCGCCTTTCTCGGGTCGGTGACGACCGGCACCAATAGGTGCGGAATGCCGTTATAAATGCCGAGCTCCACGACCTTCGGGTCAATCATCAAAAAGCGCACATCGTCCGGGCCGGATTTATACAGCAGGCTCACGATAAGCGAGTTGATACACACGGATTTACCGGAGCCGGTCGTACCGGCAATGAGGATATGCGGCATTTTGCTGAGGTCTGCCACCGTTACCTGACCGGCAATGTCGCGGCCAAGCGCCACGGTCAAGTGGCTTTTTGAAGTCACAAAGCTGTTCGATTCCACAAGCTCGCGCATGCGTACGATGGTCTTCACCTTGTTCGGCACCTCAATGCCGACGGCCGCCTTGCCCGGGATCGGCGCCTCAATGCGCACGCCCGTTGCGGCAAGGTTCATTGCAAGATCATCGGCGAGGTTCGTGATCTTGCTGATTTTCACACCGGCGGCAGGCTGCAATTCATAGCGCGTAACAGCCGGGCCGCGGCAAATATCGAGAATTTTGGTTTGCACACCGAAGCTTTTCAGTGTTTCCACAAGCAGCTTGCCGTTTGTCTGGAGCTCTTCGGTCTCCACGGCGGCATCTACTTTTTTGCCGGAAGCGAGCATCGTAACCGGCGGGAAGATGTATGAGCTGTCTTCCTCCTTCGGTGCAGATTGCGCAGGCTGGGTCTCCATGCGTTCTGCTTCCAGCTTCTTTTTCATGAATTCTTCCGTCGCCTTCTGCGCGTCCGCGGCGGCTTCCGCGCTGTGCGCGGGCGTCACCGGGGACGACCTCGGCGCGAGGATTGTCGGTGCGGCCGGCTGTGGCGCAGGCTGTGCATACGCGCTCTGCTGCACAGGTGCAGACTCCGGCTTTGCCGTCTGCATAACGGGCGGCATAATCACCGGCGCTTCCACCGTTTCGCGTTCCACCGGCACGTGGGTCTCCGGCGTTTCAGCGGGCTGCGGCGCGGGCCGCACTTCCGCCTGCACCGGCGGCGTATAGGTCGGCTGCACATTTTGCGCAGGCTGTGCTTCACGCTCTAAGCCGGGCACGCGGAAATCCGGCACCCGGCGGTTTTCGTCGATCAATGCGTTGATCTGTGCGGAGCTTTCGGTGTAATCGTGCAGCACTACGGGGTCGTTATCCGGCTCCGTGCGGCGCACACCGAAAAGCTGCTCCAAATACACGCGCGGCGTCTTTCCTTTGTTTTTCGATTCCATTTTACCATCCTCCGGGACAGAGCGCACCGGGTGCTGCGGCAAAACCGTTTCAAACGGCGATTCCTCCGCATTACCGCGCTCCTCTTCCAGAATGCGGCGCTCTTCCTTGCGCTGCCGCGCGACGTCGCGAATAACGACCGCCGGCTTTGCAATTTTTTTAAAAAAGCTCGCGAGCGACGTGCCCGTAAAGATGAGCACGGAGACGAACAGCAGCACGCCCGTGATGATGCGTGCGCCAAGCACTTCCGCGCACTTGACGAGCAGCTCGCCGACAAGGCCGCCGACAAGGCCGGCCCCGCCCTGCTCTACGCCATGCATATATAAGATGCCGACCAGCTTAAAAAAACTCTTTTCTTTCGGGAAAAAGCTGCCAAACACATGCCCCGCCGTGCAAAACAGCACGACAATCACGACCATGAGTGCTAAACGTCCGCCGCGCAGCATAGTGGTCTGCTCCATCGTTTTGCTGACGGCGATATACCCCATCAGCACCGCAAGCAGGATAGCCCAGCCGCCGAACACGCCGCGCAGCACGTTGTGCACCATAAGCCACACGCTGCCGCCCGGAATGAGTACAAAGCACGCCGTTAAAATGGCCGCACCGAACCAGAGGATAGCTTCTGTCTGGTTGCGCTGGCGCAGCTGCTCTACGCTGGGTGCGCTCTGTTTTGAAGACGTGCTTTTCCCTTTTGCGGAAGACGCACGCGATTTTGTATTGGACTTAGAACCCGAGCTCCGGGTGTTTTTGGCAGCCGATGACTTCGCACCGCTTTTTGCTTTGGAAGCGCTGCCCTTTGCTGTACTTTGTTTTTTACCCGCCAAAATAAACCTCCGGATTATAGATCACCGGATCAAAGCGGCATGCCGGTGAAAAGATTTGTGCCCGTGACCGCTTCGATAACGGAAACGATGAGCGTTATAACGCCGAGCACCAGCGTATAATAAGCGAAAACCTGCAATTTGTTCGTGGTGACAATCCACTTGAGCAGCTTGATGGCGAGGAAGCCGACAACAGCCGCCGTAACAACGCCTGCAATCATTGCACCGACGCCAATGTCGACCGGCTGGCCGATTGCATCTTTAATGGTGAGCACAGCTGCCGCCAAAATGGACGGGATGCCGAGCACGAAGGAATAATCGAGCGCTGCCTGCTGGTTGATGCCGCGCAGAAGACCTGCCGCCATGGTGGAGCCGGAACGGGAAAGGCCCGGAAACACCGCCGCCGCGCACTGCGTGACACCGACGCAAATGGCGTCTGCCGTGTGGAACTTTGTGCGGCCGCGAATCTCGCCGACTTTACCATCCTTACGCGTAAAGTGATGTACCTTTGCACCCTTGGAAGCACGGATGCCGAGGAACAGCAGGGCGCTTGTCATGAGGAGCGCAAGGCCCTCGATCCAAATCGTCGAATCCGAAGCCCACAGCTCCGAAATATCTTTTAACTTCATGCCCGTGCCCGGAACCGGCAGGAACAAAAGGAACAGCGGGATAAGGCCGATCATGAGCATCATCAAAAGTCGGCGGTCATGATCCATATCTTTCCATTTAAATTTGCCGCGGAATACGTCTGCAACGAGCGAAATAAACGCCTTAATGAGCCGCCAGATGAGCTTATAATAGACGGCACATACGGCGATGAGCGTGCCGAGGTGCAAAAGAATGTCAAACAGCAAGCTGTCTACCTTTACACCCATGATGTGCTGTGCAAGCGACAAGTGACCGCTGCTTGAGACGGGCAGAAACTCTGTTGCGCCCTGTACAATACCTTGAATGATTGCTTCAAAAATAGACATTATGTAATCTCCTTTTCTGCGGATAATTTGGTTTTGTTCGGTTTTATCGGTATAATTATACGATAAATAAAAAGTTATGTAAACGGCAAATGCCGTTTTTAGAGTGATTTCTTGCCTTTTCTGGGCTTTGCACGCTGCTTATTCTTCTCTGCGGCAATCATTTTGTCGAGGCAATCCATGGCATCGTGCAGGCTGCCGAGCGTATCAATAAGCCCCTCTGCCACGGCTTCATCGCCGTCCAGCACCGTCCCCACGTCCATGACGAGCTCCTGCGTATTCATGGCGAGCTGCATAAAGCGCTCATAGGAAATGCCGGAATTTGCCGTGACGAAATTCGTAATGCGGTCCTGCATGCGCTGAAAATACTCCAGCGTCTGCGGCACACCAAGCATCAGGCCGCTCATGCGCACCGGGTGAATGGTCATGGATGCCGAGGGCGCGATGAACGAGTGCTTTGCCGCCACTGCAAGCGGCACGCCGATGGAATGTCCGCCGCCGAGAACGAGTGACACCGTGGGTTTGCGCATGCCGGCGACAAGCTCTGCAATGGCAAGACCGGCCTCCACGTCGCCGCCGACCGTGTTTAAAATCATGAGCAGGCCGTCGATGTTCGGGTCCTCCTCCACGGAGACGATCTGCGGGATCACGTGCTCGTACTTCGTCGTTTTGTTCTGCGACGGTGCGACGTAATGCCCTTCAATCTGTCCGATGACGGTGAGGCACTGGATGGTGTGCTTTCGGTTTTTGGTAACAACCGCGCCGCCCTCGCGGATCTGCTTCTGGCGGTCGGAAAGGTCTTCGTTTTCTTCTTCGGCTTCGTCCGTTTCCTGCATGGAAAAAGACGAGCGTTTCTTTGTGCTTTTCATGCCGCAGCGCTCCTTTTGAATAAGATGCGCTTAGTTTTCACAGAAAATGCGGAATCATACGCGGCACAAACTTTCACGTATATCAGTATAGCACGCTTTTACGCATCCTGCAAGGGCAAAGCGCAAACATGTCCGCCGATGTCCTGTAAATACATAGTATGCACGTTTTGCAGGGTTTAACTGTATTTCCTGCAATTTCATGCAATTTATTCACAATTTACGATTGACTTTTCTTGCGAAATATCCGATAATGATAGAAACAGCGTCACATTCTCCCCCGTGACACGGAGCTTCGCGGTGCAGCCGCAGAAAGGTAAGGCTTTGAAATGTCCGATTTTACAAAGATCCCCATGAAAACGCCGCTTGTGGAAATGGACGGCGACGAGATGACCCGCGTCATCTGGAAAATGATCAAAGATATTTTGCTGACCCCCTATGTTGACCTGAAAACGGAGTATTATGACCTTGGTCTGGAGCACCGCGAGGCGACGAAAGATCAGGTTACGATTGATTCCGCCGAGGCAACGAAAAAATACGGTGTGGCTGTAAAGTGTGCAACCATTACGCCAAACGCCGCGCGTGTGAAGGAATACAACCTTACAGAAATGTGGAAATCGCCGAACGGTACCATCCGTGCCATTTTGGACGGCACGGTGTTCCGCACGCCAATCCTCTTAAAAGGCATCACACCGTACATTCCGACGTGGACAAAGCCGATTACCATTGCGCGTCACGCATACGGCGATCTGTATAAGAACGTCGAGATGCGCGTGCCGGAAAATGCAAAGGCTGAGCTTGTTGTGACAAAAGCGGACGGCACTGAGGAGCGCGTGACCATCCACGAATTCAAAACGCCGGGTGTGATTCAAGGTTTACATAATATTGATAAGAGCATTGAGAGCTTTGCACGCTCCTGCTTTAATTACGCGCTGAGCATGAAGCAGGACCTGTGGTTTGCGGCAAAAGACACGATTTCGAAGACCTACGACCACCGCTTTAAGGATATTTTCCAGGAAATTTACGACGCGGAATATAAAGAGAAGTTTGAAAAAGTCGGCATTGAATACTTCTACACGCTGATCGACGACGCCATTGCGCGCGTGATTCGCAGTGAAGGCGGCTACATTTGGGCCTGCAAAAACTACGACGGCGACGTGATGAGCGACATGATCGCGACGGCGTACGGCAGTCTTGCCATGATGACCTCCGTGCTCGTCTCCCCGGACGGCGTTTACGAGTATGAAGCCGCGCACGGCACGGTACAGCGCCACTACTACAAATATTTGAAGGGCGAAACAACCTCCACAAACTCCGTCGCAACACTGTTTGCGTGGACGGGCGCGCTGCGTAAGCGCGGCGAACTGGACGACCTGCCGGAGCTGAGCGCCTTTGCGGACAAGCTTGAAAAGGCAACCTTGCAGACGATTGAAGAGGACGGCATCATGACCGGCGACCTTGCGGCGATGTCTACCCTGCCGAATACAAAGAAAGTGGACACCGAGGGCTTCCTCCTCGCGATCCGCGATCGTTTGGAGCAACTTCTGTAACCCGACATGGATTTGAAAAGCGTGGGCGGCCACCCTCCTTTTTAGGGTCTGGCCGCCCGTTTTTCTTTTCTTATTTATAAAAAACACTTGCACAGGTCTTTATGATGTGCTAAAATTTTGTCAAACGAGGTGATGATATGCAGAAGAAACCGTATATTTCCATGCCGGTCATTCGGCGTCTGCCGCGCTACTACCGCTTTTTGCGGCACTTGGACAAGCGCGGGGTGACGCGTATTTCCTCCAAGGAGCTTTCCGAAAAAATGGGCTTCACGGCTTCGCAGGTGCGTCAGGATTTCAACTGCTTCGGCGGCTACGGCCAGCAGGGCTACGGCTACGGCGTGCACCAACTTTGCGAGGAGATTGGCTCTATTTTGGGTGTGGACCGTGCACACAAGTGCATTTTAATCGGTGCAGGCAATTTGGGCAAGGCCATTGCGACGCACATTTCTTATAATTTCGCGGGATTTGATCTCATCGGTATTTTTGACAACAGCGAACAGGTCGTGGGCCAGCAGATTGCCGACCTGCGCGTACTCCCCGCTGCAGGCATCCGCCGCTTCTGCTCGGAAAACGCGCCCTTGATGGCGATTTTGTGCGTGCCGGACAGTGCCGTGAAATCGGTCGTGGAGCTGCTTTACGACATCGGCATCAAGAGTTACTGGAATTTCAGCCACTACGATATTGCCCTGCGCTATCCGGACACGATCGTGGAAAACGTGCATCTGAACGACAGCATGATGACGCTGTGCTACCGCGTGACCGAAAACGAAAAAAGTTCTTAAAAGTCAAAAAATAGCTGTTGACAATTCAGCTGCATCATGCTATAATAATTGAGCCGTCAAACGAGACGGCAAAAAGAATATGCAGGTATGGCGGAATTGGCAGACGCGTATGGTTCAGGTCCATATGAATGCAAGTTCATGCAGGTTCAAGTCCTGTTACCTGCACCAAAAAGACCATTGTCGAATGACAATGGTCTTTTTTCAACGAAATTCGCCTTACGACGAGTAAAATAACAGCCTTCGGTTATCGTGAAATTGCTTCACAGTGAGCTGCGCTGCGCGCGTTAAGAGCGAAGTTCCTTTCACTTTCTGCATACGCGGAAAACTTCACAAACACGGCAGCACGCATTTCATATTTTGCAAAGCGAAATATATCACTAACCCCACCGCCCATAAAGACAAAATCTTATCTTTGCGGGCGGCGGGGTTTTATCATCTCTCCCCCATCACCGCAGCCGTAACGGCTTTAGCTAAGCGGTTGACGGCTTCGGTGATGCGGGCGTCGGGAATTTCGGAGTAGCTGATGACGAATGCGGTCTGCGGGTTTACGGGCGCTGTATGGTAATACGCCGAAAGCCCGGTGACGCGCACGCCGTTTTCCGCCGCGCGGCGGGTGATCTCCTCGGCGGGCACAGGTCCGCAGACACGCAGAAGAAAATGCAGGCCGGCGTCTTCGGCATCGATTTTTGCAAGCTTTAATAAACCGCAGCGCTTCATCTCTTTTAAGATGAGGTCTTTTTTTTGCTTATAACGGATGCGCATGCGGTTGATGTGCTTTTCAAAATAGCCCTCGGAAATGAATTTTGCGAGCGTGTACTGCTCGAGGTTCGAGACCGTGCACGCGTAGAACCCAAGATTTTTGTAAAATGCTTCGGCGAGCGCTGTGGGCAGCACCATGTAGCTGATGCGGATGGTGCTGGCAAGGCTTTTTGAAAACGTATTCATGTAAATGACGCGGTCGGCGGAATCGATGCTTTGCAGCGCCGGGATAGGCTTGCCGGTGAGGCGGAACTCGGAATCGTAATCGTCCTCGATGATGTAACGGTTTTCGCTCTGCGCGGCCCAATCGAGAAGCGTGTAACGCCGTGCGATGGGCGTGACGATGCCCGTCGGGAAGTGGTGCGACGGCGAAATGTGCAGAATATCCGCGCCGCTTTTTTCGAGCGCTTTGGGGTCTATCCCCTCTTTATCCATCGGCGTGAAACGGTACTGCACGCCATAGCTCTCGTACACCTGCGCAATTTTGCGATAGCCGGGATCTTCGAGCGCGTAGACCTTATCGAACCCCAAAAGCTGGATGAGAAGCCCGTAGAGGTACTCCGTTCCGGCGCCGACGACGATGCAGTTCGGGTCGGCATCGATGCCGCGAAACTCCCTAAGGTGCTCGGCGATGGCGCACCTTAGCTCGAACACGCCGCCGCACGGGGCATTTACCATAAGCTCGGCGCTTTTCTCCGAGATGATCTCGCGCATAAGCTTCGCCCATGTGGCAAACGGGAAATTCTGCGGGTCGGTGCGGCTGCTGGAAAAATCCGCAAAATATTTCGGCGGTACGGGCATTTGTGTGCGGGGACTCTCTTTTTTCTGCGGCGCGGTGCTTTTTTCCAGATTGGCGGCGAAGAAGCCTTTTTTCGGTAAGGCGTAGACGTACCCCTCCGAGACAAGCTGCGCATAGGCGTTTTCGACTGTGATGACGCTGACGCCGAGGTTTTCCGCAAAGCTGCGCTTAGAGGGCAATTTTGTGCCGGGCGTGATCTTGCCCGTCAGAATGTCCTCACGGATGCACTTATACAGGTACATATAAAGGCTTTCGGAGCCGATTTTTGAGAAAGAATAGGTGAGCATGTAGGTTCTCCGTGATCTGTCGCGTTTTAACTTAGTATAGCGAACTCTTGCGCAAATGTCAAAGCCATGGTATGATGACCTTGAAACGGAGGGAATTGCATGCCGAACGAAGCGAAGCTTTTATATGACGCGCTCCTGTATGAGAACGGGCACCTGCGCCGCACACAGCACATTTTAAAGGTATACGGCCTTGCGAAAATGCTGGGCGAGCTTGAAAACTTACCGCCCCACGAGCAGGAAAATCTGCGTGCAGCAGCGATTTTGCACGATATCGCGATCAGATTTTGCAAGGAAAAGTACGGTAACGGCTGCCCCGCGAATCAGCGCAAGGAGGCACCTGCGTTGGTGCGAAAATTTCTGACGGCCTGCGGTTATAAGGAGGAAGATTTTCCGCGCATTACCGAGATGGTCGTTCTGCACCACTGCTACGACAAAATTGACGGCAAGGATCTGCATCTTCTCGTTGAAGCCGACCTCATTGCGGGCTGCACGGAAGAAGATGATCCTTCTGCCCACGCGAAAGCCGTGCGGCGACTGTTTAAATCCGCTTCGGGTCTCGCCCTGCTCGACACGTTTATAAAAGAATAACGAATATTATTTGACCCGCCGAGATGTATATTCCCCGTCGGGTCTTGCTTTATGGTTCGTTCGGTGCGGCGCACGGCGACCAGTTTAGTTCTGCGTTTGCCACGCGGCAATAGCGTGTAGTTTGTGCATAGCCGCCGTCTCCTGCGCAGTCACTGCCGTCTTTGTTTACAGCCGAGACCCAATAGCTTTCGCCGTCAAAGTACCATTCGCGCAGTGTGAGGTCTTCGTTTTGCAGCGGGACTGTGCCCTTTTCCCAGCCGTTTTTTATTTCCCTTGCCCATAGTACGCGTTTGCGCCGTGCTTGCGCAGGTAGTGCTTATCAAGAAGCTCCTGCTGCATAGGAGGAATCGTGGGGTCAAGCACGAGGTTGTGCCATGTCATGAACGCGAGTTCCTCGAGGACGACAGCATTATGCACAGCGTTCATGGGATCTGTACCCCATGTGAACGGGCCATGGCTGTGGACGAGCACGGCGGGAATGTCGTCCGGGGACTTATCCTTAAACGTCTCGATGATGACGGTGCCGGTCTCCTTTTCATAAGCGCCGCCGATCTCCTCGGGCGTCATTTTGCGCGTGCAGGGAATTTCGCCGTAGAAATAATCGCCGTGCGTGGTGCCGAGCGCCGGGATGCCGCGGCCGGACTGGCTGAACACGGTCGCCCAGCGGCTATGCGTGTGGACAACGCCGCCGATGTTCGGGAACGCCTTGTAGAGCTCGACATGTGTGGGCGTATCGGACGACGGATTGAGGTCGCCCTCCACCTTTTTGCCGGTGTTCACATCGACGAGCACCATGTCCTCGGGGCGCAGGAGGTCGTACTCCACGCCGCTCGGCTTAATGGCCATGATGCCGCTTTCGCGGTCGATGCCGCTGACGTTACCCCACGTGAACGTGATGAGCTTGTATTTCGGCAGCAGCATATTTGCCTTGTAGACTTCTTCTTTCAGTGTTTCCAGCATGATGTTCTCCTCCTGTATCCGGTCAAATGAGTTTATAAAGCTTTGCGCCGTGCGGCTCTATTTTAGCGGAAAGCGTTTTTGTGAATGCGGTCTTCTCCCCACTCCAGATCTCCTCGGCGTGCGTTTTATCGGTGAATTCCGACAGCTCGGCGCTGACAACGGCGCGGTTTTCCGTGAGGTTGAAAAGCGCGATATACGGCGTGCTGCCTACGAAATTGAGCCACGCGGCTTTTGTTTCGTCGCGGAAAAGCTGCAAAGGCGTGGTGCCGTTTTGGTTGAGGTTTAAAAGCTCGTCATTTGTGAGCAGGCTCAGCGTGAACGCGTCATTATCGCGCATTTCGCCGCCCATGATGAGCGGCGAGCGGAAAATGCCCCACAGCGTCATCATGGTGATCTGCTCGGCGTGTGTCAGGTTCGTATTGTGCCCTATGCCGTCCGCCGCGATGGTGATATGCCCGAGCGGCAGCATATCGCAGTCCGGAAACTGACCGGGCTTTACGTGCGCCTGCCAGCGCTCGCACCGCCAGAACATTTCTTTGAGGGAGTCCCAATTATCCCAGAAATCGTCCGTGATGCGCCACATGTTCGCGTTTTTCGCAAGATGCCATGCTTCTTCCAGCACAACCGGACCGGGCGAAAGGCTGAGCACCATATCGCGCCCGCAGCGGTCAATGGCGCGGCGGATCATCTCGATCTCGCGGCGCGCGGAATACGGCTCGAGCGGAGTGATCTTCACGTTGCAGATGTCATCGACCTTGACGTAATCGACGCCCCATGAAGCGTAGAGCTCAAAGATAGCGTCGTAGTACGCTTGTGCGCCGTCACAATCAGCGTCAACGCCGTACATATCGGTGTTCCACGCGCAGATGGAGTTTGCGTGAGCGATGTCGCGGCAAGTGACGTTCGTGCCCTTTACAGGCAGGGCGCGATGCACGGCGAGACGCGGTACGCCGCGCATGATGTGGATGCCGAATTTCAGACCGAGTGCGTGAATCTGGTCGGCGATGGGCTTAAAGCCCGCGCCGTTTGCGGCGGAAGGGAAACGGTTTTCCGCCGGGATGAGGCGACCGAATCCGTCCATGCACAGCTCTGCGAAACGGTTATACTCCCAGTGGCGCTGCCCGGCCTCCGGCTCGTACCACTGAATGTCGCACACGACATACTGCCAACCGTGCGCTTTTAAGTGCTCTGCCATATAACGCGCATTGCCCAAAAGCTGCACTTCATTGACGGCGGGGCCGTAGCAATCCCAGCTGTTCCAACCAAGCGGCGGCTTTAAAGCGACGCGATCTTTTTTGTAATGCATAGTGTATCCTCCGTAGGAAATAAGCTCAGTTTCATTATAGCAACTTGTCTGCACAAGTCAAGAGTAAAAAAAGAGACGGCGCAGGTTTTGCACAGTCCCCTTTGACTTCGTTTGAATTACTTTTTAAGCAGCTTTTTGAGGCGCTCCATGGCTTCCTGTGTCTTTTCCAGCGTACCGAATGCGGTAAGGCGGAAGAAGCCCTCGCCGTTTTTGCCGAAGCCGCTGCCCGGCGTGCCGACGACCTCGGCTTCGTTTAAGAGATAATCGAAGAACTCCCAGGAGGTCATGCCGTCCGGCACCTTATGCCAGATGTACGGGGAATTTTCGCCGCCGGTGAACCACACGCCCATCTCCTTGAACGCATCGACCATGACCTTGGCGTTCGCACGGTAGTAGTTGATGACGCCCTTCACCTGCTGCTGGCCTTCGTCCGTGAAGACGGCCTCGGCGGCGCGCTGGGTGATGTAGTTGACGCCGTTGAACTTTGTGGCCTGACGGCGCGCCCACAACGTATTGACCTTGGTGCCGTCCGAAACAAGCTCATCGCAGATAACGGTATAGCCGCAACGCACACCGGTGAAGCCTGCGGTCTTCGAGAACGAGCAGAACTCGATGGCGCACTTTTTCGCGCCCTCAATCTCGAAAATGCTGTGCGGGAGATCATCATGCGTGATAAACGACTCATATGCGGCATCAAACAGGATGACAGCGTTGTTTTTGAGCGCGTAATCGACCCACGCTTTGAGCTGTGCTCTGTTATACACGGCGCCGGTGGGGTTATTCGGCGAGCAGAGATAGATAATGTCGGCCTTGACGTTTTCATCCGGCATACCGAGGAAGCCGTTCTGCTCGTTTGCGTCGAGGTAGATCACCTTTCTGCCGGACATGACGTTCGTATCGACATACACGGGATAGACCGGGTCCGGGATGAGAACGGTGTTATCGTCCGCGAAGATATCGACGATATTGCCGACGTCGCTCTTTGCGCCATCGCCGACGAAAATTTCGCTGCGCTTTAACGCCACGCCGCGCTTTGCATAGTAGCCCTGAATGGCTTCACGCAGGAAATCGTAACCCTGATCCGGCGAATAGCCGTGGAATGTCTCCTTGTGCGCCATTTCATCCGTTGCTTTGTGCATGGCTTCGATGACGGCCGGAACGAGCGGCTGAGTGACATCGCCGATGCCCATGCGGATGATGTGGTTATCCGGATGCGCCTCCGTATAGGCGGCGACTTTCTTTGCGATGGTCAGAAACAAATAGCTTTCCTGAAGGTTTGCGTAGTTTTGGTTGAGTTTCATGCCGGTTTCTTCCCTTCTTCTTATACTTGGACCTTTTTTATTTTCATTACTGTCTCTTATGCGTTCTTTTCCCTCTTATTGAGTGATGCGCCGACAAAGCCGAGGAATAACGGATGCGCCTTATTCGGGCGGGACTTAAATTCCGGGTGGAACTGCACGCCGATGCAGAAGTCGTTCTGCGGCACTTCCACGGTCTCGACGATCCTGCCGTCCGGCGAGGTGCCGCTGATGACCATGCCTGCTTTTGTGAGTGTCTCTCTGTAATCGTTATTGAACTCATAGCGGTGGCGGTGGCGTTCATCAATATGGGAAACGCCATAGCAGCGCGCCATTTGCGTGCCCTCCGCGATCTCGCACGGGTAGCTGCCGAGGCGCAGTGTGCCGCCCATATTGATGGTGCTGGACTGGTCCGGCATGAAATCGATAACCTTATTGAGGCCGTACTCGTCGAATTCACCGGAGTTTGCATCCGCGATGCCGCACACGTGGCGGGCATACTCGATGACGGCAATCTGCATACCGAGGCAAATGCCGAGGTACGGGACGTTGCTCTCTCTTGCGTACTGTGCGGCATAGATCATACCCTCGATACCGCGGTTGCCGAAGCCGCCCGGCACAAGGATACCATCGCAGCCCTTGAGCATTTCGGCAGCGTTTTCCTGCGTGATGAGCTCGGAATCGATCCAATTGATTTCGACCTTCGTGCCGTGCTCATAGCCGGCATGGTTGAGTGCTTCGACGACGGAAAGGTATGCGTCATGCAGTTTGATATATTTGCCGACAAGGCCGATGGTGACGGTCTTTTTGCGGCCGCGGATCTTCTCTACCATGCGGCTCCACTCGGCCATATCCGGCTCTTTTGTCTTGAGGTTCAGCTCGCGGCAGACAACGCTGGAGAAATTGTTTTTCTCCAGCATAATCGGCGCTTCGTACAGCACCGGGATCGTCATGTTTTCAATAACACAGTCCGGCTTTACGTTGCAGAACAGAGCAATCTTGTGGAAAATGCTCGGATCAATCGGCTCATCGCAGCGCAGGACAATGATGTCCGGGGAGATGCCCATACCCTGCATTTCTTTTACAGAGTGCTGGGTCGGTTTCGACTTATGCTCGCCGGAGCTTTTGAGGTACGGCACAAGTGTGACGTGAATGAAAAGGGAGTTTTCCTTACCGACCTCGAGCGAAACCTGACGAATGGCTTCGAGAAACGGCTGGCTTTCGATATCGCCTGCCGTGCCGCCGATCTCGGTGATAACGACGTCTGCATTCGTCTTGTGGCCGACGCTGTAAATGAAGTTCTTGATCTCGTCCGTGATGTGCGGAATGACCTGAATGGTCTCGCCAAGGTACTCGCCGCGGCGTTCCTTGTTGAGGACGTTCCAGTAGACCTTGCCGGTCGTGAGGTTGGAGAATTTATTCAGGTCTTCGTCGATAAAGCGCTCGTAGTGGCCGAGGTCAAGGTCGGTCTCTGCGCCGTCCTCGGTCACGTAAACTTCGCCGTGCTGGTACGGGCTCATGGTGCCCGGGTCAACGTTGATGTACGGGTCAAGCTTCTGTGCGGCGACCTTTAACCCTCTCGCCTTTAAAAGACGGCCAAGCGATGCCGCCGTGATGCCCTTACCGAGGCCGGAAACCACGCCGCCGGTTACGAAAATGTACTTTGTCATAGAACTTACCCCTTTCTTTTTTACAGTGGAACTTTTATATTTTTCTTTGACTTCTTTGACTGAGAAACCTATTATTTCTCCAATACCCTATTTCATTTTATCAAAGCCGTTTTCGGCTGTTTTACAATTAAATTTCTACGACGCCGGTAAAAACCGTGTCGGCGCTGCCGGTCATCTGCACGCCGTCATCGGTATAATTGATGACAAGGTCGCCGCCGCGCAGCTTGACGGTAATATCTTCGCCCTTTTTGCAGTAGCCGTTGAGACACGCCGCGACGGCAGACGCACACGCGCCGGTGCCGCACGCCATGGTTTCACCGCTGCCGCGCTCCCACACACGCATTTTTAAGGTGTGGTTATCCAGCACCTCGATGAACTCCGTATTGATGCGCTCCGGGAACTTCTCAAAGTGCTCAAAATGCGGGCCGATCTTCTCGAGGTCGATCATATCGGGATCTTTGCCGAAAATGACGCAGTGCGGGTTGCCCATGGAAACGCAGGTGACTTCGTATTCTTTGTCAAGGACGGTGATCTTCTCTTTGACGGCAGTATCACCCGGGAAATCGACCGGGATCTTCGCGGGCACGAGCTCCGCTTTGCCCATATCGACCGTGACAGTGGTAACTTCGCCGTTTTCGACATGCACGCGGCAGATTTTGATGCCGCTTTTTGTCTCGATATGCAAAACGTCTTTCTTCGCGATGCCGCTGTCGTAGACATACTTTGCAACGCAGCGGATGCCGTTGCCGCACATCATGCCCTCACTGCCGTCGAGGTTATACATGCGCATTCTCGCGTCGGCTACATCGGACGGACAAATGTAGATGACGCCGTCGCCGCCGATGCCGGTGTGGCGGTCAGAAAGATAGATTGCGAGCTCGGCGTAGTTTTGAATATCATTTTGGAAGCAGTCAATATACACGTAATCATTTGCACAGCCGTGCATTTTGGTAAACGTGATCTTCTGCTTTGCCCCGGTGCCCGGCACGCGCACATAGTGGTCGATGCCCGAGCCGTTTTCCGCTTTTTTCAAGTACTTGTTCATGGAATTTCACCGCTTTCTCTTGAATTTTTACCTTTTATCCTCTTCAAATTTTCAGAAAAAATTTCTGATTTTATTTTTAAAATGTTTTTCGGCGCTCCGCAAAAATGCGGAACGCCGAATTATTTAACATCAATTAGACTTCTACGACACCGTCGAAGATCTTCTCTGCGCCGCCGGTCATGAGCACTTTCTCATCGGTGTAGCGCACGGTAAGGTCGCCGCCCTTTAAGATGACGCGGATGTCCTCGCCCTTTTCGCACTTGCCGTTGAGCGTTGCCGCGACAACAGCCGCGCAAGCACCTGTACCGCAGGCCATCGTTTCGCCGCTGCCGCGCTCCCAAACGCGTACCTTAAGAGTGCGCTCGTCCACGACCTCGATGAATTCGACATTGACGCGCTCCGGGAAGAGCGGGTTATATTCGAATTTCGGGCCCATAGCATTGAGATCCAGCTTATCGACGGACGGTGCGAACACCGCACAGTGCGGGTTGCCCATGGATGCGCAGGTGATGTAATACTCGTGACCGTCGATGATGACAGGCTTGTTGACGATCACATCGCCCTCGAGCTTTACGGGCACCTGCTCCGGGCGAAGCGCTGCCGCGCCCATATCGACCGTAATCTTGTACGCCTTGCCGTTCATCGTCATGATGCTGCAAGACTTGATGCCGCTCTTTGTCTCGATATTGATGACAGGCTTTTTCACGATGCCGTTGTCGAAGAGGTACTTTGCGACGCAGCGGATGCCGTTGCCGCACATGAGACCCTCGCTGCCGTCGCGGTTGAACATACGCATCTGAGCGTCTGCCACATCGGACGGGCAGATGAGGATGACACCGTCGCCGCCGACGCCGTTGTGGCGGTCGGACAGGTAGATGGAGAGAAACTCCGGAGAGGAAACTTCGTTTTCGAAGCAGTTGATATAAATGTAGTCGTTGCTGCACGCCGACATCTTGGTGAACGGCAGCTTGACCTTTTCTTTTTTGAGGTTGTTGATGTCCACAATCTCCGTGTTGTACGGGGTGTAGCGGCTCATCAGGCTGTCCGCGAGGGCGTTTGCGGTATCGATGGCCGTGAGGCACGGGATGCCGAGCAGCGCCGCTTTTCTGCGGATCTTAACGCTGTCGCGTGCGGGGTTTCTGCCCTTTGCGGAGGTGGAGATGATATACGCCAGCTTACCGCTTTCAAGCAGCGTAATGGTGTTGACCGGGCTTTCGTGAATCTTATCGACAATCTTCACGGTGAGGCCGAGCTTTGCAAGCACGCTTGCGGTGCCCGTCGTGGCGTAAAGCGGGAAGCCCATTTTGTCGAATTTCTTCGCGATCTCGCCGATCTCTTTCTTATCGCCATCGCGGACGGTGATGAACACGCCGCCCTTTTTGTTCATCTTGCTGCCGGAGGCGATGAGGCCCTTATAGAGCGCCTCCTCAAGGTTGTTGCCGATGCCGAGCACTTCGCCGGTGGATTTCATTTCCGGGCCAAGCTGGGTATCGACATCCGTGAGCTTCTCGAAGGAGAAGACCGGCACTTTGACGGCCGTATACGGCGAAGTCGGATAGAGACCCGTGCCGTAGCCGAGGTCGGTGAGCTTCATGCCGAGGCTGACCTTTGTAGCGAGGTCGCACATGGGCACGCCCGTGACCTTGCTGAGGTACGGAACCGTTCTCGAAGCACGCGGGTTGACCTCGATAACGTAGATTTCGCGGTTCATGATGATGTACTGCAGGTTGATGAGGCCGATGGCCTTGAGCTCCGTGCAGAGCATTTCGGTCGTCTTGACAATCTTTGCGCTGAGCTCGTCGTCGATGTCCTTTGCCGGGTAGACCGCGATGCTGTCGCCGGAGTGGATACCGGTGCGCTCTACGTGCTCCATGATGCCCGGGATGAGGATGTTCTCGCCGTCGCAGATGGCATCGACTTCAATCTCGGTGCCACTGAGGTACTTATCGATGAGCACCGGGTTATCCTGCTTCTGGCGCAGGATAATCGCCATGTATTCGTTGATGTCTTCATCGCCGTATGCAATGATCATGTTCTGACCGCCGAGCACGTAGGACGGACGCATGAGCACCGGATAGCCGAGGTCGTGCGCGGCTGCGAGGGCTTCCTCCGTCGTCATGACGGTGTGACCCTTCGGGCGCTTGATGTTGCAGCGCTCGAGCAGCTCTTCAAAGCGCTCTCTGTCCTCTGCGGCGTCGATGCTGTCGGCGCTCGTGCCGATGATCGGCACGTTGTTTTTCGCAAGCGTCTTTGTAAGCTTGATGGCCGTCTGGCCGCCGAACGCGACGACAACGCCCTTCGGCTTTTCGATGTTGATGATATTCATAACGTCTTCGGCGCACAGCGGCTCAAAGTAGAGTCGGTCTGCAGTGTCGAAGTCTGTGGAAACGGTTTCCGGGTTGTTGTTGACGATGACGACTTCATAGCCGAGGCGCTGGAGAGACTCCACGCAATGAACGCTGGCATAGTCGAACTCGATACCCTGACCGATACGGATCGGGCCGGAACCGAAAACCACGACGGTCTCTTTGCCGCTTTTGCCGATGAACTCCATCGCTTCGTTTTCACCGCCCTGCTCCGGCGTATCGTAGGTGCCGTAGAAGTACGGTGTGGTCGCAGCGAACTCGCCTGCGCAGGTATCGACCATTTTGAAGGTCGCTTCGTGACGGAAGGTCGGCTTTGTGCCGCAAATACGCGTGAGAGCTTCGTCCGTGTAGCCGAGTTTCTTGCCGCGCGTATACTGTGCGTGCGTGAGCGGCTGATCCTTAATCTCGCGCTCATACGCGAGCAGGTTATTGAGCTTTTCGAGGAACCACATGTCGATCATCGTGAAGTCGTGGATCTCTTTGGTGGTGACGCCGCGCTTCATGAGCTCGTAGATGGCGAACAGGCGCTCGTCCGTCGCGTCTTTTAAAATCTGCCACAGGGCACTGTCCTCGTAGTTTGCGAACTTCGGCATGTTGAGCGTATCGAGCGAGATTTCTGCACCGCGCACAGCCTTCATGAGGGCCATTTCAAACGTATCGGCGATGGACATGACCTCGCCGGTCGCCTTCATCTGCGTGCCGAGGTTGCGCTTTGCGTAAACGAACTTGTCGAACGGCCACTTCGGGAACTTGACCGCCACATAGTCGAGCGCGGGCTCAAATGCCGCGTAGGTCTTGCCGGTGACGGCGTTGACGATCTCATCGAGTGTGTAGCCGATGGCAATCTTCGTCGCGACCTTTGCGATCGGATAGCCGGTCGCCTTAGATGCCAGTGCGGAGGAACGGGACACACGCGGGTTGACCTCAATGACGGCGTACTCAAAGGACGTCGGGTGCAGCGCGAACTGGCAGTTGCAGCCGCCCTCTACGCCGAGCGCGTCGATGATGTTGATGGCCGCAGTGCGGAGCATCTGATATTCTTTATCGGAAAGCGTGACCGCCGGGGCGATGACGATGCTGTCGCCGGTGTGGACGCCGACCGGGTCGAAGTTTTCCATGGAGCAGACCGTGATGACGTTGCCCTTGCTGTCGCGAATAACCTCGAACTCGATCTCCTTCCAGCCCGCAATGCTCTTTTCAACGAGGATCTGGGTGATCGGCGAGAGCGCAAGGCCGTTTGCCGCGACCTCCATGAGCTCTTCGCGGTTATCGACGATACCGCCGCCGGTACCGCCGAGCGTGAACGCCGGGCGGATGATAACGGGGTACGTGATCTCTTCCGCAAACTCCAGTGCATCCTCTACCGTGGTGACGACCTTGGACGGGATGCACGGCTGACCGATGCTTTCCATCGTATCCTTGAACATCTGACGGTCTTCCGCCTTATCGATGGTCTCCGGGGAAGCGCCGAGCAGGCGTACGTTGTGTTCCTTCAAAAAGCCTTCCTTTGCAAGCTGCATGGAAAGCGTGAGGCCGGTCTGGCCGCCGAAGCCGGAGAGGATGCTGTCCGGCTTTTCTTTTTCGATGATGCGCTTGATGGTGGGCAGCGTGAGCGGCTCGATGTAAATGTGGTCCGCCATGGCGTTATCCGTCATGATGGTCGCCGGGTTGGAGTTGACGAGCACGATCTCGATGCCGTCCGCTTTCAGAGCACGGCACGCCTGAGTGCCAGCGTAGTCAAATTCCGCCGCCTGACCGATGACGATCGGGCCGGAGCCGATGACGAGAACCTTTTTAATGTCTTTATTCAATGGCATAGCTGTAAACAATCCTTTCTATACTGCTTTGGGTACTGTTTATTTTCCCATCATCTCAAAGAATTTATCAAAGAGGAACGCGGTATCGCGCGGGCCGCCGCAGGCTTCCGGGTGGAACTGCACGGAAAAAGCGGGGATTTTTTTGTAGCGCACGCCCTCGCACGTTCTGTCGTTTACGTTGTTGAAATATTCGTCGGCGATCTCGGGGTCGATTGTGGAGGACACGACCGCGTAGCCATGGTTCTGGCTGGAGATGTAGACGCGGCCGGTCTCAAGATTTTGCACCGGCTGGTTTGTGCCGCGGTGGCCGTACTTGAGCTTTTCGGTCTTAAAGTCGTTTGCAAGCGCCAGCAGCTGGTGACCGAGGCAGATGCCGAAGAGCGGTTTGCCCATGTTCATAATTTTCTTGAGGTTTTCAATGACCTCGATGTTATCCGCCGGGTCGCCGGGGCCGTTTGAAAGCATCACGCCGTCAATGTTAAGGGCTTTCAATTCGTCTGCCGTCGTGTTGTACGGGCATACAATGACCTCTGCCCCGCGCTTTTCGAGCTCGCGGCGGATGTTCTCCTTGTAGCCGTAATCCATGAGCGCCACGGTACATTTTTTTTCCGGGTTCTCACGGCGCGTCATTTCGGTGACGGAGGTGCTTTCCACCGCGTTTGTCACGCGGTAGCTGTGAATCTTATCCATATCGACATGCGTAAGCTCTGTTGTGATCATACCGTTCATGACGCCGCTTTCGCGGATGACCTTTGTGAGGGCACGTGTATCGATACCGCAAAGGCCGATGACGCCTCTTTCTTTAAAAAAGGTGTCAAGATCACCCTCCGAGCGGAAATTGGAGGGCGACTGACACCATTCTTTTACGATATAACCACAGGGACCGATGATCTTTCCCTCAAAATCGGAGGGGATCACGCCGTAATTGCCGATGAGCGGAAATGTCTGGACGACAATCTGCCCGAAATAGCTCTTATCGGTGAGCGTTTCGAGATAACCTGTCATGCCGGTCGTGAAAACGACCTCAGCCGTTACTTCGCCCGCCGCGCCGAAGGATTCGCCGCAGAAGACCTTTCCGTTTTCGAGTACCAAATATGCTTTGTTGCCCATAACGTACGTTCCTCTTTCCCTGAAATAATTACTCTTTTCTGCTGTATGCAATCTATGTCAAAGCTGCGGTGCAGCCCTGTACGCATTCATTTACGTATAGGTTTTCAGGATATTTTCCGCAACATCCTTTTTCGATGTGCGCATATCCATTGCCTGTTTTTCAATATAGCGGTGCGCCTGCTGCTCGCTCATGCGCAGGTATTCCACAAGGATACACTTTGCACGCGCCACAATGCGCACTTCTTCCATTTTGGTTCTGAGCTTCTGGTTTTCCCGGTCAAAGCGCTGCCAGCGGTTCTGCGTGGCGATGAGCAGGTGAAGCGCCTGATAAAACAGCGAGCGCGAAAGCGGCTTTTGCACCGTCAATATGCCAAACGGCTCCATTTTGTCGTTCACCTGATTGAAAAGTTCCGCTTTTGCAATGACCATGACACCGGAAACGAATTTTTCTGTGATATACTCTGCCAGCTCGTGCCCGAATTCATCCGGAAGCGGTGTGTTGATGACCACAAGGTCGTAGCTGCGCCGCAAAAGCAGCCGCCGGGCGTCTCCGCCGCTGAGCGCCGTTGTCATGGGCGCAAACTCGCGCGGGGAAAGCAGCTCTGTGATATACGCCGCACCTTTTTGCGTGCCGGACACGATGAGGACGCTGTGCTGAATGATCGCATTCATGCCCTGTGCCCCCTTGTTTTACACATCTGTGGGCCCGTTGCCGAACGTGCGGATATACGTCTTTACGAAATACTCCGGGAACACGTTGCGGACAAAGCTGCTCTTTGCGAAAATTTGCAGCGCTTCTTCGGCAGACTTCGGCAGTTTGCTGCAGGTCTCGCGCGCAAGGTCGGGCTTTGGCAGCTTCGTCTTTTTGAGGTAGCCGTCAAGCCCCGCATAAATGAGCGCAGCGTACGCAAGGTACGGATTCGCAGTGGAATCGGGTGAGCGCACTTCGATCATGCTGCCGCCTTCCTTTTTATACGCAAAGCACCAGCGGCTCTTCTCCGACCAAGAGATGAACTCCGGCGCACCGAACGCACCGAGGCGTTTGTAGGAATCCGCCGTAGGGTTCAAAATAGCGGTAATTTCTGCGGCGTGCTCCAGAATACCTGCAAGGAAACACTCGGAACAGTCGCCCATCTGCATGCGCGGCGTTAGCGTGATGTGGAAGCCGTTGCCGTCCTTACCCGGAATGGGGTTCGGCGCAAACGACGCCGTAAGGCCGTTTCTCGACGCCATGGTCTTCACAACAGACTTATACGTAACGACATCGTCTGCGGACTGAATGGCAGAGCTGTGCTGAAAATCGATGATGTTCTGCCCCGGGCCGCCGCTGTGGTGCGAGCTTTCCGGTGTGACACCCATATCCTCGAGTGTCAGGCAAATCTCGCGGCGCACGTCCTCGCCCTTATCCTCGGGCGCGGCATCCATAAAGCCCGCATTGTCAAAGGGGATAGCCGTTGCATTGCCGTTTTCATCGTTCTTGAAAAGGTAGAATTCATTTCTTGCCCCAAATTCAAATATTATACCATGAAGTTTTGCAATGTCAACCGCTTTTTTCAGGATGCCGCGGCAGTCGATGTCGAAGCCGGTGCCGTCCGAACGGCGAATGTCGCAGAAAAAACGCACGACGCGCCCGTGTGCGGGTCGCCACGGCAGAAGCGACATGGTGGAGGTATCCGGCACCAAAAAGAGCTCGCTGTCCGCCTCTTTTTCAAAGCCCATGATGCGCGAAGCATCAATGGGAATGCCGCCCTCGAACGCAGAAGCCAAAAGGCTCGGCTGAATGGCGATGATCTTCTGTCTGCCGAAAATATCGCAGAACGCCATTTTGATGAACTTAACGTCGTTATCTGTGATAAACTCTGTGACCTCGGACTCCGTATACTGCATGCCGAACCCTTCCTTTCTTTTTTAAAAGCGCGTTTCAAACATACAAATACGCGTGAAATCCGGTGTTGCCGTCTTTCACGCTGTACCTGTTCTTCTTTTCTGCCGCATTTTGAGATATTCTGCCAAAATACAGCGTATGCTGACCGCTTTTGAATATTATAACACAAGACCGGTGTATTTTGCAATAAGACAGAACGCACAATGTTTATCGTCAAAATACACCGTCGATTTATGCAAGAAAAGAAACCTTAATTTGCAGAGAATTACAGGGGCAAAATCAGTTCGTCACATAGAGCTGCTTATACGGATTCTGCGTGTTCGGGCGCAGCACGTAGTATTCGTCGCGCAGAAGACTTTCGGCATCTGCACCGAACTTTTCCGCGTAGTTTTGAATGAGCGGCGCCGCAATCTGCATGTCTTCTTCGGTCGCCTTATGCGCCACGACCTGCTCCGGCAAATCCTTCGGCAGGTGCGCGGTGCGCAGATAAATGCGTCCGCCGTGCATGCCCGTGCCGCAGAAATTGCCGACCGGCTGGCGATCTTCACTGCCGATGCCGAGTACGACGATGATGCCGCCCGCCTGATATTCGCCGAGGAAGCTGCCTGTTCTGCCGCCGATGACGAGCACGGGTACTTTCTCTTTATATTCCTTCATGTGGATACCTGCGCGGTAACCGGCATCGCCCTGCACGTAGATGGCACCGCCGCGCATGGCGTAACCTGCCGCGTCGCCCGTGCTGCCGTGAATGGTGATCTCGCCCGCGTTCATCGTGTCACCGGTCGCGTCCTGTGCGCTGCAATTTACAATAATATTTGCGCCGTCCAGATACGCGCCGAGCGCGTTGCCCGGCACTTCGTTCAATATAATCGTACCCTCACTTTGCCCTGCGCCGATATAGCGCTGGCCGAGTGCATATGTTTTCTGTTCCATGTTTCTCCCCCTTACTGCTGCTTTGAGAGCAGGTCGCGGCGCGTACGGGCCGTGAATGCCATGAGCTGCGGCTTTTCGCAGATCAGCTTAAAATCGATTGAGCTTAACGGCGTGCGATTACGGATAAGCGCCGTGTAGATACCGGCACGCGCCACGTCGCCAATCAGGATATAGCCCTTTAAAACATCATCTTTATAGAAAAGGATCTTGTAGTTTTCACCGTCACGGCGGACGTAGGTCTCGCCGTCATACGTGCCTGCGGTGATGATGTGCAGCCCCATGAAGCCGATGGCATTCATCGGGATCGCCCGGTCAAAGCTCGCTTTGCCGCCCGCCATGTTGATGCCGGCGGTATTGCCCTGCATATAGGCGTTCGGCAACAGTGCCAGCACGCGGTTGACGCCGGCGGAAATATCGAAGCTCTCCGCGCAGTCGCCTGCAGCATAGACATCGGGCAGGGTTGTTTTGCCGGTATCATCCGCTGCAATGCCGCGGCGCACCTCGCCGCCTGCATCTTTGACGAGCGAAGTATTCGGGCGCACGCCGACCGCAATGACGAGCACGTCAAAATCGACCGTAAGACCGCTTTTGAGTGTGGCGGTCGTGCCCGCAAACTTTGCGGCGGTATCGCCGAGGTGGAACTCGATGCCCTGCTTTTCAAGAAAATCCTTGACGATAACGGAGCCGGTCTCATCGAGGATGCTCGGCAGCACGCAGTCGGCAAGGTCGACGACCGTGATGGATTTCACGCGCTCCTTGATGCCCTCTGCGCACTTTAAACCGATGAGGCCCGCGCCGATAATCAAAACACGGCTGTCTTTTGTAAGGACGCTTTCAAGCGCGTGTGCGTCATCGAGCGACATGAACGTGAACTTTTCGGGAACGGTATCAAGCCCTTCCATGGGCGGTACGAACGGCGTGGAGCCTGTTGCGACAAGGAGCTTTTCATAGGGTATCTCTTCCCCGCTCTTTAACGTTACGGTTTTCTTTTCCAGGTCGAGCTTTGTGACGGTCTCACCGAGCTTTGCGGTGACATGATTTTCTTCGTAAAAGCTGTCCGGGCGGTATTTCATGCGCTCCTCATCCGTTTTGCCCTGCAATAAATAGGAAATGAGCGGGCGCGCGTAGGTGTGGTGGTTTTCGGAAGCAATCAGCACGATCTCTCCGTCTTTATCTTTACTGCGGATGCCTTCCACACAGCCGATGGCCGCAGTGGAGTTGCCGATGATTACATATTTTGCCATGGTGCTCAGTCCCTTTCCTCAAAGATGATGGCTTTGTTCGGACAGCCCTGCACACAGGCGGGCTTGCCGCCGGCGTTTTCGATGCACAGCTCGCACTTCTGCATGACGCCGGATTCCGAGGGCATCAGCGCGCCGTAGGGACATACCAGCACGCAGGTGTGGCAGCCGACGCACTTATTCTGATCGATACAGACCACGCCGTCCTTTTTGGAAAGTGCGCCCGCAATGCAGCTTTTCACGCACAGCGGGTCTGTGCAGTGGCGGCAGGAAACCGCAAAGCTGACCTGATTGTCCCCCTCAATGCGGATGCGGGGGTGAATGGTTCTGTCCTTCAGCGCCTTGATCATGCTGGATTTTCCGGAGTTTGCAAAGGCGCAGTAATATTCGCAAAGATGGCAGCCGAGGCACCATTTTTCATCAACATATACTCTTTTCATGGTTACGCTCCCTTTTCTGCTTATTCGCCCGCGTGCTTGATGCCGAGAATCTGAAGCTCTTTTTCGTTCAGACCCACGCCGCGCAGCATAAGGCGGTTGCCGCGCAGCGCCTCGATGGAATTGATGCCCATGCCGCCCATCATTTCCTTAATCTCGTGCTCCCACGCGGTGACAAGATTCACAAGGCGCTTATAGCCGATGTCCGGGTTAAGGCGCTTCACAAGGTCGGGGCGCTGGGTTGCGATGCCCCAGTTGCACTTGCCGGTCTGGCAGCTTCTGCACAGATGGCAGCCGAGCGCCAAAAGTGCCGCCGTGCCGATGTAGCACGCATCTGCACCGAGTGCGATGGCCTTGACAACATCGGCGCTGGAACGAATGGAGCCGCCAACGACGAGCGAAACGTTGTTGCGGATGCCTTCGTCGCGCAGGCGCTGATCGACCGCTGCGAGGGCAAGCTCAATCGGGATGCCGACGTTATCGCGGATGCGCGTAGGCGCCGCGCCCGTGCCGCCGCGGAAACCGTCGATGGCGATGATGTCCGCGCCGCTGCGTGCAATGCCGGACGCAATGGCTGCAACGTTGTGCACCGCCGCAATCTTGACGATGACGGGCTTTTTGTAGTTTGAGGCTTCTTTTAAGGAGAAAACGAGCTGACGCAGGTCTTCAATGGAGTAAATATCGTGGTGCGGTGCGGGCGAAATAGCGTCCGAGCCCTCCGGGATCATACGCGTGCGGGAAACGTCGCCGACAATTTTTGCACCCGGCAGATGGCCGCCGATGCCCGGCTTTGCGCCCTGCCCCATTTTGATCTCGATGGCGGCGCCGGCGCTGAGGTAATCCTTATGCACGCCGAAGCGACCGGACGCAACCTGTACGATGGTGTTTGCACCGTACTTGTAGAAATCCTGATGCAGGCCGCCCTCGCCGGTGTTGTAGTAGATGCCGAGCGCTTCTGCGGCGCGGGCAAGGCTTTCGTGCGCATTGTAGCTGATGGAGCCGTAGGACATGGCGGAGAACATGATCGGCACGGAAAGCTCAAGCTGCGGGGTGATATTCGTCTTAATCTTACCGTTCTCGTCGCGCTCGATTTTAGACGGCTTCTGACCTAAAAACGTCTTCGTTTCCATCGGCTCACGGAGCGGGTCGATGGACGGGTTCGTGACCTGCGACGCGTTGATGAGGATTTTATCCCAGTAGACCGGCAGGGGCTTCGGGTTGCCCATGGAAGACAGCAGCACGCCGCCGCTGCTCGCCTGACGGTAGACCTCCATGATGGTCTCGCCGGACCAGTTGGCATTTTCCTTAAAGGTGTGGTCGGTCTTGACGATTTTCAAGGAGCGCGTGGGACAGATGGAAACGCAGCGGTGGCAGTTCACACAGCGGCTTTCGTCGGAGATCATCATTTTCAGCTCATCGTCGTAAGCATGTACTTCGTTGGAGCACTGTCGTTCACAGGCACGGCAGGCAATGCAGCGCGCGGGGTTGCGGACGACCTCGTACTGCGGATATAAAAAATCGATAGCCATTTATAGTAACCTCATTTCTCAGAGAACACAAACTCTTACTTTTTGTCCAGCGTGAAGATGACAGGCTCGCCGCCCGCGGGTGCCCAGACCTTATCGAGTGTGGGCTGAATGACGCGGATGGCGGATTCTTCACTGGCAATGTAGACCATATCGCTCTTTTCGCCGACGACCATAGAGCGCAGCTTTAAGCGGTCGTTGAGTGCCATAAGGCCGCCCGTAAAGCCGACCAGAATGGAGAACGGGCCGGTGACGAGCAGGCCGGAATACACATTGCGCAAATACGTCAGACGCTCGCGCTCCTCCGGGTCTTTGTTCTGAATGGTCGTCCAGAACGGTGCCGCGATGACGTTTGCGACCTCTTGCAGGGTGAGGCCCTGACGGCGCACAAGATAATCGAAAATATAGGTGATGACCTCGGTATCGGTCAAAAGGTTGCAGTTGTAGCCGTACATCTCAATGCAGCGGCGGTTCGCATCGTAGGACGAGATTTCGCCGTTATGGACAACGGAAAGGTCGAGCAGCGCAAACGGGTGCGCACCGCCCCACCAGCCGGGGGTATTCGTCGGGTAGCGGCCGTGCGCCGTCCAACAGTAGCCGGCGTATTCATCGAGACGATAGAACCGACCGACATCCTCCGGGTAGCCGACAGCCTTAAACACGCCCATGTTTTTGCCGCTGGAGAAAATATATGCGCCATCGATAAAGGTATTGACGCGGTTGACGCAGCGGGCGGTGAACTCGTCTTCATCGAGCTGGCTTTCCGCAAGCTTTGTGTGCAGCGGTGTGACGAAGTACCGCCAAATAAGCGGCTCGTCCGTGATCTGCGGAATCTTGCGGATCGGAATTTTGGAAAGGTTCACGACGTCGAAATGCTCGTTGATGAACTTCTCACATTCCTCTTTTGCTTTTACATTATTATAGAAAACGTGGAACGCATACTGTTCCGCATATTCCGGGTAAATGCCGTAGCCGGCGAAGCCGCCGCCAAGGCCGTTTGAACGGTCGTGCATGATCTCAATGGAGCGGATGATATCGGAGCCGTCCAGCCGCTTTCCGCTGCGGGAAAAAACGGAAGATACGGCGCACCCCGAAGGAATTCGGAAATCGCCCGCTGTGCTTTTGCCTTCTCTAAGCATGAAGACTGCTCCCTTCTGAAAACAAATAAGATATATGCCTTTTTCCCGGCTTTTCCGAAAAAAAGAGAAAGTCTGACCATACATGCTGCGTGCAATGCACGCGCGCCGTTCCCCCGGCGCAATCTAAAAGCCCCGCATTCGGCAGCTTTTAGATGCAACATGTATGATCAGACTCCGTTGTCTGCCTACCATTATATAGCGGCCCTTCTTATATGTCAAGAAAAATTTCGCGATTTTTGAATTTTTAAGTTGTAGTAATTTCATTTTATGTTCGCTTGACTTTAAAAATTTCATAAAATGAATTTATAAACGCAGGTTTAAATCGTATATCCTGCAAATCTTCAAATTTTCTCAAAAAAGGTGTTGACAAATGTCCCGAGACGTTGTAAAATTCATCACATAGCATAGCAAAGGCGCTGTGGTTGGTTTATTACCATCCCCAGCGCTTTTTTCGTTTGAACGAATTACGAACAGCTGTGCAGACGGTTTCGTAAAGCGAAGCCGCAGGACGAAACGCACGGGAAGATATACAAATTATATCGCAGCGTTCGCCCCTCCTATTATGCGAATCTTATTGAAGGAAAGAGTGGTTTACATGAGCAGCACGACAAAGATCAATGTGCCGAACATTTTCGCCAGCATGGTGTTTAACGACGACGTCATGCGTGAGAGACTGCCGAAGGACGTTTACAAGTCTTTGAGAAAGACCATCGACAACGGCAAGGACCTCGACATCACGGTCGCCAATGCTGTGGCAAATGCCATGAAGGACTGGGCGATTGAAAAAGGTGCAACGCACTACACGCATTGGTTCCAGCCGATGACCGGCATCACCGCCGAGAAGCACGACAGCTTTATCTCCCCGACGGCAGACGGCCGCATCATCATGGAATTCTCCGGCAAGGAGCTCATCAAGGGCGAGCCGGATGCTTCCTCCTTCCCTTCCGGCGGTCTGCGCGCAACGTTTGAAGCCCGCGGCTACACCGCATGGGACCCGACCTCCTACGCATTCATTAAAGATCACTCCCTGTTCATTCCTACGGCGTTCTGTTCCTACGGCGGCGAGGTGCTGGATAAGAAAACCCCGCTGCTGCGCTCCATGGAAGCGTTGAGCGCACAGGCCGTTCGTATCCTCCGCCTGTTCGGCGACTCCACAACAAAGCGTGTCATCACCACTGTCGGCCCGGAGCAGGAATATTTCCTTGTCGATAAAAAGCTCTACGATGAGCGCCCGGACCTCATTTACACGGGCCGCACGCTGTTCGGTGCACGCGCACCGAAGGGTCAGGAGCTTGAAGACCATTACTTCGGCGCGATCAAGCCGAGAATTGCCGCGTTCATGCAGGAGCTTGACGAAGAGCTGTGGAAGCTCGGCGTGCTTGCTAAGACAAAGCACAACGAGGTCGCCCCGGCACAGCACGAGTTGGCGCCGATCTTCTCCACCACGAACGTTGCGACCGACCACAACCAGCTGACCATGGAGACAATGAAGAACGTTGCGCTCCGCCACGGCCTTGTCTGCCTGCTGCATGAAAAGCCGTTTGCAGGCGTGAACGGCTCCGGCAAGCACAACAACTGGTCTATTTCCACCGATACCGGAAAGAACCTGTTGGAGCCGGGCAAGCTGCCGCAGGAAAACGCACAGTTCCTCCTCTTCCTCGCAGCTGTCATCAAGGGTGTTGACGAGTATCAGGATCTGCTCCGTATCTCCGTCGCTTCCGCAGGCAACGACCACCGTCTCGGCGCAAACGAAGCGCCGCCGGCCATCATCTCCATCTTCCTCGGCGACGAGCTTACGGCTATTCTGCACGCCATTGAGACCGGCACGGTCTATGGCGGTACGCTCCGCGTCAACATGGAGATTGGCGTAAACGTTCTGCCGTCCTTCACAAAGGATACAACGGACAGAAACAGAACCTCCCCGTTCGCTTTCACCGGCAACAAGTTCGAGTTCAGAAGCCTCGGCTCGCAGCTCAACATCGCCTGCCCGAACATCATGCTGAACACGATCATCGCCGATGAGCTCGAGCAGTTTGCAGACGAGCTTGAGGGCAAGGAAGATTTTAACGGCGCGCTCAACGCACTCATCAAGCGCGTGATCAAAGAGCACAAGCGCATCATCTTCAACGGCGACGGCTATGCGGACGCCTGGAAGGCGGAAGCAGCAAAACGCGGCCTGACGAACCTGCCGACCACGGTAGACGCACTGCCGCACTACACCGACGAAAAGAACGTGAAGCTCTTTACAAAGCATAAGATCTACACCGAGGTCGAGATGCAGTCCAGACAGGACATCATCCTCGAGACGTACGCGAAGACCATCAACATCGAAGCGCTCACCGCAAGTGATATGGTCAAGCGCGACATTCTCCCCGCTGTTTCCTCTTACGTTGCGGAGCTTGCAAGCGGCGTTGCCACGAAGAAAGCCATCAGCGATGACATTCCGTGCGAAGCGGAGCTTGATATCATCAAGCGTCTTTCCGGCCTGCAGGACTGCGCATATAAGAAGCTTGCTGCGCTCGATAACGCCATCATCGGCGTGAAGGAAGTCGGCGAAGATCCGATTGAGGTTGCGACCTATTATAAGGATTCCGTCATCACCGCCATGACCGAGCTGAGAGCCGTTGTGGACGAGATGGAAACGCTGGTCTCTTCCGATTACTGGCCGTACCCGAGCTACGGCGATCTGATGTTCAGAGTATAAAAGGCTTTGAACATACCGTTTCAAACGGACAAGGGATGAAAAATTCAATATAGGCACAAGGGTGTGCACGGGGTTCCGTTTCAGGAACCAAACGTGCACACCCTTTTCTATTTTCAAACAACACTTAGGAGGACGAACATATGACAAGCGAGATCTTCAGCGTCTGGTTTTTGATGGGCGCGGCGCTGGTCTTCTGGATGCAGGCCGGCTTCGCCATGGTAGAAACGGGTTTTACCCGTGCAAAAAATGCCGGCAACATTTTGATGAAGAACCTGATGGACTTCTGCATCGGCACCGGCGTATTCATTCTCATCGGCTTCAGCTTTTTGCTGGGCGAAGACTTACTGGGCTTCATCGGTAAGCCGGGCTTTGATATTTTCACAAACTACGCAAACTTTGACTGGTCGAATTTCGTATTCAACCTTGTGTTCTGCGCCACGACCGCGACCATCGTTTCCGGCGCAATGGCAGAACGCACAAAGTTCCTTTCCTACTGCATTTACTCCGGTGTCATCTCCGCTTTGGTATACCCCATCGAAGCACACTGGATTTGGGGCGGTGGCTGGCTTTCGCAGCTCGGCTTCCATGATTTTGCAGGTTCCTGCGCCATCCACATGGTAGGCGGTCTTTCCGCGCTCATCGGCGCAAAGCTGCTCGGCCCGCGCATCGGCAAGTTCGAAAAGGATGCAAGCGGCAAGATCGTAAAGGTCAATGCTTTCCCGGGCCACAACATTCCGCTCGGCTGCCTTGGCGTGTTCATTCTTTGGTTCGGCTGGTACGGCTTCAACGGCGCTGCGGCAACAAGCGTTGAGCAGCTCGGCTCTATCTTCCTCACCACCACCGTCTCACCTGCCATAGCAACTGTCACCTGCATGATCTTCACATGGGTAAAGTACGGCAAACCGGATGTTTCCATGTGTCTCAACGCTTCTCTCGCCGGTCTGGTCGCCATCACCGCCGGCTGTGACGTAACGGACTGCCTCGGCGCGGCAATCATCGGCATTGTAGCCGGTCTCCTTTGCCCGTTCGGCGTTTGGCTGCTCGACTATAAGCTCCATGTCGATGACCCGGTCGGCGCGGTCGCCGTCCACTTCTGCAACGGCATTTGGGGCACCATTGCAGTCGGTCTTTTTGCAACGACCACAGCCCCCGGCAACGATAGCTTCACCGGCCTGTTCTACGGCGGCGGCATCTCATTGCTTGCAAAACAATTGCTTGGTGTGCTTACGGTCTGTGCTTGGACAGCCGTGACGATTACCATTGTGTTCCTGCTCATCCGCGCGACGGTCGGCCTGCGTGTGACGAGAGAAGAAGAGATTATGGGTCTTGACCTGCCCGAGCATGGCCTTGCAAATGCGTATGCAGACTTCGTTCCGGCCATCAACACCTCGCTCGAAAGCGCAGACCTCAGCGTTGCCCCTGCCCCGTTCGGCCCGGCTGCGGTAGACGAAGCCGTGCCGGTCGTTGTGCATCACGCCCCCGTGAAGACCGAAAAAGCGGAAAGCACCGGCGTGAAGATGACGAAGGTCGAGATTGTGTGCAAGCAGGCAGCTTTCGATACCTTGAAGAATGCACTGATGAGCGTCGGTATCACCGGTATGACAGTGACGAACGTACTCGGCTGCGGCATTCAGAAGGGCAAGCCGGAATACTACCGCGGCACGCTCGTAGAAGCAAACCTGCTGCCTAAGGTACAGGTGGAGGTCGTCATTTCCAAGGTGCCTGTCCGCACGGTCATCGAAACGGCGAAGAAAGCGCTTTACACCGGTCACATCGGTGACGGCAAAATCTTCGTTTACGACGTGGAGAATGTCATCAAAGTCCGTACAGGCGAAGAAGGCTACGACGCCCTGCAGGATGTGGAATAATAAATCTTCCCATTTAAATTGAGTACGACGCGTACTACGCTCCTGAAATAAGAAAAGCCGAGACCTGCCGGTTCCCCCCGGCGGGTCTTGACTTTTTCTGCCATTTTCTCCTGCAACTTATTTTCGGTTTTGCACAAAATGGGAATTGAACTCTTTTTGGATTTGTGTTATACTGTTATAAGAATTTATCCACCCCGATTGTGAGAGGAGACAGCCGTGAAAATTCAGGAATCCGCAGAAAACTATCTTGAGACCATTTTAATCTTATCCGAGCGCAGCACCTATGTGCGTTCTATTGATATTGCCAATGAGCTCAATTTTACAAAACCCAGTGTCAGCGTAGCCATGAAAAAGCTGCGCGAGAACAATTTGATCACCGTAGACGGCGACGGCTACATTCACCTGACGGAGGACGGCCTTGCCATCGCCAACCGCATGTATGAGCGCCACAAGTTGCTTTCCGATTGGCTCACCTATCTCGGCGTGCCGAAGGACATCGCAACAGAGGACGCCTGCCGCATTGAGCACGTCATCAGCCAGGAGAGCTTTGAAAAGATCCGCGCGCATGTCCGCGAAATGAACGAGCATCTTTAATGAACTTAAACAGCGAAAACCCGTTTCCGAGCTTTTATCGGAAACGGGTTTTTACTTTTACAGCAACGCCATGCTCTGCAAAATAAAGATCATCAAAAATACGGTCGGGATACAGCACACGGCGCTCAAAACAACAAGCTGACCGGCAAGCTCGCCATCTGCGCCCGCCTGCTGCGCCATGATGTAGCTTGATACCGCGACCGGCGTTTCCCACGCAAGTGCAAGCGCCAGAAGACTCGGCCCTCTGCTGCCCGCCAGAACCGCGATCGGCAGAAAAACAAGCGGAATGACAACGAGCTTTATAAACACCGTCACGCCCGCAATACGCATGTTGCCTTTTAGCTTGCGGAAGCTGAAATCACCGCCGAGCACGATGAGCGCGAGCGGTGTGGCAAGGCGCGAAACATCGCGCAAGCTCGTTTCCAGAAATGCCGGGAAACGCAATTTAATGATGGACGCAAAAACACCGAGCAGTGCCGCGATAATGAGCGGGTTTGTCGCGATGGATTTGAGCGTCTTTTTTAGCGAGACCTTGCCTCCGCCCGTAAATACCGTCAGCGCAATGACGGCCAAAACGTTGTACATCGGCACGAGTACGGCGCTCAAGATGGATGCCGCGGCAGCCTCCTCCGCGCCGAACACGTTCGTGACGAGGCTCACGCCGAATATGACGTAGTTGCTGCGGAAAAGTCCCTGAATGATGACGCCGCGCTGTTTCGGCTCGCGCACGACACGCGGCACGACGATGCACAGCACTGCAAACAATAACAGCAGGCTCCCTACCGCGATCGTGAATGTCATGCCGTCGATGGCCTCGGTGATCTCCGTTTTATAGATGTTATTAAACAGCAGAAACGGCAGAAAAAATTTGAATGTCAGCGTATTCGTCTGCTTTAAAAATTCCGACGAGACGAAGTTTTTGTGCTTTAAAAAGTAGCCGAACGCCAAAAGCAAAAATGTCGGCATGATCGCATTCAGCGCGACCAGAAAACTATCGAACACGCTGCACCCCGGCTTTCACACTTTCATGCACCGCCATAATTTTCTGAAAGCCCGCGATGCCAACGGAAAACGCCGTTGCGCCGCCCGCCGCCGTGCCCATGGCGAGCGCCTTTGCAAAATCGCCGGAATGCGTGAATTCCGCCAAAAAGCCGCCGACCATGGAATCGCCCGCGCCGGTGGAGTTTATCAGCGTGCCCTTTGCCGCCGGGGCAAAATACACCTCGCCCGTTTCCGTATACAAAAGCGCACCGTCGCCCGCCATGGAAACGAGCACGTTTTTTGCGCCGCGTTTTTTCAGCTCCTCCGCAAGCGCTGTCACCTGTTCCTCTGTGTCCGCCGAGGCACGGAACATCTCAGAAAGCTCCTCGCGGTTCGGCTTTACGAGGAATGGTTGAAATTCAAGCGTAGACAATAATAAATCGCCTGCGGCATCCACAATGAGCCGCACGCCTTTTGTTTGCGCAAGCTTTGCAATCTGTGCGTAAATGTCTTTTGGCAGTGACTTCGGCACACTGCCGGAAAGCACCAAGGTATCCTGCGGGGTCAAGGCACCGAGCTTTTCAAAAAAATTTTTGAGCTCGTTTTCTGAAATCTCCGGACCGCTGCCGTTCAGTTCCGTTTCTTCCTCGGCATGCAGCTTTAAATTGATGCGCGTAAAGCCGTTTTCGACTTCGATGAAATCGGTCGTGATGCCTTCTTTTTCAACGCCCTCGCGCAGCGCTTTGCCCGTAAAGCCCGCAATAAACCCAAGCGCGATGCTTTTTGTATTCAACGCGTGCAGCAGCAAAGAGACGTTCACGCCCTTGCCGCCGAACACAATGTTTTCCGTTTTCGTGCGGTTCGTTTTGCCCGTGCGGAACGTGTCCGCCGTGACGACGTAATCCACCGCCGGATTAAATGTGATCGTGTAGATCATAAAATCCCCTCCAACCAAATCAAGTGGTTTCAGCATAGCATGATTTTGCAAAAAAAGCAAGAAAAAGCGTCTGCACCGCCAAAAGACGTATGCAGACGCTCGATTTTATTTTGATTTAGGCTTCTAAGCGCTCAAATTTTTTCGCGCCCCAACGCACCAAAAGCAGGTGCATCAAGACAGACAAGAGCAAAAGGAACGCAGTCGTTACCGCATACGCTGCAATGCCCGGAATATGCAGTGCAGATACCGCGAAAAACACGCCGACGATCACCGCCGCAAAGAAGTACGCGCCGAACATCGTGACGAATACGCTTAACGACTGCTTGCACGGCTGATTTTCGCTCTGCCAGTCAAAGCGCGGCGCGAGCAGGTTCATCACAAGGCCGAGCGTGCCGACGAACCAGCAGAACAAAACGCAAACGCAAACGGTCAGCACCGTGAGCCCGATACCGCACCCGGCGATGAGGCAAAGCGCCAAAACACTGACGGTAACAAGCGGCATTTGCAGGCGGCACACCATAAGGAGCTTGCCTAAAAGCACCGTTTTGCCGCTTATGGGCATCGTGCGCAGCACCCACAGATTTTTGCCCTCCAACGAGACAGACGGCGCGGTCGCGCAGGACGTCGCGATGCAAAACGCCATCACGCCAAAAATGCCGAGCGCAATCCACTCGGGCCGAAAACTCATCAGGTTTATCATCTGCATCAGCTTCCCGCGGAAAATCGCGGCGGCAATCGGCAAAACCGGAATGACCACCAAGCCGAAGCCGAAATTCATCAGGTACGCGGGGCTTGTGAAGAACTTCCGCTGCTCCTTATGCGCAACAGACAGCACCGGCGTGCGCTGCTTTGCGGAAGCTTTGCCCGATTTGTGCTTTGCACCCGCTTTCGCGCCCGATGTACGCACGGAGGAAATGAAAGATGCGGAAAGCCGCCAAAGCGTGAAAAGCGCTATTGCCGCGCTCAATAAAGTCACGAGCAGCGTGTGCAAAAGGCTTCCGCCGCACGCCATGCCAATAGCATAAAGCGGCCAAACGTATTTCATTGCACCCGCGATCTGCGTTCCCTGCATGACGATCCCGGACAAAAACGAGTTGACGTTCGCGTAAAAATACCAGTACACCGCCATGAAGACGACCATGTACAAAAGCGAAACAACCGCCTTGTTGCGCAAGCGGCTGAGGAGCTTGTGCAGCACCCAGCCGAGCGCACAGCAGACAGACTGCGAAATCAGGCTCAGAGCCACAAATGTAAACAGCCACCCGATAATCATCGTCGCCGATGCACCGTAGGAAAACGCGTAAATACCGAACGCGGGCAGCAAAACCGCCAGCGTGTACCCTGCCGTCGTTGTGAACAGCATTGCAATGCGCGTCAAAAGAATGTACTTTGGCGGTATCGGCATGGAAAGCAACCGTTCGTTGTCTTTCGCGTCATACAACTGCGCCTGCGTCATAAAAACGCTGCCCAACATGGAAAGCGCCAGCGCCATTGTGCCCGCCATGGCGAAATACAGCCACGTAAGCCCCATTTCGCACAGCGGAACAAGCTCTGCGAACACCACAAACATCCAAATTTCCATGCACACCACAAGGAACAGCATCAGAAAAACCAGCCATCCGCCGGAGGTCTTTTTGCCGTTGCCTTTTTTCATGCGCGCCGCAAACTGCTTCCATTGCAGCTTCCAGAGGGATCTTAACATGCAGCCTCCCCCTTTCAGTCCTTGTGGTCTTCCAGCTCTAAGAAGACCTGCTCCAAAGAACCGTCGCCGCGCACGCTGTCCATGGCGCCGTGTGCAATGAGCTTGCCGTTTTTAATAATGGCCACATTGTCGCACAGCTTCTCCGCCACCTCCAAAACGTGTGTGGAAAAGAAGATAGCGCCGCCGTTTCGGCAATGCTCTGCCATAATCTCCTTTAATTCGTGCGCTGCAATAGGGTCGAGCCCGACGAACGGCTCGTCCATCAAAATGAGCTTCGGCTCGTGGATAAGCGCGCCGATAACGGCGATTTTCTGCTTCATGCCGTGCGAGCACTCCGAGATGAGGTTCGGCAGCGCGTTTTTAATATCCAGCCGCTCGGCAAGCGCTTCCATGCGCGCCTTGCGGTCCGCTTCCGATACGCCGTACATATCCGCAACAAAATTCAAATACTCGTAGCCCGTCAGGAATTCATAAAGATCCGGATTATCGGGTATGTAGGCCATGATCTTTTTGCAGGCGATGGGGTCTTTTTGAATGTCGATGCCGTTCACCGTAATGGTGCCGCCGTCCGGCTTTAATAAGCCGCAGCAGGCTTTTAGCGTAGTCGTTTTGCCCGCGCCGTTGTGTCCGATAAACGCGCAGATCTCCCCCGCCGCAATGTGCAGCGAAAGGTCGTCTACGGCGATTTTGTCACCGAAGCGCTTTGTGTAGTTTTGAATGTTCAGCATGTGTTTTTCTCCTTTTTCTTCTTTTTCACGGCTGAAAGGCGGCCTTTCCGAATTTCAGCCGTCGAGCCCATTATAGACACACGGCAGAAGAATGTCAATGTTTTCCGGCGCATGGGAATATGTCATAAAAGAACATAAAAACAGCGCAACTCCTACGAGCTGCGCCGAAGCAAGTCGAATTATTCTTTTCCTGCAGAGAGCGCCGCTTCCTGCTTTCTGCGGCAACCAAACACGAGCTGATCGATAACGACGACGAGCGCGCCGAGCAGCACGATGATGTAATATGTGAAGAATCGCCATACAAGCACGGCGGTGTACAAAATATCGCCGGATGCAAAATACGATTTAAAGAACATGGAGAAGCCGAGCTCCTGAGCGCCGGATGCACCGGGCAGCGGGATAAAGCACACGGAGGCCTGCAGCATCGTCTGCATACAAAGCAGTTCGCCGTAAGGCAGGTCGAGTGAAAACGCGCGGAACACCACGTACAGCACGCTCATCTGCAAAATGACCTGCGGGATCGACCACAAAATCGCAAGGAGCACATAGCGCATTTTGCTTCTGAATTTCATTGTGTAGGAGGAGAAATCCGCCTCAAAGCCGTGCACTTTTTCTATGTAATTCTCGCGCTTTTTGAGAAACGTACATTTCAAGAGCAGCTTTGTCACGCCGCCGCACAGCTTTTTTAAGATCTTCGGGCTGAACAGAAGCGGTATCGCGATAATCCACAGCCCGTTGATGGCGATGCCGAGTAGCACAATGGGAATGAGCTGCGGGTCGTCCCGCTTCAAACTCGGGTACATATAAATCAGCGATGCCACCGTGCACAGCACAAACGCAAGCTGATACGCAAAAAACTTTACAAACAGCACCGCAGTGGAGTTGCCGACCGAGACCTTATCGCGCCGCAGGTAGACGACCTGCGCAGGCTGCCCGCCCGTGGAGCTCGGCGTGATGTAAGAATAATAAATGCCGATGAGCCCAATCTTCACCGTTGTCCAAAAGCCGACGTGCTCGCCCTGCGCGCGCAGCAGCATATGGATGATGCCGCCCTCTGTTACGAGGAACACGCCGGTCATCAGCACGGCGAGCGCCACAAACCCGAGGGAAAGATTTGCGATGACGGAAAACATGCCCGCAAATTCGGTATTGACGAGCCCGAACACGATCATCACGACCACCGTCAGCCCCACGTATATAAGACCCCACGGGATCTTTTTCTTTTCTTTCATGAAAATGTAGTCTCCTTGCAGAAAAATCGTATTTTATAGTATACCATATAGCGTTTCTATTGGCAAGACAAGACTGACAACCGAAAGAAAACGTTAAGGCAGTGCCCTGAATATTCGGCACTGCCTTATTCGTTTATTTTACTTTTCCCCGTGCGCATCCCAGATAATTTTCAGGCCGTCCAGCAGAAGCGTATCGCTGAAAGTTATCTTGCGGCTGCAATGCGGTACGATAAGACCCGCGAGGCCGCCCGTTGCGACCACCTCGCACGGTGCGCCGAGCTCATCTTCAATGCGGTCGCACAGGCCGTCCAGCATACACGCCGTGCCGAACACCATGCCGGACTGGATGCACTCCATCGTGTTGCGGCCAAGCACCTGCGGCGGCGCGGTCAGACTGACGGAAGAAAGCTGCGCTGCGCGGCTCGTCAATGCGTCAAGGGACGTGCCGACGCCCGGAATGATCACTACGCCGCACACTTCGCCGTCGGCGTTTAAACCCGTCAGCGTTGTTGCCGTACCCATATCGATGACGATACACGGGCCGTGGTACATGGCTTTTGCCGCCACAGCACCGACAACAAGGTCGGCGCCGAGTGTGTTCGGCACATCGCGCTTCACTTTCAGCTCCGGCACAGACTGCGCGCTGACGATGAACGGTTCCACCTTCCAAACACGGCGCACCGCGCGGGCGAGGTCATCGGTCAGCCGCGGCACAACGGAGCTTAAAACCGCGCCGTTCACCTGCGACGTGTGGATATTGTATAAATGTAAAATGCTGAGCATTGCAGAAGCGTATTCGTCCTCCATGCGCGGCGGATTCGTCGCCATGCGCGTAACGAACAGCAGCTTTTCCCCCTCATAAACGCCCAGTGTGATATTGGTATTTCCGACGTCCAGTGCCAGCAGCATACCTTTCCCCTCCGAAAACAAATTTCTTTGAGAGCAGTATATCACAAAAACACAAAAACGTACAGAAAAAGTTTTACCCAAAAAGCCGCACCGAAAGCAGCGTGAGCAGCACGGCGGCAAGGTCGCCGCAAAGCGCCGCCGGAATCGTGTAGCGCAGCGTTTTATACCCCCGACCCGAAAAATATACCGCGGCCGCGTAAAACGTCGTTTCCGTCGAAGACGATAAAATTGCCGCCAATCGGGATATTACACTGTCCGCACCGTATGCGCTGTAAAGCTCCGTAACATACGACACCGAGCCGCTGCCCGAAAGCGGGCGCAGTAAGATGAGCGGCATAAGTTCCGTGGGGATGTTCAGCGCTTCTGTCACGGGCCGCAGCAGCGCGGAAAACAGCTCTAAAAAGCCGGATGCGCGCAGCATGGAAATGCCGACAATAAGTCCGAGCAGTGTCGGCAGCAGTTTTATCGCCGTATGCATGCCCTCCGCCGCGCCTTTTGTGAACAGCTCAAACACCGGCAGTCCTTTTACGTACCCGCACATGACCGTGAGCGCGATCACGCCGCAGACGGCCGCCGCGCCTATGCCCGCCACAGTTTTTGAAACACGCGGCACATCAGCACGCAGACGAGCAGGCTGCCGAACGAAACAAGCCAAATGTGCGGCAGAACATCATACGGGTCTGCGCTGCCGTAGGAAGCCCTAAGCATGACCGCCGCCGAGGGGATCAGCTGAAACGACGCCGTATTCATCACGACGAATAAGATCATCTCTTGCGTCGGCGCGTCGCCCGTCTGTAATTTCTGCATTTCGTCCATGGCGCTCAATCCAAACGGTGTGGCGGCGTTGCCCATACCGAGCATGTTTGCGGCAATATTCATCGATATTTTTTCGCGCACGGTTTCATTTTTTCCGTAATTCGGAAACAATCTCCTGATGACCGGCGACAGAATTTTGGAAAGCCCGTTTGTAAGCCCCGCCTCCCCCGCAATACGCATGATGCCCGTCCAAAGGCACATCGCGCCGAGCAGCAAAAGCACCGTTTCCACCGCCTGCCTTGCGCCATCCGCCGCAGCAGCGGAAAGTGCCGTCCATCTCCCCGTGCACACCGCACCGACGAACGCCAGCACAATCATCGCCATCCAGATGCCGTTCAGCATCCTACCCTCCCCTTTCATTTTATTTCTCTGCGGAAAATTACAGAGTTTTGATTGATTTTAACACAAATATGGATTATGATAGAGGTATATTCATTTGGAAAGGATGAAATGTATCATGTTCGGTGAAAAAATTCTCGATTACTGGGACGATATAATGAAAGACCTTGGCGATATCATCGCCATTCCCTCAGTCGCACAGCCGCAGGACGGCCCGTATCCGTTCGGCAAGGACGCAGCAACCGCTGTGGATAAGGCGATAGAAATTGCGGAACGATACGGCATTAAGACGAAGAACAGCGACTATTATGCAATGCACGCAGAGCTCGGCGAGGGCGAAGAAAACGCCGTTGTTATGGCGCACCTTGACGTCGTGCCGGCCGGCGAAGGCTGGGACAGCGACCCGTACACCATGGTCATCCGCGACGGCAAGGCGTTCGGCCGCGGCGTTTCCGATAACAAGGGTCCGGCAATTGTTGCGCTGCACTGCCTGCGCGCGCTGAAGGAAGCGGGCGTCGTCGGCAAACGCAAGCTGCGCGTCGTGCTCGGCTCCGCAGAGGAGATCGGCATGCAGGATATGGGCCACTACTTCTCCAAAGAGCAGATGCCCACCATGGGCTTCACCCCGGACGCCTGCTACGGCGTGTGCCACTGCGAAAAAGGCCTGTTCCGCTTTGCCGTAACCGGCAAGGTCGGCAAGAAGATCGTTTCCTTCAAGGCCGGTACTGTTGTCAACGCCGTGCCGTATAAGGCAGAAGCCGACGTGCTCTGTGATGACGACGAATTTGCAAAGCTTGTCGCAACCGCAAACGCTGCAGAAGTGAAGTTCGACATCACACGCACCGAAAGCGGCGCACACATCGTCGCAAACGGCAAGGCTGCGCACGCTTCTACCCCGGAGATCGGCATCAACGCCGCCGCGCACCTTGCACACCTGCTCGTGAACGTTTTCGGCGCAGACTGCGGTGAATTCCTCACGTTCATGGATGAGAAAGTCGGATTTGCATATGACGGCTCCAACATCGGCGTTAAGATGTCCGATGAGCCGAGCGGTGCGCTGACCTTCAACCTCGGCCTCGTGAACATCGAAAACGGCGAGGGCCGCTTCGATATCGACATTCGCTACCCGGCAACAAAGTCCGGCGCAGAGATCGACAAGATCCTTGCAAAGTCCGTGGAGGGCACAGGCCTCACCTACACGCTCATTTCCGATGAGCCGCCGCTGTACCTGCCGAAGGACGGCCCGCTCGTCAGCCTGCTTTCCGGCGCTTATGAGGACGTCACCGGCAAAAAGTGCGACGTCTTCTCCATGGGCGGCGGCACGTATGCCCGCCAGATGGGCGGCGCAGGCGTTGCGTTCGGCGCATCGTTCGACGAAGAGGAATCGAACGCGCACCAGGCAAATGAGTGCATCCATGTGGAGCAGTTCAAGCTGCACGCACAAATCTGCCTTGAAGCCATGTACCGCATGTTTACAGCGGACTGATTTTGAATTCAGGAGCGCACCATTATGGAATATACACATATCATGCCGGAGGACATTTTAAAAAACCCCGAAGTGAAGGCCTACGTGGAGGCGGGCAACAGCTGCCTTGGCGCACTGGGCTTCACAGAGCACGGCCGCCCGCACGCCAAGCGATGCAGCAACTACGCGCGGAACATTCTGGAAGCGCTTGATTACGATAAGCGCACCTGTGAGCTTGCCGCCATCGCCGGTTATCTGCACGATATCGGCAACACGGTAAACCGCGTCGACCACGCGCACAGCGGCGCCATTATGGCGTTCACGCTTTTAACGCGCATGAACATGCCGCCGGAAGAAATCGCTATCATCTGCTCGGCTATCGGTCACCACGATGAAAAAACCGCTTTCCCGGTAAACGCCGTCTCTGCCGCGCTGATCCTCTCCGATAAAAGCGACGTGCGTCGTTCCCGCGTGCGCAAAAACGCGATTATCGCAACGGATATTCATGACCGCGTGAATTACGCCGTCGTGAACGCCTCGCTGAAAATTGACAAAGAGCAGAAGCTTTGCCTTTTCAACATCACAATTGATACGGACATCTGCCCCGTCATGGAGTATTTCGAGATTTTCCTCGACCGTATGGTGCTGTGCAGAAAAGCCGCCGATCTTTTGGGGCTCACATTCGAGCTTATCATCAACGACACGCGTCTGCTGTAATCCCCCCCCGCAAAACGCAAAACATAAAAATCGAAGGAGCCGCGCCCGCTTTCGGGTACGGCTCCTTCTTCATTTTCACTCCATGAGCGTTTGCTTATAAAATTAACTTTTCCGAAAGCTTACATCGTGCCGAAGATACGGTCGCCTGCGTCGCCGAGGCCCGGCAGAATGTAACCGTGTTCGTTGAGCTTCTCATCAACGGCTGCGCAGTAAATATGCACGTCCGGGTGCGCTTCGCTCAGTGCCTTGAGGCCCTCCGGTGCTGCAATGATGCACAGGAACTTGATACTGCGCGGGCGGCTGCGCTTTACAATGGTGATCGCGTCCATTGCGGAACCGCCGGTCGCGAGCATCGGGTCAAGCACGATGACATCACGCTCTTCAATGTCGGACGGCAGCTTGTTGTAGTATTCGACCGGCTGCAAGGTATCGTGGTCACGGTAAAGACCGATATGGCCGACCTTTGCGCTCGGAACGAGCTGCAGCATGCCGTCTACCATGCCGAGACCGGCGCGCAGGATCGGCACGAACGCCAGCTTTCTGCCGGCGATGACCTTCGTCGTTGCGGTGCACATCGGGGTCTCCGTCTGCACGTCCATCAGCGGCAGGTCACGGGTAGCTTCGTAGCACATCAGCGTCGCGATCTCGCTGACAAGCTCGCGAAATTCCTTTGTGCCGGTGTTTTTATCGCGCAGGAAAGAGAGCTTGTGCTGAATGAGCGGGTGGTTCATGATAAAAATCTGTTCGTTGTTTTCCATATTGATTTCTCCGATTTCTGCCTTACAGGCGTCCGTTTTCAATATCTGCGATCTGGTCGATACGGCGCTGGTGGCGACCGCCCTCAAAGTCAAATTTGAGGAACGTGTCCACGATTTCCAGCGCGGTCTTCTCCTCGGTGACAAGGCCGCCGAGACACAGAATGTTTGCATTGTTGTGGCGGCGGGTCATTTCCGCTGCGTGGGTATCGCTGCACAGTGCCGCGCGGATACCCTTCACTTTGTTTGCGGCCATGGAAATACCGATGCCCGTGGAGCAAACAAGTACGCCGTAATCAGCCTTGCCGTCTGCCACACAGTGCGCGACCTTTGCGCCGTACACCGCATAGTCCACGCTGTCCGTGGAATAGCAGCCGAAGTCTTCGACTTCGATGCCTTTTGCTTCCAAATGCTTCTTGACGGCTTCTTTCAGAGCGAATCCGCCGTGATCCGAACCAACTGCGATCTTCATGCTGTATTCTCCTTCGTATATGGATTACTTATTGTTTTTTTGTGCGTTTTTGGCTTTCAGTTCGCGCTCCGCCTGCGGCAGACGCAGGTAGATTGGCATCAAAGCGTCCGGCGTGACCGTCTGTCCGTTTTCAACCATCTCCTGCGCCGCCATGGCAACGCCGGAGGCACGCTGAAAGCGAAGCTGCGGCTGCAAAAGCTCCGCACGGATAGCCGCAAACGTCTTATAGCAAAGCTCCGCGCCATCGCCGACAAGATAAATCTTCTCCGTAAACGTTTTGCATTCTTCCAAAAGCTCTGCAATGGGCAGTGCGCGGTCATCACAAAGACGTGTGAGCTTACCGTCCTCCGCACGGAACAGCGCATTATACACCTGCCCGCAGCGTGCGTCCATCACAGCACAGACAATACCCGTCAGCTGCCGTGCGTTCTCCGCCATGGCGCGCAGCGTGGAAACGCCCGCGCACGGGATGTTCCGCGTCATAGAAAGTCCCTTCACGCAGGAGACGCCGATGCGCACACCCGTGAACGAACCCGGCCCGGCGGAAACCGCCATGCAGGTCACATCGTCAAGCGTTTTATTCGTAAGCTTCAAAACAGATTCCACCATCGGCATCAGCGTCTGGCTGTGCGTCTGCTTTGTGTTGATATAAAATTCAGAGAGTATTTTTCCGTCCTCCAAAAGCGCGGCCGAGGCCGGTGCCGCAGAGGAATCGAGTGCTAAAATCAGCATATTTGTCGCTTTCACGCGATTTTTTGCCGCGCAAAAGCCGTCCTTTCTATCAGAAACTTATCACAGGTCTATGCCCTCAATGGTAACGATGCGCTCCGTTTCCGTCTCGCCCTTTTCCATATGGACATAAATCGTGTTTTCCGGCAAAGCGCCGTCAATGTTTTCGCTCCACTCAATGACGAGCACGTTGTCCGTATCGAGGTAATCGAAAAAGCCCGTGGAGTAGAGATCGTCCCAACCGGAAACGCGGTACATGTCAAAGTGCTGCACCGTCAGCCGCGCATCGTATTCGTTCACAAGCGCAAACGTCGGACTGGAGACCACGTCCCCGCCGCCAAGCGCCAGCACAAGTCCGCGCGTAAACGCCGTCTTGCCCATGCCCATCGGTCCCGTGAACGCGATGACCTCGCCGCCCTTGAGCTTTTCCGCCAGCTTCGCCGCGATTTTTTCGGTGTCCTGCACCGAGTGAGAAACAAACCGTTGCATCAGAACAGGCCGTGGATCACGCCGTTACCGTCGACGTCGATCTTTTCGGCAGACGGCACCTTCGGCAGACCGGGCATCGTCATGACGTCGCCCGCATACGCAACCACGAAGCCCGCGCCGTTCGAGAGGCGCAAGTCACGGATCGTAATGTTGAAGCCGGTCGGACGGCCGAGCAGCGTCGGGTCGTCAGAAAGCGAATACTGCGTCTTTGCGATGCACACCGGCAGCGCGTCGCCGCCGAGCGCCTTGATGTCCTTCAGGGACTTCATCGCCTGGTTCGTGAACGTCACGTCATCCGCGCCGTAGATTTTCTGCGCGATCGTGCGGATCTTCTCCTCCACTGTGAGATCAAGGTCATAGATCGGCGCAAAGTGGCTTTCAGGATTCTCGTCGATGACCTTGCAGACGGTCTTAGCAAGCTCCACGCCGCCTTCGCCGCCCTTTGCGAACACTTCGGAGAGTGCATACTCTACACCGAGGGACTTGCAGCAATCGTCGATGACTTTCAGCTCCGCGTCCGTATCGGTGCCGAAGCGATTGATGGCAACGACGACCGGCACGTTATATTTGTGCATGTTCTCCACGTGTGCGCGCAGGTTCTCAATGCCCTTTTCGAGCGCCGGAACATTCTCCTTTGCAAGCTCTGCCTTCGGCACGCCGCCATTGTACTTCAGCGCACGAACCGTCGCGACAACGACGATGCAGTTCGGCTTGAGGCCCGCCAAACGGCACTTGATGTCGAGGAACTTCTCCGCACCGAGGTCGGAGCCGAAGCCTGCTTCCGTAATGCAGTAATCGCCGAGCTTCAGCGCCAAGCGCGTTGCGCGCACGGAGTTGCAGCCGTGCGCAATGTTTGCAAACGGACCGCCGTGCATGATGGCCGGTGTGCCTTCAATCGTCTGCACAAGGTTCGGGTTGATGGCATCTTTGAGCAAAGCCGTCATAGCGCCATCCGCCTTGATGTCCTTCGCATAGACCGGCTTGCCGTCATACGTATATGCAATGAGGATTTTGCCGAGGCGCTCTTTCAGGTCTTTCAAATCCTTTGCAAGACACAAAATCGCCATGACCTCGCTTGCGACGGTGATGATAAAGCCGTCCTCGCGCGGGATGCCGTTCACCTTACTGCCAAGGCCGATGACAATGCTGCGCAGCGCGCGGTCGTTCATATCGACGCAGCGCTTGATGAGCACACGGCGCTGGTCGATGCCCAGCACGTTGCCCTGCTGCATGTGGTTATCGAGCATGGCACACAGCAGGTTATTTGCCGAAGTGATGGCGTGCATGTCACCCGTAAAGTGCAGGTTGATGTCCTCCATCGGCAACACCTGTGCGTAGCCGCCGCCCGCAGCGCCGCCCTTAATGCCGAACACCGGACCCAGAGACGGTTCACGCAGCGCGATGACGGCTTTTTTGCCGATCTTCGCCATAGCCTGACCGAGGCCAGCCGAGGTGGTGGTCTTACCCTCGCCCGCCGGCGTCGGGTTGATGGCCGTGACAAGGATCAGCTTGCCGTCCGGCTCGTTTTCAAGTCTTTTGAACAGGTCATCATTCAGCTTTGCTTTAAAGCGTCCGTAGGGCTCCAGCTCTTCGGGACACACGTGCAGTTCTTCCGCGATCTCCGCAATCGGTCTTAATTTTGTCTGCTGCGCAATTTCAATATCGGTAAGCATTGCAACCAACCTTTCATTTCCGTTCTTTTCCGTTTTGCCGCACGCCGCAGCATGCGGACATCGTTATACCTTATAGATTATAGCGCAAAAAGGCGTTTCCGTAAAGAGGAACGCGCTTTTTTAACGGAAAAAAATCTGGATATTGCCCCTTCCTTTTCTGTGTGATATACTAAAATAGAAATTTTGTTGAAATTTCGCTTTTTATTCCTAAAATCTTACAAAGACTTTTACGCTTTGTTTTACTTTGGTTTCTTCTGATTTTTTTGAAAGCAGGTGATCTTACGAAAGACAGCCGCATTTTCCTTGCTGTTTCGTCCTTTTTCCGCCGTACGGACAAGCTTCTTTGGCTTTTGATGCTCACAATATCCACGTTCAGCCTTATTCTTCTGAAAAGCGTTTCCCGCGCGATGAACACGGATTATTTCAAAACGCAGCTCGTCGTGACCGTTGCAGGCCTTCTCGCGGCGCTCGTGCTCTCCTTCATCGATTACGAAAGCATTGCGTCGTTCTGGTATCTCATCGCGGGTTTTTCCGTTTTTATCATGCTCTACACCATGTTTTTCGGCATCAGCGTGCAGGGCAGCGAGGGCGTCAACGCGCGCGCGTGGATCAGCCTTGCGGGCCGCACGTTCCAGACGAGCGAACTTGTGAAAATCTGCTTTATGCTGACGTATGCAAAGCACATCTCCGTTTTGCGCGTGCAAAATAAAATCAATCACCCTCTGCACGTCGTTCTGCTCGCGCTCCACGCGGCGGTGCCCGTTCTGCTCTGCCATTTTCAAGGTGATGACGGCGCCGCGATCGTTTTTTTCTTCATGTTCCTGTGCATGAGCCTCGGCGGCGGTGTGCAGCTGCGCTATTTCATTTTGCTCGGCGCGCTTGTCGCCGTGTCCGTGCCCGTGCTGTGGAAATTTGTTCTCAGCGAATATCAAATCAAGCGCTTCACATCTGTCTATAATCTGGACGACCCATCTATTCGGCTCAATGAAGGCTACCAGCAGGTGCAGGGGCGTATCTCCATCGGCAGCGGCCAGCTGACCGGCAAAGGGCTGTTTAACGGTCCGCGTGTCGAAACAAACCTCGTCACGTTCCAGCACAGTGATTTCATCTTCTCCGTTGCCGGCGAGGAGCTCGGCTTCATCGGCTGCACCGCCATCATCGTATTATTGTTATTGTATCTCCTGCGCGTGCTGTATATCGCGTCAAAGGCGAGGGACGACCTCGGGCGCTGCATGTGCTTCGGCTTTTTCGGGCTCATCGCTTTACAGTCCGTCTCGAATATCGGCATGTGCCTGGCGCTTCTGCCCGTCATGGGCGTCACATTGCCGTTCTTCTCCGCCGGCGGCAGCAGTGCCGTGTGTCTGTACCTCGGCTTCGGCCTGATACAAAGCGTATACATGCATCGCCCCGACGCCAATGTTCCTCACCTGCGCAGTACAAGAACGCTGAAAATGAACTTCCGTAAATTAAACGCCTAAACTTCCGGCAACCATGGCTAAAAGTCTTTCGTCAAGTTTTCTTCGAGAAAACTTGCGGGTTCTTAGGACAACGCCCAAGGCGGCAAAACGCCGTCTTCAGAAAAATAGCACCCGCAAAAAAGCGTATCGCTCCGAGCTTCAAAAGCCGCAAGCGATACGCTTTTATTCTTCCTGTTTTTTCACGTACAAATATGCGTTTTTTTCCTTACCCACACGCTCCAAAACACCCATGGAATACAGCACATTCGCCGCACACTGCGCCTGCGTCTGCGAGCGTCGCATCGCTTTTGCAAGCGTTTTCGTCGTAAACGGCTCCGGCAGGTCTTCGGGCAGCAAATTCAAATAATCCCAACGGCTTTCGCAGATCACTTCACCGAGCAGTGCTTCCGGGATACGCTCCCCACACGTCGCGCGCAGCTTCTTTTGCTTACCGTAACCGTCGAGATACTTGTAGTCCGTCACCTCCAAAAGCGGGATGCACAGCCGGAAATTCGGGTGCATAAGCTGATTTTTGATCTTATACAGCTCCGGGAAAACATCATATGCTGCGCCCTTTTTCGGTGATTTTCGCTTTTCAAAGATCTCACCCGTTTCGGGGTCCACCCAGCACAACCCGCGCTTTGGCGCCACAGGGTATACCACTGTCACGCGCGCCGCTTCCAGAAACGCGCCGAGCTTACGACGCAGCCGGTCAAACCCACGCGTTTGAATTTCGATGATGCCGTTTTCGCCGACAATGTCTGCCACAAAGCCGCCCACCTTCACTTCGCGGCTCTCAGAATCGGGCTCATAGTAGCTTTTCAGCGCCGCGTGCAAAGCTTTTTCCGAAAGCGTACCGATGCCGCCTGCGCCGCCAACGCGCCCCAGCGCCTCTTTTCTCGCCTGTAAAAACCGTTCCGTGTCAATCACCGTGCTCCCCCTCTCTGCCGGTTTATAAAAACAGTATATCGAAAAACATGGTAAAAAGCAACAGAAAAGGGCGGCACAGCCAAAACCGCACCGCCCTATGGGAAACACGTGAAGATTTAGAAACGGTTACGCTCTGCGCTCAAACGTGCAGCATTCCGTCTCGCTGACGACCTCCGGGTCTGCGCAACAGCAGCCCACACAGACGCAGTCCGCACTGCACTTGTGGTTATCGTTATACGTGCAGTGCTCGGCGCTGCAATGCACATCAGCTGTGGCGCTCGGTGAAGACGAGCATCCGCAGGAGTTTTCGGAGGAAGACGTGCGCTCTGCATAAGAGCCGCAGCAGGTCTCGCGGCTTTCCAGCGCGGCGGGGCCGTCCACTTGAATTTTGCGCAGCTCGCACAGGTCGTTTGCGTTGTGTCGGCAGGTCGTCACGCTGCATTTCAACTTATTCATATCGGTCCAGATCCTTTCCTTTTGAATTTCTAAGTTCGTGCCGCACTTTGGCGACTTCTTTAGCCTGCCCGCAAAGTCGAGTTTTATGCAAAAGCCACATTTGCACATTGTATGTACTGTCAAAAATTGGTATTTCATACGGTTATTTCTGTGCGTTTTTTTAAACAAAATCCCCGCAAATGCGCATTTTGTACTTGCATTTTATTAAAATGGGCGCTATAATTGTCTTAAATTACCAAAACACTACCTAAAGGAGTTATTTTACATGATTCGAGTCACTGTCTGGAACGAATATCTTCACGATGACCCAACCTTTGAGCATTGCAGCGAGGAGGCCATCAAGCAGCATCCGAACGGTCTGCACGAAACCATTGCAGACATCGTCCGCGAACTGGGCGACGAAGTTGAGGTGCGCACTGCACAGATGAAACAGCCGGAAAACGGCCTGACCGACGAAGTGCTGGAAAATACCGACGTTATGATCTGGTGGGGCCACATGGGCCATCAGTTTGTCGCCGACGAGGTCGTTGAAAAGGTCTACAAGCGCATCATGAACGGCATGGGGCTCATTGTGCTTCATTCCGGCCACTATTCCAAAATTTTCCGCAAATTAAACGGCACCACATGTTCTCTGAAATGGCGTGACGGCACCTACGAGCGTCTTTTCAACGTAAAGCCGACCCACCCCATCGCAGACGGTATTCCGGAGCATTTCGAGCTCGGCATTGAAGAGTGCTACGGCGAATACTTTGATATTGCCACCCCGGACGACGTTATTTTCGAGGGCTGGTATGACATCGGCGAAGTCTTCCGCAGCGGCTGCACCTTCACCCGCGGCTACGGCAAGATCTTCTATTTCCAGCCGGGCCACGAGACGAACGGTTCCTTCTACAATCCGTACGTCCGCCGCATCATCCAGAACGCTGTGCATTGGTGCTATAATGATAAGAACAGACGCATCACCCTCGGCGCACCGAGCATCGAAGTCACGCTCGAGCAGGCTCGCCTTGAAGGCAACACCGGCGAATACCTCAAGATGTGGGACTAACTCGCTTTTCTAAAACAGCATAATTTTACCGTTTCGCAGTCCATGGCTCTGTGTTTGCAGCGCCGCGGGCTGCTTTTCTTTTATATCCTGCCCCGAAAACCCGCACAGTGCTTGAAAAAACACGGAAGATATGGTATACTAAACCGATATCGCCCGAGCGGCGACGCGTGTGTGCGATCCGTTTCGTGTATTCGCATATTTTATACGGCAAAAGAGTAAAACTACTGGTATATTGTTCTTTTATTCTTTTGAAAATTCTTTTTGAACACTCAAAAAAGTGTTTGCGCAGTGATTTTCTGCGCGGGAAGGAGCCCTTTATCATGAAAAAAACAGTTTGCGTGATCTTCGGCGGCGCGTCTTCGGAATATGAAGTTTCGCTGATGTCCTCCGCTTCGATCATCCGAAATCTCGATACAGAGAAATTTGACATTCTCACCCTCGGCATCACAAAGGACGGTCGCTGGCTGCTCTATTCGGGTGCTGTGGAAAACATTGAAAACAACACGTGGATGAACAGCGAAACCGCGCGTCCCGCGTTCATCTCTCCCGATAAAGCGACGAACGGCCTTGTCGTTCTGAACGTAGACGGCAGCTATACCGTTTTGAAGGTCGATGTCCTCTTCCCCGTGCTGCATGGCAAAAACGGCGAAGACGGCACCATTCAGGGTCTCTTTAAGCTCAGCGGCATCCCGTATGTCGGCTGCGGCACACTGGCTTCCGCTGTGTGCATGGATAAAGCCGTCACCCACACGCTGCTTTCCGCCGCGAACATCGAGCAGGCGCACTACCTGTGGTTCTACGCCGACCGCTATTTCGCAGACGGCGAGAAGATCCGCAACAAAATCGCCGCACGCCTCAATTTCCCGGTGTTCGTAAAGCCGGCAAACGCAGGCTCCTCCGTCGGTGTCAGCAAGGTAACGGATCCCGAAAAGCTCGATGCCGCCATCCGCCTTGCCGCCGAAAACGATACGAAGGTTGTCGTTGAAGAGGGCATCGTCGGGCAGGAGGTCGAGTGCGCTGTGCTCGGCAACCGCGGCAAAAGCGTCGCTTCCCCGGTCGGCGAGATCGGTGCGGGTGCAGAATTCTACGATTACGATGACAAATATAAGAACGGCGTCGCACAGCTCTTCATCCCTGCGCGTCTGCCCGAAGACGTTGCGGAGGAAGTGCGCAAGACGGCTGTTCGTGCCTACAACCTGCTCGGCTGCGACGGCCTTTCCCGCGTGGATTTCTTCGTCACTGAAAAGGAGCATAAGGTCATTTTAAACGAGATCAACACGCTGCCGGGCTTCACGTCCATCAGCATGTACCCGAAGCTCTGGGAAAACGCCGGTACCCCGTACAGCGAGCTGCTTGAAAAGCTCATCGACTGCGCTTTCACGCGTGAAGACTAACGCGAGGCGCAATTTATGGATAACAGACCCATCGGCGTATTTGATTCCGGCCTCGGCGGCCTCACCGCCATGCGGGAGCTGATTCGCACCCTGCCGAACGAGAGTATCCTCTACTTCGGCGATACCGGCCGCGTGCCCTACGGCTCGCGCGGGCGCGAGATCATCCGCAAATACGCAAAACAAGATATGAATTTTCTCATCCGACACGACGTAAAAGCCGTGTTGGCCGCCTGTGGTACGGTCAGCTCTGTTGCCCGTGACATCGGCGATGCGCTGCCCGTCCCCTATTTTGATGTGCTGCGCCCCACGGCGCGCGCCGCGGTGGAGCAAACGAAAAACGGCAAGATCGGCATCATCGGCACCGCCGCCACCATCGCTTCCGGCTCCTACCGCAAGGAGATCGAGCGTCTCGCGCCGAAAACCGAAGTGTTCGAGCAGGCGTGCCCCTTATTCGTGCCGCTCGTAGAAAACGCGTTCGTCTCGCCGGATGACCCCATTCCGCGCCTGACGGCCGAGCGCTACTTAACGCCCATCCGTGAAGCCGGCGTAGATACACTCATTCTGGGCTGCACGCATTACCCCATCATCAGCGAGACCATCCGCCGCGTCATGGGCGAAAACGTCACGCTCATCAGTTCCGGTCGCGAAGCCGCCAAAAGCTGCCGCACCGTGCTGGAGGAAAACGGTCTGCTGTGCGACGGCAAAACCGACGGCACACAGCAGTATTTTGTCAGCGACGACACCGAAAGCTTTTATAAAGTCGCCGAGCTCTTCCTCGGGCAAAGCGTTGAAAGCTGCGTGAAATGTATAGATATTGAAAGGTACTGAGTGATTATGCGCGAAGATTACGAAATCACCATCATCGGCCGCCAAACGATTGACGCACAGACCGATGAAATTCAGGTGGATACGCTCGGCGATTACACCGAGCGCGGCGGCGCAAAGTATATCTCCTACACGGAATATGCCGATGAAGCGCCGTATAACGGTCAGCTCAAAGTGCTCAAAATCGAAAATGAGGATACCGTCACCATGCTGACCCCCGGCACGCCCACCCGTCTGGTGCTGGAAAAAGGCAAGCGCCACAAATGCCTTTATGATACCGGCGCAGGCGTGCTCTCCCTCGGCGTATATACACAGACGTTAAAGCATGACCTTTCCGCTGCGGGCGGTGAGCTGTGCATCCGCTATACGCTCGACATCGATACCCAGCTTTCCTCCAGCAACGAAATCTGCGTTCGCCTGCGCAAGCGTGATCTATTCAATAAATAAACCGAAAGGAACATCCCCTATGTCTAAAGCAGTAAGCATTGCAAAAGAACAGGTTTCTGCCGTCATTGAAGCGGCGATGAAAAAAGCGATGGCTGCGGGCATGCTGCCCGAAGCAGAGCTGCCCGCTTTCACCGTAGAACGCCCGGCAGACCGCTCTCACGGTGATTTCGCAACGAACGCCGCCATGGCTTCCGCGCGTGCATTCCGCATGGCGCCCCCGAAGATTGCCGCGGCTATCATGGAAAATCTCGACCTCAACGGCACCTACTTCGTTAAGGCCGAAACCGCCGGCCCCGGCTTCATGAACTTCTTCCTCGGCTCCGCGTTTTACAGCGATGTGCTGACCGAAGTGCTCACAAAAGACAGCGCATACGGCAGAAGCGGCTACGGCAACCACCGCAAGGTCATGGTCGAGTTCGTTTCCGCCAACCCCACGGGTCCCATGCACATGGGCAACGCCCGCGGCGGCGCGCTCGGCGATTGCCTCGCCTCCGTTCTGGATGCCGCAGGCTACGACGTTTGGCGTGAGTTTTACGTCAACGATGCCGGCAACCAGCTCGATAAATTCGGTCTCTCCCTCTCCATTCGCTACCAGCAGCTCTTCGCGGAAAATCCGCCGGAGCTCCCGGAGGACAGCTACCACGGCGAAGACATTCTTGACCTCGCCAAAGAGTACGCCAAAGAGCACGGCGACGAGCTGATGCACGTCACCGAAGAAGAGCGCCGCAAGGCACTCGTCGGCTTCGGTCTGCCGAAAAACATCGCGAAAATGAAGGCCGATATGGAAAAATACCGCGTCCATTACGACCGCTGGTTCCTCGAAAGCGACCTGCACAAGGACGGCGAAGTCATGGCCGTCGTCGATTACCTGCGCGACCGCGGCCTCACTTACGAAAAAGACGGCGCCGTCTGGTATAAGGCAACCGAGTTCGGCGGCGAAAAGGACGAAGTGCTTGTCCGCGCCAACGGCAACCCAACCTACTTTACGGCAGACATCGCCTACCACAAGAATAAGTTCGACCGCGGCTTCGACCTGCTCATCGACATCTGGGGCAGCGACCACCATGGCCACGTCGCCCGCATGAAGGGCGCGATGGACGCCATCGGTCAGAGCGCCGATAAGCTCGACATCATCCTCATGCAGTTCGTCCGTTTGATGCGTGACGGCCAGCCCGTGCGCATGAGCAAGCGTACCGGCAAGGCCATCCAGCTCGGCGACCTACTCGATGAAGTCCCGGTCGATTCCGCAAGATTCCTCTTTAACATGCGTGAAGCGAACTCCCTGCTCGACTTCGACCTTGACCTCGCCGTGCAGCAGGATTCACAGAACCCCGTGTACTACGTCCAGTACGCCCACGCGCGTATTTGCAGCATCCTGCGCGCACTGGAAGCCGAGGGCGTCACCCCGCGCGACTGCACCGCAGAGGAGCTCGCACTGCTCACCGCGCCGGAGGAGCTTGAGCTCATCCAGCACATCGCGTCTTACACCGATGAGATCATCGGCGCCGCAAAGGACTATGACCCGGTACGCATCACGCGCTATGTTATCGAGCTTGCAACAAAGTTCCACAAGTTCTACAATGCCTGCCGTGTAAAGGGCGAGGAAGAAAGCCTCATGCAGGCGCGTCTCACCCTCTGCCGCGCCACCGCAACGGTCATTCGCAACGTCCTCACCATGTTCAACATCACTGTTCCGACGTCCATGTAATCATAAACAGCAAAGAAGTCGCTCCCGTTTCCGAGAGCGACTCCTTTTGTATAAGAAAACCGACGGCACAAGTTCCATCATGCCGTCGGTTTTTCTATCCTGTTATGCGCAAATGTGTGGTATTACACGTTATACTCTAAAATTTGCCGGTAGATTATTCACCTGCGAGCTTCTTGCCAAGCGCAATGCACGCTGCGTCTGCTTCGTCGTCCGGTGCTTCGTTGCAGATGACGCTGTCGCCTGCGAAGACCGCGCCGTCACCAAGGCAGGTCTCTTCCCAGTTACGCATCCATTCGCCGTCGCCCCAGCCGTAAGAGCCGAACAGCCCGATCACCTTGCCGGAAAGCTTTGCTTCGCACTCGGTAAACACCGGCTCAAACTCCGTGTCCTCCAACTGCTCGGAGCCCATAGACGGGCAGCCGAACGCCACAGCCTCATAGTTATCCATCAGATCTGCGGAGAACTCTGTGCAGTTATATACATCTGCTTCTGCACCCGCTGCGCGAACGCCTTCTGCAACCTTTTCCGCCATCATCTGGGTGTTGCCTGTACCACTCCAATAAACAACTGCTGTTTTACGCATTTTTTGTAACCTCTTTTCAAAAATTTCTTTATATGTCAGGCAGCTACGGTAAGCTGCAAAACACTTCTGCCTTCCTGCCACAAACGCTTGTAGATGTCCCGGCACTTCTTATACCGCGCAAATGTGCGCACTGCCTCGCATTCGTTGCAGTACACCTTCCAACATCCGCAGCACTTGCAGTTTTGCCCGGCGTTTTCAATGAACCCAAGCACATCCTCCACCGGGTAGCCGAGGAAAAGCCCAATCTCATGCGGGAACCCGTCTCCGCTTGCAAGCCGCATGCGCAGCCGTTCTATCGCGCCGTCCACGCTCGTGTCGGTGTAGCCGTAGCGCTCCAAAAGCTCTTTTGCGCCGGGGCGCTCCAGGTCTTTTGCAAGCTGCGTGCGGCGGCACACATAAATGAGCATCGCATTTTCTTCGCGCTTTAAGATCAGCAGCTCTACACCTTTATCGCGGAATATGCGATTCAAATGCTTTACATCGTCCTCCGGGTCCTGCGCCGCGTGGTAGGAAAATAAACTCGCCGTTTTAAGCGACGCCAGCGTCGGCGCACAATGCTCGATCAAGTATTTCTCAAGCATTGAAAGCACACTCTCCGCGCACAGCCGCACAGCAATCTGCCAGTACACTGTGCAGCGCCGAGGCACTGCTGCTCGGCACATACGCGATCGGAATGTTATTTCTTTTCGCTTCCTTGGAAGCGCTCAACATCATTTTGTGCGAGACCGTGCTGGTGAAAAGCAAAAGGTAGTCCGGCGTGCCGAGCTTCTTTTTCAAGGAGCCGTTCTCCTTCACATACACCTTTGCTTTGCAGCCATGGTTCTTGCAGATATCCATGTACTGACATACCATGCGTTCATTGCCGCCAACGATCACTACGCTCATATTCTATCCTTTCTGCCTGCAAAAGCGTTTCACAGGCTGCCCGCAAAACCGGGCTTTGCATTTGATTTAAGTTAGCTTGCGCTAACTCTTTTGCTTTAAATAAAGCGGATTCTCACCGCTATGTGTTATCCTTAAAGTTAGTACAAACTAACTTGCTCATAGTATACTAAACTCGTATACATTTGTCAACCCCTATTTTGATTTTTTATTCGGAAACTTTCACCCCGTCATTTTTCGCAGAACAAAAGCCGCGTTCCATAACCCGGTTTTGTCTTCATTTACTCTGCTTTTACCTATATCCCCAATGCCCGCTCTTCTTGCGCAGCTTCACTTTCCCCCGAAACGGCAGCGACGCAGCCCGCCGCACGCAAGACCGGCACGCAAATTTCCGTAAAAAATAAGCGCAGAGAATTCCTCTGCGCCAAGCTTATTCTTCGTTTTTCAAAAAGGCTTCCTGCACCGATTCCGCGCGGCTTTCGGCCACAAGCACCAACCCGCGGCGTTTGTCTCCCGTCAGCACGGCGCTTTCCCCGGCCTTCAGCCCGATAAGCGCCAAGGCCTCTTTCGGAATATGCACACCGCCGTTTTCGTCGATCTGCACCGTCCACATTTTGCGGCCTTTCGGCACCCGTTTTTCCATACGCCGCTCCTTAATAATACGCGGTCAGCGGCACATTGCCGTTTTCCTTGCCCGCGTCCATCTTCACGCTGTCTATCCACTGCACTGCGCGTCCTGCGCCGAGAATCACGCAGTCCTCCGGCTCTTCCGCAATGCGCACGCGCATTTTCGTCTGCTTCGAGATAAGCGTGTCCAACCCACGCAGCTTCGCGCCGCCGCCTGTCAGCACAATGCCCGCGTTGCCGATGTCTGCCGTCAGCTCCGGCGGCGTCTCCTCCAGCACACTCTGAATTTTGTGCACAACCTTCACAACGGATTCCAGCATGGCTTCGCCAATCTCGTCGGAGGTCACTTCCACCTTTGCAGGCAGGCCGTTGCGCTCGTCTCTGCCGCGCAGCTCGTATTTTTCAATGTCCTTCAGCGGGAACGCGCAGCCCACGGCGCACTTTGCCGCCTCTGCCGTCTGCTCGCCGATAATCAGATCAAACTTTCTGCGCGCGTATTTGATAATATCCTCGTTGAACACCGCGCCGCCCACGGCAATGCTGCCGCTTACGGAAAGGCGATTCATCGAAAGCACGCCGATGTCGCTCACACCCTCGCCGAGCGTGACAACCATGCTGCCGTGCGGACGGGAAATATCCAGCCCCGCACCGATCGCCGCCGCCACCGGCGCTTCGATCAAGCACACCTTGCGAATGCCGTTCGCCGCCACAGCGTCCACCACCGCACGGCGCTCCACTTCCGTAATACCGCTCGGTACCGCCACAACGGCGCGCGGCATGAAAACGCGGCTGTTCGTCACCTTTTTCAGGTAGTGCTGCAGCGTCGCGTCCATCAGCGTCAAATCGGAAATCACACCGCCCGTCACGGGCTTGACCACGCGCACGCGATCGCTCGTCCTGCCGAGCATTTTATACGCGCGGCGACCCACGGCCACCACACGGTTAGAGTCTTCATCTACGGCGATGACGTTCGGTTCATCCACCACAACACCCTTGCCGTCTACATATAATCTGAAATTTGCCGAACCCAAATCGATCGCAATATCCGTACCGGCCATGGTACCATCCTCTCGCGTTATACTGTCTTTTATTTTACATGACTTTTTCCCGTTTTGCAAGGTCTAATCGACCGTCGCGCACGAAACACAGCCCACATAGTCCGCCCCGTTTCGGTACAACACCTTTGCGCATTCCACGGCCGTCGCGCCGGTCGTCACGATATCGTCCAAAAGCAGAATGCGCAGCCGCGCCGCACCCTCCGCGCGGTACGCCCCACGCACATTCGCTTCACGTTCCTTGGCGCTCAAATTGTGCTGCGTGCGGTTGTGCTTCGTCTTCTCCAAAATATCCGTGCGGCACGGAATACCCGTCAGCTTCGATACCTCTTTTGCAAGCAGCACCGATTGATCGTACCCGCGCTGTTTCAGCCTCTCCCGGCTGATGGGCACCGGCACAATACAGTCCCAAACCCGGTTTTTATCGATCGCCGGCAGCATTAACTTTGCAAGCGGTTTCGCAAGGTTCGTCCCGTTTTTGAACTTGAACCGCCACAAGGATGACCGAAACGGCTCCTTGTACCGCTGCGGCGCACGGCATTCCAGTGTGTAATCCCGTCTTCCTGCATGCAACGCGAAAAAACGCACGCGAATGTCCGGCTGCAGCTTCGCGCAGTCCGCGCACAACTCGTCCTCGTTCACCGCTCCCGCACGCCCGCACAAAAGGCATCGCTTCGGGTAAAAGAACGTGAGAATCTTCTCTAAAACGCTCATGCTTCCGCTTCCTCATTCTGCTCCGGCTCGTCTTCCTCCGGCTTTTCGAGCAAAAAGTGCTGCAAGCCGGAAAACCGCCGCGTCTTTTTATCGTTCGCCACCATATCGGCGACTACACTGCGCTTGCCAACCAAAATCAGCAGCTTTTTCGCACGTGTAATGCCCGTATACAGCAAATTTCGGTAGCTCAGCTGCGGCGCGCCCGGGAACATCGGCATCACAACCGCCGTAAACTCATTGCCCTGGCTCTTATGTACCGTCACGGCGTAGGCAAGCTCCAGTTCTGCTGCCGCGTGCTCAAAATCATACAACACCTCTTTGTCGTCGATTTCCACACGCAGACAACCGGCATCTTTGTCCACATCGATGACGATGCCCATGTCGCCGTTATATACGCCTTCGCCCACCGTGCCGTCTTCGCGACTCCACGGCAGGTTGTAGTCATTTTTGATCTGCATCACCTTGTCTCCCTCGCGGAAAACCGTGCCGTTCACCGTCACCTGCGGCTTGTTTTTCGCGGGCGGGTTAATCTGCTCGCGCAGCTTACGGTTCAGCTCCACCGTGCCAAGCTCGCCCTTGCGTCCCGGGCATAATACCTGAATGTCCGTCACCGGCGAATACCCGTAGCTTTTCGGCAAGCGCGTCACCACAAGCGACTGCACCGTCTCCGCAACGGAGCGTGCATCCTCGCGCGGCATAAAAAAGAAATCGTTGCTGCGCACGGAAAGCTCCGGCATCTCGCCTTCTACAATCTTGTGCGCGTTCATCACAATGAGACTCTCCATCGACTGACGGAAAATCTCCTTCAGTTGCACTGTTGGGAATACCTTCGACGCAATAAGGTCTCCGATGACATTGCCCGGCCCCACGCTCGGCAGCTGGTCGCTGTCGCCGACCAAGATCAAACGGCAGCCGATGGGCAGAGCGCGCAGAACACTTTCAAACACATACGCGTCCACCATGGAAAGCTCATCGATGACCACTGCGTCACACTCCAGCGGATTGCGCTCGTTTCTCTGGAACACCGGGTCATCGTTGTCGTCCCAGTCCACCTGTAACATACGGTGAATGGTCTTCGCCTCCACGCCCGTCAGCTCGGACATGCGCTTCGCCGCGCGCCCCGTCGGCGCCGCCAGAAATACCGTTTCGCCTTTTTCCATCAAAATGCGGATAATCGCGTTCAGCGTCGTCGTTTTGCCTGTGCCCGGGCCACCCGTCAAAATCAAAAGACCCTTTTCCAGCGCCGCGCGGATCGCATCCTTCTGCAATTCGGCGTACTCAATGCCTTCTGTGCGCTCAATTTCCGCAATCTCCCGGTCAATGCCCGTAATGGATTCCGGCGGGTAGCGCAGCATCATATGGATGCGGTCGGCGCAGTACACCTCGCTGCGGTGCTGCTTCGGCAAAAACACGAAGTCACGCCCGTCAAAATTCTCGTTCACCGCCTCAAACGTCTGGCACAGCTCAAGTAAAGCCTCCTGCGCACTCTCCGGCGGCACGCCCAAAAGCTTCGCGGCCGCCGCGCACAGTTTATCCGCCGGCAGGCACGTGTGCCCGTTATTCAAATTGTGCCGCAGCACATACAGCACGCCCGCCTTCACGCGCTCCTTGTTGTCGCGGTCATACTCCAGCGACTCCGCCAGCTGATCCGCCACCGCAAACGAAATGCCGATCTTATCGCTGCACAGCCGGTACGGGTCTTCCTGAATGCACGCCACAGAGTCCTGCCCGTACACCTTCCACACCTTCACGGTGTCCTCCGGGCGCACGCCAAAGCTGCCGAGAAATGCCATCAAATCGCGGATGCCGTTCACGCGCTGCATCTCCTCGGAGATTTCTTTCGCCTTTTTCAGCGTGATGCCCTTCACGGTTGCAAGCCGCGCCGGATCTTCCTCGATCACTTTAATGGATTCATCGCCGAACGCTTCTATAATTCGCCCCGCCAGCGCGCCGCCGATGCCCTTCACCGCGCCGCTCGAAAGGTATTTCAGCATCGCCGCCGTGTCCGCCGGACGGGAGCGCTCAAACGCCTGTGCGCGGAACTGCTGCCCGAACGTCGCGTGCGATGTCCACGTGCCATACAGGTGCAGCCGCTCCCCCACACTCACATACGGGAACGTCCCCACCACCGTGATGAGCTCTTCGCCGCAATCGACCTCCAACACCGTGTACTGGTTGCTGTCGTTGTGGTAAACGATATTTTCCACGCTGCCTTCCATTTCCAGCAGCCCGTTTTCCTGCGGCATCGGTTGCGCCCCCTTTTACAATCTTTATCTGTTTCTATTATAGAACATTCTTTCGTGTTTGAAAAGCCCCAATCTCCGCAAACGGGTATTTTTGCACAAGTCTGCGGATAATCGCGTCGATCTCCGGGTCGTTTGTCGGATTCAGGCACACAATGCGGCACATGCCGTATAAATCCAGCCACTTCACGCGCTCCAAAACACTGCGCACAATATACTCTGCGTCGTCCGCGCGGCGGATCGTCGCATACACCGTAAACGGCAGCGCATCCTCCAGCATTTTCGAACGTGTCACGCGCAGGCAAACGCTCCTCACAGCAAATAAAAAGATACACAGCGTAAACGCGCACACCAAAGCAATCCCGATAGGCTCCATAAAAAACACCTCCGCGCCAGTCTATGACGCGAAGGTGCATTCGGTTCTTATTCTGTTTTGCGCAAATTAAAGCACGGCAGCCTTCATAGCCTCGACCTTGTCGGTCTTCTCCCACTGCACGCCGAGCTCCTCGCGGCCCATGTGGCCATAAGCGGCGAGCTGACGGTAAATCGGGCGGCGCAGGTCGAGGTTGCGGATGATCGCGTTCGGACGCAGGTCAAAGACCTTCTGCACAGCCTCGGCAAGCTTGGAATCCTCCACCGTGCCGGTGCCGAATGTATCGACCATAACGGAAACCGGGTGTGCAACACCGATGGCGTATGCAAGCTGCACCTCGCATTTCTTTGCAAAGCCCGCAGCTACAATGTTTTTTGCAACATAACGTGCCGCATATGCAGCGGAACGGTCAACCTTCGTCGGGTCCTTGCCGGAGAATGCACCGCCGCCGTGACGACCTACGCCGCCGTACGTATCGACGATGATCTTTCTGCCGGTCAGACCGCTGTCACCTACCGGGCCGCCGATGACAAAACGGCCGGTCGGGTTTACATAATACTTCGTGTTCTCATCGATGAGCTCCGCCGGAACGATCGGCTTCACAACATATTCGATCATATCCTTGCGAATCTGCTCCAGAGAGACAGCCTCGCTGTGCTGCGCGGAAATAACGATGGTGTCGATGCGCTTCACCGTGTCGCCGTCGTATTCCGCCGTCACCTGCGTCTTGCCGTCCGGGCGGAGGTAGTCAAGCGTGTCGTCCTTGCGGACTTTTGCCAGCTGCTTGGCAAGCTTATGCGCCAAAGAGATGGTCAGCGGCATCAGCTCCGGGGTCTCATCGCAGGCATAGCCGAACATCATGCCCTGGTCGCCCGCGCCGATAAGGTCGTCCTGGTCAGCGGCGCCGTTTTTCGTTTCAAAAGACTCGTTCACGCCCATTGCAATGTCCGGGGACTGCATGTCGATGGAGGTCAGCACCGCACAGGTCGCACCGTTGAAGCCCGCATCCGGAGAATCGTAACCGATCTCTTTGATGACTTTACGCGCAATCGCATCGATGTCCACATAGCACTCGGTGGAAATCTCGCCCATCACGTGCACCATACCGGTCGTCGCCGTCACTTCGCAAGCTACATGCGCGGTCGGGTCTTTCGCCATGATGTCGTCGAGAATTGCATCGGAAATCTGGTCGCAAACCTTGTCCGGGTGGCCTTCGGTCACGGATTCAGATGTAAAAAGATGTTTGTTATTCATGTTTTGCTCCTTTACTCTTTTCACTTACAGCCCCCACAAGGAATTTTAGGAAAAAAAGAACCGCTCAAAAGATGAGCGGTTCAAAATCCTCATCTTTCGGCATTGCCATGCCGCAGGAATTAGCACCTTGCAAAATGCAGGTTGCCGGACATCAAAGGGCCTGTTCCCTCCGTCACTCTTGATAAGGGCATATTCATTTTTGACTGTAAAAAAGTATAACACAGTTTTTCGCAAATAGCAAGGGAAAAAACCGCAGAAAATCCCGGTTTTATACCGCCAAATTCCGGCATATCATACGACTTTGCCGTTGATGACCGGCTCCAGCTTCTTATATACCAGAATCGTGATAACCGCACTGATGAGCCCCTTGCAGAACGTAAACGGCAAGTTAAAGATCAAAAGCGCCTGCCACAACTCCTGCACGGAAGGATTGATTGCCTGATACATGCCCATAATGGCCTCCATCGGCATCACATTCGTGTAGATCGGATAAATGATGAACAGATTCGAGAAGAATCCCAGCACTGCCATCAAAAGCGCGCCAACAACAGAGCCCACAATCGCGCCGCCGTAATTGCGGTGGTGGCGGTAAATCAGCCCCGCCGGCACCACAAACGCAGAACCGATAATGAAGTTCGAGAGCTCACCCACACCGCCGGTGATGGTCTGCGAAAGCAGCACAAGATTTTTCACAAAGCAAACGGCAACACCGCTCACCGGCCCAAGCGTAAACGCCGCGATCAGCGCCGGCAGCTCGGAAAAGTCGAGCGAAATAAAGCTCGGCATAAACGGTAGCTGGAAGTGTAAAAACATCAAAACAGTCGCAATCGCCGCCAGTACGCCGGTCATTGCAATTTTACGAATATTCACATTGGAAGTTTTTGCAGTATTTACGGTCATAAATGTCAGAACCTTTCTGTATGAATATCAGGCAGCGCAAGGAAATTCACTCCGCGCTTGCATTTTCCCTTTACGGGAAAACACAAATCCACGCAGCGCCGCCTTTAGAATGCCGCATAAGCCATGCGCATTCCCAACTTATACTATGTCAATACAGAAACGGGGGTAAGAATCAAAAAGCACCCCACGAAAACTCGCGGGGTGCCGAAATCCTTTTGATTCACGTTTCTTCTATCATCCGGACTATACCGTCGGCTCCGGAATCACACCGGATCAGCGCAAAACTGCGGTCGCGGGCTTATGCCAAAGGCATTTACCGCCGGTGAGGAATCACACCTCGCCCCGAAGAAAATGATGAGATTTTAGTTTGAGTAAAAATTACTCGTTGATACCCGTAACAACGCCGGAACCAACAGTTCTGCCGCCTTCACGGATAGCGAAGCGAAGACCCTCTTCGATAGCGATCGGGGTGATCAGCTCAACGTCCATGACAACGTTATCGCCAGGCATGCACATCTCGGTGCCTTCCGGCAGAGAGATAACACCCGTAACGTCGGTGGTACGGAAATAGAACTGCGGACGATAGTTGTTGAAGAACGGGGTATGACGGCCGCCTTCGTCCTTGGTCAGAACGTAAACCTGGCCCTTGAACTTGGTGTGCGGGTGAATCGTGCCCGGCTTGGACAGAACCTGGCCGCGCTCGATGTCGGTTCTCTGGATACCACGGAGCAGAACGCCGATGTTGTCGCCAGCCTCAGCAAAGTCGAGGAGCTTGCGGAACATTTCGATGCCCGTAACAACGGACTTTCTTCTCTCGTCGGTGAGGCCGATGATTTCGACTTCGTCAGACATCTTCAGAATGCCACGCTCAACTCTACCGGTAGCAACAGTACCACGGCCGGTGATGGTGAAGACGTCCTCAACCGGCATCAGGAACGGCTGGTCAGCCTTACGTTCCGGGGTCGGGATGTAGTCGTCAACAGCATCCATCAGGTCGAGGATGCACTTGTACTCAGGAGCGTTGACGTCCTTGGACTCGCTGGTGAGTGCGAGGTAAGCGGAACCCTTGATGATCGGGGTGTCATCGCCCGGGAACTCATACTCGTTCAGCAGGTCACGGATCTCCATCTCAACAAGCTCGAGGAGCTCTTCGTCGTCAACCTGGTCGCACTTGTTCATGAATACAACAATGTACGGAACACCAACCTGACGGGAGAGGAGGATGTGCTCACGGGTCTGCGGCATCGGGCCGTCAGCAGCGGAAACGACGAGGATAGCGCCGTCCATCTGTGCAGCACCGGTGATCATGTTCTTAACATAGTCAGCATGGCCCGGGCAGTCAACGTGAGCGTAGTGACGCTTGTCCGTCTCATACTCAACGTGAGCGGTGTTGATCGTGATACCACGCTCTCTCTCTTCCGGAGCCTTATCGATCATGGAGTAATCCTCGAACTGTGCCTGGCCCTTCAGAGCGAGAACCTTCGTGATAGCAGCAGTAAGAGTAGTCTTACCATGGTCAACGTGACCGATTGTACCGATGTTTACATGGGGCTTATTTCTTTCGAACTTAGCCTTTGCCATTGGAATTGCCTCCTTTTATTCAGTAAAATAACCTTTTGAGTTTATTACCATTGTAGCAACAAACCGCAAAAAAATCAAGTAGTATTTCGCTTTATTCAGCCTTTTTTCTGGAAGCGATGATCGTTTCAGAAACAGACTTCGGAACTTCAGCGTAGTGAGAGGGCTCCATGGTGTACTGACCACGGCCCTGGGTCTTGGAACGCATGTCCGTTGCGTAGCCGAACATCTCAGACAGCGGAACTTCGCTGGTGATCTGCATAGCACCCGGAGTAGCCTCCTGATTCTGCATGATGCCGCGACGGGAGTTGAGGTCACCGATAACGTTACCGAGGTATTCCTCCGGAACGGTAACAACAACCTTCATGATCGGCTCCATGATGACCGGATCAGCCTTGCGCATAGCATCCTTAAATGCCATGGAGCCGGCGATCTTAAAGGCCATTTCAGAGGAGTCAACTTCATGATAGGAACCATCATACAGCGTGACCTTCACGTCAACAACGTTGTAACCAGCAAGCACGCCGGAGAGCATTGCGCCCTGGATACCCTGGTCAACAGCCGGGATATATTCCTTCGGAACCGTACCGCCGACAACTGCGTTGACGAACTCGTAGCCCTTACCCGGGTTCGGCTCAATACGGATCTTAACGTGACCGTACTGGCCCTTACCGCCGGACTGACGAGCGTACTTCATATCGGAATCCGCATTCTTGCGGATCGTCTCTTTGTAAGCAACCTGCGGCTTACCGACGTTAGCCTCAACCTTAAACTCACGCATCAGACGGTCAACGATGATCTCCAGATGGAGCTCACCCATGCCGGCGATGATGGTCTGGCCGGTTTCTTCATCGGTATAGGCCTTGAAGGTCGGGTCTTCTTCTGCGAGCTTTGCAAGTGCAATGCCCATCTTTTCCTGACCGGCCTTGGTCTTCGGCTCAATCGCAACACGGATAACCGGCTCCGGGAATTCCATGGACTCAAGGATGATCGGGTGCTTTTCGTCGCAAAGGGTATCACCGGTGGTGGTGTTCTTCAGACCGACTGCAGCAGCGATGTCACCTGCGTAAACCATTTCCAGATCCTGTCTGTGGTTTGCGTGCATCTGAACAATACGGCCGATACGCTCGGTGTTATCCTTTGTGGAGTTGTAAACGGTGGAACCAGCCGTAAGCGTACCGGAGTACACACGGAAGAAGCACAGCTTACCGACGAACGGGTCCGTAGCAATCTTAAATGCAAGAGCGGAGAACGGCTCCGTATCGGAAGAGTGACGAACGTCCTCTTCTTCGGTTTCCGGGTTTACGCCCTTAATAGACGGAACATCCGTCGGAGCCGGCATGTAATCAACAATCGCGTCCAGAAGCTTCTGAACACCCTTGTTCTTATAGGAAGTGCCGCAGGTAACCGGAACCATCGTGTTGTTGATGGTGGACTTGCGGATGCAGGTCTTGATCTCATCGATCGTGAGCTCTTCACCCATGAGATACTTCTCCATGAGTGCGTCGTCCTGCTCGGCGACATGCTCGATCATCTCGGTGTGATACTTCTCTGCGAGCTCTTTCATGTCTTCCGGGATCTCTTCGCAACGGATATCCTTGCCGAGATCATCATAGTAGACATAAGCCTTCATTTCCACGAGGTCGATGAGGCCCTTGAAGGTATCTTCAGAGCCGATCGGCAGCTGGATCGGTACAGCGTTGCACTTCAATCTCTCGCGCATCATGTTGACAACGCGGTAGAAATCAGCGCCCATAATGTCCATCTTGTTGACATACGCCATACGCGGAACCTTGTATTCCTCAGCCTGACGCCAAACGGTCTCAGACTGCGGCTCAACGCCGCCCTTTGCGCAGAAAACCGTTACGGAACCATCGAGAACACGCAGGGAACGCTCAACTTCAACGGTGAAGTCAACGTGGCCCGGGGTGTCGATGATGTTGATACGGTTCTGGTGACCGTTTCTGTCCGGCCAGAAGCACGTCGTAGCAGCGGAAGTAATCGTGATACCTCTCTCCTGCTCCTGTGCCATCCAGTCCATCGTAGCGGAACCGTCGTGGGTCTCGCCGATCTTGTAGTTGACGCCTGTGTAATAAAGGATACGCTCGGTCGTTGTTGTTTTACCGGCATCGATGTGCGCCATGATGCCGATATTTCTTGTAAATTCAAGTGGTACCTGACGGGCCATATAATCCTCCTTAATACGTTTACAGGTAAATTACCATCTGTAATGTGCGAAAGCCTTGTTGGCTTCTGCCATCTTATGCGTATCGTCACGCTTCTTAGCAGCGCCGCCGGCGCCGTTCAGAGCGTCAAGGATCTCTCCGGCCAGTCTCTCCTTCATCGTCTTTTCAGAACGAAGTCTGGAATAGCTCGCCATCCAGCGCAGACCCAGGGTCTGACGTCTCTCCGGACGAACCTCGATCGGAACCTGATAGTTCGCACCGCCAACACGGCGTGCCTTAACCTCCAGGCTCGGCATTACGTTCTCCATAGCCTGCTCGAAAACCTCCAGAGCATTCTTGCCCGTCTTCTCTTCGACGATCTCGAATGCTTCGTAAACGATCTTCTGAGCTACGCCCTTCTTACCATCATACATGATGTTGTTAATCAGGCGTGTGACCAGTTTGGAATTATACATAGGATCCGGCAAAACATCGCGTTTTGCTACATTGCCTCTTCTTGGCATAGTCTTCCCTCCTTCACATAATAGTATGAATTCATCGGTACTCGAAAGCACAAGCTCCCGCCGGCTAAGAAAAGGTATTTACGCACGATAATCAGTAGCTTATCTATTATAAATACCCTTAAAGCGAATTTCGCTTTTCCGGTCAAAAGTTCATTGTGTAACGATTTGTTTTGGCTCTTTAAAGAAATTACTTCTTTGCAGCGCCGGCCTTCGGTCTCTTAGCGCCGTACTTGGAACGAGCCTGCATACGCTTTGCAACACCCTGCGCGTCAAGCGTGCCGCGGATGATGTGGTAACGTACACCAGGAAGGTCCTTAACACGACCGCCACGGATCATAACAACGCTATGCTCCTGCAGGTTGTGACCAACACCCGGGATGTAAGCGGAGACTTCGATACCGTTGGAAAGACGGACTCTGGCAATCTTACGAAGTGCGGAGTTCGGCTTCTTCGGGGTAGCAGTCTTAACAGCAGTGCAGACACCGCGCTTCTGGGGAGAATCCTGATCGATAGCAATTCTCTTCTTGGAGTTCCAACCCTTCAGCAGTGCCGGCGCCTTTGCCTTCTTCTCGGAAACTGCGCGACCTGTGTGAATCAACTGGTTAAATGTGGGCATATTGCACCTCCTTACACAATTTCTATATATGTCATGCGGGTTTATATTGCCCGCAGAACATGCGCCTATACAAAACAGTATCCTGTCCGTACAAAAAACGCGCGGACAGGTCTGTTTTATGCGGTTTCAAAGGCGGTTCCGGCAGAAATTCTCAGATTTCATGCCCACAACACACCATTTGACATTATACACCGCTCATTATTCGTTTGTCAAGCCCTCTTCTGCATTCTGCGCGGAAGTTTTTTCCTCAAAGCTGCTCAAAGCGGCTACGGCCTCTTGGCTTAAAGAGCTGCTCGGCGCCGTCGGCGCAATTTCAACATTGGTGTAGCAGTCCATGCCGGTGCCGGCCGGAATCAGCTTACCGATGATGACGTTCTCCTTCAGGCCAAGCAGCGGGTCTACCTTGCCCTTGATGGCGGCGTCGGTCAGCACGCGTGTGGTCTCCTGGAAGGAAGCAGCGGAAAGGAAGGACTCGGTCGCCAGAGATGCCTTCGTGATACCGAGCAGCGTCGGCGTGAATGTCGCCTCGCGCAGGCCGGTCTCGCCGTTTGCAATTCTTGCGGCGATCTTCTCGTTTTCAAGAAGCGTGTCGTTCTTATCGACGAGCGCGCCGACGAGCAGCGGCGTGTCGCCCGCGTCTTCAATGCGCACCTTGCGCATCATCTGACGAACGATAACTTCGATGTGCTTATCGTTGATATCAACACCCTGCATACGGTAGGTGCGCTGCACTTCCTCAATGAGGTAATCCTGCACCGCCTCCGGGCCGCTGATGGCGAGCACGTCGTGCGGGTTGACGGAGCCTTCGGTCAAGCGGGTGCCCTTTTCAACCACATCGCCCTCTTTTACGCTGAGGCGTGCACCGAACGGGATGAGGTAGCTGCGCTGGTCGCCATCGCCGCGAACGACAATGTGGCGGTTCTTTTTGACCTCTTCAAAGCCGATCGTACCGCCGATCTCTGCGATGATTGCGAGATGCTTCGGCTTGCGGCTTTCAAACAGCTCACTGACACGCGGAAGACCCTGCGTGATATCTTCTGCGGATGCAACACCGCCGGTATGGAACGTACGCATCGTCAGCTGGGTACCCGGCTCGCCGATGGACTGTGCGGCGATGATACCAACCGCCTCGCCGACCGTGATCGGCTGGCCGTTTGCAAGGGAGGAACCGTAGCACTTCTTGCACACGCCGTGACGGGTGCGGCAGTTCAAAATAGAGCGGATCTTGATGTGCGTCGTGCCGCGGCCGATGATGAGGTCAGCTTCGGCGTCGCCAATCATCTTATCCTTAGAAACGAGCACGTTGCCATTCTCGTCGCAGTAATCGTCAAGCAGGTAGCGGCCCACAATACGCTCCTTAAGCGGCTCAATGGACTCGTTACCGGATTTGATCTCGAACACTTCCAGACCCTCGGTCGTACCGCAGTCATCCTGACGAACGATAACATCCTGAGAAACGTCAACCAGACGTCTGGTCAGATAACCAGAGTCAGCCGTTCTCAGAGCCGTATCGGCAAGGCCCTTACGAGCACCACGGGAGGAAATGAAGTATTCCAAAATGTTCAGGCCTTCACGGTAGTTCGCCTTGATCGGAATTTCGATCGTCTTACCGGACGTATTCGCGATCAGACCGCGCATGCCGGCCAGCTGACGGATCTGGTTCATAGAACCACGGGCGCCGGAGTCTGCCATCATGAAGATCGGGTTGTAACGGTCAAGGCCGTCCTGCAGGGCTTTCGTAACGTCGTTCGTCGCCTTTTCCCAAGTCTTCAGAACCGCGCTGTAACGCTCGCCGTCGGAGAGGAAGCCGTCGCGGAAATCTGCGGTAATCTCGCTGATCTCTGCCTCTGCCTTTGCAAGAATCTCCTGCTTCTGCGGCGGAATCGTCGCATCGCAGACAGCAACGGTGATTGCGCCGATGGTGGAATACTTGTAGCCCTGTGCCTTAATGGCATCGAGCATTTCGCTTGTGATCGCCGTGCCGTGCTTTTTGATGCACTTGTCGATGATCTTGCCGAGCTGCTTCTTGCCGACGAGGAAATCGACCTCAAACTTGAGAATATTCTCCGGGTCGGTGCGGTCAACAAAGCCGAGATCCTGCGGGATCGGGCGGTTGAAGATCATGCGGCCCATCGTCGTATCGACAAGGCCCGTATATGTCTGGCCGTTGTACTCCACGGTTCTTCTGACCTTGATCTTGGAGTGCAGCGTGATATATTTTGCGTCATACGCCATGAACGCTTCGTCCATGTTGCGGAATACCTTGCCTTCACCGGTCTCTCCGTCCTTATCGAGCGTAAGGTAATAAGAACCGAGAACCATATCCTGCGACGGGACCGCAACAGGACTGCCGTCGGAAGGCTTTAAGAGGTTGTTTGCAGCCAGCATGAGGAAGCGTGCCTCTGCCTGTGCTTCTGCGGAAAGCGGCACATGCACAGCCATCTGGTCGCCGTCGAAGTCCGCGTTGAACGCGGTGCAGACGAGCGGATGCAGCTTAATGGCGCGGCCCTCAACGAGGACCGGCTCAAACGCCTGAATGCCCAGGCGGTGCAGCGTAGGTGCACGGTTCAGCATGACCGGATGGTTCTTGATAACGATCTCCAGTGCGTCCCAAACCTCGCTCTTCGCGCGCTCTACGGCCTTTCTTGCAGCCTTGATGTTGCCGGCGGCACCGGTCTCGACAAGACGCTTCATAACAAACGGCTTAAAGAGCTCCAGTGCCATTTCCTTCGGCAGGCCGCACTGGTACATTTTCAGCTCCGGGCCAACAACGATAACGGAACGGCCGGAATAGTCAACACGCTTACCGAGCAGGTTCTGACGGAAGCGGCCCTGCTTGCCCTTCAGCATATCGGAAAGGGACTTGAGCGGGCGGTTGTTCGGGCCGGTGACCGGTCTGCCGCGGCGGCCGTTGTCGATGAGGGCATCGACGGCTTCCTGCAGCATACGCTTCTCGTTGCGCACGATGATGTCCGGCGCGCCGAGCTCGATGAGTCTCTTCAGACGGTTGTTTCTGTTGATAACGCGTCTGTACAGGTCGTTCAGGTCACTCGTTGCAAAGCGGCCGCCGTCCAACTGTACGAGCGGACGGATATCCGGCGGGATAACCGGCACGGCATCGAGGATCATCCACTCCGGGCGGTTGCCGGAGATACGGAAGGATTCCACAACCTCAAGACGCTTGAGAATGTGCACGCGCTTCTGTCCCTGCGCGGTTTCGAGGTCTTTTTTGAGCTCTTCGCTGAGCTTTTCGCAGTCGATATCCTCGAGCAGCTTCTTCACAGCTTCAGCGCCCATGGACGCCTCGAAGTCGTCCTCATATTTTTCACGCATGTCGCGGTATTCCTTTTCGGTGAGCGTCTGCATCTTAGAGAGCTCACGAACGGAACCCGGATCCGTAACGATGTAAAGTGCGAAATACAGAACCTTTTCCAGTACGCGCGGGGAAAGGTCAAGAATCAGACCCATGCGGGACGGGATGCCCTTAAAATACCAGATGTGCGAAACCGGCGCTGCAAGCTCAATGTGACCCATGCGCTCACGGCGAACCTTGCTGCGCGTCACTTCAACGCCGCAGCGCTCGCAGACCTTGCCCTTAAAGCGGATGCGCTTATACTTGCCGCAATGGCACTCCCAGTCCTTTGTCGGTCCGAAAATGCGCTCGCAGTAAAGGCCGTCGCGCTCCGGCTTCAATGTACGGTAGTTGATGGTCTCGGGCTTCGTGACCTCACCGTACGACCAGGAGCGAATCTGCTCGGGCGATGCAAGGCCGATCTTTATTGATTCAAAAACGTTAAACTCCATATATGCGATCCTTTCCTTTCACCCGAAATTAGAACTCGTCGTCGATGCCGTCAAACAAATCGTTATCGGAGCCTTCAAACTCATCATCGTCGCCGGTAGAGAAGAAGTCGTCCTCTTCCCCGTCTTCGTTCTCGATGGAATAGCCGTCGAAATCGCCGTCCGTTGCGACGTTTTCTTCATCAAAGACCTGATCGCCCGGGGTGAGACCCACATCATCGTCATCGTCGAAGCTCTGGCGCAGGTCAATCTCCTCGTTGTCCTTATCCAGTACCTTGATGTCGAGGCCGAGTGCCTGCAGTTCCTTGATAAGAACGCGGAAGGATTCCGGAATGCCCGGCTTCGGCACGTTCTGGCCCTTAACAATGGCTTCGTAGGTCTTTACACGGCCCACAACGTCGTCGGACTTCACCGTCAGGATCTCCTGCAGGGTGTAAGCCGCGCCGTAAGCCTCCAACGCCCAAACTTCCATTTCGCCGAAGCGCTGGCCGCCGAACTGCGCCTTGCCGCCCAAAGGCTGCTGGGTAACGAGGGCATACGGACCGGTGGAACGGGCGTGAATCTTATCGTCAACAAGATGATGGAGCTTGAGGTAGTACATGTAGCCAACGGTAACCGGGTTATCGAAATACTCGCCGGTACGACCGTCGCGCAGACGGAACTTGCCGTCCTCACTCATGCCCGCCATGCGGAAGCACTCGCGGATATCCGCTTCGTGTGCGCCGTCGAATACCGGGGTCATAATCTTCCAGCCGAGTGCGCTTGCCGCCATGCCGAGGTGAACCTCGAGAACCTGTCCGATATTCATACGGGACGGAACGCCCAACGGGTTCAGAACGATGTCAAGCGGTGTACCGTCCGGCAGGAACGGCATCTCTTCCATCGGCAAAATGCGGGAAACAACGCCCTTGTTACCGTGGCGGCCGGCCATCTTATCGCCGACGGAGATCTTTCTCTTCTGTGCGATATAGCAGCGCACGACCTTGTTGACGCCGGGGCTCAGCTCATCGCAGTTGTCTCTCGTGAAGACCTTAACGTCCACAATGGTGCCGTACTCGCCGTGCGGAACACGGAGGGACGTATCGCGGACCTCGCGGGCCTTTTCACCGAAGATGGCGCGCAGCAGGCGCTCTTCGGCGGTCAGCTCGGTTTCGCCCTTCGGCGTGACCTTACCGACCAGAATATCGCCGGCGTGAACCTCCGCACCCACACGAATGATGCCGCGGTCATCAAGGTCGCGCAGCAGATCTTCGTTGACGTTCGGGATGTCGCGGGTAATCTCTTCCGCGCCGAGCTTTGTATCTCTGGCTTCCATCTCATACTCTTCGATATGGATGGAGGTGTAAACGTCATCGCGTACGATTTTCTCGTTCAGCAGGACGGCGTCCTCGTAGTTGTAGCCTTCCCAGGTCATGAAGCCGATGAGCGCGTTCTTGCCGAGCGCAATCTCGCCGTTCTTAATGGCCGGGCCGTCCGCCAGAACATCGCCCACTTCAACGCGGTCGCCGCGGTTGACGATCGGGACCTGGTTGATGCAGGTGCTCTGGTTGGAACGCATGAACTTTGTGACGACATAGTCGTCGATATCGCCGTTATCGGTCGTCACGCGAATGAGGTCTGCACTGACGCTCTTAACGACACCTGCGCGTTCGCACAGGACGCAAACGCCGGAGTCAACGCCTGCTTTATACTCCATGCCGGTACCGACGATCGGAGACTCGGTGCGGAGCAGCGGAACTGCCTGACGCTGCATGTTCGCGCCCATCAGAGCACGGTTCGCGTCATCGTTTTCGAGGAACGGGATCATCGCCGTTGCAACGGAGAAGACCATACGCGGGGAAATATCCATGTAATCGACGCGGGTTGGCTCAACCTGAATGAACTCGCCCTTGAAACGTGCGAGAACGCTGTCGTTTGCAAAGGTGTTGTCTTCATTCAGCTTTTCGTTTGCCTGCGCAACGATGAACTCGTCTTCCACGTCCGCCGTCATGTAAACGACTTCGTTCGTTACCTTGCCCGTCGCCTTATCAATCTTTCTGTACGGCGCCTCAATGAAGCCGTAGTGGTTGATTCTTGCGAACGTTGCAAGGTAGGAGATCAGACCGATGTTCTGACCTTCCGGGGATTCGATCGGGCACATGCGGCCGTAGTGTGTGTAGTGAACGTCTCGAACCTCGAAGCTCGCACGGTCACGGGAAAGGCCGCCCGGGCCCAAAGCGGAGAGACGGCGCTTATGCGTCAGCTCTGCCAGCGGGTTCGTCTGGTCCATGAACTGGGACAGCGGAGAAGAACCGAAGAACTCCTTGATCGCTGCAACGACCGGACGGATATTGATGAGAGAATGCGGTGTAAGGGATTCCATATCCTGACCCTGCAGCGTCATGCGCTCGCGGATCACGCGCTCCAAGCGGGAGAAGCCGATGCGGAACTGGTTCTGCAGCAGCTCGCCGACGGAACGGATACGGCGGTTGCCGAGCTGGTCGATATCGTCCGTAAAGCCGAGACCGACAGCAAGGCAGGTCATGTAGTTGATGGAGGAGAAAATATCATCGATGATGATGTGGTTCGGAATCAACTCGTCATGACGTGCGGTGAGCTGCTCTTTGAGCTTCTCTTCGTCGTCGCCGCACTCTTCGAGAATCTCGGAGAGCACTGCGTAGCGCACACGTTCGTTGATGCCGCACTCTGCCTCTGCATCAAAGGAAACGTATTTTGCGATATCGACCATACCGTTTGAGATGACCTTCGTCTCCTTGTCGTCCTCAAGGGCAACCCAGGCGGTGGTCACACCGGCGTTGTCGATGTCTTCGGCAAGCGTGCGGGACACAACGGTGCCCGCCTCTGCCATCACCTCGCCGGTCGCCGGGTTGACGATCGGGCGGGAAAGCTGACAGCCGGTGATTCTGCCGGCAAGGTTCAGCTTCTTATTGTACTTATAACGGCCGACTCTGGAGAGGTCGTAGCGTCTCGGGTCGAAGAACAGGCCGTTCAAATGGAACTGCGCGCTTTCAACCGTAGGCGGCTCGCTCGGACGGAGCTTTCTGTACACCTCAAAGAGGCCTTCCTCCATGGTGTGCGTGGTATCCTTATCGATAGTCGCAAGGATGCGTTCGTCTTCGCCGAAGTATTCCTTGATCTCTTCGTCGGTGCCGAGACCGAGTGCGCGGATGAACGCGGTCATCGGGAGCTTTCTGTTTTTATCGATACGCACGTAGAGTACGTCGTTCACATCGTTTTCGTACTCCAGCCATGCGCCGCGGTTCGGAATGACGGTGGAAGAGAAAAGCTGTTTGCCTGTTTTATCGTACTCCATCTTATAATAGACGCCCGGAGAACGAACAAGCTGGGAAACGATAACACGTTCTGCGCCGTTAATCACAAAGGTGCCGGACGGTGTCATCAGCGGGAAATCGCCCATGAAGACTTCAGATTCCTTGATCTCGCCCGTTTCCTTGTTGAGAAGGCGTGCAGTGACGCGCAGGGCTGCCGCATAGGTAGCATCGCGCTCTTTGCATTCCGTTACCGTGTAATTGGGTTTTTCGTCGAGCTTGTAGTTCACGAAGTCCAGAACCAGATTTCCGTTGAAATCCGTAATGCCGGAGACGTCGTCAAAAACTTCCTTCAGACCTTCCTTCAGGAACCAGTCGTAGGAATTTTTCTGAATCTCGATCAGGTTCGGCATATCGAGAACTTCATTGATGTGCGAGAAGCTCATGCGTGTGTTCTTGCCAAGCTGTACCGGCTTAACATTCACCATTGACTCAACCACTCCATTCTTAGTATTTGACCCGTGTTTTTAAGCAAAATCACTTAAAAACAGCGGAAAGAATATCCGTTCATGTGAATTTTATAGATTATGCTTGATTATTTTTCGGAACTGTGTTATAATGCAGATCAGAGAAAGAAATGGCATATCTATCCATGATGATACATTGTAATATGATACACCGTATCTGTGGATTTGTCAAGCCTTTTCCCGAATTTTTTCGAGTTTTATTCCCTTTTTCTTTTCTCAAATTCCAAAGCAGAATAAATTGAATTTTGACCCGTATACCCGATAGCACATGGACCTTGTAAACTGCAATCGGGCTTTATTTTTATCCGCTGCTAATCATTTTAGGTTTGAGGAGGAACACTGTATGAAAAAGCATTTCGCAAAGCAGATTTTCGCCGCGGCCCTTGCAATCAGCTTCGTGTGCGGGCTTTCGGCATGCCGTGAACGTGAAGAAGAGCAACTCACGTTAAAGCCGGTGATTTATCTTTATCCGGAAGAAGAAACGGACGTCTCGGTTACGCTCGCGTACGACGGAACGCTCACTTGCACCTACCCGAATTACAAAACCGGCTGGCATGTTTCGGCGAAACCTGACGGTACTCTGACGGACGAGAACGGCCAAACGTATAACTACCTGTACTGGGAAGGCACGGACAGCGCGGAATACGACCTTTCCCACGGCTTCTGCGTAGCGGGCAGCGACACCGCCGCTTTCCTCGAAAATGCCTTGCGCGACCTCGGACTCACCCGCAAAGAAGCGAATGAATTCATCGTGTACTGGCTTCCCCAGATGCAGGAAAACCCCTATAATCTCATCGCGTTTCAGTCCGACTGCTATACGCAGGTGGCGCAGCTGGATATCTCCCCCGCGCCCGACACGCTCCTTCGGGTCTTCATGGCGTGGAAACCGCTTGAAGAGAAAGTTGACATTCCCGCGCAAACGCTCACCGCTCCCGCCCGCGACGGCTTCACAGCGGTGGAATGGGGCGGCAGCCGCATAAACTGAGCCGCAGCTCTTGCCCGTGCAGAGTCTCACGGCGTTCATACCGCTTAAAAACACGCAAAACCTTCCCGGTTTCGTTTCCGTTTGGAAACCGGGAAGGTTTTTGTTTTGTTTATGTTGAATTTTGGATGCCGAAGAAATTAAGTTAAAAAGCGAAAGCCACTTTCAAAACGAATTATTGCGTTTTAAGTATGTACTTGCCTGTACTTTTACGCGGATTCGCTTACGTTTCTGCCTCTTTCCCCTCGCCTTTTTCGTCCGCCTCGGTATCCTCGCAGGAGCAAATAGACGCGAACGTGTAGGACTCCAGCTTATCGCGCACAAGCTGCGAGACCTCACCGTAGATGTGATGCAAACGGCACGAGGTGCGCTGGCAGCTGTACGCATCGCCCTGGCAGCGGGAAATCATATACGGCCCCTCCACCGCCTCGATCACGCTGCGCAGCGTGATCTCCTTCGGCGGCTTTGCAAGCTCATAGCCGCCCTTTGCGCCCTTATACGAGCGCACGATGCCGTCCGAAACGAGCGTGCGCAGAATCTTCAGCGTAAAGCGCAGCGTGACGCTTGTGCGCTCCGAGATCGTTTTGGCATCTGCTCGCCCGGGGTTCACGGCCAAAAATTCCACGATGCGGACTGCGTAGTCCGCTTCCAGTGTCATGTGCATGGTATGTGCCTATCCTTTCGGGATCAATCCAGAAAATCCTTCAGCTTCTTGCTGCGGCTCGGGTGACGGAGCTTTCTGAGCGCCTTTGCTTCAATCTGGCGGATACGCTCACGGGTGACATTGAATTCCTTGCCCACTTCCTCGAGCGTGCGGCTTCTGCCGTCCTCAAGGCCGAAGCGCAAGCGCAGCACCTTTTCCTCACGCGGGGTGAGGGAATCGAGCACATCGCCGAGCGTTTCGCGCAGCAGCGTATGGGAAGCGGCATCTGCCGGGGCCGGTGCGTCGTCGTCCGGAATAAAGTCGCCGAGGTGGCTGTCCTCTTCCTCACCGATCGGCGTTTCAAGGGAGACAGGCTCCTGTGCGACGCGCATGATCTCGCGCACCTTATCAACCGGCATATCGAGCTCGTCGGAGATTTCCTCCGCGGTCGGCTCGTGACCGCTCGTGTGGAGCAGCTGACTGGAGACCTTCTTCACCTTATTGATGGTCTCCACCATGTGCACCGGGATACGGATGGTGCGGGCCTGGTCGGCGATGGCACGCGTGATGGCCTGACGGATCCACCACGTTGCGTAAGTGGAGAACTTGAATCCCTTTGTATAATCGAACTTTTCAACAGCCTTGATGAGACCGAGATTGCCCTCCTGAATGAGGTCAAGGAACTGCATGCCACGGCCGAGATAGCGCTTCGCGATGCTGACGACAAGACGCAGGTTCGCTTCGGAAAGGCGCTTCTTTGCGGCTTCGTCGCCGTCCTTGATGGCGATGGCAAGGCGCACTTCTTCTTCGGAGGAAAGCAGCGGCACGCGGCCGATCTCTTTCAGGTAAACTTTGACCGGGTCATCGATAGCGACGCCTTCCATGCCCATGCCGGCATCAAAATCGTCCGTATCTGCGCCAGATACTTTGGAAAGGTCAATGTCATCAATCTGGATATCGCTGAAGTCATCGATAATCTCAATACCGTGCGATTCCAGTGTATCATAGAATTTTTCAATGTGCTCCGGGTCGAAATCCAATTCGCCGATGGCGTCGAGGATCTCCTTTGTGGTGAGCTGGCCTTTGCTTTTGCCGAGCTCAATCAGATCGCGGATCACGGTTTTCTTATCGGGTGCTGCCATAGTTTATCATACCTTTCCTGTGTTTTCCCTTATTCCCTCGGCAGCGTCTGCACGCTGCCTTTTTATCTCAATTCTGTTTTAAAGCATAACGTTCCTATTTTTTCTGTTTGCGCAGTGCATCGAGCTGTGCCTGCAGGTCGGCGGGGTTCGCACCACGCACCTTATCGGTATCGGTCAACGCACCTTCGCTCAAAATGATCTGCACGTATTCTTCCGCGTCTTTGGCGGTGATGCCGGCGTTTTCCTGCACAATCTTCGCAAGGCGTCCCATTTCGTCCGGCGTACATTCCGCCGAAAAGTCTGTAATCTGCGGCGATGTGACCGTTTCTTCGTTTATAATCTTGCCCAGGAGGCTCTGATATAACCGGCGATTGAACGCCGTCACGAATTTTTCGGGCGGCACGCGGCGGTTCAGGCTCTGTGCGAGGTCATTATTGTGGAAAAGGCACGCGATGAGCCGCTCTTCGGCGTTGGCCACGCGAACATAGCGGCGCTTTTCGGGGTTTACGGTATCGCGCCGCGCGGAAAGCTGCTCCGTCATGTCCCTTTGCTGCTGCCGCTGCGCCGCACGCGCTTTTTTGCGCACGGAAACGGACATCTGCTGCAAAATGGCGTTTTTGTCAACATTCAATTCCTGCGAAAGGCGGCTGACGTACACGTCTCGCTCAATGGCGTTTTCAAGGCCCGCCAGCAGCTCTACGGCGGCCATCAGGTATTGAATACGCCCGTTTTCGTTGCTTAAATCATACCCGCTTTTCAGCTTTGCAAGGCGGTATTCCACATCGTTGCCGCTTTGCTCAATGAGCCTGCGGAAACGCGCCGCGCCTTCATCACCGCATGCGTTGATGAACTCGTCCGGGTCTTTGTTGCCGGGCACGGCCATGACGCGCACCAAAAGCCCTGCGCCGCGCAGAATGGGAATGGCGCGCTGTGCGGCCTTTTGACCGGCTTCGTCGGAATCGTAGCAAATGACGACCTCTTTCGCATAGCGGGCAATGATGCGCGCCTGCTCTGCGGTGAGTGCCGTGCCGAGCGACGCAATGGCATTTTCAATGCCCGCTTTGTGCAGCGAGATGACGTCCATATAGCCCTCAGCTAAAATGATGCGGTCGTTTTCGAGCGCGTTTTTTGCAAAATTCATCGCGAAAAGACCGCTGCTCTTGTGGTAGACCGGGGTATCCGATGTATTTATGTACTTCGGCTTTTCATTTGTCAAAATACGCCCGCCGAACGCGACCACGTTGCCGCGCAGATCAATGATAGGAAACATGACGCGTGCGTGGAAACGATCCATCGCGCGGCCGGAGCGCGTCTCCACCGCGACGTTCGCCGCAATCATCTCGCGCTCGGAATAGCCCTTGGAGCGCAGGTGATTAACGAGCGCAAAGCGGCTTTCCGGCGCCCAGCCGAGCCCGAAATGGCGGATCATTTTCATGGGCAGGCGCCTGCGCGCGAAATAATCAAGCCCCGGCTTACCCTCCGGGCTTAAAAGCGCGCTGTGGAAAAAGCGGGCGGATTCGCGGTTGATTTCCAGCACGCGCTGACGCAGGCGGCTCATGGAATCGTCCACGCCCTGCTCCGGCATTTGCAGCCCCACGCGGTCCGCGAGCATTTTCACGGCCTCGATGTAATCGAGATTTTCAATCTTACGGATGAATGTGATAACATCGCCGCCCGCGCCGCAGCCGAAGCAGTAAAACGAGTTATTCTCCGGGTAGACGTTGAAGGACGGTGATTTTTCGTTGTGGAAGGGACACAGTCCCACCATGTTTTTGCCGCGCCGCTTTAGGTTGACATACGAGGAAACGATGTCTGTAATGTCGCAGCGCGATTTTAAGTCCTGCATAAAGGACTCCGGCAACGGCATTCCACCGCCCCCTTTCGTGACCGCCGGCGCGATGCCGTTGGGATTACGGGCAAAGCTCGGAGCAAAACGCCCTGATTTTTGCCCTCATAGTATTATATACGCCGCAAACGGCGAAATTACTTCTTTTATTCTTCAAATTCAAAAAATTTTTTTCCGTCTTCTGTCACATCGACCTGCCCGTTTGTGGCATCCGCAAGTTTTTTGCGGAATGTGCCGAGCAGCTCGGGCGCCAAATGGAATTTAACGGTGACTTTTTCCTCAAAGACCGTGTCGTCCGTCACGCCGCCGCATTCCGGAACAAGCGATGCAACGCGGCCGTACCGGCCGTAATCGCAGGTGAGCGACAACAGCAGGCACTCGCGCATGGTAATGATCTGTGCCGCCTGCAGGGCGATGGACGCGGTGTGCGAATACGCACGAACGAGACCGCCGCCCCCGAGCAGAATGCCGCCGAAATAGCGCGTGGCGACCGTGACGACATCCGTAACGCCGCTTTTGCGCAGGACATCCAGCACCGGCATACCGGCCGTGCCCTGCGGCTCGCCGTCATCCGAAAAGCGCATGGTGCCGTCGCGCAGGATATACGCATAGACGTTGTGACTGGCATCCCAGTGCTCGGATTTTTTGGACGTGATGAAATCGAGCGCCTCCTGCTCGGTCTGCACCGGGCAGGCATAGCCGATGAAACGCGATCGCTTTTCCACAAACTGGTCCTGCGCGTTTTTCCGCACGGTTTTGTACTCTGCCATTTTTACCGCTCCCCTCTGTTTTGAAACGAACGCGATTTGCCTTTGGAGAAAAAATGGGCGATGCCCGAAAGAGCACCGCCCTGAACGATCCATATAAATTTACTTCGTGATACCGTAGCGCTTGTTGAACATATCAACACGACCGCTTGTATCAACCAGCTTCTGCTTACCCGTAAAGAACGGATGGCACTTGGAGCAAATTTCAACGCGGATGTCCTTCTTTGTGGAACGCGTGTGAATCACATTGCCGCATGCGCAGGTAATGGTCGTTTCCTGATAGTCCGGATGTATATTCTTCATATCTGTCACCTCTTTCGGTTGATCTGCGGTTAGTCGGTTAACAGCGAAGTTAACACATAAACATAGCGCTAATTATGTTAGCACAAAAAATTCTAAAATGCAAGGTCTTTTTCAAAAAAAACAGAAAACTTTTTTCTTTTTCTTCCCGAAAGCATCCGTTTTTTTCGTTAGGCGCCGATGTAGCGAAGGTATTCTTCGAGGCAAAAGGAGAGTCTGCGGATGGCGGCGGCGTGCTCTGTGCCGACATAGCGCAGGACAAGATCATTGCGTTCAATTCCGGTTTCGTCCTCTTTTCCGGCGGGATAGCGGAACACAAAGCCGTAATGCGCCATGTTCCTTTGCAGCCAGCCGTAGGTATCCGTTGTCGAAAACGTTGCGGGGTCGTCCTGCACAGTGATGCACAGGCCGCTTTGCAGGTCGCTTGTGCCGGGCGCGGACACGGTGGATTTTGCGTCTTCGCGCGCCATAATCTTGGTGGAACCTGCCGCGATAAGGCGCTCGACTTCGGCGTTATAAAGCGCTTCCTGCTCTGCATAGGACACATAGCCGCCGGAAAACTTGAGCGTGACACCGTCTGCTTTTGCGGCATCGCACAGTGCGGTGAGTGCCGGCACAATGCGGGCATCGACCGTGACGCTGTCAAACTCGGCGGTCTCCTCGGGGGCGAAATCCGCGTCCGCAGGGTGGTCTTCGTTGATGACGAACAGATTCACGCTGTCCTCGAGCATAGGCAAGTCGTTTTCCTCCGTGCTTGCAGCGGGGGACGCGGTGGGCAGTACGGTGGCCTGCGGCAGGGAATCCTCCGGATCTTCGGGCGGGAAAAGCACCGGCAAACCCCACATGACAAACAGTGCAAGCGCCATGAAAGCGGCGGCGCAGATAAGCAGAATGCCCGTCCAACGCTTTAGGTTCATAATGCGCTCCAAATGCAGCGGATGCGGCTTTTGGATGGGGCTGTATTTTTTTCGTTTCCGCACGGTGCTCTCCCCTTTCTTTCGGTATCTTTTATTATTATATCGGATGACGGGAAAAAAGCAAGTCGAATTCCTTTACAACAGAAAAACGCCCGAGCCGTGAAGCCCGGGCGCTGTGCATTTCAGTTAACGCTATTTTTTGAAGAATTACTTCTTTTTGCTTTTACGGGAGGGGATCTCGGTGGTTTCCGGGTCTACCTTTCCCATTTCGGAAGCTGCACTGCTAAGACCGTCCTCGCCGCTGCTGAGCTTGCCGTTATTGACGATGAGGTTCGTGACAATGCCGACGATGAGGGCAACAGCCAAAGACGTGATGTTCAGCAGAGCGCCGCCGGTGATGCTGTTCGTGCCGAAGCCGAAGTACAAACCGCCGATGCCGCAGACGAGGATGGAGCTGACGACGAACAGGTTCTTACTGTTGCCGAGATCAACACGGTGGAGCATCTGGAGACCGGAAACGGCGATGAAGCCGTAGAGCGCGATGCACGCGCCGCCCATGACGCACTTCGGAATGGAGTTAATGAGCACGACGAACGGAGTGAAGAAGGAAAGCACCATGCAGCCGAGTGCCGCGGTGAGGATGGAAACGACGGAAGCGTTGCCGGTGATGGCGATGCAGCCGATGGACTCGCCGTAGGTGGTGTTTGCACAGCCGCCGAAGAACGCGCCCACAATGGAGCCGAGGCCGTCGCCGATGAGGGTCTTATCGAGGCCCGGGTCTGCGATGAGGTCGCGGTTGACAACCGTGCTGAGGTTCTTGTGGTCAGCGATGTGCTGTGCGAGCTCGACGACGCCGATCGGAATGTAGATCATGGCGATGTTGCCGATGGCAGCCGCATCAAGCGGATACTGGCCGTTCGTCTCGATTGCTTTGAGGAAGAAGAACTTCGGATAATCGACGATGCTGGTGATGCTGAATGTGCCGAATGCATCGATGAACGGCTGGAAGGAAAGGAGCTTGAGGCTCTCTGTGCCCGTTGCCATACCGATGATTGTAAAGACGAGTGCAAGTGCATAGCCCGCGCCGATGCCGACGATAAACGGAATGAGCTTGACGGTTTTGGAGCCCTTAACGGACGCAATGACAATCATGAAGAAGGTGAAGATGCCGCAGATGATGGCAGCCCAGTTGTAGGTCTCGCCGTATACGACAGCTGCCGCGCCGTTGCCCATGATCCAGCTTGTTGCCGTGCCGGAGAGGGACAGACCGATGAGCGCGACGATCGGCCCGATGATGACGGACGGCATCAGCTTATTGACCCAACCGGAGCCGACGACCTTGATGACAAGACCGATGATGACGTAAACAAGGCCTGCGAACGCAACGCCGATGAGCATGCCCCAGTAGCCGTAATTCTGACCGATTGTAGCCGCATACGCGCCGAGGAAGGTGAACGAGGAGCCGAGGAATACCGGGCTTCTGCGCTTGGTGCAGAACAGGTATACGATGGTGCCGATGCCCGCGCCGAACAGTGCGGCTGCGGCGTCTGCCTGCAGGCCGTAGCTGGTGACAAGCAGCGGTACGAGCAGCGTAGCCGCCATGATGGCGATCATCTGCTGGAATGCGAAGACCAGTGTTTTGCTGAACTTCGGCTTATCTTCGATGCCGTAAATCAACTTCATGAAATCATTTCCTTTCTTCCGAACCGTGGTTTCATTTCTTACCCCAAAACACGTTCTCTTCTCCCCTATGCTTTTCCGAGCATAAAGAAAAGCTCTGCCTGTAAAATGGGCAGAGCTTGAGCCTTGTCAGCACGCCGTCTGTAAAGACGTATTAAGAGTCAATCTTGCCAATATCACAGTATCGGGGTTAAAGATCGTATTTCGTTTTCTAACACTAAACTATAGCACAACATTCGACGAAAGTCAACGTAATTCGCGCACTTGTGAATAGTTTGTGAATATTCATCAAAAAAGGCAGCACAATACAGAAAAAGCTCTCCGCACCATGCGAAGAGCTTTTACGTTTACAAGGATTACTGGTTTTTATTCGGTTTATAGCTGACTGTGCCGCACAGGCGATCGCCTGCGTCGCCGGCTGCGGTGGGAATGTAGCCGTTCTCGTTCAGCGGGCCGGGTGCGTAGTTTGCCGCGTAGATTTTGACATCCGGGTGCTTTTCATACAGCAGCTTGATGCCTACTTCGGACGCGAAAATGCACATGAACTTGATGTTCTTGCAGCCTGCGTCCTTTAAAAACTGGATGGCTGCATCTGCGCTGCCGCCTGTTGCAAGCGCCGGATCAACAACGACGACGGGGCCGTCTGCGGTATCGACCGGAAGCTTAAAGTAATACGTCATCGGCTTTAGGGTTTCCTCGTCGCGGTAAAGGCCGATGTGACCGACCTTTGCCGTAGGCGAAAGCTCACGCAGGCCGTCTACCATGCCGAGGCCGGCGCGCAGAATCGGAACGATGGTGAAATCCTCTGCAAGCACCGGGGTAATGATCTTCTGCAGCGGCGCCTGGATCTCCACGTCCTTCGTTTTGAGCTCCTTGAGTGTCTCATAGCCCATAAGCATGGCAAGCTCTTTGACGAGTTCGCTGAATTCCTTGGTGCCGGTGTTAACGTCGCACAGGTGGCTGACCTTGTGCTTGATGAGCGGGTGGTTGAAAACCGTAAGATTGGAAAGATATGCTTCCATGTTTGACCTTCCTTAGTCCGTAAGACGGCGCACCGCCTTGTTTCGTTTATTTTCAAAGCATATCATAGCACACGCTTTGACAAAAATCAACCGAAAGAGACGCGTCTTGACGGAAAAGCGCCGAAATGCTACAATAAATCAAAGAGTTTAAAAAAGGATTGACAAGCATGCCTATGAAGCTGAAAGCCCAGCTGATGGACGATGTTACCGTAAAGCGCGCTTTGACGCGGCTTTCTTATGAAATCATTGAAAAAAGCCGCGACCTCGAAAACGTGGTGCTCATCGGCATCAAAACGCGCGGTGTGCCGCTTGCGGAGCAGATTGCGGCGAACATTGAGACACACACCGGTGTAAAGGTGCAAACCTGCACACTGGATATTACATTCTACCGTGACGACCTGACAAAGCGGCACGACCTGCCGACTGTGAACACGCAGACACTTCCGGTCGACCTCAACGACAAGGAAGTCATTTTGGTGGACGATGTGCTGTTTACGGGCCGCACGGTGCGCGCGGCAATCGACGCGGTGTTCCGTTTCGGGCGGCCGGCGCGCATTCGGCTGGTCGTTTTGGTCGACCGCGGTCACCGCGAGCTGCCCATTCGCCCTGATTTTGTGGGCAAGAATATCCCCACCTCTCTACGCGAGATCATCGCCGTGCATTTGGAAGCTGTGGACGGCAAGACGAACGTGGAAATCTACGAGCAGGACGAGAACGAACCGGAAATCTACGGGCAATGACCCGCTTTTAGTGCAAAAATCAAATTAAAAGAAGGTATAAACATGGCTGTAATTTTGGCAAGCAGTTGCCTTTTGGGCTGCGAATGCCGCTATAAGGGCGACGGCTGCAAGTGCGATGCGCTCATTAAGCTTGCAGAAAGCAACAAGATCATCGGCGTATGTCCCGAGCAGATGGGCGGCCTGCCCACGCCCCGCGACCCGGCGGAGCGGCAGGGTGACAAGGTGATCTCCTGTGCAGGCAAGGACGTGACGAAGGCGTACACAAAAGGCGCAGAGACGGCGCTGTACTTTGCGAAGCTGAATCACGTGGATTTTGCCGTGATGAAGGCGAAAAGTCCGTCCTGCGGCAAAGGACTCATTTACGATGGCACGTTTACGGGCAACAAGATTCCCGGCAACGGTGTAACCGTGGAGCTTCTGAACGCGAACGGCATCCCGGTGTTTACAGAGGACGAATTGGATCAGCTGCCGCTGTAAAGCAAAACATCTTAACGCAAAGAATTGGGCCTGCTGCGCTTTGCGGCAGGCTTTTTGCTTGAAGATATAAAGAAAAGCTGCGCGTAAAGTTTTATTGCTTTACGCGCAGCTTTTTGAATTTTATGTAATGCTATTTTGCTTTACAGCTTACTTCTCGTCGAAGAACGCCTTGAAGCCCTTGTAGGCCATGTAGACGTCGAGCTTGGAGACAACCTCAAACGGTGCGTGCATGGAAAGCACCGGCACACCGATGTCGAGCACGTCGACATTGAGGTTCGCGATGAACTTTGCGACCGTGCCGCCGCCGCCCTGATCGACCTTGCCGAGCTCGCCGATCTGCCAAAGCACGCCTGCATCGTCAAACGTGCGGCGGATTTTGGCGACGAACTCTGCGTTCGCGTCGGACGTACCGCCCTTGCCGTGTGCGCCGGTGTACTTGGCTATGCCCAGACCGCCGTTGATGTAGGTGGAGTTCTGTGCCTCGTAAACGGAAGCATAATGCGGATCATATGCCGCGGTGACGTCGGCGGAAATGCAGGTGGACTTGGAGAGCACGTGGCGCGGCTCTTCACCCTCTGCCTGCGCGAGGTCAGCGATGAAGTAACGCATGTACTCGGAGTTGAGACCCGTGTTGCCGTCGCTGCCGGTCTCTTCCTTATCGGTGAGCACAGTGACGACGGTCTGCACCGGGTTCTTGCAGTTGAGGATAGCTTCAAGTGCCGGGTATGCGCAGACGCGGTCATCGTGGCCGTAAGCGCCGACGAGGCTGCGGTCAAAGCCGATATCCACCGCCTTGAACGCCGGGACGAACTCGATCTCTGCGGAGATGAGGTCGGCTTCTATGATGCCGTACTTCTCGTTTAAGAGACGCATGATGTTCAGCTTATATGCATCCTTAGCCTCCTCGTCGCGAACCGGGCGGCTGCCGATGAGGATGTTAAGGTCTTCGCCTGTAAAGGCAGTACCCAGCGGCTTTGTAGCCTGATCCTGACCGAGGTGCGGCAAAATGTCTGTGATGGTGAACTGCGGATCGCCCGCTTCTTCACCGATGCAGACCTTGATGACCGTGCCGTCGCTCTTCACGACAACGCCGTGCATGGCGAGCGGAATCGCCGTCCACTGGTACTTTTTGATGCCGCCGTAGTAGTGCGTTTTGAGGTACGCCATCTCGGAGGATTCATAAAGCGGGATGGGCTTTAAGTCGAGACGCGGGTTATCGATGTGTGCTGCGGCAATGCGAACGCCGTTTTTGCAGCCCTCTTTACCCATGATGGCAAGGCAAATTGCTTTACCGCGATTGTTGTAATACACTTTGTCGCCCGCCGCATACTTGTGCTTCGGGTCGAACGGCACAAAGCCGTGCTTTTCTGCAGCCGCGACCGCGTACTCAACGGACTCGCGCTCGGTTTTGGCGCTGTTTAAAAATGCCTTGTAGCCTTCGCAGAACTTATCGGCTTTTTCGATCTTCTCATCTGTGACCTTGAAAAAGCCGTTCTTGCGCGGGTTGAGGAGCATTTCGGACAGCTCTTTTGCGGATTTTTCCGCTGCTTTTTTAGCCATTTTCAATTCCCCCATACAATTTTTCGTAAGTTTCTTTATACTGAAGGACTTTCTGAACGTAAAGACGCGTTTCTTCAAACGGAATTTCTTTTAAGGTCACTCCGTCTTCGGAATATGCGGGGTCCGAAAGCCACGACGTAACGTTTCCCATGCCTGCATTGTAGGCGCAGACCGCTGTGGCGAGGTTGTCGTACTCGTTTAAGAGCACGCGCAGCAGCGCACAGCCGTATTTGATGCTGATTTCGGGGTCGAGCAAAGCGCTTGCGTCATATTCCCCGCCGATATGCGTTTGCATCCAGTCAAACGTTTCGGGCATCATCTGCATAAGCCCGAGCGCGCCGACCGGGGACTCCGCCTCGGGGTCGAAATCGCTTTCCGCCTTGATGACGGCATAGACAAGGCTTTGCGGCAAGTCGTACTCCTTCGCTTCTTTTTTGACGATGGATCCGTACTTGCGCGGGTAAAGCATGTGGTCTACATCGGGATGCAGCCTTTGCACCGCGAAAACAACGAGCACGGCAGCTGCAATGCCAGCGATAAGAATCCATGGCCACAAGGGCTTCTTTTTGGACTTTTTTAAATGTTTGCTTCTCTTATTCAATCGGATTCACCGGGGTGTGCGCAGCCGAGCACTGCGAGCATATTATCCATATTGTCCGCCGAAACAGCGACGGTGTTATCGAGTGTGTAATCGGAGCGGTCGATGTAAAAATCGTCGCTCTGCTGGGCATGCATGCGCGTCAGGGCCTCCTGCTCCGTGAGACCGTCGCGGCGGCAGATGCGCCCAAGGCGCACGGTTTCATCCGCAAGAACGGAGACCACGCGGCGGCAAAGGCGATCTGCACCGGCTTCAAACAGCGTCGGAGCGTCAAGCACGATGACCTTTGCATCTTTATATGCGGCAATCTCCTTTTTGAGACGCGCTAAGATCACGGGATGTGTGATGGCGTTCAGCTTCGCTTTGCCCTCTTCGCTTGCAAACGCGAGGTTTGCGAGACGGCGGCGGTCTAACGTGCCGTCTTCCTTTATAATAGCACGGCCGAACGCATTTTGCAACTCCGTAAGACATGTTCCTGCATAAAGAGACGGATCGTGCGTAACGGCGTCGCAGTCGATGATGACGCAGCCGCGCGCCTTAAGCTGCTTTGCGACCGTCGATTTGCCCGCGCCGGTCTGGCCCGTAAGGCCGATGACGAGCTGCTCGTTCGGCGTTACGATGCGGAACGCACAAGCGCGGATGAGACGGTTATAAACCGCAAGGCCTACGCCGCTTTTGCGCGGCATACGGGCGTAAACGGTCTTTGCGCCGATCTCATCGAGGTGATGGAGCGACGTGAAAAGCCCATGCGCCTGCGAAAGGGAATCTGCGGCGCTGCCGTAGGGCACGCACCGGTTTTTGAGGTACGGCACGTCTTCGTTAAAGCAAAGTGCAGCTGCTTCGGAGTGCGTATGCAAAAACGCGGCGTAGTCTTCGGCGGAAGCGTCCACCATGTAGACATCCGCTTTCGGCGCGTAGTGCTTATATTTCATGCCGGGCGAGGCGACCTTGGCGTTTTCCGCGGGCTTTTCCAGCACGGCGCGGTCCACGTCTACCCTGCCGAGCACGCGGCGCAGCTGCTCCACGGAAATGCCGCCCGGGCGCAGCACACGCGGTACCTCGGTGACGACGGTAATAACGGTGGACTCCACGCCGACCTCGCAGTCGCCGCCGTTCACGATGCCGTCTACGCGGCCCATGAGATCATCGCACACATGCGGGAATGATGTGGGGCTGGGCAGGCCGGAGAGATTCGCGGACGGCGCGGCAAGCGGCACGCCTGCGGCGTTAATGATCGCCCGCGCGGTGGGATCGGACGGCATGCGGACGGCAACCGTATCGAGACCGCCGGTCGTCTGCATCGGCACAAGCGGTGATTTTTTCATGATGATGGTAAGCGGGCCCGGCCAAAAGGCATCTGCAAGCTTTTTGGCAGCTGCGGGAATCTCTTCGACAAGCGCAGGCAATTCTTTGATATCCGCGATATGCACGATGAGCGGATTATCCGACGGGCGACCCTTCACTTTGTAGATCTGTGCGGAGACGGTAGGGTCCAGCGCATTGCCGGCGAGGCCGTAGACGGTCTCCGTGGGGATGGCGACAAGGCCGCCGCGGCGCAGAATCTTCCCCGCTTCTTTTATATCCTGTTCGTTTTTTTCATCCAATAATCGCGTATCCATTTTCATCCGTTCTCCATGCTCTCTTTCAATTTTTCGGCGCGGTCTGCGGCGATGAGTGCGTCAATGATTTCATCGAGGTCGCCGTTTAAGACGTCGAACAGGCGGTAGATTGTCAGGCCTATGCGGTGATCGGTCACGCGCAGCTGCGGGTAGTTGTAGGTGCGGATGCGCTCCGAACGGTCGCCGGTGCCGACCTGACTTTTGCGGTTTGCGGCAATCTCGGCGTTTTGCGCCGCCACCTTAGCGTCTAACAGTCGGGCACGCAGGACGCGCAGGGCTTTATCTTTGTTTTTGTACTGGCTGCGCTCGTCCTGGCACTCGACGACCGTGCCGGTGGGCAGGTGCGTAACACGGATGGCAGACGACGTTTTGTTGATGTGCTGCCCGCCCGCGCCGCTGGAGCGGAATGTGTCAATCTTTAAATCTTTCGGGTCGATCTCGAGCTCGACCTCATCGGCTTCCGGTAAAACGGCGACCGTAGCGGTGCTTGTGTGGATGCGGCCCTGCGTTTCCGTTTCCGGCACGCGCTGCACGCGGTGCACGCCGCTTTCAAATTTTAATCTGGAATACGCGCCGTCACCGTCGATTGTGAAGCTGACTTCCTTAAAGCCGCCAAGCTCCGTTTCATTCAGGCTGACGATCTCCGTTTTCCAGCCGCGTTTTTCGGCGTACATATTGTACATGCGGTAGAGGTTATAGGCGAACAGCGCCGCTTCCTCGCCGCCTGCGCCGCCGCGAATTTCCACGATAACACTGCGGTCGTCGTTGGGGTCGCGGGGCAATAATAAAATTTTGAGTTCTTCCGAGATGCTTTCGATGTCGCTTTTGGCGCAGCTCATCTCGTCGCTCGCCATTTGGCGCAGCTCTTTATCGGCTTCGGAGTCGTTTAAGATCGCTTCGGCATCCTCGAGCGACGCTTCGGCCTTTTTTAAGGCGCGGTATTTTTCCACGATGGGTTCGATTTCTTTGTGCTCCTTCATGAGGTCGCGGTAGAGATTGCGGTCTGCCGCAACGGCGGGATCATAGAGCTTCATATTAAGCTCTTCATATCGGTTTTCAAAAACCGAGAGATTTTCAAACATAGCAAAGCTTCCTTTCAGACAGATAGTAAAATGAAACGGTCTGAGAGGCGCTACTGCTCGCTGCCAGCACTTTCGCGCACGATCTTGCGAATGTTCTTTTCACACTTGTGGCGGGGCACCATGACTTCTCTGCCGCAGCCGGTGCAGCGGATTTTAAAATCCGCGCCGATGCGCAGCACTTCAAACACGTTTGTCCCGCAGGGGTGCGGCTTTTTCATTTGTAATTTGTCGCCTACCCGAACATCCATGGTACAGCCTCCTTTATCGTGTATTGGGCGCGAATGCTCCCTTGAAAATTCAGTATAGCACAATGCTGTATTGATGTCAAAGCAAAAGACCGCCTGCGCGGGACTTTCCCTTGCAGACGGCCTTTTCGGTTTCTATTTTATTCCAAACGCTTTGTGAAACGCTTTTACGCTGCGATGTGAATGCCGCTCTTCTTCAGCGCGAAACTGAGAGCAGTCGCTACGCCGTAAGCCGCCGCAACGGAGACGATATCCTTGACGAGGTACGGCACGGAGGCCACAAGGAACGCCGCCCACGGGCCGTTGCCGGAGATCATGCCGAACTGAACGGTGCCGCACAGATGGCAAGCCGCAAGGCCCGCAACGCCGAGTACAATGGCGAGCACACGGTGCGGCATTTTTGTGCCGAGACCGCACAGCGCAGCCATGGGCAGGAAGCCGTAGATGTAGCCGCCCGCGAGACCGACAAGCGAACCGAAGCCGCCGGAGAAGTTTGCAAACACCGGCAACCCGACAGCGCCGAGCACGATATAGACGAGCACGGCGAGCGTGCCGCGCTTACAGCCGAGTGCATAGCCGCACAGGGCAACCGCGAAGGTCTGTAAGGTGACCGGGATACCGCTCGGCAGCGGGAACGAAATCTGCGACAAAACGGCGAGCACGGCGGCGAATACGCCGACCATGACGATATTGGTGATTTTCTCTCTGTTGCTGTTCATGTTATTTACCCCTATTCATTTCGGAATACGGCACACTAAGCAGTTTATTCGGCTTTCGGGTTTGCAAAGCCCTTGTGGATCTGCACCTCACCTGCGGAGAACGCGCGCTCCTCTCCGCTATCGAGACGGACGAGCAGGTGCGCTTCGTCGCTGATACCGGTGACGACACCGCGGTACGTCTCCTCCCCGAGCGAAAACGTGATGGCGCGGCCGGTGAGAAACGAATGGCTGCGGTACGATTCGATGAACGCGTTCGAGCCGAGGTTCTTATACAGCGCGAAAAAGCGACTGATGACGGCAGCCGAAATGCGGCTGCGCATCTCCACGGGGCACGGGCCGTCGAAAATAGCACCGGCGGTGGAGCGAATCTCCTCCGGGAAGCCCCCTTCCGGCACGGCGATGTTGATGCCGATGCCGAGCACGGCCCAGTTGAGACCGCCGTTTTCAAAATCAACGGAAGCTTCCGTTAAAATGCCGCAGACCTTTTTTTCGTTGAGGTAAACGTCGTTCACCCATTTGATTTGCGGATTTAACCCCGTGACCTGCTCGATGGCTTCGCACACGGCGACTGCTGCGGTAGTCGTGATGAAAAGCGATTTTTCAGCGGTGCAGTGCGGGCGGAGCAGCAGGCTGAAATAAATACCTGTACCCGGCGGCGACGTGAAGTGCCGACCGAGCCTGCCCTTGCCTGCTGTCTGCGATTCCGCAATGAGCACGGTACCCTCCGGCGCGCCCTGCTCCGCCTGTGCCTTTAAAAGCGTATTGGTGGAGGTGACTTCGGTCTGCACCTGCAAGTAAACCGGCATATCGGTATCGAGGAACCGTGAGACACTCTGCACGGTGAGCACATCGCTTTCCGGCGCCAGCGTGTAGCCGCGCTTTGGCACAGCGCGAATTTTATGGCCGGCTTCTTCAAGCTTTTGGATGGCTTTCCACACGGCATTGCGGGAAACGCCGAGCGACGACGCAAGCTGCTCGCCGGAGAGGTATTCTCCGCGATTTTTTTCAAGCGCGTCTAAAACTGCATCTTGTATGCGCATAAATTTCCTTTCCGGCAAAACCGGCAGCGAAAATTTCGTCTACCAGTTTACCACACACAAAACGTTTCGTCAACCTAAAATTAAAATTAAGGTGACGAATAATAAAGCACCGATTGAATGGAACAACAAAAGCCCGCACAGCGCATGGTTTTGCTCTGTGCGGACAACTATTTCATTACTTCTTTTTCTTGAAGCCGTCCTTCAGCGAAACGGAGCGGTTGAAGACAAGGTGGTCTTCTGCGGAATCCTTGTTATCCACGCAGAAATAGCCCTGACGCATGAACTGGAAGCTCTCGCCCGGCTTTGCGGTTTTGAGGCTCGCTTCCACCTTGCAGCCCGTGAGGACCTTGAGGGAATCCGGGTTTAAAAGCTCTAAGAAATCGCCTGCATCCGGGTCTTCCACCGTAAAGAGGTTATCGTAGAGGCGAATTTCGGCGTCTTCGGCGTTCTTCGCGTCCACCCAATGGATGGTGCTCTTGATCTTGCGGCCGTCTGCCGGGTTGCCGCCGCGGGACTCGGGGTCATACTCCGCATAGACCTCGACGACGTTGCCGTTTTCGTCCTTTTTGCAGCCGGTACATTTGACAACATAAGTGGTCTTGAGGCGCACTTCATTTCCCGGGAAAAGGCGGAAATAGCCCTTTACAGGGGTCTCCATGAAGTCTTCGGCTTCAATGTACAGCTCGCGGCCGAACGTGACCGTGCGGGTACCGTCTTCGGGACGGTTCGGATTGTTTTCAACTTCGAACGTCTCGGTCCTATCTTCGGGATAGTTCGTCAAAATGAGCTTTACGGGGTTCAGAACGCCCATGACGCGCTTTGCCGTGAGGTTCAGGTCTTCGCGCAGGCAGTGCTCGAGAAAGCTGTATTCCACGGTAGAGTTCACCTTGGAAACACCGTTGCGCACGCTGAAATTGCGAATGGAGGCCGGGGTGTAGCCGCGGCGGCGCAGGCCGCAGATGGTGGGCATTCTCGGGTCGTCCCAGCCGCTGACATAACCGCCTTCGACGAGTGCGCGCAGCTTGCGTTTGCTCATGACGGTGTTGTTGATGCCAAGGCGGGCAAACTCGATCTGACGCGGCTTTGCGGGCAGCGTGACGTTGTTGATAACCCAATCGTACAGCGGACGGTGATCCTCAAATTCCAACGAACACAGCGAGTGCGTGATGTGCTCCATGGCGTCCTCGATGGGGTGCGCGAAGTCGTACATCGGGTAAATGCACCATTTGGTACCGGTGCGATGGTGCGGCATGTGGTTGATGCGGTAGATGACCGGGTCGCGCATATTGAAGTTGCCGGAAGCGAGGTCAATCTTTGCGCGGAGCGTCATTCTGCCGTCTTCAAACTCGCCGGCGCGCATGCGGGCAAACAGGTCGAGACTCTCCTCCATCGGACGGTCACGGTACGGGCTCTGCGCCGGGGTGGTGAGGTCGCCGCGCATTTCACGCATCTGGTCAGGCGTGAGCTCGCAAACATAGGCAAGACCCTTTTTGATGAGCTCTACGGCGCCGTTGTACATATCTTCAAAATAATCGGAAGCATAGTAGAAGCGGTCTTCCCAATCGTAGCCGAGCCAATGGATATCTTCCTTGATGGCATCGACGTACTCCACGTCTTCCTTTGTGGGGTTCGTGTCGTCCATGCGCAGGTTACAGATGCCGTTAAAGCGCTCTGCGGTGCCGAAATCGACGTAGATCGCCTTGGCGTGGCCGATGTGCAGGTAGCCGTTCGGCTCCGGCGGGAAACGGGTGTGCACCTTCATGCCTTCGCAGCGACCGCCCTCTGCGAGGTCTTCTATAATAAAATCATCGATAAAACTGCTGCTGATCTCCTCGGAGACCGCTTCGTTTTTGATCTCTTCACTCATAATTTGTCCATACCTTTCCTAATATCAGGTTTTTCCTCTTGCTTTATGCGTTCTCGATCTTTTGAAGGCCGAGCTGTAAACGGCGCAGTGCCTCCTCTTTGCCGAGCACAGCGAGAATTTCCATAGCGCCGCCGGGGGTAACGGTCTGGCCTGCCGCCGCGATGCGTACCGGCCACAGCAGAGTGCCGTTTTTCACTTCGAGGCTCTGTGCGAGGGCAATGAGTGCATCGTGGATGGTATCAACCTGCCAGTTTTCAATGGCGGACAGCGTCTCGATGGCGGCACGCAGCATGACGGGCGCGTTCTCGAGCGTTGCCTTGCTCTTTTTGTTTATGAAGAGGTCTGCGGAATATTCCGGCAGCTCTTTGAAAAAGCCGAGCAGGCTCGGGATTTCCTTAAACTTCAAAATACGCGGCTGCAAAATGGCGTCGAGCACATCGTACGGCTTTTCTGCGTCGCCGAAAATCTCTTTGTAGTACGGCATCGCCGCGGTGCGGAACTCTTCCCCGTTCATCTTGCGGATGTACTCGCCATTGAACCACAGGAGCTTATCGTAATCGAACACGGCGGGCGATTTGCTGATGCCGTCGATGGAGAATGCTTCTTCGAGCTCTTTCAGCGAGAAAATTTCCTGATTATCCTTCGGGCACCAGCCGAGCAGCGCGATGTAGTTCGTGATGACCGGCGCGAGGTAGCCGTCTTCGAGGAGGCCCTGAAAGCTTGTGGAACCGTGGCGCTTCGAAAGCTTTGAGACGGAGCCGTCTTCGTTTTTGCCCATGATGAGCGGCAGGTGCACATAAATCGGCTTTTCCCAGCCGAACGCGTCGTAGAGCATGTTGTACTTCGGTGTAGAGGTGAGGTACTCGCAGCCGCGCACGACATGCGTAATGTGCATGAGGTGGTCGTCGATGACGTTTGCAAAGTTGTAGGTCGGGTAGCCGTCGGACTTTAAAAGCACCTGATCTTCGATCTCTTTGTTTTCGATCGTGATGGTGCCGTAAACGGCGTCTTCAAAGGACGTGGAGCCCTCGAGCGGCACACGCTGACGAATGACATACGGCATACCGGCGTCGAGGTTCTTCCGGATTTCCTCTGCGGGCAGGTCGCGGCAATGACGGTCGTAGCCGCCGAACTCGCCGTCCTGATGAATGGACTCGAGGCGCTCTTTGGTGCAGAAGCAATAGTATGCCTTGCCCTCGCGCACAAGCTGCTCTGCGTAGGGTTTATAAATATCCTTGCGTTCGCTCTGTACATACGGGCCGTATTCGCCGCCGATGTCCGGTCCTTCGTCATGCTGCAGACCGACTTGCTGCAGTGTATTATATATAACGTCTGTTGCGCCTTCTACATAGCGCTCCTGATCTGTGTCTTCAATTCTGAGCACAAACGTGCCGTTTTGGGACTTCGCCACCAGATACTCGTACAGCGCCGTTCTGAGGTTTCCGACGTGCATGAAACCGGTAGGGCTCGGCGCAAAGCGTGTGCGAACCATTAAAACAACCTCCTTGGTTTTTCGGTGCGTTGCTATCCATGCCGCGGCATGAAAAAATACTACACCATCATATAATGTTCTATTATATATCTGTGCGCAAAATTTTGCAATAAAAAAACGGGAAAAAGCGCCATCTTTTTCCCGTTTTCTGTTCTTAATTGCCCTTGAGGAACGCCACGTACTCTTCAAGGCACATGTTAAGCTCGTTCATGCGCTGCGCGTGCTCCTTGCCGACGTAGCGGTAATGCCACGGCTCGTAATCGATGCCGGTGATGCTCTCCTTGCCTTTTGGGTAGCGCTCGACAAAGCCGTATTCTGCGGCGTGCTCCTGCAGCCATGTGTAGGCTTTCGTCTCGCGGAAATCGTCTTCAACGTCGTTGAAATCGACCGCAAGGCCGGTGTGATGCTCGCTGTACCCCGGCGCCTGAATGGTGATCCGCGCGTCTTCATACGCGTTTTCATAGGTCATGCCGTCTGCCATGCGGCGCTGCACGGCGCGATCCAGCACGCTTTCCTGCTCCTCCACGCTGCGATAGCCCGAGGCAACCCACAAATTGATCTCGTCGTTATACGCTGCATTGATAAGCGCCGTGAGCTCCGGGTACATTTTGGAGTTGACGGTGATGGTATCGAACAGCGTCGGGGTCATTTGGAAATCGTCCGGCAGCGGCACTTCGCTGTTCACAAGCACAAGCCGCCAATCGCCGAGCTGCTGAAAGGCAGATTCGGGAGCAGAGGTCGTTTTAGAAAGCACACTTGCTTTGTCTGAAGTGCTCTCCGCAGCGGTGCTCGGTACCGCTTCCGGCGAGGCAGCAGCTTCTATGGGCTCTGCATTTTGATGCGGCATGGCAAGCAGCGCTGTGATGATAAGCACAGCCGCAATGCACCCTGCCCCACTAAGCAAAAGCCGTGCACGCGATTTCAGTACACGTGCGGGAATCCTGTTACGCTTCTTCCGTTTTTGCGGCTGTTTTAATCTGTAATGTCCACCTTGCGGCCCTGCCATGTGCTTTGCCACGTTCATGCTCCCTTTTCTTTCGTATCTTCTATTGCAAGTATACCACATAACTGGTATACTAATCCATAGTTCCTAAATTGTTTTTTCATCTTTTTTTCATTTTGAAGGAGTGACCTTGATGAAAAGGATCTTTATGCGCGGCAACCCCGGCGATTTTGCAAATTATGTGGCGGCGCTGACGGCTTGCGGCGCGGAGCCGGTAATCTCGATGACGCTTTCCGACGCAGACACCTGCGACGGCCTGCTGATCCCCGGCGGCGCCGATGTAAATCCTGTGCTCTATGGGCAGGAAAACACGGCGAGCGAAGGCATCGATGACAGCCGTGATGCAGACGAGATTGCGCTTGCAAAATGCTTTTTTACAGCAGGCAAGCCGGTATTCGGCATTTGCAGAGGGCACCAGGTGCTGAACGTGGCATTCGGCGGCGACCTCATTCAGGATGTGCCGGACCCGCAGCACCACATGGCGACAAAAGAGACCGGCGACGCCATTCACACGGTGCGCGCGCAGCATGATCTGATGCGCGAATTTTACGGCGAAGAATTCCCCGTGAACAGTGCACACCATCAGGCCGCAGGTAAGCTCGGCGCGGGACTTATCCCCCTGTGCGTCAGCGACGACGGCATCAACGAGGGCTTTATCCATAAAAACGGCAAGGTGATCGGCGTGCAGTTTCACCCGGAGCGCATCGGCTTTGCGCACCGCCGCCCCGATGCTGTGAACGGCGAAAAGCTGTTTCGCTATTTTCTGAGTCTGATTTAAAGCCGCTTTCCTCTATTTTCCGCTTCCGCATAAAATTGTGAAAAAACTGCTTGCTTTTTTCCCGGGCATCGTGTATAATAAATTCGTTATCCGGGTGTAGCGCAGTTTTGGTAGCGCGCTTGAATGGGGTTCAAGAGGCCGCAGGTTCAACTCCTGTCACTCGGACCATAACTGGACACCAATTTTGATACAACATGTATCTTGATTGGTGTCCATTTCCTTTTACAAAGATTTTGGATTCCATGGGCCTTTACCATACGATTTAATAATATCTTTTTCCGCAGAAATCCTTTCCGGCGGAAAATATTGCGGAGACCTTCGGCGATTAACTTCGATGTTTATTTTCACCATGTATTTGTTCTATTCAAAGATAAAGCAGGGATCATAATGAAGCAAAACAAAAACGGATTCACATTAATGGAAATGCTAATTGTCATTGCAATCATCGCCGTATTGATTGCAGTTGCAATTCCGGTATTTGCGTCACAGCTTGAAAAAGCCAGAGAAGCAACAGATCTTGCAAATGTCCGCTCCGCTTATGCAAAGGTGTCCACAGAGGCGTTACTCGGCGATTCTGAGACTACCGTAACCGTCAACCTAAAACAGAAGCAGGCCGACTGGCAATCATTGGACCCTGTGAATATCGGCGGTATCGTCCATTACAAAAACCAAGGAGACACGGTTAACTGGATAGGCGTTGCTGCGCCAAACGGAACCTGTGTCGTATCGTATAAAGAAGATTACGGAATCATTCTCACTTGGAGCGGAAAAGCCGGCCCATCTACACCTAAATACCCGTTTAACACAAGCGTAACGGATTTCTTCTCGCTTCTATACGATACGGATTTTTGGAAAAACGGCAGCATAAAAACCAATACAAACTTTGAGTTTGACTCCAGATGTCCGGATTCGCTCTATGTTCCATCCATTATCGCAGAGATTAAAAAGCTGGATAACAGTCTTTTGCAGCAGCCTAATTGCACATGGGCCTATCTCGGCAACGGAAAAGATGGACAAGAAGCAAATCGGTATCTTTTCTGGACATCTCTGAACACGGATAAGGTCGGAGCCGGAAAGGAAATCCCCGTAATTATTCAAACCGGTAACGGGAAATATTATGTTTCCGAAACCACGACCGGTAAGCGAAACGGCAAGAAGTATGTCACCATCTCGGAATCGCTTACGCCGAGCCAGTATAAGCAAACCCTGAAAAACGGAAAAGAGTTTTCTTCGTTGGAAGCGGCTTACGATGCCTACCTCAAAGCATTGGGTGATTCCAAATACGATTCCGTGCGGCAATCTTAAAACGCTTTACTCCTCCGAACCTCCGGCAAAATGCCCATACACGTACAAAAAGAGAGACGGTCTAAAGCAGACTGCCTCTCTTTTAACTTGATTTATTATGTAGTTATGCTGCCTGCAAGCGGTATTTTTCCGCGTAGGTGCCGTAGGCGCGGCGGAAGTCGGGGTCGTCGGCACGCATGGCGCGCAGCGTTTCGTGCAGATTAAGACCGTGGTTTGCCGCATCCAGAACACAGCCGGCGATGTTAGAGCAGTGGTCAGCCGTTCGCTCGAGATCCGTCAGCAGGTCGGACCACACGAAGCCCGCTTCAATACTGCAATGACCCTGCTGCATGCGCAGAATATGGCGCGTGCGCATCTGCTCCTTCAGTGCAACGATGACCTGTTTCAGCGGCTCTACCTGTGCGGCGGCCGCAAGGTCTTTTTCGCTGAACGCGCGCTCTGCCGTATTCAATATCTCACTCACCGCGCCGATGAGCACCTTCAGCTCTTTTTCTGCGGTGGCGCTGAAGCCAAGTCCCTTGCTGCGCAGCTCTTCCGATGCCGCAAGCAGGTTCACGGCGTGGTCGGAGATACGCTCAAAATCGCCGATAATTTTTAATAATTCGGTGGCTTCTTCGCTTTCGGCATTGCTCAGCTGCTGGGCGCTCAGGCGCACCAGGTATGTACCAAGCTCGTCTTCGTAGCGGTCGCAGCGGCTCTCGTTTTCACGGATGGATTCCGCAAGCTCCGGCGAATAATTTTCAAAGGTCGTCAGCGCCATATGCAGCGCTTCGCCTGCGCAGCGTGCCATTTCGCCCGCAACGGCACGGCAGCGGCCGAGCGCGACGGACGGTGTGATGAGCAGACGCTCTTCAAGCTCAACAGGCTGCTCTTTGCCGCCCTTATCCGGCACAATGCGGATTGCGAGCTTTTCAAGCAAGCCGCCTGCCGGCAGCAGCATCGCCGTGCACAGAATATTAAAGAGCGAGTGTGCAATCGCGATGCCGGACATGGTGGCGTTTTCATCCAGAATAGCCGGTGCAAACACGATCTTTACAATCCAGAAGGCCGTCAGTAACACGACCACGCCGATAACGTTGAACATCAAATGGACAACTGCCGCGCGCTTTGCGTTCTTCTGTGTGCCCACGGAGGAGATCAGCGCCGTAACGCAGGTGCCGATATTCTGGCCCATGATAATCGGGATAGCCGCCGCGTAGCTGACCTGCCCCGTTACGGCCAATGCCTGCAAAATGCCCACGGAAGCTGAGCTGGACTGGATGATACCTGTCAAAAGCGCACCCGCAAGCACGCCAAGAATCGGATTTTTGAACATCAGGAACAGCGAAGCGAACGCCGGGACATCTTTAAGGCCCGAAACCGCGCCACTCATGGTTTCCATGCCAAACATCAAGGTCGCAAAGCCGAGCAGGATCATGCCGGTATCTTTCTTTTTACCGGACTTGCAGAACATATAGAAAATGATGCCGATGAGCGCCAAAACAGGCGTGAAGGATGACGGCTTTAAAAGATTCACCCAAATATTGCTGCCGCTGATACCCGCAAGGCTCAACAACCACGCCGTAACGGTGGTGCCCACGTTCGCACCCATAATAACGTTGATGGCTTGCCGCAGTGTCATGAGCCCGGAGTTTACGAAGCCCACTACCATGACTGTCGTCGCCGACGAGCTTTGAATGATGGCTGTGATGCCGAGGCCCGTCAAAAAGCCCGCCGGTACACTGCCGGTCATTTTATCGAGCAAGCTTTGCAGCTTGCCGCCCGCGCGGCGCTCCAAGGCCTGCCCCATCAAGTTCATGCCGAACAGGAAAAGACACAGCCCGCCGATCATCGTCAGTACATTGAAAATATCCATACCCGATTTTCCCCTTTTAACATTCTTTTACACGTACAGGAGTATATCGTGTCTATGTCAAATCAACTGTGTGTTCTTTGTAAAATCCATGTAAAATCGCTTGTTAAAAAACGACACAAAGCATGAATATCCCCCGGCGAAAAGCCGGAGGATATCTACGCAATGCGTTCTGTTAAATTTTGCTTTACACGGTGCCGGTGATAACAACCTCCGCGGTGCCGGGTGTTGTGGCCCATGTGCCGTTTTCGTTTTGCGTATACTGCGCGGCGGGAACGGTGATCTGCCCCGGAAGCGTTGCGAACACGCCGGTCGTTTCGCCATACGTGTACTGCGTACCTGCTGTCCAAGCGGTGCCGTTAAACGTGACCGCAATGTTTTTGAGGATCGGGTCAAACGTATCGGTCAGCACGATGCGCTCGGCTTCGGAAGCTTCGGTGTTGCCCGTGTTTTCGATGACGAACGTATACGTAATCTGCCCGTTCCCCGTGACGACCGCAGGACACAGCGCTTTGCTGATGGTGAGCACCGCGCGATCCTCCGTGGAGACCGTTTCCGACGCGCTGACTTCCAGATTGCCGTCCGTGACATTTGCGGTATTCGTGATACTGCCGTCCGTGCCGAGCGGTGCATACGCTGTGACCTCTGCCTCGTAAACGAGCATGATGCTGCCGTTTGCGGGGACATTCGGAACTGTAATGACGAGCGGCGGCTCCGGCGTTGCGGTGGGCGCGGTCTGCAAGACTCCGTTTACATAATACCGAACAGAATTCGGCACATACGCGAGCGGATAGACGGTCCCGCTATTAAATTCATACGCGCCGAGGTTATCGGTGACCGTGAGATTTGTCACCGGCTGCGCACCGCTGTTTACGATAGAAAGGATATACGTAATCTTATCGTTTGCGGCGTAATTTTTCACCACGGCGGTTTTGGTAACGGTCAAGGCCTCCAAAAGCTCGCCCGTGACGGTGTTGGAATTCGTTGTGCCTCCGTTATACGAAAGCGTCGCGAAATTTGTAAAAGATGCCATAAAACCCCTCCTTGTTTTCGGGGACTTTCCCCTTGTACAAGTTATGCCGAAGGGGGTTTAAATGACACTTTTGAGCGTGTGGCTTTTTGCATTCTTCATGTCTTTTTAAGGAACCTCTTGATAGGGTTTCTTACGGCTAAACAGCCCACCGGACTGTTTAGCCTATCTTTCTGATCTGTTGTGAGGCAAAAGGATTTCGAGCTTTGCGGAGGTCGTGGGTGAGCCCGGCGTGCTGCGCATGCAACCGAAACTGGTGCGTGCGGCCTGTGAACGCGCCCATGCGCTCGACAAATTTCTTTAATTTTACATAATTTAGTTTACATAATGTTATTGACATAATTATATTTCGATCCATTAAAAATCTCCTTTGAAGAACCCATAGAACCGGGCTTCAAAGGAGATTTTCGTTTTGTTATTGGCCGAGCAGCGAAAGATTATAGTCCTCAATGCACGTCGCAAGGCCTTCGGCAGTCGTCTCAAATCCGCCGCCGGCGTTTTTGAGCTTTGCACAGTTCATCCAGAGGTTTTCGCCGCCGGATTTTTCCTGCAAATTGAGCTTCATGCCTGTTTTTTTCATAAACAGTTCCGCAAGCGCGTACATGGAGACATCTGCCTCGCTGCCGAAGTTATACGCCCCACCGGGCAAGTTCACAGCCTGCAAGGTCTGCTCTGCAACCTCGCGCACATAGGTGATGCCGCGAAATTCCTCTTTGGAAAGTGCAAGCGGCTTTTGGGTGATGGCGGCGTTCAGGAACATCGTGATGAGGTTGCTGCGGTTCGGCACACCGAACATGGGCATGTCATACATCCACGTCGCACGCAGCATGACGGCATTCGGGTCGATCGCGAGAACGCGGTTTTCCATTTCCAACTTCTCTTCGGCGTAGAGATTTGCGGTCGCAACGTCGTCTTCCGTAAACGGCTTATCGCCCTTTGCGCCGCTGTACACCTGATCGGAGCTGAACAACACGAGCTTCGCACCGTTTGCGGCTTTGGCTAAATACTCCGGCACCAAAACATTTGCGTGGTACGAGCCTTCCGGGTCTTTGGCACACGCACCGATGTCCGAGATTGCCGCGGTGTGAAGGATGGCGTCCGGCTGCACGGTGTCGATGAGACGGTCGATATCCTCTTTTTCCGCCCCGCGCAGAGACGGCGCACAAATAACGGGCGCCGCCGCACGGATGCGTGCCCCTACAAAGCCATTTGCGCCGGTCAACAGAATTTTCATGATAAACTCCCCCTGTTTTTAAAAACGACCCGACAAAACTGCCGGGTCGTCTGGATGCAAAATGAATTATGCGTTTTCGGTCTCTTTGTAGCGGCGTGCGCAGTCCTGCACGATGGCGTTCATCGCGTCCATTTTATTCAGCATGTCCTTTGCAAGGGCAATCTGGCAGCGCGTACGAACAAGGTTATGCTGCGGCTTTTTGACCTTGAAGTACTTATCGCCGACGATGTAGTCCGCAAGGAAGCGCGTTGCAAGCTCGCAGGTAAGCGCAAAGCAGCTGAGCGCCAGCGTATCCACTTCGGTTTTCGTCAGAGACGCGGCGGTCTTTTTAAGGAAGCCCTCGGCAAATGCCCAGAAAATATTGAGGTTTACGCCGGCCTTTTCCGGATAATCGCAATCTTCTTCCACAAAATTTGCAGCGAAGCGGATGGCATCGCCGAAATCGTGGCCGACAAGGCCCGGCATAACGGTATCCAGATCGATGACAACGAGCGCCTCGTGCGTCTTCTCATCGAACAGCACGTTGTTGATCTTTGTGTCGTTGTGCGTAACGCGCAGCGGAAGCTCGCCTTTTTCAAAGAGGTCGGTCAGGCGGCAAGCCTCGTCCTCTACGGAAAGCAGCCAATCGAGTTCTTCGCGCACCTCTGCCACACGATTGCACGGGTCGGCAGCCATGTCTTCCTTCAGCTTCTCATAGCGCTTGCGCGTATTGTGGAAATCCGGGATTGTGTAGAAAAGGGAGTTCGCATCGAAATCTGCCAACATCAGTTGGAAATCGCCGAACGCCTCACCTGCACTGCGCACCACGTTCAGATCGTCGCAGGTATCGAACGTCACAGACGGCACGTAGTTGCTGAGCCGCCAGAAGCCGTCATTATCCATCAAATAGTTGACGCCGTGCTTCGTGTGATGGAAATGCAGGCTTTTCGTATCCGGGCATTTTTCGCGGATGTGCTCCGTGACACGGTCAATGTTCTGCATCAGCTCAATCGGGTGCTGAAACGCATATGTATTGACGCGTTGCACAAGGAAAGACTTAATCCTTGCCATGCCGGTACCGTCATCGCGAATATAATTGACTTTGTAGGTGTGGTTCACGTTGCCCATTTTGATTTCTTCGTACGAGAAGAACGGGCCTTCAATGCGGAATTCTTCGCCGACCTCGAGTAACTTTCGGGCGATCTCCGGGTTCATGTCCATTTCTGGAATACTCATAATCCTCTGCTCCTTCAATTTTCTGGCAGTTTGGCCTTTGCTTTTTTTAAGCATAAACATATAGGGATAACTATAAAGATTATAGCAGAAATACGGCAAATTTCAAGTCGAAATTATGAACAGGCGCAAAAAGGCCGTTTTTCTTCAAAAATGATATACTGCCGAATACTCTTTTGTCTGCATGACCTCTCAAAAACACAAACAAAAAAGGACTCTGCATCTCTGCAAAGTCCTTCTTGGAGCTGCTAACCAGATTCGAACTGGTGACCTCGTCCTTACCAAGGACGGAAAGAAATCAGGCTTTTCGCGGGTTTTCTGCCTTTTTTCAGCATTTGACAACTTTTTTGACTACCCGCGCTAAAACGCCACAATAACCCTATACCTCTCATCAAGCACTTCTCCGGTGTCACCCCGCGCGTCAAGCTGCCACGTGGTGCGCACCGTATACAAAAACAGATGCACACGGTTCATATGTACGGCGACGGCATAGACCGCCACGGTCGAAAGCGTTGTACTTGTTTGCTTGTCGTCGTATGAAAGCAAAAGCGTCGCGTTGTCGAGGTCATTTTCAAACGGCGTGTGCCCTACACGTTCAGTCCAACGGTCAAATTTAATCTTCATCTGCTCTTTTGTCATAGCTATCCCTCTTTTGACATATCATAGCAGATTTTTGCAGGCCTGTTCAAGATTTTCCTGATATTTTTGCCGCACCTTTTTATAATATGATCGATAAATCCGTCAAGCGCCCCGCGGCTACTCATCCTTCAGCCTGGGGCGCTGTTTTTTTGTGTTTCAAGTTATGTTCGTATATGAATAGCTTCAGGGTTTGAAACAAGCCAGTCACTTTCTGGCTTTGCAATAAGTCTTGCATTATTATAAGCCATATCAAGAGTAAGACATGTATGCCCGGTGTATATACCATCTTCTAACCCAACAGCTAAAGACAAATCAACTACAGAAGGATCCCCTAAACTTATTGGAATAAGAAACTGAATTTTCCCATTAAAATATTGCGGTACTGCCGCTTTATAGTTTTCCATTATTCTAATTTTTGCAAAATCTAATGCAGCTCCCTTAAAGAGCATAGCTAAATTAGGTGAATCTCTATATATTTTTGGGATTCTTTGCCTATTTCTTTCATCTTCTAATATGTGATCTATATTGACTCTCAATTCATGTTTCGTATCATATATCAAATCTTCAACTTTGTCAAAATAATGAGCTCTCTCCGGCAAAGGTGAAATCGATCTTAATTCACGGCTAGACTCTTTATAAAATCCCCTGAGTTTCCATTTTACTTTATAAGCAGGGTCATTCCTTTCAAGTAACGCAAATATTGGTTCAAAGTTTGTGGTAAACAATCCCGTATTAAAACAAGCGTTCTTTTCATTGCTAAACAGATAGTTTCCATTAGGATATTTTCTATTCAATGAATTCAGCCGATTATATGTATGGTCAATATAGTTTACAAGAATTTTATGATCAACATCTTGCTGATCTCTTAAATAATCCCACCGTTCAGGACGCGCCAGATGTAATAGCTCTTCTATTTTGTCTGGATAATTAGGTGTATAACATTGATAACGAAAATTAAAAAAAAGGCTTTCCCATTCTATTCTCCTTCTAAGTAAATTTAGAATTAACTGTTGACAAATCTAAATAATTGAATATAATAAGAACTAAGAGGACTAGTGAGCGGTTACCTCGTCAATTTTTAATGCTCACGACTTAAAACATGCAACTCAATCGTTGCGGGGCTACGCTTGTGTAGCCCTTTTTCTTTATCGTTCTTTTATTTTTGGTATTATTATAGAACATATTTCTAAATATTACAAGGATATTCGATAAAGAAAAATAAAAAAGGCGCAGAGCCTGCTCGGAAATCCCGGCAGCCCTGCGCCTTTCGCTTTATGTATTTACTTTTAGACCTTTTTCACCCAGTCGCGTGCGATCCAGCCGCCGGCTTTGAGACGGCCCCAGCCCTTGGCGGAGCCGGGGCCGCTGCGCTCCTCAACAATTGTATAGCGCAGCGTGTCTTTGATCTGGCCCTGCACGCCGTAGTTCGTACCGGGACCTTTGCGGATGTTCAGCGGGTCACGGCAATTCTTTCGAATAAGATAGGACTTGAACGTTGAAGGCTTTGCGGCAGAAGCACTCGAGTTCATATACGTCTTGACCATGTTTACGAATCGCTGCCAGCCCTTGTCGAGCGTGCGATGAGGGCAATATTTGCCGTCAAAGTCCTGGTGCTTTTTCAGGTGAGAAATATCCCACCCCCGCTCTTTCAAGAGTTTCGCTGCGTATTCAGCTGCGTTCTTTTCAGCTTTATCGAACTTAGCACCGCCAGACAGAGACCAGCAAATCTCGATGTGGATTCCGTGCGCATTGCCGTCTCTCGGGCCGGCAGCAAATGCGCCTCTGTTGAGCGGAATACCGATCACAATTTCTTTCTCGTCTACCGCGACATTGAACGAGACGGCACTGTCGTTGCGAATCATATATGCCACTTCGTTCGCAGCAGACGCATCATTGCCCGTGTTGTGGATAACGATGTACTTCATGTCTTTTGCGCATGATTCTACGGGTACTTTCAAATCATATTTGCTCGGGCTAAGTAAGTTTTCTCTAATCGGTACCATTATTTTTCCTCCTCTTCTTTACTTACGGTGTTCTTCAATCTCTCCAACAGTTTAGACAGCCGCGGAAACCCCGGCACGCCGATGGCGGCGAGATTTTCCATGACGGAAATGAGCTCGTTGATGATGAGCCAGATTGCGACCAGCAGACCGCAGAAAAGCTCGATGTGCAGGTTGATGCCCGCCTGTACCAGGGCGCCGCGCAGCAGATAATCCACGCCTGCGCCTACGGCGACCATGGCCATATAGCAAAGCTTTTTGAGAATACCTTTCACGCCGATGCGCGAGCTAAGCTGCGCCGTCATGTAGGCTTTGACCATGCCGGTGACGTAATCGATCACCATCATGCACAGCAGCACGAGCACCGGCGCGGCCAGCTGCCCGCAGTATGCCGCGACCCCCGCCCCAACGACTGCCGTTACGGATTTAAGTACAGTTGCTTTGTTCATTTTTTTGCTCCTTTATTTTAAATAAAAATTATAATCTACGGTGCCGAAAGCTCTTTCGCCGCCGCCCAGTGCAAAATATTTGCCCGTCGCATACTCGGGCAGCCCGGTCGCATTTACTGCTGACGTATTGTAGATGTGGCAAAGCACAATGCCGACCGAATTAGGATGCTGCGTGCCGATACACAATAGCATATATTTATTCGGATAGGCTTTGCACACCCAAATAAGCCACTGCTTAAAGTATTCGGAGCCGCTTGATCCAGTAAGTCCCAGTGTGCCATAGGTAACACGCGGCACAAACACGATTGGATTAGATGACGCATCATCACGATTTACGGGAGTATAACTATCGGCTTGCACCGTGCCCCGAATCCGCGTATTCCACGCCACGTCCAGCCAGTTCGCGAGCTCGGCCACTTTGCCGATGGCCGCCCCTGCGCTGCGTTTGAAGGATTGCAGCACACTTTTTGTAGACAGAGTACGCTGGATAAGTAAGCTGTTATACTTGTCCGCCACCGTCACGAGCACGTCGTAGGTGGTGGACGCGCCTATATTTCCGCCGCCGAGCACGGTTTTGCCGTTGTTGGTAACGTTCGCCGCGGTGCTGTAACTGCTCTCGGACTGCTTTTTGTATCGAGCTGTAATGCTCAAGGTGTTGCCGGTGATTGCGCTGTAACTCGCGTTGATCTTCACGGCAAAATATGTGCCTGCCTTTTTGCGGTTGCCGTCTGCATCGCAGCGGTACACGTCACACACCGCTACGCCGGGCTTTGTGTAGTCTATGACGTTGATCGCGCGCGTAGTGCTCGCTTTTCGTCCGCGCGAATCCGTTACCGTGGCCGTGAATGTGATGTTGCCCGCCGATGCCAACGTGCCGGTCGTAAGCGCGCCGTTTGTGGCCGTCCATCCGCCGCCGGTAATCGTGTACGAGGTGATGCTGCTGCCGTATGCGCCGGATGCTCCGGAAAGCGTCAGCTTTGCTTTGCCCATGCCCTTGACGTATAGACCCGTGCCGCTCGTGTCTTCGGCGAGCGCTGCCGAGAGCGTGCCCGCCGACGGAACTACGCTGCCGGGGACGGTGAGCGTGATGCTTACGGACTTCGTGCCGAGGAGCGTACTGCCGGAATATGTATCGCAATAGATTGTACCGCTGCCCGCCGTGGCGGACGGTATTTGATTTGCGAGCGACACCGGCGGCGTCCAGCTCACGCTGCTTGCAATGCCCGTGGCAATCGTTCCGGATGCGCCGCCGAACGCGTAGCGCAGTGTGTGCCTGTAGGCACTGTTTACCGCAGGCGTGTTGATCGTCACGCTCTTGCCCATCTCTACGGTTGTAGCACTTAAACTCGGCTGTGTTGCGGGCTCTTGCCAATCCACCTCAAGCGTTACAGCCGTCCATTTGAGATAATCCGTGTAAGAGCTGCCATTGTAGATGCAGTACGTATCGTACCCGGCGGCGATAGATGCCGCCATGAAAGCAACATCAAACGTTTTGGTATTATCCCACATGGGCGCTTTACAGCTGCCAAGCGCATTGCCTGTGCGGTGCCCTGCGTTGAGCGAGGTTTTAATGCCGCCCTGCGCGGCGGAGTTGTAGATGTATACCGTTTTGGTGGTCGCTGTGCCGTAGCCCGTCTGTCCGGTCGTCGCGGCAAGCTTTACGCTGTTGATGATCTTGCCCTTGAGCGCTGCAAGGCCCGGAAAGTACAGTACGCCGGTGCGCACACCTGTGCCGTCCCACTGGCCCTGCGAGGCGGTGCCCTCGCTTTTCCATCCCCACTTACTGTCGTAATAGTTAAGCTGGGCTTTATAGCTGTTTTTGCCCATCAGTCGTCCCCCTCAAACTCAAGATCAAACGTGTCGGCCTCCGCGTTGTACCGCCACATATACAAGCCCGTGTCGGCGTTGCCGAAAGACAAGCTGCCCGTGATATGCGCATCCGTGATATAAAGCATACGATTGGAGATATACGCGACGGTTTGACCGTTTTCAACAAACTCGAGCCGGTCGTTGGAGAGCACCGCCTGTATGGCGCTGTCGCTGCGGCCGAGAGTAATTCGCGCCCCCTCAAAGCGGATATACTGCTCTAAAAGCCGCTGATTTTCCGCTATCGTGCCGTTGGTGCTGTCAATGAGGTTTGTCACCTGCGTAAAGCGGTATTCGAGCTGGTCGCTCCATTGGGTGATGAGCAGTTGTTTAACGCTTTCGAGCTCTTCCGTAGAGACTGCGGTATCTTGTAAACGCCCGAGCGCGTCATACACGTTTTCAGTTGTCGTGGTCAGCTCCGTCCTGGTCTCCGTCACCGATGCCGTGATGCTGTCCATGTCCTTCCGCGCGTCGACTTTGTAATCGGTGAGCTCCTGCCGCACTTTGTCTGTGCGCTTCTGCATATCGCTTTTCACAAGGTCAAACTCTTGCCCAAGCTCTTTTTTGACGCTCGCGATGCCGCTCGTCACCGTTTTATACGTCCTGTTCAGCGTCACCGTGCTTTTGCCCGGGTCCACAAGGTTCTCCGTCATCTCGGCGACGGTCATGTAGGTGTCGAGGTTATGCGGGGCGCTCACGATGGGCAGCAGGTCGCCGACGGTGATGCGCTCATAATTGCCGCCGAGCGCACCGAAATCGACGGCGGTCAGCTTGATGGTCGTCGGCAGCACCTTGCGGGCTTCAAGCTCCGAATAGCCGCGCTTGATGAGATTTTCTTTCAGTGTCACATCGTCGCAGATGATCGTGTCGAAGATCCAGCCGAATTCCTGCACAGCTTTTTCGTCCCACACGTAATTTTTACCACCGTTGTCGATTTGCAGGCGCTCGTCCGTCTCGTTGCCGTCTGCGTCCGTCAGCTTGCAGCCAAGCGGGATGATCGCCGTTGCGAGGTTCGCGGTCGGCACGCTGCGGGCATACGTCAAAAGGTTCTGCCCGAACTTGATGCCCTGCCCGTTCACGTGCTTGTATTCGGCAAGGTAGTCGAGATACTGCACGCTGTTCTTCCAGCGCACCCGCAAAATGCCGCCGAGACGCTTTGTCAGCTTCTCGGTGATCGCGTCTTTGGTGTGTTCAAAATTCGAGTGTCGATATAAACTGTCGTTGCTGTCCGTCACGGTCACTTCGCCGACCGTAAACTGTTTGTACGCGTCGTCTTGCACAGCCACATTATGGTTCTGAACCAACGTTTCAAGATATGTGCGCACCGTCATGTTGTGGTATTCGGCAAACGGCTGCACGGAGTCTCCGAGCCATGCCAGCGCCCCCTCTGCTGTGACCGTCACAAGCCCCGTGTCGTTCTCCGTCACGTTGAGCGGTGAACCGCGGAAATATAACGCCCCGTCCCTGTACACCGAAATAACGCTGCTGCGCGCTTTGATGCGGGACAAATACGGGTGCGTCGGCGCCAGTACAAACGCCAGCGTGCCGGCAATGTTCTGCCCGGTCTTGAGCGTGCCGGAGATGAGCTGCAGAACGGGGTTATCGGGCTCATACAGCGTTATACCGTCACAGGTGATGCGGTACATATCACAGCACCCCCTCGCGGTAACGAATCGTCATCGTGCCCGTGCCGTTCAGCGTAAAGGTGTTCACGCCCTCGCTGAGATAAATCTCCGGGATGGTATAGCCTCCGGTCTTCATGATGGTATACTGCGTGCCGGACGCTGTTTTCACGGTCATGCCGGCTGCGTCCGTCACAAATTCCGGAATCACGGCTTTCTGTGCGTTCAAAAGCGCTATGGGCAGCTCTTCGCCGGTCAAGACATACGTTTTTTCCGTTGGAAACAGCGCCATGCGGTACGGCTGGCAATCGACCGTCAGCGTGTGCGTGGCGGCAAGGCCGTCTACAGTATGCTCCCACGCAGCACGTCCCGTGAGCACATGCTCGGGGTCGCTGTCCGTGAGAAGCTCCACAAGCCTTCCGTGGTGCGCCGTGTTCAGTGCCGCGCAAGCTGCATCGTATGATGTGCGGCTTTTATATACGCAGTCAAATTCCGCTGTCAGCGTGCGGTTTTTGTAGGTCACACGCCCGCGTGCGGCGGTCGCATCCAGCACACCGTCAGCACCGGGAATATCGATGGTGTAAAGCCGCGGCTCCGGCGGATCCAGTGTGCAGCTCAGACAGCAAAGCCCGAAATCGTCGAACGTGTGCTTGTCGTTGATCGTCAGTCCCCACATTTAAAAGCGCCCCCTTTCTTCCAGTTCGTATAAGTCGTTCAGCCGTTCGTTGATCTCCGGCGCAATCAGCCTGCCGACCGCTTCGCCGTCAAGGTCGATGCGCATACCGAGCAGCGCTTGCAGCAGTGCATTTGCTCCGCTTTTCGACGTACCGAGCAATTCTTTCAACAACGTCAAGACCTGCTCCATGCGGCTGCCGAGCACGGCTGCTTCCTCGCGCAGTTCTTCAACGCCGCTGTCTTCCTCGTGCAGTGTCGCTTTCTCCGCCGCGCGAAGGTCGCGCCGCTCCTGCACCTGCACGGTAACGGTCTCATTGCGTTCACGTACGGCGCTGCGCAGCATGTCCACAATGCCGGAAAGCTTCGCCGGGCTGAGCTGCCGCACGATACCTTTCGCAATCTCGTCATACACCGAGGTTTTGAGCGGCAGCAGCGCTTCGTGTCCGGCTTCGCCATATTCGTTGATGCCCGTCACCGGGTCCCACAGCCGTGTGCGCTTTGTGAATACGCCCGCTGCGTGCTTGTGGATCTCCGGCGTCATACCGCCGCGCGCATACTTCGTAACGCCGCCCCGCGCCCAGTACCCGCCCGCCGCATGAGAGGTGCGGACAGTGGCATAAACAGGATTATTGTTGAGATACGACTGGATTTGGGCTCGAGCATTTGCTGCCGCATTGTAAGCGTTACCGATATTGCCCATACTCGGTGCCGATACTTTCCCGGATTTCATACGAGAATCGATCTCTTTGATTGCTTCATCGGCAGCCGACTGCATAGTTGGAATTTTACTTTTCCAACCTTTAATAACCTCTTGCCCAGACTTTTCGCCGCTGGTGTACAAAAGCTTGCCGTTGCTGTCAATCGTCATGCCCATACCTTTGAGCGTATCGTTGAGGCTTTCCTTTGTTTCCGGCGAAAGGCGATCGATGTTTTCCATAAAACCATCGACCATTTGTTGCGTCGTCGAATCCAAATCATCGTAAGCGCTGCCCGATTCTGCCACCATCTCAAGCAATGTAGCGATTTGCTTTTGCGTGGCTTCATCCAGATTTGCCGCTCGGCGGTTATTGGTACTCGCTTCTTTTGCGGTGTATCTTTCGTTAATGTCATTGAGTTCCTTCTGCAAATTATCGCGTGCAGTATATTCGTCTGCACCTTTTTGCTTCATCTCATCGACATAGCTTTGGTAAACGTCTATAAGCTCCTGTTTGTAGGCATTGGCATTGGCGGTTTCTTCCGCGGCAATCATTGCCTGTTCTTCTGACCACGCATGTGCGAGGTCTGCGTTTTTGGCATATCCCTGTGCGATGATCTCACTGGTGTCGTTGCATTTAGCGTTTGCTGCGTCCACAGCCGCTTGATATTCCTTTGCAGCCGTGTTTATTGCATCCTGATACGCCTGCTCGGCCAGCGCTTTTTGTTCCTCGTTTTTACCTGCCTCGGAATTTAAAACCGCTTCGCGTTCTTGTTCGGCGTAGGCGATGGCTTGTGTATATTTGTCGCTTGCACTGTTAATAACTGCGTCGCGTGTCGTCTCGGCTTGTGCTGCAATACGTGCAGCGTATTCCGTGTATGATTCGGCGGTCATATTCTCTGCGTCGAGCAAATTGCTCGCCTGCGTCAGGACGGCATCTTGATAAGACTGCTGTATCGCGAGCTCCTGCTCGGATAGTGACCTCATCTGTGCAAACAGATCTTGCAGCGTCTGGATTTCAGCCTCCGTATAGCCTCGACGCTCGTCTGATGCCGTTTTCATAATCGCTGTGATCTGCGCTTGCACAGCATCCATTTCGGCAGCGAGCTCCTGCTGCTTGTCCTTTGCAATGCCCATTGTGGACGTTAAGGCGTCCAGCGAGCCGTCTGCGGCTTTTACTGCATCCGACCAAGCACCGTACTGATCAAGTACCCCCTGACAGCTTTCCGCAAGATTTTCCTGCGATTCGGCTAAACGCTCCGCAGAGGTAACAGTATCCTCCTGCATAGCGACTACTGTCACAAGGATAGCCACTAAAGCGGCAGCGCCGGCGACCGCAAGCGTAAACGGATTAAGCGACATCGCCGCTGTTAGCCCTTGAAATGCCGTCGTAGCGCCTTGTATCCATGTTGCGGCGTTCTTTGCAATGGAGAGTGCTGCAAAGGCGGTTGCAGCCGCAGAAACTAACGGTAAAACAACGTCAATATGGTTGCAAAGGAATTCGATCATATTTGCCAGCACTTCTATGCCGCCTTCCGCTGCTTTAATGGCAGCAGATGCCATTTTTTCAATGATCGGCGTGATTTTCCCAATAGCATTGCTCACAGACCGCGAAATGTCCGAAAAGCTTTTTATGATCGTGCTGCCAAGTGAATCGATTTCTTTGCCGAGCTTGTACCCCACGAGTTGTTTTGCAAACGCCGTGATGAGTTTCAAGCCTGCCTTTCCGGCTTCCGGTACAAATTTCAGCAATGCGTTGACGATAGATTTACCTACGTTCACGGCAGCCGTAGAGAGTTTACGGGCATTTTTGGATATTCCCTGCACAAACGATACGATCATGTTTGCACCGGCATCCACCATTTTCGGCGCTGCCTGCGCTACCTTTGTCGCCGCACTCGCGAGCACTGTACCCAGTGTCGATACAGCACCTTCAATCCCTTTAGCTTCAAAAGCTCGCTGTAACTGCCCTGTGTACTCCGTAGCGGTCTCCACAGCGTTTTTCATCGGCGTACTGATTTCTTCATACACCGTAATGCCCAGCCCCTCCAGCGCGGATTTCGCGATGGTCACGGCGCCCTTGAGGTTGTCCTGCATGGTGTCTGCCATAGACTGCGCCGCACCGTCGGAATTCTGTATGGCTTCGGTCAGTGTGTTGAAATCTTCATCGCTTGCATTGACGATTGCAAGCAGGCCGGACATGCCTTCCTGCCCGGCGATAGAAGCCGCATACTGCGCCTGCTGGTCTTTCGTGAGATTTTTGAAGCCTTTGCGCATATCGAGTATGACTTCGCCGAGGGACTTCATGGTGCCCTCACTATCCGTCAGCGATATGCCGAGGTCTTCCATCGCGGCTTCCACTTCGTCGGTCGGCTTTGCAAGGCGCGTGAGCGTCTGCCGCAAAGCTGTGCCCGCCTGGCTGCTCTTGATGCCGCTGTTCGCCATCAGGCCGATCGCAACGGCGGCGTCTTCCACGCTGTACCCGAGTGCACCGGCAACAGGCGCGACGTATTTAAATGTTTCGCCCATCATGCCGACGTTGGTATTCGATTTGCTCGAAGCCTGCGCCAGCACGTCCGCAAAGTGTCCGGCTTTGTCTGCGGAAAGCCCGAACGCCGTCATGGCGTCCGTCACGATGTCCGATACCGTGCCGAGATTTTCACCCGATGCCGCCGCAAGGTTCATGGCACCCGGCAAGCCCGAGAGCATTTTGTCGGTGTCCCAGCCCGCCATTGCCATATATTTCAGCGCTTCGGCGGACTCCGTCGCACTGAATTTTGTGGTCGCGCCCATCTCTTTTGCTTTCGCGGTGAGGGCTTCCAAATCCTTGCCCGTAGCGCCGGATATGGCGGCGACCTCGCTCATACCGGCTTCAAAGTCCGAGCCGACCTTTACGGCAAACCCGCTCGCAGCACCCAGCGCGCCGGAGACTGCCGCGACCGATTTCAAAACCGTACCTAACCCCTTAGGCGCTAAGCCCGAAAGTTTGTTGATACCCTTTTCAAATCCCGAGGTGTCAAGGTCGGTCAATATTTTGATAGAACCGTCAGATGCCAAACCGTCACCTCCTAAAACGCCGAAGCAAATGCAGCGGCAAAATCATCGTCGCGCTGTGCGTCGGTGCGCAGATCCGGCAGCGCATACGCACGCTTCGCCCTGCGCAGTGCCGCACGGTCTTTGGCGCTCATGCCGTTTTCAAACTTCGCCGTGCGAATGTGCATCACGCGTGCCATTTCGGTGTTCTCTCCGAGTGCTGCGAACATGGAGGAAAACTTCCACCAGTGCAGAAACGGCACGTCGTACAGATCAAGCGCGTACTGCTCCCGAAACGACGCGTAAATGCGCTGTTCATCGGCGGCAAAGGAATACGGGAGCGGCTCGTTTTTGCTCGCTACGTGATCTTCTTTCGGCGCTTTGCCGCAGCGGTAAAACCACAAGATTGCTTCAAAAAGTGCCTGTGCTTTGCCTTCCAGTACCAGCGTTTGCAGCATCGGCATAGTCTGCGAGGTAAAATACAGGTCCAGCATCTCCGCAACACGCTGTTCGTCGGTGCACGTTGGGTCCTGCATCAGCTCCTCAAAAGCAGCAGAGGCACGGAAATCCGCGTTGATCGGGATCTCCGTGCCGTCCACCATGATGCTTTCGGGCAATGTCTGCCACGAGGTCATTTGATATAGCTTTTGCCGTTCAGAGCGCGCATCTGCTCGCTGAGCTGCGCGTCCGCCTCATATCTCGCGGTCACGAGCGCATCCACCGCATTCATGCAGCGCATCATATCGCAAGTCGCGCCGAAGATCTTCTTCGCCGTGCCGTCGCCGAAAATCATGTCCAGCACCGCGAAAACAGATTTGCACACGTAGCGGATCTGCTCGCTGCCGCTCTTTTCCTTCGGCACGTTCTGCATCTGCTCACCGAGCATGAGCATCGCTTTTTCAAAGCATTCCACAGCATCGGCGTCCGCGAAGTTGTATTCGAACTCGGTATTTTCGATTTTGAACTTGTACATGCTGCGCCTCCTTATGCAAACGTAATGGTCTGCCAGTCGTCGTCCGTGGTAGCCGTGCCGGTGACTTTCTCACCCTTCGAGCGGAAATTGCCCGTGTAGGTATATGCGTCCATGCTGCCGCCTTCGGAATCCGGGATGACGGCATAATCGCGCTTCATGGCGGGTGCGGTCGTTGCCGTGGCACCCGTTGCGGAGAGGTCTACAAGGATCAGAGAGCGCACGGCGTTGCTGCCGATCAGCTCATCGTCTGTGATCTTCACAATGTCCGCATGTACCGGGTCGCCCGCGTACTGGTCGAAACCGTAAGATGTGGACGGCGAATAGCCGGTGACGTCCGTCTGCTCAAAAAGCTCGTCTACATACTGACGGGTATACTCCTTCGCGTTTTTGGATGTAGATACGTCCGTAAAGCCCTTCATACGGTGGTAAGTAGTTGTATCGCCGGACGCTGCCGGAACGCCGTAAAAGAGCACCTTTTGGCTTCTGGGTACCAAAGTTCTGGTATCTGCCATAATTCAAATCATTCCTTTCAAAATTCTTTTAAATAGAGCAAACGGCACTGTATCTGGTACCGCTGGACCTTCTGCTGCATGTCCGCGCTGATACAGTAACCGTTTGTCAAAACTTCTATTTTCTGTGCCGTACACCCGCGCGGCAGCTCGGGCAAAACACCGCTTTCGCTCTGCATCTCCAGCCAGTCGGCAAGCTGCTCGTAAAAGCCGCTCACCTTGAGGTTTTCGATTTCATCCCGGCTGTAATACTCGCTTGATGCGATGACGAATTCTGCCTGCCGCAGGCTGCTGCCGTCCGTGTACTGCCGCACAACGGGCTCTGCGGGGACTTCATCGACCGTATACGCGATCGGTTCGCCCTCGAGGTAATTCACGCGTATCAAGCCGTTATCAAAAAGAGGACACCCGGAAAGATACTCCCGGATGCCCGCCAAAACCGATATGCTCATTTTCCCGCCTTTCCGCCGCAGAACGAAGCGATGCTCTTATTGAGCGCGTCGCCCTTATCCGCCATCATGCGCTTGTCCCAGTAGGCGCCGCGCAGGCATTTGTAGTTGTGCGCATTCTGCTTTGTAAGCCCCTGCCTGCCGCTGCCGGCGTTGGTGTAATACTGCACCGCCGCGTATGGCTGCACGTACAATACGCCGTCCGTGAGCACCTGCGCGGTGTTTTTCAGCATGCCGGTGTCAAACGGCACATACGGGTCACAAAGGCGTTTCACTTCGCTTGCGACCTTCTTTCTGCCCGTGTCGTTCAAATGGCGTTTCGCTTCCATTTTTACAAGCGGGTCAAGCTTCAGTTCAATGCTGACTGCCATATACACCGCCTTTCAAACCGCAAAGATATGCCAGTGCGGCGCCATCACGGTTCGGCGGTTATCCCGCACCGCTTTCACCGTCACCGCGTGGTATCGGTGCTTGAGCAGTGCAGCCGCCGGCGGGTCTCCGTCAAACGTGCCGCGCAGCAGCATGTCGTTTTCTTTTGGTGCAAAGCCCTGCGGCGCGTATTCCGCGGGGATGCGGCACTCCGTGACCTGCGCGAACGTCATGCCCTTATCCGTCAGCTCCGAAGTGCTTTTGCTGTACCAGGAGCCGAAAAGCGGAATGGCTTTTTCAACGCGGTCGCGCTCATCGAGCACGAAATACGTGAGCTGTTCCTTACAAAGCTGCATGCTGCCCTCCTACCGAATACCGGCGTAGCGCAGCGGGTGCGCACGCGGCAGGTAAATTTCAGCCACGTCCATACGGTGCTGCGCAAAGTCTTTCGCGAGCTGTGCGGCGTCGCCGAGCGTTTCGCTGTACCCGTCCGTCGTGAACGACTTCACGCCCGCCCGCTGCATCTGCTCCCGGCGTGCGCTTTGTTCCGCGGCGTATACGTCCGCCACAGCACAAGCCGCAAGCTGCACGTCATCGGGAATTTCTTCCGCACCGCGCAGCCTGCCGAACGTCAGCGTGTCGATATATGCGCACGCCGCACGCATCGTCTGCGGGAAGTTCTCCGCTTCCATCGCACCGCCGTATGTGCTGCGGTAGAACTCAAAACCGACCGTCCACATGTCAACCCATCGCACGCACGGCGAGCTCCGGGTAGATCGTCTTGTACGCGTACAGCACGTCCATGGAGAGCATCTCGCGCTTATACTTCATGTCATAGCCCTTTGTAACGCGCAGGGAAATGCCATTGTAGCTCGTGGTATAGCAGTCCACACCGGCGGGCGTAACGAGCGGACGGGTGACAAACGCGAATGCCGGGGCAACGAATGCCAGGTTTGCGGTGTGGTTGCCTGCGACCGTCACGTTCGTCGCGGTCGTAACATCCTTTTTGAGTGCCGGATAGATCGGCACTGTGATCTCGTTCGAGGCTGCCGCAGCATCCACCGTGACCACATACGTGTCGCCGAGGATCGTCAGAATATCGCCCTTCTTGAGCGCGCCGGTCACGGCAGTCGCCGCGAGGGTGAGCTGTGTTGCACCTGCCTTTGTGGCTTCCTTCGGCTTGACGGCGGCGGAAAGCGTACCGGCAGTGTGATGCTTGACCGCCTGCGACATGTAGTTGTCGAGACCGAACAGTCTGCCGATGGAGCCCTCACGCAGCGCTGCTGTGCTGCCGGACTTTTCCGCGTTGACAATCGCCGGAATCGTTGTGAACGCTGCATCCGCTTCCACGTCCCACACGGCACGTCTGCCGCTCGTCGGTACCTTGTTAGCATTGAGTACCTTGCGCACGGCGGTGATGTCCTCAAGCTTGCTCGGCGTGGTGCCCGGCGTGCCGCAGACATACGGAATGTCCTTGTAAAGTGCAAGGCCATCGCTGTTGATCTTCTGGGCGAGCGCGACAGCCGCAGGCTCGATAAACTGGCGGTTGAGGTTGTCGATGTTCAGCGCACCCTCCAGCGCGGAGATTTCCACGTCTACCGTCGCAATCTTGTCGAGCTTGACCGTTACGGTCTGGCTGTCGTCGATGTCCTGCATCTCAACGCCCTTTGCTGCGTCAAACTCCTTTGCTTCCAGCTTTGCGGGCTTGCGGATCTGAATTTCGTCGCCGCGCTTCTGGAACGTGTCGGAATAGTCCCTGTATACAAGGTTCGGGAATACGAGGTTTTCGATCAGACGCGGCAGCGCCTGGCGTGCGACCTCTTTGATGGTTAAAAACTGATTTGCCATAATGACCTCCTGTTATTTGTTATCTTTGAGCACAGCGGCATAATATTCCGCGTCGCTCATAGCATTGTAGTCGGGCATTCCGCCGCCGGCGTGCTGTGTGCCGCTGTTCAGACGGATGCCGCCCTGTGTACCGTTGTTTGTGTTCGAACTGCCAGCAGCGGAAGTCTCGAACATGTAGCCGCTTTCTTTCTGCAGGGTCTCCAGCGCTGCGGCAATGTCGCTGTCCTGGTTCTGGCTTTTTTGGAGGGCTTCCACGTCCAGCATCGCCTTGATGCCTTTCGTGCTCCTGCCGTGCCGGGAGAGGATCGCGTTATCGAGACGCGCGTCAAATCTGAGCTGTGCAATCTGCTCCGCAGCTTCTTTCTCTGCTTTTTCGGCTTTCTGCTTCCATTCATCGGCGGACTTTTTGATCGCGTCAACGTCCATAGACTTAAAGCCTTCGATCGTCTTGTTCGCATCGGATAAAGCGTCCTTCGCATTCTTCAGCTCTGTGTTTTTGGTGTTGAAATCCGCCTTAGAAACGAATGCTTTGCCGATCTCTGCGGAGACCTGCTTGTCGATGTCCTCGGTGTATTTGTCGCCGAGAATACCTTTCAGCCATTCAAGTGCCATAGTTTTTCCTTTCTTCTGCCGCGTCCTTTTTCTCGGGCCAGTCCCCGTTCTGCGGCCGCCCCGCTTCTTTTCCGCCGGGCAGGCGGTAATTTTGGGTATGAAAAAAGCAGCCCGGCGCCTAAGCGCTAAGCTGCTTTATCAACAGTGTAAAATTATTGTGATGCTTCTTCGTCCACCCTATACCACCGACATTTTTCACAGACTTTATTTGCGGTGGAGCGTTCAAAAGGCTCCGGGGCAAATTCCATATCGGTGTTGTCGTCGCGGATGTCCTGAATGACCCAACATTCGCCCCAAAGGACGTCGCGTTTCAGTAACGGACACGGATGTTTGTCGTCTGGATGTCTCATGTTTTCATCTCCTCCAAATATTGATCGTATTTCTTACGCCATTTCTGCGGTACAGCTGTTACCAACTCATAGTCAAAATTAAGAACTGCATATCCGTCTTCGGCCAAAAACTTCATTGTAAACTTATCGTCTTGATACAGCGTCAGTTTCGCATTGTTCACGAAAAGCTGTGCCTGCTCAAGCGACATTTGAGCGCGGTCAGCTTTGGTTGTAAGATTTTCGGCCGCATGAACACGCATACCGACTATTTTAGGCTTTCCTGCATCAACAATGATCTCTTTACGGTTGATTCTCTGCTTATATTTTACACCATGAGCAGAAAGTAAGTCAAATATGGGTTTCTCTTTTTTATTCTCCCAAACTGCCTTCTGGCTCACGCTGCGCCCGAAGCCCATCACCTGCACGCGGGAGGTATCTGCACGGCGGTCGGTCTGCCGGGTGAAGTCCCGCAGCTTCGCTTCCTGCCGCTTGAGCTTCACGGAACTCTGCGCAAAATCGCTTTGCAGGTCGGCTTTCTGCTTGCCTGCTGAAAACTTTGCCGCTTCGTCCAGTCCCGCAAGCTCGCGGCGTGTGGCGCGGATCTCGCGTTCCATGCGCCGCTGCATCTGGCTGATCTCGTATTCCGTGTACATGCCGCCGTTATACGGCACGTCTTTGGCGTTCAGCGCTTCGATGTCTTCTTTTGTGTAGGAGCGCTTCGAGATGCCCTCAAAAAACGGATTCCAGCTATGACGGCAGTTCCACCCTTGAAAGCCCGCGCCCGTGCCGTAGCCGATGTCCGAAAGCGACAAATACCCGCGCCGCCCGGAACGGGAGACAATCTGTCCCTGCCAAACGGCATGCGAAGGTCTTGCGCCTGCGTGCGTGGTAATCTCCATGAGGTCACATTCAAATTCATCGGCAAGCGATTCGGTGATCTTCCCGCACGTCTGGTTGACGCCGGTCACGACCGCACGCCGTACGGCAACGTCGAGCTTATCGACATGCCCGGAGGGATAAAGTACGGAAGTGCCTTCCCCCGCTGCATCGCGTATTGCCCGCCGTACAGCTTCTTGATAACTCAAAAAGCCGCCCGTAACCTGCATTTCGGCGAGCGTACATGCAGAAATGAACCGCTGCTGCGTTTCAAGCGCCGTTGTCATCGTAAGGTTCAAAAGCTCGCCGCCTGTCTTCTTGAGCGCGGCCTGCAAGATGTTCCAGGCACGCTCGTTCTGACGTATCGGCGGCACGTTTATGCCCGCCTGCAAATACTGCTCGATCTCCGCGTCCATGCTTTTCACACCCGCGTCCTCAAACGCCTTGCGCACGGCTTCTTGTGTCATGCCGCTGTACCGCGCGACTTCGGCGATCACCTCGTCATAGAGACGCCCTGCGTGCTGTAACTGCTCCGCCTGCCAGCGTGCCGTGTCCGTGACTTCGCCCATTTTCATGAGCCTGCGGGCAATGTCCCGCGCTATGGCTTCGTCGAGCCGCTGATACAGCAGAATCACCGCATCGGCGCAGTGTTCGAGATAATCAGGCGTCAGCATACGGATCACCGAGCGCACGTGCGCTCTCGTTCGCAATCGCCTTCGCTTCGCCCTCCTCCATGTCCTCAAAGCGCGTGAGGTAATACCACAGCGGCACTTTGCCGGCGATTACAAACTGCCTAAACTGCTCCTTTTGCGTCTCTTTATCCACAATGTAGCTGTCGTCAAAATCGACTGTTACCGGCGCTTCCGGGTCTACGTCTGCGCCCAGCACATATTTGCCCGCCCACAAGAGCGCCCGCACAAGCGCCTGCACGTGCTGCCCTACGGCGATACTGTGCTTTGCGGCGTTCTGCACAAGGTCCTGCTTGTCGCCGTTGTACTGCGTCGCCGTCACAATAGATGAGCTGTTGAACTGATAGTGCTTCGTACCGAAGCCGACGCGAAGCGAAAGATAATCGAGTGCCGCCTGTATGCCCGCGATGTTTTCTTCCACGCGCAAAGACGGGTTGTATTCCGTAATCGGGTGATTATCCCCGAGGTCGCAGCCGTCGCCGAGTTGAAAGAACAACGACTGCATGATGTCGTCCGGCGTGACCGGGTGCCCGTTCTCGTCCATCTGCACGAGCGACTGATCGTAAAACACCTTTTTGCCGCCGAGCTTAAAATCCCGGCAGAAATTGTTATAGGCCAGGTCAACGCCCTTGAGTTGATCCAGCGCGTTCGCGAGCACCGATACACCGAGCCCCGCGCCTCCGTAAAAATTCTTCACGATATTCGGCGAGATGAGCGAAAACAACGGCGTACGGCTGCCGGTATGGTATTCCTGTGCGATGCCTTCCGGCAGTTCTGCCGGCTTCAGCTCGCCCGCTTCCTCCGAAAAGTACGCGTTGCGGATTACATATTCGCCGCCGATCAATCGGTGCGTAGAAACATACGTGTACGTTTTGCCGTTGTAGACCGTATCGGTCGCGAAAGCCACATCCTGTACGCTGTGTGGCGTGACCGTCAGCGGCACGATGTTTTCCGCCGTCAGATAATCCACACAAATGCGGCAGTTCTCGTCCGGCTGTACTGCGCCGCTCTGCACCAGCATGTTTTCAAATCGCAGCACCGCCGCGCCCGTGCCGGTCGCAAAAGCGCGTTCAATAAGTTCATTTTCCCGCAGCCAAAATGCAAGTTCATCAAAAAGCCCGCGTTCCGTACCATTGCCGAGCAAAAACACCTGGTTCTGTTCACCGGCGTCGATGCGCGTCTTGTCGTTCATCAGCAAGCTTGCCCAGTCCTCGCACACCTTCTTGCCCATGTGCAGCGTGAAAAGCTCGCGGTGGATCGGCTTATTCTGCCGCATCTCCACAAAATGATGAAACGGCCTGTGAAAGCCTGTCCACCAGTCGCGCCACTCGGCAATGTATGTATAATAACTGCTGTTGAGATCGTACCCGTATGTTTTGTTCAGGTATTCGATCACTGCTCCGATGTTCATGTGTGTCCCCTCGCTTTCAAAAAGCGCTTATAGTCTCGCTCGATGCTGTATTCGAGCGCATCCAACGTATCGATGTCCGTGCTGCCGTCATCAAGCCGCTCGTCTTTTGTCGGGTCCTTTGTGCTCCACAGCGCTGCCGCCAGAGCGTCTCTCGCCGAACCTGCCTCCGGCAAATACCAAAAGCGCCCTGCGCCCATCAAAACGGACACAAGGCGAATACGATCGTTGATTTCTGTCTTTGCGGCATTCGCCACTCTGGAAGCGGCAAACGAAAGCTCCGACCGCTGCAAAGCGATCTGCATACCGCGAATGAGCACTTGCTCGGCGCTGTCGCAGTAGATATGGTCGATACGCCTGTACGCAAGGTATACCGCCGCGCAGAAATCGACGAACGCCTTTTCAAGCGCCTGCGGCGTGCTCGGCTCCACGCGGCGCGATGCCAAAAGCACAACGCCGGAATAGCCCGATAAAATGCCGGTCGCAACAAACGCGTGCTTTGACCCATTGCCGCCGAAGTCCACGCCGATATTCACCGCCATCAACGGCAGCTCCTTGCCTTTCCATACGAACCGCTCGTCACGGCTTGCCACGCTGTTTGCGAAGTCCTGATAAATCACGCCCTCGGCGGCTGCCCACTCGCCCAGGATAAAGCGGTTATAATACACCGTGCCGGCATATTCGCGCTTGAGGTTCTCGACGAACTCCGGCGCCAAAAACGGGTTGTCGTCGATCGTGTACGCCTGCCGGTAAATGTCTGCATCGGAATCCAAGAATTTCTTGAACCAGTGCTGCGGATTTCCGGGGTTGCATGTCCCGTCAAAATGGCTGTTCGGGCACGATAAGCGCGACTTGAGCATCTGGAAAACGTCCTCGTGCCAGGTCGTAATCTCGTCACCGTAGCAGTATTCAAACGCCGCGCCCTGTAATTTTGATACCTGAGAAATTTTGTCTGCGCCGAGCGCATGGCATTTCTTGCCGAAGATCTGTACGGTGTTGTTGCTGCCGATTTGCCCGACGAGCGCAGGCGACCAGATCGCACGCATCGGCTCCAGAATATTGCGCTCAAGCGTGCCTTTGGTGTTGCCGAGCAGCACAATGAGCCCCTCGCCGCGGCATTTTAAAATCCGCTTCGGGATCACGGTGTAATCCAAAAACGTCTTGCCGGAACGCGTCGCGCCGGTCTTGATGTTCCAACGGTGATTACAGTTCTGCAAAAACTCCTGCTGCTTCGGACTAAATGACACTGTCCACACCTCCCAGCAATTCCGCCGCCTTTTGGAGCAGTTCGGCGTCGCTTTCACTCTCCGGCTTCTCGCTCCACCCTTTAAAGTTGTTGACGAGCGAGAACTTCGCGCCCTGCACGCCCTCCCGGTCAAATAGCCGTTCTTCGGCGTACTGCTCCACGTAAGTTTTCGCCCGCGTTATCGTGTCATTAAATTGCTTTCGGCCTTGATAATTCAGCAATGCCTGACGACTGGCAAAGCCCAGCGCAAGTGCCAAGCCCGTTACGGTCGGCGGTCTTTTGCCGACGATGATCGGCGCGCCGTATTTATCCGTCAGCACCGTGCCGTCCCTATCTTTCAGCGGTTCGCCCTCACATGATTTGAAGTACGCCTCAATCTTCTGCTCGATCTCCTCCACGCTCTTGTATTTCGGAGGTCTGCCCACAGGTCTGCTCATCGCATCACCCGCTCCCCGAGCCGTCTATGCGGCTCTCTGCTGCATTTTTATCCCTAACAGGTGAAATTACCCTCGCACCGTCCGAAATCGCCGTATAGGGGCACACAGAGAGCATACAGAAGCGTACATCGTCCGATTGTTCCGCCCAAACGCATTTGCAGCCCCTCGGACATACCCGGTATTTTCTTTTCACGTGCACCCCTCCTTTCGGTTTCGGGTATAAGAAAAGCACCCACGCAAATGCGCAGGTGCCTCTTTGTTGTTTACTTACTTGTACTTGAATTCCTCGTTCCCGGCGATTTCATCGATGAAACGCTGTTGCACGGTGACGATATAATCTTTGCTAACTTCGTAATCGGCGTAAATAGTCATTCCCTCTGCTTCCGAAAGCGCTAAGATCGAGCCGTCTGCGAAGAACCCTTCTCGAAGCTTTTTGAAGATCTGATTCTCCTCTGTGCCTTCGACCTCAAATTCATACGTCCCGCCGACCGGAAGCTGCTTCAGCGTTTGCATAATACCCGGCATACACGCTTCAAGTCCATCAAATGCAGCATTGCAGGCATCCCAGAACATGTATCGTTCTTCTATCTTCCCAATCCGCTCCGCCAGCGCTGCACAGTCTGCTTGTGGACAGTGCATGTTGATTTTCTCGGCAATCTGCTCCAACAGAAGCTCCAGAACACCGGCATCGCGCAAATTCAGTCCTTGGTAGAACGAAAGCGGCGCCGGAAGCTGCCCCTTGTCCTGCCCGGCATAGCAGACCGGGATGACCTCAACATCTCTCGCGCTGCCGAAGCCGGTCTCAAAGTTGATCCACGGGCGCTGCACGGATTTCGCACTGCATAGGACCAGCATAGTGTCGCAGCTTTGAAGCGCATTCGTGATGCGGTCCAGCCATCGCGCGCCGTAGGTGATGCTCTTTTCGTTCGAGGAGACGAACACCTCAATCGCGCCGAGGAAAGCGTGCTCAAAGAAATCTTTCAGCAGGCTTGCGGCTTCTTTTTCTTCCGAGATATGAGAAATAAATAAAATCGGCTTTTTGTTTCCCTTTGCCATAATGCACCTCCGAGGTCGTATAGTGCAAATTATACGCGCTTTGCAAAGGCTTGTAAAGGAAAATCACGTTGCATCCCGAATGATCTCCTCGACGAGCGGCTCGCACTTCGTCCTGATCTTTCCCATAAACTTCGGGTCGGCAAACTCGTGCGTGAAGATCGCGCGCCCGAGCAGCTTCTCGCAGAAGCGATGCACGTCCTTAAAATCGGGGACCAGCAAAAAACCGGTGTAAGCGGATAAAATAACAGCTTCTTTGTGTGTCATAGTTGCTCCTTGTAGACTTCCTCAATTATCATTATAGGCGGACAAAACGGACAAAGCGGACAAATCTCAAATTTTTTTGAAAATTCTCGAAAATTCTTTTCGCAGCGCTTCTGGCGACTTGTAACCGCCCATCTCACGCATAATGACCTTCCACCTCGTCCCGTGCTTCATGACACATCGGGCGAGCTTCTGAGGGCGGTAGGCAAGCCTGCTCACAAACGCTTCGATCTCCGCCTTTTGCACTTCAAGTTCCCGAATGCGTTCTGCGTGTTTCGGGTTCGGCAAGCCCCGCACGGTAACGCTGTGCAGGTTGAACGGGAACTCGTCCGCGCTCGCCTGCACCACGTCGCTCACCGCCGCGCTGTCTTTCGCCTTCAGCTCCTCGATCTCCGCACAAATATCCAGATATTGCTCCAAAAGTTCTTTTGTCATCGCATCTCCTCAAAAATCACATCGCCACAAACGCCACTGCTGCGGCAATGCCTACCACTCCAAGCACCACCATGGCTTTTACACATCGCTCAAGCCCGGCGATATTGTCCGCTGCGTCGTACTCCCGCGACTTGCGCATCACGATGCACTCCGTGAGCGTCGCCGCGATTACGAGCACGACCAAGATGATTTTAGTCACTATTCTACGCCTCCTCTGTCCCATCTCCATTTTTGCCCTCTCGTGCAGACCGTACAGCGCAAATCGTCCATTCCGCACGGATTGTTGTAGTGGCATGTGTCACAGTCCCGCTGCCGCTCGAGCACTTTGTACGCGGCTTGATACAGCTGCGCGGTTTTTATTGCCTCCCGAATAACCGCGCACCCATGCACGCCGCAGTTATGCTCATGCCCGTAACCGAGGCAGCACAAGGAGTCTGCCAGCGAGCCGGTCTCCGATTTCATGCGCTCAAGCGCCTCGATGAGTTCATCTGTTGTCATATCTGATCTTCCTTTCATGTTTTCTTTTCACAGCCTGCCGCACGTCGCGGTGAAAGCCTACCTCGTCTATTACTTTCGCGCGCTGCTTGTTCATCAGTAGCCGCATCAGCTTGTACCGCATGTACGTCTGGCACCCGTTATGGCAGCTCACCGAGCGCTGCGGGCAATTTTGCACACATGGATTTACTTGCGCCACAGGCTCACCTCCTGTATATTTTTCTCGTGCAATGCTCCACTGGGCATCCACGCGGGTGTCCCGTGTCAAAGCAATAGCAGCACGTATTGTCACGCCGGTAGATGCAACCACGGCAGCCTGTGCGGCGATGTCTTACGTTTGCTGCTGTGCTTGTCCGCTTTACCGGATCTGGATCATACTTCTTTACGTTCATCGTTTTCACCCTCTCTTTCGGTGCTGCAGATCGTCACCCATACGCTCGGCATCTCCGATGACCATCGCTTACAGATCTTCGCATTCACGATCTGCACGTCATCTTTATACGCAATGCCGTTCAAGGCATCGCACACGATCTTCATCACGTTGTCCAGGTCCGGCTTTTTCAGCGGGAAAAGTGCGCCACTCGTCATCAGCATTTGCTTTCGCTTGCTGGCGCTCTTCGGAACGCCCAGAAACGCCGTGATGATTATATCGATCGGTGCATCATCGGTAAAGCGCCTACCCTGTGCCTCCGCTAAAAAGCGTTGCCGCACAAGCTCCTCATACGCCACGGTTTTATCGGGCGTGTAGCTCATGCTGCGCCCAGATTTCATCCGCACTACACGCGGCCGGGCTTTGCCCTGCGGTTCGCCCGGTATTATAAATTTGATTTTCATACTTCACCTTTCGCCTTCGCTGCCGCGAAGATATCATATTTCTCGTACTCACTAAGATCATAAGACGGTTCGTGCTTCGGAGGCTTCCACCGCTCGGATAAACTCCAGTTACCGAGTAGAGCTCTCCAGCTTCGCACCGGTTGTCCGTTGATTTCCCAGCCTAACGTCTCGTAATAATTCCAAAATCGCTCCGGGTCAACGGTAAAACCTTTTTCCTCACAATACGCCTTAACTTCAGCCAAAGAGGGAGTCGCGGCGCAAGCCGCTCTATGACTCTCTCTCTTATTCTTCTTTCTTACTTCTGTCTCTTGTTGCATTTCTGCGGTAGAAATTGGGATTTCTGTTGCAGAAATGCGCTTTTCTGTAGCAGAAATAACATTTTGGGGTACAGTTTTTAAGAGCTGACCGTCATCGTCGATCAACCAATATAAGGATTTATCCACCTTGTTCCTCGAGGTCACATCGGCGTAGCGACGCTGGAGTCCCGCAGAGGTTACCACAGATCGCGCGAGGAGGCTTTTATCGAATAAGCCTATATCCGCACAATACTGGATGACTTGCATCACCTGGTGTTTTTTGACCCATTTGCTGCCGATCGACTTCACGACTGCGAGGCACAGTTTATCGAGCGGCAGCTCAAGGTAATATCCCTCACGATATATCATGCAAAGGATGCAATCAAATATCGTGCTGCCTAAAGGGCCGTACTCATTGATAAGGTCCATGACCTTAAAATCCTCATAATAGCTGACATCTTTCTTGAACCAGTCGAGCCCCTTTTTAGGACGTCTTCCGGCCGTTCGGCTCACCTCCTCTAAAATACGGTGACCGGTATGCCGGTCAGGGCTTCGATGTCGCGCCTGAATGCGTCCTTGTCGCCGTTTCGATTTGATACATGCAATAGGTAAATACGCTGCACGGTTGAAAGATCGTTGGCGGTAAGAAATGTTCGGACATTATCAAGTGAAAAGTGACTGCGCACAAGGCGCGGCCGGAGAGACTCCGGCACAGACCCAGCGCTGATATTGCGGTCTAACAATGTTCGGTCGTAATTGCATTCGACCATGATATAGGTCAGTCCGCGAAATGTATTCGGAATAAAGTAAGTATCTGTCGCGAAGATCAGCTTGTCCCTCGTCTCTTTCGAGTACAGGAGGAAACCCAGCGGCTCCGCAGCATCATGCTGCGCTTCCCACGGCAGCACCGTCCACGTGCCGAGTGTAAACTGCTCACCCGCTTTGATACTGTGTAAGCGGTAGTTTCGGCGGTCTTTCTCGGCGTTCAGCGCGGCAAACGTCCCTCCCGACGCGTAAACATCAATGCCCGCCATCGGCAGGCCAAGCGCCGCTTTGGTGTGATCTTGGTGCTCATGTGTAATAAGACACCCCTGCACACGCATAAGCAAGTCCATATATCCCGCGAGTATCGTCCTTTTTCTGATGCCGGCCTCCAGCAGCAGGACGCTTTTTCCATCGTCCACGGCGTAGCTGTTTCCTGCGCTGCCGGATGCCAGGCATTTGACCGAGATCAATTAAAAACCGGGCACAAACGGTGCCTCTTCCGGCATGGATTCTTCGGGTACCGGCAACGCCTCCGGGTTCATCACTTCGCCGGTGTTCTCGTCGACCTGGATGTCGATCATGGTTTTGTTGGCTTTATCCTGCATCTCCTGCACAGGTGTTTTTCCCTTATCGTCGAGTGCTTCGACCCTCTGCATCTCCGTAGAGGTCGGGCCCCATTTGCTGATGAGCTGGCGTAGGACTGTTTTCATTGCCATCTTGTCAAAGTCGGTCTGCCACGGGCTGTACTTGCTGTTGTAGCTCGGCGAGTAGTGCTCCGCGTAAGCCTCCATATCCGGCTTGCTCATGTAATAGACGTGCTCGTGCCCATTGAGCAACTTAAAGTATGCAAAATAGCCGACAATTGTATCCGAGATACGCTCGCCAGAAATATCCGGGATGCCGGAGAGCTTATCAAAACCGCGAAGCTCGCCATCGTACACCACATCGGCATTGATGACTTTATACTGTCCGGTACGCTGCGCAAGCTGTATGAGGCCCTTGTATCCGATCGTAAATGTCGGCACATTTTTGTACGGCACAACATACGCATAGCCGAGAGATTTTACAAGCGGCAAGTCAAGCGCGGCTGCTTTGACACATTCCAGCGCCACCTTTTCCGGGTCACAATTCTGGAGCGCCGTTTCGCCGGAATACAGGTCGATCATGCTGCTCATAAACTGCCCCGCTTTGTCCTTCAGACTGTTCTTCAACTGGGCGCGTATGGTCTGACTGTTCAGCACGCCTTTAAACTGATCGATTTTTGCAAGATTGTTGTTCATTTGTTGTTTCTCCTTTTAGTCGTCAAGCATTGTCTGATATTCTGCATCGTCCGGGATGACAAGCTGCCCGTATTCATCGATCGCCACCGGCAAAAAGTCATTCAGAGCCGCTTTGTCTTCGACCTGTATCGGGTCAAATTTATGGTTTGTTTTGTAGGTTACGGCAAACAAGGTCTGCCCGTTGTGCTGCGTCGGCGCGAATGTGATCTTCGCGTTGACTTCAAACCCAGTGCGATTTTCCAACGCTGTGCGCAACGCGCGAACGATTTTATCATCAATGGCGTAAATGATATTCTTCAGCTCGCCGCTCCAGATTGAAACGGGTTTGCCGGTTACCGGCACGGTGATCGTTTCGTTATCTTTCAAATATTCGCTCATTTGTCTGCCTCCACTTTGATTTTTTTGTGTTCTGCCGCAACCTGCAAGCGGATCGTTTGATTTTTGATGTTTTCCAATTTCGTGCAGCTTTCCGCATTATCCACCCAGACCGGTAAATGTAAGCCCATCGCTTCGGAAAGCGCCGCGATGATGTCCAACCCGGCGTTATACTGCCGCGCGGTATTTGTATTGCTCTCGTATGCGGTATAAACGTCCTCTTTGTTGCTCTGCACCGTTGCCCGGCAACACGGTGCGATACCGCCGTTGACCTGTCGGTCAAACATAACCCAACGCACACGCTTAAAGGCTGCGTTGATCTTGTCTTCAATGTCCGCCGCCTGAAGCTGCACAAAGCGTTCCGCCAAGGTAATGCGCTGATCCGCTTCGACGAGTTGGCGCCCGAGATATGTTTCGTGCGCTTTCAGCTCCTCGATGCGCTTATCGAGCGTTTTAATCTGTGTTTCGGCAGCGGCGCGGGTATCTCCGGAAGCGAGTTGTGCATTCAGCTCGTCCATGCGTTTCTGTACTGCAAGGTATCTTTCATCCGTTGTCTGTTCGGCTTTTGTCAGCCTCGCCTCCAACTCTCGGAGCTCCGTATCGTATGCCATTGCATCGACGGTGGTCTCCCATGCGGGCGGTGTAACGATGCTTGCAGTCAGACTGCGGAGCATTTCGTTGTCGGACTGCAAGTGCATTTCTATGTCCTTCAGCTCTGCCGCAAACTCGTTTACGCGCTGCGCCGTAGATGCGCATATAGCTTTCAGTTCAAGCCCCTTTTTCGTGATCTCATCGCCGCGCCGGGCTTTACGCGTGTTAAATTCGGCCTTCAGATCCGCCAAGCGTTCCTTTGGGAGGATCTGTCCGCAGGTCGGGCAGATTGTTTGATCTGTCGGAAACTGCTCATTATGGTTATCGACCGCACGTTTTCTGAGCTCGTTGAGTTCCTTCTCAAAGCTCTCTTTCAAAGAGACATTCGCCTTGTAGTCTCTCTCAAGCTGCATCTGCTTTTCTTCTGCGCGGCGGATACGTTCGCGGAGCGTTTCCGCCTGTCGGGAGATCGTCGCGCTACCGGACGTGCTGTCTTTTATGTATGCTGCCTTCGCTTCGGCGGCTTTAGCTTTCTGCTCGGCAATCCTCGTACGGATTGCCGCTGCATCCGCGTTAGATTTCAATCCTTCCAGCTCACTGACAAGCTTCATTTTTTCTTTCATAAGCGCCGCTGTGCTGGGTCGTTCGCTCTCCGGCGGCAGATCAGGTTTGCTGCGCTCGGCTTCGTCGATGCGGGCAGGGATCTCATTCAGCTCGGCATTTAATTCGCGGCGCTTGGCTTTTGCCTGGCGCGCCATATCGTCCACGGTCGTCATCGCGCCGATCCACCCACCGAGCGGGGCGAGCTCTTCATGCGCTTTGATGATGTCCGCGTCGCTCAAATGCGGGGCAAAAACGTCCAGCAGCACCGCGCGGCGTGCGTCCCACCTCATGCCTGTGGCAAAATAGTGGAGCTTTCCAAGCACCAGCAGCTTGTCTTCCGGCGCGATATGTTCCGCGACAAAAGCCTTAAATTTTGTTTGCGTCTCCGGTACGCCGTTGATGAGATACGACGTTTTGTTGCCTTTAAATGCCGCTTCCGCGTCGCCCTTACGGCGGGTAAACTCGCGCTTATATGTACGGGTCAAGGTAAATGTATCGCCGTTATCATCTTCAAATTCTCCTATGACGGACGCTTCCACGCCCTCCGGGGCCCCGTAAGGATAAACGTCAAAATCCGTGCTTTGATCGGCATTTTTGCCGGTGAGCAGCCACCAGTAAGCAGTTTCCAGCGTGCTTTTTCCGCTGTCATTCGCGCCGAGGACCGTCACCGATTGCCCATGGGGCGCAAAGTCAAACGTCTTCACGCCCATAAAGTTTTCCAGTTTCAAACTAAGCAGTTTCATTTCCGTTCCCCCTTGACTATATCTTCAAGAATTTGCTGCACTTTATCAGCCATTTTGAGAAGAGAGCGATTGACACCTTTTTTATGGGCTTCCACCATCTCTTCTGGAAACACCAAATTTTCCGCACCTTTCTCCATAAAGGTCTCTACAGCGGCAGAATACATCTCTATTACATCGTGCTTATTTCTGGTTTTACTGTGTACCACCGGCTTTTTTCCGTCAAACAGTTCTACGATCAAGTAAGACCCCTTGACATTCTCAAGAATTTTGTCTATACTCAAATCAGAGTGTTTATCCGACTCTTTCGCCGTTTCGACTGCTGCAACAGCCGAAGCGGCATTTTTCTTTTGAATGAGCTTTTCGTAAAGACTCTGGGCATCGTCGCGCAAGCTCTCGATATCGATAGAGAGGTCGCTGTACAGTTCCGTTTCTTCGCTGTTATCCGCGACGTTCATCGCCGCTTTCAACGCGTCTGCCATGCCGTCGAAGGCGGCTTCTACTTTGTGATACAGGTTCATGCGTTTCTTTCCTTTCTTTTTCTGTACTCATTGATGTTCACGATATTCCCGCACGACCGTGCGGCTTTTCTTTTCCTGCGCTGCGCGGCGACGAGCCGGTCAATAACGATCTGGAGCCCGAGCACGGACCCCATGACCGTCCCGATCAGCATCGCAAAGCCGAGCAGCTTGACGAAGATCATATAAAATCACCCTTTCTTGAATACGTCCATGGTCAGCGGCGCCCAACCTGCGTTCGCCGTGCCCGGCGTCTTGCTGTTGGTCTGTTTGCGTTGGCGCGGCACGTAGAACGGCTTATGCGGCTGCACGGTCTGGGCTTCCAAAAAGCGCTGGATGCCGCTTTCCGGGATGCGGAAAACATTGCTGAGCTTGATCGTGCCGGGAATCTTCCCTTTTCTGATAAGCCCCATAATCGTATCGCGCGAGATGTTCAGTCGCGCCATCACTTCCTGCAGTGTGTAATACTGTTCCATTTTTCTACTCCTTTCCTTTGGTCTCTTTCCCGCAGCCCTCCCACCTGCCGCCCGTTCAATGACAAGAAAACAATCACTTCGGCGCAAACAAAATGAAATCATGGGAGGTAAGTTCCGGGCGGCATGGGGCAAGGCTGCGGGGCGGGTTAGGTCATATTTCTTGTACATCTCCGTTTCTTGTGGTAATATGGAAGAAAAAAGGAGATTTTTGTATGAATGTTGATTTCTCGGAATTTTTCACTTACTCAAACATAACCTTTGCGATCGCCATTCTCGGCGCTCTACTGTCAGTTTACAACCTTACAAAAGATATTCTTCAAAATCGATTTAAGATACATATTGCTTTTAGATCATATAGCCCATGTCCGATACGGTTTAACCATAAAAGCTTCAGGTTTTTGATGAGTATCGAAAACCGCTCTCATACTGCACTTTCTATCAGCCGGATACTGTTGAAGCACCAAGATAAAGTGTATGACTTCAACTGTTTGCCGCAACGTGTATACACTTAGGAAGAAAAAAACGGAGAAGATGTTGTTGATCGAATGCGCATCGATTCCGTACCGCTTCCCCAGTACATTCCGGGTATGGGTGTTGTCGGCAGTTATTTTATGGTTGAAGCCGCCGTGGACACGCCGAACGACCTTTCCGACTGGGAACTCATCATCATGACTAATCGAGGAAAGAAGCGATACAAAATATCGAAACTCACCGCCTCAAAATAGCCGTGATGATACCAAGCACCAAGCTGACCAGTGCAAGGATCAAAGTCAGCGGTTCCATTCCCTCACCTCTCTTTTTAGCCCCTCGTCGCAGGTCCATATCGTTTCTTCATGTTCCGGCGGACACTCTAAACAATACTTGATCGTCACGTAGTCGTTGTCAGGTTCTATGTGAAGATCAAGCCCTAACATGCCTTGCATCGGCTTTCCGTCGAAAAGATACGTTTTGCTTTCTGTATCGATGAAAACCGAATGTAAGGCTTTGCTTTTTGTTTTGGTCTGCATTTTCTCCCCTCCTCTCACCTCTGCATCTCTTACCATTCCAAAAATGGGACGATTTTCACAAAAAAATTTTTGCCTTCTCGACATTGTTCGAGATATGTAGCACTGCGCAGATTTTATCGATCTCATCGGTATTAAAAGGCTTTTTTCCGTTGATTTTTGAAGAAAAAGAGTTTGGACTAATGCCGATGAGTTCTGCAAGCTGCTTTTGCGTAAGTGCATTCTGTGCAATTCTCGATCGAAGAAGATTTTTACTGACCACTTCACCACCTCCTTTTGTCCCTTTATTGGGACGATTAAATCTTAACACATTTATTTGCGTGTGTCAACCCTATTTTGGGACAATATCAAAATATTTTTTGAAAAAGTATTGCTTATTTGGGACGATGGTGGTATGATGAGTGCAACGAGGTGAGAACATGAGTCAACGATCTGAACGTATTCTTAAATCGATCCAGAACGCTAAATTATCTTATGGCGTTCTCCACGAACTAACCGGTATTCCAAAATCGGCTCTACAAAGATATGCTACCGGTGAGACCGAGAAAATACCGATTGACAGACTTGAAATGATAGCAAAAGCCACTGGGGTTTCTGTTGAATACTTAATGGGATGGGACACGAAGGAATCTACTTTTCAAGTCCCGCCGGGCTTTCAGCCCCTCCCGGAGACGGAGCTGCTGCCGCGCGTAGGACAAATCGCATGCGGCGAGCCGATATTGGCGGAGCAGAACATAGAAGACTATGACCGCGTGCCGACGGAATGGGGCGCACAATTCACGCTGATCTGCGCAGGCGACAGTATGGTGCCGCGCATTCAGGACGGCGACGTTGTGGCAATTCGCAAGCAGCCGAGCGTCGAAAATGGCGAAATTGCTGCCGTGCGCATCGGCGATGAAGCCACGCTGAAGCACGTTTACTACTCGCCGGACAAGCTCATCCTGCAGCCCGAAAATCCCGCTTTTCCCCCTATCGTTCTGATTGGCGAGGAAATGAACACCGCAATCATAGAAGGCAAAGCCGTGGGACTGTGCAGGAAAATATAATTGAATAAAAGAAAGGTATATTGACATGAAAAGGGTAATGAGCGTAGTTCTTTGCATCGTCTTCGTCGCCTGTGCGGTTTGCGGGTGCTCGGGCGCGGCTTCGCAAAAGTTTCCACAGAAGTTCTCGTTTCAGTATGGCGGCAAGGAAATAGTCCTCGGCGACAACATCGACAAAGCGGTTGAATACCTCGGTGAGCCGGAATTTACAACGGACCCGGACGAATACGATTGTGTACGTTGGGGTTACGACGGTGTGACAATAAAACAACTTGACAGCACGATTATCAACATTTCCATCTCTGACTCCCAAACGTATCAGATTTGCGGTATTCATTGTGGAGATAGCCACGAAAGCGTGGTTAAAAGGCTGCAAAAGCTCAGTGACAAAGTTTCTGATTCTGATGACTACACAATGTTCGCGGCTAAAATGAACGATGATGCCACGATCGGTGAAAGCATCGACGTGGATGTCCCATATAACGAAAGCATCGTTGTCACCGCTGATCCCGATGAACTTTGGCATTATGGTGAAGTTTCTGTAATGTACGATGATAACGACAAAGTGGAACACATATCAACCAGTATTCTTATCGAAAGCACGTTTATGCCAAGCGAAGAAACAAGTGACGACACTGAAAGTTCTTCACAAGCCGCAGCAAGCTGGTCTATCGATGACTTCCTGATGTGGAATGAAGATGATGAATGTGAATATTCGTCAAATTTAATGTGGACTTCTGTTTCCGAAGCCGAAAAAGAACTCGGACCGCTTCACACGTATCGTGGCATCAAAATCGGTGATACCACTGAGAAACTTCTTGAAAATTATGACTTTTCCATGTCTGACGCGTATTTCGACGAAGATACCGACACCACAAATACGGGCACGGCATACATGGAAAAATACACGTCCCTTGAAGACCGTATTCGGCACACAGATGAAATTCCTGCTGACTCATATCTGATGATTGTCACGTGGTGCTCCTATAATTCCAACACCCGAAAGCTGACCATGATGCAGGGCGACGGAACTGGTGGTGTTAGTCTCTACGTTGACGGTGTAGATGTAAGCTTGACGGACGGCGTTTTCTCTGTTGCGTTTGGATTAAATCAAGGCAAGGTCGCAGAGATCCTCTACTACGGTCAAGTGCCGCAGGGTGAAGCCGACAATAGCGCCGTTTCTTCTGAAACAGACACAGCCAAGACTTCTTCCGAAAGTACCCCGAATACCTTCTTGCTCAACCTTCCGGTTACGGAATATAGTATGTCCAACGGCACACGAGCTTCCGTGATCGTTGGTAAAGAAGTTCTTAAGCTGAGCACCGAAGAAGAGTTTGTATCATTCGTCGATGAAAAAATCGAGGGTAAAGATTATAGCTGGTTCACTATCGATTTAATGGACGGTACAGGACTTGTTTTTGCCGGCTGCAATACTACCGTTTTTGATTACGGTGAAATTGATAAAGACGGTGCATTGTTAAAAAGCATTCATACCTACGTTCGTTCCGGCGACAGCTATGAGCTTGTTGAACAATAACTGAATTTTAGTCGCCTTTTGAGAAAAAGGCGTGGATAGAAATGGCATATCTTGGTATAAAAAAGCCATGAACACGCCGTCGCCCTCCACCCGGAGGGCGTGGATAAAAAAGAAAAAGCCCCGCTGTGGGGCAAAAGTTGAAAAGAGCAAAAATTAACATGTTCCGGTATATTTTACTGCGAAAGATGATAAAATAACCTTAAATTAACATCTTACATTGGAATTTCAATTGTAAAATGATAAATCTCCCTTATATTTGCATTTATTAGGTGGTAGCAGCAGATGAAATATGACTCTTTACAAAAACTTTTTTTCAAACAGCCGAATGACTATCATTCTATATATCACAATCGCTTCAATAGTGAATATGCTATCCATTTAGATTTTGATATTCAAGGCTTTCCGGCGTTTTATTTACGCACTCCAGAGAGCATAGATTTATTGCTCAACATTCACAAAATGGATAAAAAGGTTCGCGAGCTTATACATTCGCTTCCGGGTATTGCTCAACATCAATTTGCAAAACGCTGTCTGATTGATGAAGTAGTTTTGACAAACAGTATCGAAGGCGTCAATAGTACCAGAAGAGACATTACGGACGTCCTTGAAAGTCTGAAGACACAGGATAAAAGAAAACGTTTTTCTGGACTGGTAAATAAATATCTTATGCTTCGTGAAACTGATGAATTAAGCATCAAAACTTGTGAAGACATACGTTTGATTTATGATGATCTTGTTTTAAAAGAGGTTGAAGAGGAAGATCCTAATGATCTGCCCGATGGTCTTCTTTTCCGTAAAGGTTCGGTGAATGTATACAGCAGTACCCAGAAAATAATCCACACAGGTTTGTACCCGGAAAGCAAAATTATCCATTATATGCAAAAAGCCCTTGATTTCTTATCTAATGATGAAATTGAGATGCTTGAACGAATTTCAATTTTTCATTATCTTTTTGGCTATATTCACCCTTTTTATAATGGCAACGGTCGTCTTTCCCGTTTCATCAGCAGTTATTTACTATCTAAAGAGTTAAACTCGCTTATCAGCTATCGCCTTTCGTACACCATAAAAGAAAACATTCAATTATATTACAAAGCCTTTATTGTCTGTAATGACGAAAAAAGCCGTGGCGATTTAACCCCGTTTCTTCTTAGCTTCCTCGAAATTGTGTCTAAAGCCATTGATCAACTGTATGCAGCGTTACAGAAACGATTAGAAAGTCTGAAATCTTTCGCCAAGATGGCAGAGTACATTCCTTTTATTTCAGAAAGCTCTGAAATGGAAAACATCGCTTATCTGCTAATTCAAGCAGAATTGTTTTCTGAAGATGGAATTACCACTTCGGAACTTTTGGAAGCTACAGAAGTCACACCAGCAACTCTTAGGAAAAGATTATCTAAATTCAATTCTTATCAACTGCTCACTCAGGATCGCGTCGGTCACAATAAAACCTATCGATTAAACCTGAAAAGGCTTATAGAATTAGTCGAACCATACTCGCAACAATAAAAAAGCCCCGCCGGTGCTACCAACACCGACGAGGCCGCCCGGGTCACCCCGGTGGACAGTATAGTCCCGAACAAACTATATTGTACCACCTGACCCGGGCAAAAGCAATAGCCCGGGCATTTTTATGCCCAAAATTAGTCGTTCCCCTTTGAGGACGTGGGTAGAAATAGCCGCATATAAATAGAGCGGGATAAAAACAGGAGGTACATATGAAAAAACGAGCAGATGGGCGCTACCAGCGCAAGATCACGCTGCCGGACGGCACGCAAAAGCACGTCTACGGCACAAGCCCGGCGGAGGTAAACCGCAAAGCCAAGGAAATCGAACGCGCCTTCGAGACCGGCATAGATCTCTCAGACCGTACGACCGTCGCACAGTGGGCGATAAAATGGGTGCAGGAGTACAAAAGCGGCCTGCGCGAAAACACGCAGCGCAGCATCCTGCGCAATTTGAACTTACATATTCTGCCGGTGCTCGGCAACATGCGGATGCAGGACGTAAAAGAGGTGCATTGCCGCGCGGTGATGAATCCGATCTCCAAGTATTCGGAAGACCTGCAGCGCAAGGTGCTGAACATCCTGCACCAGCTTTTCAAGACGGCCATCGCAAACGGCATTGTTGCAAAGAACCCTACTGAAAACTTAGAAATCACTCCGCACGCGAAGCCGGAGAACCAAACACAGTTTTTGACCACCGAGCAGCAGAGAGAGCTTCTCTCGCGCGTCACGGAGCCCCGTGCGCGGGCGTTCTGCGCGCTGATGTTATTCTGTGGCCTGCGGCGCGAAGAAGCACTGGGCGTCCTCTGGACGGACATAGAGGGCAACAAGCTCCACGTTCGGCGCAGCCTCACCTTCCCCGTCAATCAGCCAGATGAAAATCGCGAGTTGAAAACGACCAAGGCGAACCGCGCGATTCCCATTCCGCAGCGCTTGAAAGACATTTTGGACGAAACCCCAAAGACCGCCTTGCAGATCGTACCGAACGCACACGGACAAGAAATGACCCTAAGCGCATTCCAACGTCTGTGGGCACATGTGGAGAAATCCGTCGGCTTCCACGTTTATCCGTACATGCTGCGGCACAGCTATGCGTCTACCCTCTACCGCCTGGGTGTCGGCGTCAAGCAAGCGCAGTACCTTATGGGTCACAAGGACGTGCGGACGACCCTCAACATCTACACCCATCTTGAAAACAGCGACCTGCGAGACGCTACGGAAAAGCTGACCGCCCTGTGCCTGTGACCGCCCGAAAATCTGACTACTTTTTGACTACCCGACCCCTTTAAAAAAGCCTTAAAAAACCGATATTCAGAAAATAAAAAATCCAGTGTCAAAACCAAAAAACGGCTTAAACACTGGACTTTTTCTTGGAGCTGCTAACCAGATTCGAACTGGTGACCTCGTCCTTACCAAGGACGTGCTCTGCCTACTGAGCCATAGCAGCATACGCAAAAGGCAAGATAAACTCGCCTTTTGTGGCGACCCGGAACGGGCTCGAACCGTCGACCTCTAGCGTGACAGGCTAGCGTTCTAACCAACTGAACTACCGGGCCATGGTGGCAGGGGCAGTAAGATTCGAACTCACGGCACGCGGTTTTGGAGACCGCTGCTCTACCAACTGAGCTATGCCCCTATTTATCTCGCGGCCTCTTTTCGACCGCTCGATTATTCTACCACGAACTACGGAAAATGTCAACCTATTTTCCCAAAAATAATTATTTTTTACCCCCGACAAGGTGCTTTATGCAAAAAATGCAGACACCGTGCCGAAAAACAGAAAACGCCCGTCCTTTTGGAACAGGCGTTTCGGTGACTAAACTTTAGCGGGAAAGATCCTGAGAGATCCTGTAGAGCTTCTCGTCGAAGACGCGCGGCATCTCGAGGGCTTCGGTAATGTCGAAGTCTACGATGCGTTCGCCCTGCATGACGACGACGCGGTTGCTCTTGCCGTCGCGGAGCAGCTCAACTGCGTGGTAGCCCATCTGGCTTGCCACAACACGGTCACGGAGCGTCGGGGAACCGCCGCGCTGTACATGGCCAAGGATGGTCGCACGGCTCTCGATGCCGGTCTCCTCTTGGATGCGCTTGCAGATATCTTCGGAGTGACCTACGCCCTCTGCAACGACCACGATGAAGTGGCGCTTGCCGGTCTTCTGCGCGTAGCGGATGCGCTCGATGATGTCCTTTTCAAAGTCATACTTCACTTCCGGGACGAGCGTTGCGATTGCGCCGACAGCGATGCCGGTGTTGAGTGCGATGTCGCCGCAGCGTCTGCCCATGACCTCTACAACGCTGCAGCGGTCGTGAGACTCTGTGGTATCGCGGATGCGGTCGATCATTTCCATAGCGGTGTTCATCGCCGTGTCATAACCGATGGTATATTCGGAACTCGAAATATCGTTATCGATGGTGCCCGGGACGCCGATGCAAGGTACGCCTGCGCCGGTCAGGTCGCGTGCGCCGCGGAAAGAACCGTCGCCGCCGACGACGACCACGCCGTCGATGCCCAGTTCGCGACATTTAGCAGCTGCCTTCTGAACGCCCTCCGGGGTATTGAACTCGGGGCTGCGCGCCGTAAAGAGCGCCGTGCCGCCGTGCTGGATGATGTTGGAAACGCTGCGAAGTTCCATTTTCTGCACTTCGCCGGTCAGAAGACCGTTGTAGCCGTGACGTACGCCATATACCTCCATGCCGAAGGAGATCGCGGTGCGGACAACAGCACGAACCGCAGCATTCATGCCCGGTGCGTCACCGCCGCTCGTAAGTACTGCGATTTTCTTTGCACACATTGTAAATTCCTCCACTTTCTTATTGAAAACTGCAAAGTTAAAAATGCAATTCAGCAATTTATTCCATTCATTTTTGATTATACCCCTTTTCCCTGACGGTTTCAAGAGGTATTTCGTCTTTTTTGAATCGGTTTTTGTTTTTTTGAGAATTTCTTATTCTTTCAGCGCAACATTTCCCTCGCCGAGAAGTTTTTTCAATGCGGAAACGAGCTCGTAGTTCACCGCAACGCGGTAACGAGCGGGCGCGCGGACCAGCTTTTTCGTGTCCGTATAATATAGATAGAGGTCGGTCACGCCGTCGAAAATCTCGATGTACTGCATCGCCTTTTTGCAGAGCGGGTCTTCGGCGTTCGGTACACGCAGGTAAAGGCCCTTATAGGCTGTGTTATAGCCCTTAATCTGCACACCGGGCCGCTCTTCCCCGCGCGGCGGCATGACGCTTTCCGGCACAACGGCAGGCGTTTGCGAGGCCCTATTCTTTTCCTCCGGCGCAGGCCTTCTGCGGATCATCATTTCTTCCGGCGAAAACGGTGCCGAGGCATATTCGCAGATGAATTTCGGGTCTTTTTCTTCCGTAAAGCTGATGCGTCCGTGCGCCCAAACAGAGCCGCCCGGCGCAAAAAGGTCGCCGTATTTTTCCAAAACCTTCGGAAAAACAAGCGCCTCAATGGAGCCATACATGTCTTCCAGCGTGACGAACGCCATGGCAGAGCCGGAGCGCGTCACCTTCTTTTTCACGCTTTCCACAACGGCCAGAACGTCCACATACTGCTCGTCTTTATATTGGTCGGATTCCCCGGCGGCGCTGCGGGCAATCTCATCAAGGCGCGCGGCGATGCCGGCGTTATAGACCTCCGCATACGGCGACATGGGGTGCCCGGAAAGGTACATGCCGGTGACTTCCTTTTCCATAGAAAGCAGTTCGGTTTTGGGGAACTCCTCGGCTTTCGGCATCTCGAAAGATTCCGTTTTCTCCTCCCCGCCGAAGTCAAACAGGCCGATCTGTCCCTCTATGTTGCGGCGTTTGTCGTCCTCCAGCTGATCGAGCAGCGGGCCGACCGCCATCAGCATTTCGCGGCGGTTGTTGCCGAGACCGTCGAACGCACCGCAGCGGATAAGACTTTCCACGGCGCGGCGGTTCAGGTCTCTGCCCTGCATGCGCTTGCAGAAATCGTAGAAGGTCGTGAACGGGCCGTTCATCGTGCGCTCGGACAAAATGCGCTGTATCAGGCCGCGCCCGAGGTTGCGGATGGCGAGCAAACCGAAACGAATGCTGTTTTCAAAAACGGAAAAGCCCTGCTCGCTCTCGTTCACGTGCGGCGGCAGCACGGCAATATTCAGCCTGCTGCATTCTTCCATGTACGCCGCAATCTTGCCTGCGGATGCGAGCACACTTGTGAGCAACGCGGCCATATATTCTTTCGGATAGTGATATTTGAGGTACGCCGTGCGATACGCCACAACGGCATACGCGGCGGCATGGGACTTATTGAACGCGTAGGATGCGAAGCTTTTCATCTCATCGTAGATTGTCTCGGCGGTCTGCTCGTCCACGCCGCGGGCGATGCAGCCTTCAATCTCCACGGTGCCGTCCTCACGCTTTAAGCCGTGAATGAAATACTCGCGCTCCTGCTCCATGACATCGTGCTTTTTCTTGCTCATGGCGCGGCGCACAATGTCTGCACGGCCGAGCGAATAGCCCGCAAGCTCGCGGAAAATGCGCATGACCTGCTCCTGATAAATGATGCACCCGTAGGTGACATCCAGTATTTTGGAAAGGCGCGGGTGGCGGTACGTGATTTTATCCGGGTGCTTGCGATTTTCGACGTACATGGGGATGAACTTCATCGGGCCGGGGCGATACAAAGAGATAACGGCGATGAGATCTTCGATGCTTTTGGGGTCGGATTGCATGATGACACGGCGCATACCGGCAGATTCAAACTGGAACACGCCCTCTGTCGCACCGCTCGCGATCATTTTAAACACGTCCGGGTCGTTATCCGGCGCGTTTTCCACCTTAAAGCCCGGCGTGTGTTTCGCAATCATCTGCTCGGCGTGGTCGATAACCGAGAGGTTGCGCAGGCCAAGAAAGTCCATCTTGAGCAGACCGAGCTGCTCGATGGCCGTCATCGTGTACTGCGTGACAGGCGAATCGTCGTTCATGCTCAGCGGCACGTAATCGACGACCGGGCGGTCTGTGATGACAACACCGGCGGCGTGCGTGGACGTGTGGCGCGGCATGCCCTCAATTTTGCGTGCCATGTCGAGGAGCTCGTGCACCTGTTTGTCGCTTTCATATAAATCGCGCAGCTCGGAAACGCGTTCCAGCGCGGCATCAATCGTGATGTCGAGCTCCATCGGCACAAGCTTTGCGACGGTATCGCACGTCGTGTACGGAATCGCCATGGCGCGGCCAACGTCGCGTATCGCAAGGCGCGCCGCCATGGTGCCGAACGTGACGATCTGCGCCACATGGTCGGCGCCGTATTTTTCCGTGACATACTCAATGATCTCCTGTCGGCGCTCGTCGCTGAAATCGACGTCGAAGTCCGGCATACTGACGCGCTCCGGATTCAAAAAACGCTCGAACAGCAGGTCATACCGCAGCGGGTCAACGCCCGTGATGCCGATGCAGTATGCGGCGAGGCTGCCCACGCCGGAGCCTCTGCCCGGGCCGACCGGGATACCCATGCTTTTCGCCTGACGGATGAAATCGTACACGATGAGGTAGTAATTTACATAACCCATCGTATCAATCGTCGAAATTTCATATTCAAGGCGGTCTGCGATTTCTTTTTTCGGGTTTTCGCCGTAGTATTTGTGCAAACCCGCGTAACACATGCGGCGGAAATATTCGCGGTTGTCGCTGCCGTCCGGCGTATCAAAGCGCGGCAGCTTCGTTTTGCCGAACTCAAATTCCACATTGCAGCGGTCGGCGATTTTCTGCGTGTTGTCCGCTGCCTCGGGACAATCCGGGAACAGTGCACGCATTTCATCTTCGCTTTTAAAATAGAATTCATCGGAGCCGAATTCCAGCGTATCCTCATCCTCCACCGTGCGGTTCGTCTGGATGCAGACGAGGATGTGGTGCATTTTGGTGTCTTCTTTTTCGATATAGTGGCAGTCGTTCGTCACGACGAGCGGAATGCCCGTATCTTTGGACAATCGGATTATTTGCGGGTTGATATGTGCCTGTTCGCGCAGGCCGTGGTCTTGTAATTCGAGGTAAAAATTGTCCTCGCCGAAAATCTCACGGTAGCGCAGGGCGGCGGCTTTGGCTTCGTCATAGTCGCCGACGGAAAGCGTACGCGGGATCTCACCCGCAAGGCAGGCGGAAAGCGCGATGAGTCCCTCGCTGTGTTCACGCAGCAGCTCCATATCGGCACGGGGCTTGCTGTAAAAGCCCTCTGTCCACGCTTTAGAGACAATGGCGACAAGGTTGCGATAGCCCGTTTCGTTTTTGCACAGCAGCACAAGATGCCGGTTTTCGTTATCGATGCCGTGAATTTTATCGAACCGGCTGCGCTTTGCAACGTAGATCTCGCAGCCGATGATCGGCTTGATGCCGCGCTTTTTCGCTGCCTTATAAAAGTCGATCACGCCGTACATCACGCCGTGATCCGTAATGGCAACGCTTTTCTGTCCCATCTCCTGCGCCTTATCGAGCAGCTTTTCAATGCGGCAAGCGCCGTCCAAAAGGCTGTATTCGGTGTGCACATGCAAATGTGTAAACGCCATTTTCGCCCTCCTTTTCCATTTAAGTTTACATAAACTTCTAATTGTCGTTTTCAATCACAAGGGTAAATCCGTGCTCGGTGGAAAAATAGTGGTTTTTATCCCCCCACGCGGTATCGATCACAACGTAGTATGTGCCGTCGTTTTCAGGGTACGCAAACCGCTCGCTGCGGTAGTAAAGCTCGGAAAAATCCTCGTTATAAACCGTGTAATACATCGCGCCGTAGGGATCCTGCGAGGCTTCAAGCACGATGCCTTTATCCATGCGAATGACCGGGAATTCATCGGCAACCTCTTCAATTTCAAAATGCCCTCCACACGCTTTTGAACCGTTCTTCCTTTGCTCGCCAGTCACGTTCTGCAGCGCGGTAATCTCTTCATTGCCGGAGCGCACCACGATATCGCCGGGCACAAGCTCGGCTTTCAGCGCATCGGCGATGAAATAGGCGCCCACACCGAGCACCGCAACAATCAAAATGCCCAACACAAGGTCTTTAAAGCTCTTCGGTCTTTGCATTTTCAGCATGCAGCTTTTCCTCCACTTCGAAAACGCTCTGCTCCGCAAGGGATTCCTCCGGCGAGCCGAGCTGTTCCGCAAACTCCAAAATGCGGCGCAGGCGGTGATTCACACCGGAACGGCTGATGGAAAGCCGCTCCCCCATTTCGCGCAGCGACATTTCGGGGTTTTCCAGCCGCAAAACGGCGGCCTCGCGCAGGTCAGCGGGCAGCTCGTCCAGTCCCACCTTGTCGCTGATGAGCGCAATGGCGGCGATCTGCTTTGTTGCAGCAGAGTACGTTTTATCAAGATTCGCGGTCTCGCAGTTCGAGACACGGTTTAAATTGTTGTAGGTCTCTTTGTACATTTTGATCTGCATCAGGTTCATGGCGGAGTTTACCGCACCCGTCAGCGTGAGGAAATCCTCAATGGCGGCGCTTTCCTTTATGTAGACAATGTAGCTGTTTTTTCTGCGTGCAATAGACGGCGAAAGCTGCGCGGCCTTCACGCGGTGCAGAACGCCCACAAGGTCTTCCGCAAGGTGCAGGTACGGCGTGGAAAACTCAAGGTGATACTCCTTCTGCGGGTCTGTGACCGTGCCGCAGATGAGAAACACACCGCGCAAAAACGCCGAAATGCAGCAGTCTTTTTGCAGATTTTCCTCATGAATATGCAGGTTCACGTCATTCTCATCGTGCCCGAACGAACGGATCATCTGAATGCGTGCGGCTTCACCCGGAATGGTGATGGCATACGCGCCGATATTCTTGCGTCTTAACTGCGAGCGCACCTCGGCGTATACACCGGCCGAAACGGCGGCAGCCTCCGCCACACGGCGTGCAACGGCGGCATTTTCGCATACCATCTGCGATTCCCGCGCGGAAAAACACTTTGAAAAAAGCAGAAGGCCGTAGCATTCCGCTTTCAAACAGCACGCGCGCTTATTTTCAATCATACACAGCTCTTGCTTGCAATCCGCAGCAAATGACATGAAAACGGCTCCCTCCCGCTTTATTGTTTCGTGATATCCCGGTGCGAGACCGTGGCGTGAACGCCGTTTGCGGCAAGGTGATCGTGCATATACTGCGCAAGCGCCACGGAGCGGTGATGCCCGCCGGTGCATCCGACCGCGATGACAAGCTGGCTTTTGCCCTCCTGAATGTAGAGCGGCAGCATGTAATCGATCATGTCCGTAAAGCGGGTTTTAAAGCCCTCGGTTTCCTTGCAGTTCATCACGTAGTCGCGCACGGGCGCTTCAAGGCCGGTATGTTCACGCAGCTCCTCCACATAGAACGGGTTCGGCAGGCAGCGCACGTCAAACACAAGGTCGGATTCGAGCGGCAGACCGTATTTAAAGCCGAAGCTGATGCAATGCACCGTAATGGCGTCGTTGTCGTTCTGCAAAAACAGGTCGGAAATGCGCGCTTTCAGCCCCGCCGCCGGAATGTTCGACGTATCGATGACGTAATCGGAGACCTCTTTGACCGGGCGCAGCATCTCGCGCTCCAGGCGCACGGCCTGCTCCAAAGAGCCCTGCATCGCTTCGGAAAGCGGGTGCTTGCGGCGTGTCTCCTGAAAGCGGTTGACAAGCACGGGCTCGGACGCATCCATAAACAAAATTTTATACGGCTTGTTCTGCGCCTTCAGTGTTTCGAGCGCGCTGAAAAATGACTTAAAAAGCTCGCCGCCGCGGGTATCCGTGACGACCGCCACGCGGCGCTGAATACCCTCGGATTTATCGCAAAGATCGTAAAAGACCGGAATGAGCGCCGGGGGCAGATTATCGACACAATAAAAGCCGATATCCTCCATGGCGTGCATGGCGCGCGTTTTGCCCGCGCCGGATAAGCCGGTCAAGATCACAAATTCCATTTTAAAAACCACCTTTTCGGCAGCCAAATGCCACCGTAAATCCCACAAATTTTACTCGCTGAGCGAAATGCGGCGAATTTCCGGCTCCAGCTCCACGCCGGTCGCCTGAAAAACTGTATCCTGAATGGCGCGGATGAGCGCTTCCACATCGGCACACGTCGCACCGCCTTTGTTCACAATGAAGCCTGCATGCTTTTCGCTGACGCACGCGCCGCCCACGGCAAAGCCCTTCAGGCCGCACTGTTCAATGAGCGCACCGGCAAAATAGCCCTCCGGGCGCTTGAATACGCTGCCTGCGCTCGGCAGCTCGAGCGGCTGCTTTTCGCGGCGACGGCGCATGAAATCTTCCATTTTCGCGGTGATCTCCGCTTCCGCACCGCTTTCAAGGCGCAGCTCCGCGCTTGTGATGATGCGCTTCGTGCCCATAAAGGCGCTTTTGCGGTAGCCGAACGCGAGGTCTTCCCCGCTCATTACGCCGGGCGTGCCGTCCGCTTCAAGGAAATGGACGCGTTCGACGACCTGCTTCATCTCGCCGCCGTAGGCGCCGGCGTTCATGTACACTGCGCCGCCGAGCTGCCCCGGAATGCCCCACGCAAATTCAAGGCCCGTGAGCCCCTGCCCACGTGCAAAGCTGCATACCGTCGCAAGCGATGCACCCGCGCCGCACAAAACATGACCGTTCGCAAGGCTCTGCACTTTTTTAAAATCGCCCTGCAGCGTCAGCACCGCGCCGCGCAAGCCCTCGTCCGGCACAAGCAGATTGGAACCATTGCCGAGGATGAAATACGGGACATTCTCGTCGCTTACAGCATTTAAAACCGCCTGCAATTCAGAGACGGTCTTCACTTCGACAAACCGATCCGCCGGGCCGCCGATCTTAAACGACGTGTGGGCAGACATGGGCTCATCGGTCTTATAGCATACGCCGGCACTTTGTAGTGCGGCGTCAAATTTACGGTAATCAGACATTCTCAAAGCTCCTTAAAATAGCATCGGCATCCTTGCGGTTTTCAAGGATGTTCGTGTGCGCGCGCAGATACTCGATGAGGCGGTTCGTGTTCGCGTTGAGAATCAGCTCCTCCGGGAACTCAATCTCGCGCAGCATCTCGAGCACCGCAGTGTGATCTTTCACCTGTGTCTCAAAATGCGCGTCCGAGCTGACGATAATCGGCACACGGTGTTTTTTGCAGCACAGCGCAATCTCGCGGCAGTTCGGGATATTCGCCTTGCGCACCTCAAAGGAATGCGCGTTAATCTCCACAAGCTTGTGGTTTCGACCGAACTCCGGAATGACCGTTTCATAATCGTAGCGGAACTCCGGACTGCCGCTGTGGCCGATGACATTCACCTTCGGATCGTGTGCAATGTTGAGCCAAAGCTGCGTGCATTTTTCGACCGTGGGATTCTCAAGCCCCGGCAGTCCGAGGTTGTGAATGGACGCCACAAGCCAGTTGACGTCGCGGCGTTCGTTCTCATTGATGTCGAGCGTGCCGTTCAAATCGATGACATTCGCCTCCATGCCCGCAATGAGTAGAATGCCGCGGTATAAAAGCGGCAGTTCATGCATGGAATTAAAGAACCACGGGCCGGGCGCACCGGGCATGGTGCGGGCGTGGTCGGTGATGGCAATGGCTTTGAGACCCTTTTCCGCAGCGGAATCGACCATTTCGCGAATGGTGCTGTACGCATGCGTAGACGCCAGCGAATGTGTATGCAAATCTGCAATGATGTTATACATGATGATATTTTCTCACTTTCAGCTAACCTTAAACGCGGTTAAAAGTCTTTGATGAAACTTTCTTCAGGAAGTTTACAGGTTCTTAGGGCAGCGCCCTAAGCCGCTTTCCGCAGAAAGCGAAACCCTTTTGCCTACCAAAAGATCAGGAAGGCTGTTAAATATCCAAGTCCCTCTTAATCTCCTCGTGCGGCATCATGGAAGCATCCATGCCGAGCGCGGAGAGCAGCTCGTAGGCGGCGTTGTAGCCCATTTTCTTCTGGCGGTTGTTCATCGCCGCAACTTCAATGATGATGGCAAGGTTACGGCCGGGTTTTACCGGGATCGTCATCACCGGCACCTTGATGCCGAGAATTTCCGTGTATTCGCTGTCCATGCCCATGCGGTCGTAGACCTTCGTCGCGTCCCAGATCTCCAGGTTGATGCACATGTCAATCTTTTCCTGCAGCTTAACGGCGCCCATACCGAAAATGCGACGGGCGTTGATGATACCGATGCCGCGCAGCTCGATGAAGTGACGGATGTTCTCCGGGGACTGACCGACGAGCGATTTGCTGGATACGCGGCGAATTTCCACCGCATCGTCCGCGATGAGACGGTGGCCGCGCTTGATGAGCTCGATGGCCGTCTCGCTCTTGCCGACGCCGCTGTCGCCGACAAGCAGAATACCTTCGCCGTAAACCTCCACCAAAACGCCGTGGCGTGTGATGCGCGGCGCAAGCTCGACGTTCAAATACGCAACGAGCGACGCGACAACATTTGAGGTCGACTCCGTCGTGCGCAGCACCGGCACGTGGTACGTTTCGGCAATCTCCATGAAGTCCTTGCCGGGGTCAATACCGCGGGAAACAATCACTGCCGGCGGCTTCAGGGACAGGTAGCTATCCAGCGCCATGGCGCGGCGCTCCGGCTTTAAGCTCTCCAGCATGTACATTTCCGCACGGCCTAAAACGGCGATGCGATTCGGGTCAAAATATTCGTGGTAGCCGTTCAGCTCCATGCCGGGGCGAACAACGTCTCTCGATTGAATCAAAATATCATCTGCGCTCTTCGGCAGAAAAGCGGTCTCAAGCTGTAACTCGTGAATGATCTTGGAAAGCGGTATGGTGTAAACTTCCGGCATCGTGATCTTCCTCCCTAAAGTTAAGACGGCTGCAAAAGCCTTTTTATGCTGTTTTGGCGGCTTTTGCTCCTTTGTTTTCGGCGTCCCACACAAAGCACGCCTAAGGTACCTGTTATCTTATATTATTATAGCGGATTTGCCGCCAAAAATCAACTTAAACTCCGCTTACCCATGCAGCGCATAAATTCTTCTTGAAAAGTCCGTTTTTGTGCGCTATACCGGTGAAAACAAAGCGCTTTCGCGCACGAAAGGACGATGAGCGCATGATTCGGACCAACTATCGGGCATTTTGCTTCCGAATCCAATTCGATGTGCTCCGTGCAGGCTCTATGGACAGAGACTAAGGCTATTTCATCGATAAGCTCGCGACGAAGATCGCCGTGCTCGAAAACCGGAAGATCAACGTTTTCGACGGCAACTATGCGGACTATCTGCGCGTGACGGGTCACGCATAAGCAAGCCAAAATGCAATGAAATAACAAAAGCCTTACGCCTTGCTCTTTTTTGAGCTTGGTGTAAGGCTTTTTGCCGTTTATGCTTTCTTTTTCAGCGGATTCCACACGCCAAAAAGGTAAAACGCGAGCGACAATGTACTGGAAATCACCCAGCCGAACGGCCACGAGAGCCAGATGCCCGTGATGCCGAACGGGTGCACCAGAATAAACGCCAGAACAACGCGCAGAATGAGGTCTAAGAACGTGGTAATCATAAAATATACCATTGCGCCCGCACCGCGCAGCACGCCGTCCGCGGCAAGCTTTAATGCGAGGAACAGATAGCACAGCGAGACAATAAGCAGAAATTTTTTGCCGATCTCGATGGCCTCCGCCGAGGTGCTGTTCATAAAGAGCAGCAGGAGGTTTTCGCTGCAGAACACATACGCGCCCATAAAGACGAGCGCCACGGCAAACGACATCACAAGTCCTGCTTTGAAGCCGCTGCGCACGCGTTCCATTTTGCCCGCGCCGATGTTCTGCCCCGTAAAGCTTGAAACCGAGTTGCTGAGCGCCGTCAGCGACGTGATGGCGAACGTGTTGAGCTTTACGCCTGCGGAATAGCCCGCAATGGCGGAGGAGCCGAAACCGTTGACAAGTCCCTGAATGCACAAATTGCCGACCGAAACGAAGCTTTGCTGCAAAATGCTCGGAATGGCTACGATCGAAATACGGCGCAGCATCGCACCGGAAAACAGCGCAGGCTTTTCTTTTGTCTCAATGGACTTTAAGCGGCGCAAGACCGCCCAGAACGCACACGCGGAAGCCACGCCCTGCGCGAGGAACGTCGCCCACGCAACACCGCCGACGCCCCAGTGGAATATGATGACGAACACGGCATCGAGCACGATATTGCCGACGGACGACGCGATCAAAAACCACAGCGGCGTTTTGCTGTCGCCGAGCGACGTGAACACGCCGGAAGAAATGTTGTAGATAAAAAGGAATAAAAGCCCCCAAATGTAAATAGCAAGGTACAGCGCCGTATCTTCCATGATGTTCTCCGGCGTGCCGAGCATGCGTAAGATTGGCTCGCACAGCACCGTGCCGACGACCGTGAGCACCACGCCAAGCACCGCAACAGAAATAAAGCCCGTATACGCCGCCGTTTTCATTTCTTTAAAATCCTTCGCGCCGAAAAGCTGCGAGATGACGACCGAAATACCGATGTTCATGCCGAACGCGACCGCCATGAAGATCATCGTCACGGGGTACGAAGCGCCCACCGCCGCCAACGCGTCTTCACCCGCAAATTTGCCCGCGATGACGCTGTCTGCGATATTGTAAAGCTGCTGGAACGCCACACTCAAAAGCATCGGCAGCGTAAACCGCAGCAAAACACTCGCCGGCTTGCCGGTCGTTAAGTCCTTATTCATGTCCGTTTCCCCTTCTCTTTTCAAAATACGCACATTATTATAAGGAATTACAACCAAAACGGCAATGTTCAAAATACCCAAGCATTTTCACCCACGTGCGGAAAAGACTGCGCGTTCGGCAAAATCCCGCCCAAAGTCATAAACAAAGCCCGCCGAAAAACGCATTTAAAACGTCTTTCAGGCGGGTTTGTTCACTTCTATGCACGTCAGCGCGCCGTTTTCCGCTTTGTACAGGCGCGTGCAGTATTTCAGCGCGCCCGGGCGGTGCGTCGTCAAAATGCACGCGGTGTCCGGCAGCGCGGTTAAAAGATTTTTCAGAACCTGCGCTTCGGTCTTTTCATCAAGCGCCGAGGTCGCTTCGTCGAGGAGCAGGATCGGCGCGCCGCGCAGCACCGCGCGGGCGATGGCGATGCGCTGCGCCTGCCCCTCGGAAAGCCCGCCGCCGCGCTCCGCGATCTTCGTGTTCACGCCGTTTGGCAGCGATGACACAAACGCCCATGCGCAGGCGGTTTTGAGCGCCGCTGTCATTTCCTCCTCCGTGGCGTTCTCTTTTGCCATGCGCAGATTCTCCGCAATCGTGCCGGAAAACAGCGTGCTGCCCTGCGGTACATACGAAAACGCACAGCGCGTCTCCGCGCTGATGACGATTTCGCATCCATTCTTCCCGCGCAGCACAGCACGTCCGCTTTCCGGGTAAACGAGTCCGAGCAAAACACGCACCAGCGTCGTTTTCCCCGCGCCGGATGTGCCAATAAGCACGGCAATCTCCCCCGGCCCTGCCGCAAACGATACGTTTTTCAGCACTGCTTCGCCGTTTCGGTATGCGGCTGTCACATTTTTGAGCTCTACCATCAGTGCGCCCTGCGGCAGCGCCGTTTTACCGTGGCGCTCCTTCGGCAGCTCGCAAAGCTCACGCACACGGTGTGCAGAGATCGCCGTGCTCAAAAACTTCGGGATAAGCCCTGCGGCACTTTCAAACGCACTTGTCAGGCTGCTGCGCTGCTGCAAAAAAAGTGTCAGCGTACCGAATGTAATGGCACGCGTCCACAATAAATACAGCCCGTAGCCCATGGCGGTAAACTGCGTGAACGCCCCCGCAACCCGCAAAAGCGCATTCACGCGCACGGAAAACATGTTGTATTGCAAACTGCATGTGCGCAGCGCTTCCTGTTTTTCCTTTAGCTTTCGGCTTTGGCTTTGCATTGTGCCGAGCGATTTCACCGTGTCGACCGTGTAAAACGTCTCCGCTTCAAACGCGGTCATTTCGCTGCCGAGGCGGCGCAGCTTATTTTCAAATGCCCGCCGCTTTTTGAGCACGGCGGCAGACAGCAGCAACACCACCGGCGCGCCGCCGAGCGCGATGAGCGCCATCACGGGGCTGTAAATCCAGATGAGGAAAAACACCGCGCACAGCCTGTAAACCGTCACTAAAATTTGCGGCAGCCAACTCACTGCCCCGCCGCCTACAGCGCCCGTATCCGTTTCAAAGCGGTTTAAAATGTCGCCGCAGGAAAACGCGTGCAGCGCCTGCCAGTCCGCGTCTAAAATGCGGTCGAACACATCGGCGCGCACGTTGTTATGGAGGTCAATCTCCAGCTTTTTCAGCACGCGGCTCACCACGCAGTCGAACGCGATGGAGACCGCCGTGCTGCCAATAGCCGCGAAAACCAAAAGCGGCAGACGGGCGGTATCGTACCCCGTGACGATGTCGATGAGGTACTTGCCCGCCACGCTGCCGAACAGGCCGACCGTGGTACCGAGCACGCCGAGCGCGATATACAGCGCGATCATTTTCTTGCAGCGGCGGCTGTACGTGAGCAGCCATTTCCAGTCCGCCAAAACCTCACTGCGCTCGCAAAAACGCACTTTGTTTTCTTTACGCTCCATTTGGCACCTTTTCTTTTCGGGCATGGCGGCGCGCAAGTATCGCAATAAAAAGCGGCCTTACCGGTGTTAAAACGAGCCATACGGTTTTGAAAAACCGCCACAGCGCACTGTTTCGTCCGTACCACTTACCTTTGCGGCGCACGGCAAGGACAAGGCAGCAAATTTGCTCGCCGTGCACGGGGCCCTCGGGGTCGGTCTGGCTGTCGCCAAGGAGATACCACCCGCTTTTCGTCACGCGCCAAACGCGGTGCAGAACGTACTGCCCGTCTAACCGCCGAAACAGCACGATCTCCCCGCGCTTTGGCGGGTGCGTGCATTTTACAAGCCGCACGGCGTCCCGCCCGTGGATGAGAAACGGTGCCATACTGCTGCCGAACACCGGCATTTCCATTACGCCGCCCGCTTCCGTTTCGGAAAGGATTGCGCCGATGTACGCGCGCAGCCCCGCAGCATCTATAAGCATGCGCGCAGGCGGACGGTCTCCGCCACGGTTGCGGGGTACAGCGCCTCATACAGGCAGTCGACCGCTTCTTCCGATATGGTACAATCCAGCAAAAACGCCGGTACGCGGCGCAGCAGTGCTTCCACGGCATCGAGCACACGTGCAGATTCCGCCTGATCCCAGCGGTTCACCGTCACCTGTCCGTAAAGCCGCAAAAATGCCTCCCCGCGCGAGAGCCTGCGCACGGCGTTCTTTTTCGCCTGCCGCAGCAAAACGACGGCGCTCAGCCGCGCATCCGCATTTTGGCAAATGCCCGACGTGCCGCAGACCGGCCAACCGCGCGCCATCCAGCAATCCTGCACCTTCTGCAATAAAGCGCGGTCGCCGTTGATGATCTCCGCCCCGGCGTATTGCGCCCAGAGCGAGGCCTGCGTGCTCTTCCCCGTGCCGGACGGTGCCGAAAACAGAATAGCCCGTCCGCGGTGGCGTATGTAGGCGCTGTGCAGAATAAAGCTGTCTTTTTGCAGCATGCGGCGCTCAAGCGCGAAAAGCGACGCGAATACCGGGTCAAACACAAGGCAGCCGCGGCAGTCTTCGGCGATCATCACCTCGGCGTGCGTGTCGTCCAGCTCGCGATACAATGCGTAAAAGCCAAGCATGCCCTGTATACCCAAAAGCCGCGATTCCTTTTCGCCGTCGCGATACACGATGAGGTCTTCCCGTACGGCCGTGCACACGCCGACGGGGTTCGGGATGCTCTTTACAAAGCGCAGCGTGTAGAAATACGCAGGCTGCACGTCTTTCGTTTCAAAACGCAGAAAATTCGGTGGAAAAACGAGTGTATCGGGGTGATCTGCCGCAAAGCAGAAACCTCCCAACTTAAAGAGCCTGTGCATGGGGTACAGTCTCTCCTTTCTTCAAAATTTCGGGCGCTGTGCTTTCCGCGCACAGCAGGCGGTAGAGCGCTTTTGTGTAGGCGCATACATAAGGCGGCACCGTGCCGAACGCGCCGCCCTCGCGCAAAGACGATGCCGGACACGCGCGGCACAGAGGGCGCAGCTTGCACACGGCGCACACTTCATTCTGTTTAAGCGCCGCAGCCTTCTCCCGCACCGCACACCAAGCGGCCTGCACGTCGTTGTGTTCGATCGGCACGGAAAGCGCCCCGAGCATCACGCACGGGCGCAAATCGCCGCGCCAGCCGACGGCAAACGAACACCGCCCCGCAAGGCAGCGCATGCCGGCTTCCGTTTCCGGAACAGCGCTTTCCAGCGCCTGTACCGTGCGTTGCGCATATTCGTGAAAACCGACAGCGCCAAGCTTTATTCTCGTTGCTGCAAGGCTTGCGGCCGCGGCTTCCTCCGGCGAGAGCCGCGCTTCATGCTGTCCGCTTTCTGTGGACAGCATATAGGTGTCCGGCTCCAACTCTAAATTTCGTTCCTTTGTGATTTGTAATAACGTTTCAAGGTCATGCCGGTTTTGCCTGACCACGCTGACGCCGACCTTCACCGGCACGCCGTGCGCCTGCAAAAGACGAATACCGCGCATCGCTTTTGCGTACCCGGTCTCGTCACCGCACAGCGATTTGTAGGTCTCTCCGCTTGCGCCGTACAGCGTAACGTTCACGCGGCGCGGCGGATTTTTCGCAAAAAATGCCGCCCAGTCTTCATTCAAAAGCGTGCCGTTCGTGTTCACCGTAACGATCATACCGCGCTTTCGCACCGCGAGATACACCGCGCGAAACGCGGGGTACAAAAGCGGCTCGCCGCCCGTGAGCAGCAAAAACAGCGTGCCTGCATCGCGTAGCTTTTCCGCAAGCGCTGTCCACTCCTCCGCCGTTTGCAGGCGGCTGATTTTCTCCTGCTCTGTCCTGTTCATGCGAACATAACACATTTTGCAGTTTAAGTTACAAAGTGGGGTCAGCTCAAAACTGCCGGTGATGGGCACGCCCGTTTTGGCGGCGCGGCGCAGTAAAAACGCTTCCGCTGTGTCTTTCTCCGGGTGCATCACGAATGGTTCGGCCGCTCGTTCTGCGTCAGCGTTGTGGTGACATGGTAATCGTCAAAGTTCCATACAGGTGTCGCATTTCCGAACCAGTCCACAACGAATGCGTTCTTCGCCGGCATCACGGAATCCTGCCCGGTGATGGAATACTGCTGTCCGCACGCCTCGTTATAGTACTTTCTGCTGTCAATGCCGCGGTCATACACACCGTTGCCGTTCGAGTCCAAAAACACCTCGCCCGAAATATCGCACACGCCCGTGTAGCACGCGGCGATGTACTCGTTTGCCTCAAACACCTCCGTTTGCAGCATTGGAGCGCTCCATGCTTTTTTCATTTTATACCGCCTTTCCTTCCGTTTTTTCCGCAGCGGAAGCCTCGCGCAGCAGCCCTGCGCGCAGCCCCGCCCGTACAAAGTTTTCTATGCCGCGCAGCATTTCTGCCGGCTGTCCGGTGTACTGCGCCTCTGCCGCAGCCGCGGCTTCTGCCACCGTGCACGGGCGCTGAAACTGCATCCACAAAAACCGTCCCGTTTCGTTCAGCGCGGTGATGCGGTTCTGTGGCGCGTCCGTCTCCCCGGCAGGGATCAGCACGTACAGCCCGGCGATCTCCCGCAGCAGGTGCCTGCCGTTTACATAAAATCTTTTCATATTATTCGGCGGCAGCCCTGCCGTTTCCATTTCCGGGCTTTTCGCTTTTTCCGCCCGCTCCATGCTTATCCCTGCCTTTCTGCTTCGTGGCTTCGGTTATAATCATAACAGAATTTTTGGTATTGTCAACCAAATATATTTTGTAAAATTCAATCATAATTAGCAAAAATCAATATATTTATGTGTCTTTTTGTCAAAAAAAGAAGAGCCATGCAGGAAAACGGGGTGCGATTTTTCCGTTTTCCGCACAGCTCTGAGCTTTATCGGTATTCTGTTTTCACATTGTGATCATGACCTGTACGTTCGGGTTCTTCTCTCCGACAATCACGATCATCTCAATCATTTTATTTACATAATCTAAAAGTGCACCGGAAATTTTGCCGTAGTCCGTAAACTCAATTTCCGCTTCCGTTTTCGGCATTTCCAGTGCCGCCTGCAAAGCTTCCAACGTCGGTGCAACGCGGCGCAGACGCAGCTCCGCGTTGATATACTCGTGCAAATCGCGAATGTCTTTCACGTCCGTCAGCTTTATTTCTGCTCGCATACGCTTTTCCCTTTCGTGATGTAAATTTCGCGCATAAAGACCTCGTCGCGCGCAGCGGTAATCTGTACGCGCACGCCGGAAAGTTTTTTGTTCGTGTGGCCCGTCAACGGGTTCTGCACGGCGAACGGATCTTCCAGCTCGCAGATGTGCTTATTGCCGATGCACGTGCCCTCGAATAACGCGTAATCCGCCTTGTTTTCTTCGTCGATGCCGAGAATGCGGAAGCCCTCCACGCGCTGACCGTGCGTGAGATCCTCGCGCAGCACAACGCAGCCGATCTCCACCGGCCCCTCGGTCTTCAGCTCATACACGGGCTGCGTGGGCGTGCCGCCGATGCGCTCCACCGTGCACGGAATGCGGTTTTCGGTCGTCTCGCGGATGAGGTCGCCGAGCTCCTTCAAGCGCTTCACGTCGCGTTCATCGAACTTGCCCTCGCGCGTCGGCGGTACGTTAAGGTTCAGGCAGGCGTTTGCGCCGCAGGAACGCAGGTAGGTATTGTACAGTCTCTCAAGCGAATGCGGCTCTTCGTTTTCGTGCCAGAACCAGCCCGGACGAATGGACATGTTGATCTCCGCCGGTGCGAAAACAAGCCCCTTCGAGTAGAGGATGTTCGGCATGGTACCGATCTCGCGGTTCGTGTTGTACATGTAGCTCAAAGAGCCGTCTTCTGCCATCGGACCCGCGCCGGTCTGCACCTCGCTGTAAAAGCACAGCTCGCTCGGCACAACGGCCCATTCGGCATGGCGCGCCTCTCCGGCCTCGTTGCCGCACCACCGGGTATCCGGGCCGAAATCATTGAAAATAACGGCGTTCGGCTGATACTTGCGGATGAGCTCAAAGTAACGCGGGAAGTCATATTCCTGCTTTTTGCCGTTTTCGCCCTCTCCGCAGGCGTTATCGAACCACACGCAGAAAATATCGCCGTAGCCGGTCAGAAGTTCCGTCAGCTGATTGCAGAAGTAATCGTTATATTCCGGCGTGCCGTAATATTTTGAGTTGCGGTCCCACGGAGAAAGATAAAAACCGAACTTGATGCCGCCGCGCTTGCAGGCTTCTGCGGCTTCACGCACGACGTCCCCCTTATAAGGGCTGTTTTTCACGCTGTGCTCCGTGTATTTGCTCGGCCACAGGCAGAAGCCGTCGTGGTGCTTCGCCGTGAGGATGAGTCCCTTGAGGCCCGCAGACTTCACCGCTTCCACCCACTGGTCGCAATCGAGCGCGGTGGGGTTAAAAATCTTCTCGTCCTCTGTGCCCTCGCCCCATTCGCGGTCCGTGTAGGTGTTCACACCGTAATGCACAAACGCATAGCGTTCCATCTCAAACCAATCAAGCTGTCGTTTAGACGGCACCACACGTGCCGCCTCTTTCAAAAATTCAACCATACTGTCCTCCCGAATTTCGGTTTTGCTGCTCTGCTCGTATTATAGCACAACCGCGCAAAATGTCAAAAATAAAAATGCGGCGCAGAAAGCTCGCTTCCGTACCGCATTTAATCGTTATTTTAGAACGTGACGCGCACCGTGGTGCCCTTGTTCGGCTCGCTTTCAAGCGACACGCGCGCATGGTGAAACATGGCGCCGTGCTTTACAATGGAAAGCCCAAGTCCCGTGCCGCCAATCTGCTTGGAGCGGCTCTTATCCACACGGTAGAAGCGCTCGAACACGCGCTCGCGGTCGGCCGCCGGAATGCCAATGCCCGTATCGCTGACCTGCATATATGCGTGGCCGCCTTCCGTGCCGGTGGAGATCACCACGCGGCCGCCGGGACGGTTGTACTTTACAGCGTTATCCGCAAGGTTATACAGCATCTCGTCTAAAATGTACGGCACGCCGGTGACGAACGCCGAGCTGCCCTGCACCGAGATGACAATACTGTTCTGCTGCGCCGGGATTTTCAGACGGCAGGCCACCTCCTGCGCAACGGCGTAAAGGTCTGTATCGGCGCGGCCAAGCTCTACCGCATTTTCGTCAAGCTTTGAAAGCTTCAAAATATCCTCAACAAGCGTGATAAGCCGCTGTGCTTCGGTATAAATATTGTTCGCAAAGCGCGGCACATCGGCGCTCTTGACGAGCCCATCCTTCATAATCTCCGCATAGCCCGAAATAGAAGTCAGCGGCGTTTTGAGCTCATGCGAAACGTTCGCGGTGAACTCGCGGCGCAGGCGCTCGTTCTCTTCCTTTTCGGTAACGTCCAGCAGCACGATCACCGCGCCCTGCACGCCGTTATCGTTCGTAACGGGGTTCGCGATGAGGCTGTAACTGCGCCCCGCCAGCTTTGTGATGCGCTCGCTCGCCGTACCCGTCAGCGCGGAATCCACTGCATCACGGAAATCGGGGCTGCGGTTAAACGCCAGCACGCTCTGTGGGCGGTCGTCCTCCGGGTGCACGTCCAAAAGGCGCACAGCGCTCGTGTTGTACGAAAGCACATCGCCCTTTGCATCCACCACAATAAAGCCCTCGCGCATGTTTTCGGTGATGGCGGTAAACTCTGTCTGCTTGCGGTGCAGCTCTTCCATTTTCTCCTTGATGGTCTCGTTCTGGCGCTGCAAGCGCAAAAGCAGCGGCGAAAGCTCGCCGTACACGTCGTTTTCCATCGGATGGTCAAGGTCAATGGCGTTGACCGGCGCCACAATCTGCTTTGTGCGGTACGTGGAAAGCAAAATGGCCAGCACCAAAATAATGACGGAGCACAGCAGCATCCACGGCACCATGCGCTCAATGGAGCCGAACACCGTCTTCATACCGACCGAAAGGCGCAGCACGCGTCCGTCCGAGAGCATCACAGCGTAGTTATACGACTGCACATTCAGCGTATCGGATTCACGCACGGATTCCCCCGCACCGTTTTCTCTTGCAGCAATGACCTCCGGGCGGTTGTTGTGGTTTTCCATGTTTGCGGCATCTGCAACACTGTCAAATCGCACCGTGCCGTCCGTATCGATGACGGTCACGCGCACAGACTGCGCGGCGGCTGTATCATACCCGGCGGAGCGGATGTCGGAAAGGTAATCGTCCCCGCCAAGGGCGATGCCGTTTTGAATATAGTGGCTTTCCGCTATGGTCGCCTTTTTCACGATTTCCAGCGAATCGTAGTACGAAACGACGCCGGAAAGCACCATAGAAAGTAAAATGGAAAGCAGCGCAATGCACGACATGCTGAAAATGATCTTTTTCTTCATGCGTCTTTCTCCTCTTTAATCCTGTGCCAGCCGGTAGCCCACGCCGCGCACGGTCTCAATGAGCGCACCGGCATCACCGAGCTTTTGCCGCAGCGTGCGGATATGCACGTCTACCGTGCGGGTCTCGCCGCTGTAATTGTAATCCCAGATCTTCGTGAGAATCTGATCGCGCGAAAGCACCACACCGCGGTTTTCCAGCAGATAGCACAGCAGTTCAAATTCTTTATACGTGAGGATCACGGGTTCACCATCAACCGTAACGGCGCGGCGCTTCACATCCACCGCAAGCGAGCCCGCCGTAAAAAGCTTATCCTCCGCTGCGGGCTTTGCGGCCCTGCGCAGCAGCGCACGCACACGGGAGACAAGCTCCATCATGCCGAACGGCTTCGGCATGTAATCGTCCGCGCCGCTGTCCAGCCCAACCACACGGTCATATTCGCTGCTTTTCGCCGTCAGCATCATCACGGGCAGGTCGGCCGTTTCCGCACCCGCGCGCAAACGCTTCAAAATATGCAGACCGTCTTCATCCGGCAGCATAATGTCGAGCAGCACGAGCTGCGGCAGCTCTTTTTCAAGCGCCTGCCAGAAATCGGCTGCATTCCGGAAGCCCTCGGCTTCAAAACCGGTGGTATGCAGTGTATAGAGTACAAGCTCGCGGATGCTGTCGTCGTCCTCCACAAGATAGATCATAAACCCTTAAATCCTTTCTGTACGGCTTTGCCGCTTAATCGTGCTCGCCGGTGAGTGAGAACACGACCCACTCCGCAATATTGACCGCGTGGTCGCCGATGCGTTCAAAATACTTCGCCACCATCAGCAGGTCAAGGCATGTCTCGCCCTCCTCGGGCTTTTCGGCGATGAGTGCGATGATCTCACTTTTCACCTTGTTAAAAAGCGCATCTACTTCGTCGTCCGCTTTTTCCACGGCGCGCGCAATATCCATGTCACGGCGCACAAACGAATCGACGCTGTTCGTCACCATGTTCACGGCAGCGCGCGCCATTTCGGCAATGTGCAGGCTGCCCGGCAGCACCTCTGCGCGGATATGCTCGACCATTTCGGCAATATCCGAAGCCTGGTCGCCGATGCGCTCCATATCTGCGATCATCTTCATCGCGGCAGAGATGAGACGCAAGTCTTTCGCAACAGGCTGCTGCTGTAAAAGTAAGCGCAGGCAGATTGCTTCAATCTCGCGCTCCTTGCGGTCGATTTCCTGTTCCGTTTCGTCCACGGCGCGGCGCAGCGCTTCGTCTCGTGTCACAAGCACCTTTGCCGCCTGCGAAATGCCGTCTTCGCACAGTGCGCCCATGCGGATAAGCTCTGTATTGAGCAGCTCCAGCTGCTCGTCCAAACGATTTCTCATTGTAGTCACGTTCCTTTCTGCAAGCCTTAACCGAATCTGCCGATGATGTAATCTTCCGTGCGCTTATCCTTCGGCATGAAAAATAAGCTCTCCGTCTCGCCGTACTCGATGACCTCACCGAGCAGGAAGAATGCCGTTTTGTCCGAGATACGCGCCGCCTGCTGCATGTTGTGCGTGACCATAACGATAGTATAATCCTTTTTCAGCTCCACCGCAAGGTCTTCTATCTTGGAGGTGGAGATTGGGTCAAGGGCGCTGGTCGGTTCGTCCATCAGCAGCACCTCCGGCTCCACAGCCAACGCGCGTGCAATGCACAGTCTCTGCTGCTGTCCGCCGGAAAGCCCCAGCGCGCTTTTCTTCAGTCTGTCTTTAAGCTCGTCCCAAATGGCGGCGTTTCTTAAAGAACGCTCCACAATGTCATCGAGCTTCGCCTTAGAGCGGATGCCGTGCGTGCGCGGTCCGTAGGCGATGTTGTCGTACACGCTCATCGGAAACGGGTTCGGCTTTTGGAACACCATGCCGATACGTTTTCTCAAAAGGTTCACGTCCATGCCGTGGTAGATATCCTCGCCGTCCAATTTTACTGCGCCGGTAATCCGGCAGCCCTCAACGAGGTCGTTCATGCGGTTCAAGGATTTCAGCAGCGTACTTTTGCCGCAGCCGGAAGGCCCGATGAACGCGGTGATCTCGTTCGGCTGAATTTCCATATGGATGGATTTCAGCGCATGGAAATCGCCGTAATACAAATTCAGATCTTCGATTGCCAATTTACAGCTCATATCGTTTCCCCTATCTTTTTCTGGTGTGATTTTCTAAAAAGCTCGCTTTAGCCCTGTTTCTTCGTAATTTTCTTCGCGACGAACGAGGACAGTGCGTTGATGCCGATGACGATAACCAGCAGCACAACCGCTGTGGCATACGTTTTGTCGATGTGCAGGCCCTCGCTCGAAAGCACATACATGTGCACGGAGAGGGTTCGCACGGAATCGAACAGACCGCCGCCCGCCTGGCCCGGCATCTGCGCCACGGAGCCCGCAGTGTACATCAGCGCCGCGGATTCACCCACAACGCGGCCAATGGCCAAAATCACGCCGGACAAAATGCCCGGCACGGCGCTCGGCAGCACGATGTGAAACACCGTGCGCAGTCTGCCCGCGCCAAGCCCGAAGCTGCCCTCGCGGAAGGAATCCGGCACCGAGATGAGCGCCTCCTCCGTTGTGCGCATGATAAGCGGCAAAATCATGATGGCAACCGTAAACGCACCGGCAAGCAAAGAATAGCCCCAGTGCAGCGCCGTCACAAAGCACAGATAGCCGAACAGGCCGTACACGATAGACGGAATGCCCGAAAGTGTTTCGGTCGTGATGCGCACGAGCTGCACAAGCTTGTTGCCGCGCTTTGCGTATTCCACAGAGTAGATTGCCGCGCCGATGCCGAGCGGCAGTGCAATAACGAGCGCGATGATCGTCATGACGATCGTAGAAATCAGCGCCGGCATCAGAGACACGTTATCCGACGTATAGGTGAACGAGAAAAGATCCGGTGTGATATACGGGATGCCCTTCACAAGAATGTAAAAGATAAGGTATAAAAGCGTCAGCATCGTGATGAGCGACGCGCCGCAGACAAGCAGCAATAGAATAAGCGAAAGCGGCGAGCGCCTATACGCGCGCATTTTATCCTTGAAGGTGAGCTTGTTGATGGTCTCTGCCGCCACGGGTTTACAGGTACGTTCCATAGTCATTTCCGTATCCTTTCCGGGTCATGCCCTGTCTTTTCTGCGCAGAAGCGAGAACGTAACGTTGATAATTAAGATAAACACGAACAGCACAACCGCCGTCGCAATAAGTGCCTCGCGGTGCAGGTCTGTGGCATAGCCCATTTCCATAACGATGTTCGCCGTCATGGTGCGCACGCCATCGAGCAAGCCCTGCGGCATACGCGCCTTGTTGCCCGCCACCATGACGACCGCCATCGTTTCGCCGATGGCACGGCCGATACCGAGCACCACACCCGCCAAAATGCCGGAACGCGCCGCCGGCAATGTCGCAAAGAACACGCTGCGCTCATGGCTCGCGCCGAGCGCCAGAGAGCCTTCATAGTAGCTGTCCGGCACGGCGCGAATGGCGCTTTCCGAAACGCCGATGATTGTCGGCAAGATCATAATGCCGAGCAAAACGGACGCTGTCAGCATCGTGTTGCCCGCCACGCCAAAAATGTTCTGCACAAGCGGCACCAAAACAACGAGACCGAAGAAGCCGTACACAACGGACGGCACACCGGCCATCAGCTCCGTTGCAGGCTTCAAAATCTTATAAAGTCCTTTCGGGCAGAACTTTGCGAGGAAAATCGCCGTCAGAAGCCCGATCGGCACACCGATGAGGATTGCGCCCGCCGTGACGTAGAGGCTGCCGAGGATCATTGGCAGAATGCCGTAGATGTCGTTGCCCGGCTTCCACTTAGTGCCGAGCAGAAATTTAAATACGCCGATTTCACCGATGGCTGGAATACCGTTTGCAAACAGAAACACGCAGATCAAAACAACGGCAAAGATCGATACGCAGGCTGTGAGAAAAAAGAGGATATGCATGAGAAGCTCTTTTATGTTGCTCCACTTCACGGTTTGCACGCACCTTTCAAACTTTCAAAACTACTTTATTGGCTTCCTTGCGAAAAGAGCCGGACCTTTCCGCCCGGCTCTCCTGCGTTTTATGGATTGTTTCTTACTGAAGCTCGGACCAATCGGTCGTTTCGCCGGTGTAGATGCGCAAAACCTGCTCGCTCGTAAGGCCGGTCAGCGCATTTTCCTTGTTTACGATAACAGCGATACCGTCCTGTGCGATGACAGTCGGGGTAAGACCGGCTTCAAGCTCGCTGTCCTTCAGCTCACGGGAAGCCATGCCGATGTCATACGCACCGTCGATGGTGGAGGTCATACCCGTGGTGGAGTCGCTCTGCTGCACTTCAACGGTAACGTCCGGGTTCAGCGCCATATAAGCTTCCTTCAGCTTTTCCATGACCGGCGTAACGGAGGAGGAACCGCCGACAACGACCTTGCCGGAAACGCCGGATGCCGCATAAGCCGGAGCCGCATCATCAACGGTGATATAACCGTTTTCGGAGACAACCTTCTGACCGTCAGCGCTCATGATGAAGTTGATGAAGTCCTGTGCAACTTCGCTTGCCTCGCCCTTTGTTGCAATGTTAAAAGGACGAACAACCTTATAGGTGCCGGCCTTTACATTCTCAACGGTCGGTGCCGCACCGTCGATCTCCACGGCCTTTACGACGCTCTCATCGAGAGAGCCGAGGGAGATATAGCCGATGGCCTTCGGGTTGCCCTGTACGGTGGTCATCATAACGGAGGTGCTGTTCGTAATCTGCGCATCATCCGTCGTCATATCTTCCTTTTCGCCAGCATCGTTCTTCTGCTCGATGCCGAACAGCTCGATGAACGCGCCGCGTGTACCGGAGCCGTCTTCACGGGAAAGAACGGTGATTTTGCCGGTTATGTCGCCGCCGGTCGTTTCTTCGGAGGAAGCGCTCTCCGCAGATGCAGCGGAGGATTCGGAGGACGGTGTCTCGGAGGAAGCGGAGCTTGCTGCGCCGCCGGAGCAAGCCGTCATAGCTGTCATGGTGAGAAGTGCGGCTGCAAGAACCGCGGTGATCTTTCTGAGTTTCATACGTTACTCTTTCCTTTCGGGAGCTTTCTGCTCGCCTTTTATCTTTTCCTTTGGTTTACAAGCGAAAGTATAGGGCCGTTTTGTAAACTCAAAAAGAAGTCTTGTGTAAAATCCACGTAAAACTGCTTAACATTTCGGGTTTTACAAAGCCAAAATCAAAAAGAACATTGAAAAAAAGCCCGTTTTGCGGTAAAATAAGCCTATAAAATGCGGAGGAGTTTTTATGCGCAGCGAAAAAGAAATGTATGACCTCATCCTCGGCTATGCAAATGCCGATGAAAATATCCGTGCCGTCATCTTAAACGGTTCCCGTGCGAACCCGAACCGTAAGCCCGACCCGTTCAATGATTTTGACATTGTGTACCTCGTGCGCGATCTGACTCCGTGCAAGGAAAAAGCCTATTATAAAGACTTCGGCGAAATTCTCGTCTACGAGCGCACCGACGAAACCGAGCTATTTAAAGAGCACTTTCCCGAGTTCGTATGCTATCTGATGCAGTTTGCGGACGGCAACCGCATCGACCTGACCGTATCGAGCATCGACCGCTGGGAAGTATATTGTTACGACGACCGCCTTTCCGTCGTATTATTGGATAAAGACAACGCCCTGCCGAAGCTGCCGGAGCCGAATGAGAGCACGCACTACGTCAAAAAGCCGACCGAGCGTATGTTTTTTGACTGCCGCACGGAGTTCTGGTGGGTCTCGCCGTACGTCTCCAAGGGCCTGTGGCGCGGCCAGCTCCTGTTTGCGCAGACGCACATGGAAATTTGTATTCGCAAAATGCTGCTGCAAATGATGAAATGGTACGCCGGAACGCTGCATGGGTTTGATTACAGCGCCGGCAAATGCGGTGACGCCTTAAAAGACCTTCTCCCCGCAGACATCTGGAACGGCTACCTTGAAACCTTCGCCGCATGTACCGAAGAAGACATTTGGCGCGCACTGTTTAAGGCAGGCGAGCTTTTCACGGAGCTCACCAAACGCACCGCAAAAGCGCTCGGCTTTACGGTCACGGACGAATACGACCGCCGCGTCACAAGCTTTTTAAAATACACAAAAGATTTGCCGAGAAACGCCAAAACGCTGGATTTTCATATTGACTAAAAGAAAGGACCCCTATATGCAGATATTATGTATCGGCGACGTGGTGGGCAGCCACGGGTGCGACTTTCTGCGCCGCACTCTCCCCGCCTTCAAGCGCACTAAGGGCATCGATGTCGTCATCGCAAACGGCGAAAACTCCTCGGACGGCAACGGCATCACCCCTGCCTCCGCAAACCACCTGCTCGATAGCGGCGTGGATATCATCACCACCGGAAACCACACCTACCGCCGCCGCGAATTTTACGATTATATCGATGAAAGCGATTGCGTCATCCGCCCCGCAAACTTCCCGCCGGAAGCCCCGGGTAAAGGCATGACCGTTTTAGATCTCGGCCGCACGCAGATCGCCGTCATCAACTTAATGGGCAATGTATACCTTGACGAGCACCTCGCCTGCCCGTTCCGCACACTCGATACGCTTTTAAAAACGCCCGACCTGCCGAAAATCTGCATCGTGGATTTTCACGCGGAAGCCACCGGCGAAAAGCGCGCATTCGGCTATTATGCAGACGGCCGCGTCTCCGCCGTGTTCGGCACGCACACACACGTGCAGACGGCCGATGAAACCGTTCTGCCGAAGGGCACCGGATACATCACCGACGTCGGCATGACCGGCCCCATCGAGTCCGTACTCGGCGTCAGAGCGGAGCTCGTCATCAAAAAGCAGATAAGCAAAATGCCCGTGCGGTTCGATTTTGCGGACGGTCCGTGCAAGCTCGACTGCATTTTGTTCGATATCGATGAAAAAACAGGCCTCACCCGCAGCACAGAGCGTTTCTCCCTGCGCTAAACGTGATTTCTGTGCGGTATTACCCTTGTTTTTTCCCGCAAACTATGGTATAGTGTAGTTTGAAAATACATGCAAATATCTATCGGAAGCCGGTTTTTCGCCTTCCGAACGTTTTTAGACAGGATGTGTATGCAGTGATTACAGGTAAACAGCTTCGCGACGCAGTCATCTCCGGCGCGAACAGCATATTGAAAAACCGGAAATTTGTGGATGACCTCAACATCTTCCCCGTTCCGGACGGCGACACGGGCACGAATATGTCCATGACGATCGGTGCAGGCAGCGACGCCATGCAGGCGCTTGCGGATAACGAAACAACCGCTAAGGTCGCAAAGGCGGCGGCTTCCGCCATGCTGCGCGGCGCAAGAGGCAACTCCGGCGTTATCCTTTCCCTTCTGTTCCGCGGCTTCTCGAAGGGTCTCGAGGACACCGTAGAAGCAGACGGTACACAGCTCGCAGCGGCGCTCGCCATCGGCGTGGATTCCGCTTATAAAGCCGTTATGAAGCCGACCGAAGGCACCATTTTGACCGTTGCCCGCGTGGCGGCGGAAAAAGGCGCTGCGGCAGCCGAGATCGACAACGACCCCATTTATGTTTGGGATGCCATCTGCATGGGCGCGGCGGAAGCACTGGCCACCACACCGGATCTTCTCCCCGTTCTGAAAAAAGCAGGCGTCGTCGATGCCGGCGGTCAGGGCCTCTGCATGATTTTCGATGGCATGATGCAGGTCTTCAAGTACGGTGAGATCGTCAAAACCGACATGACCGAAGCCGAAAAGGCCGAGGAGACCGCCCAGTTCTTTGCAAGCGTTGCGGCGGAATTTGACAGCGAGATCAACTTCACCTACTGCACGGAGTTCATCGTCGGCCGCGACCCGGAAGTCACCACCGAGCCAAACGAGCTGCGTCTGTTCCTCGAAACCCTCGGCGACTGCGTTGTTGTGGTCGATGACGAGGAGATCATCAAGGTGCACGTACACACGGAACAGCCGGGTGTGGCGCTCACAAAAGCGCTGGAATTCGGTTCCCTGCTGACCGTAAAAATCGAAAACATGAAAGAGCAGCACAAAAAAGCTGCCGAACTCAATAACGCAAACCGCGCGGCTTACGAAGCGGCGCAGGCCGGCAAAGAGGAAAAGGAGACCTTAAAGCCCGTTTCCCCCGAAGAGGAACTCGGCTTTGTTTCCGTAGCGGCAGGCGACGGTCTGCGTGCACTCTTTGAAGAACTCGGCTGTGCACAGGTTGTCAGCGGCGGCCAGACGATGAATCCCAGCACGGAGGACATTGTCGAAGCCGTTCTTGCCACCCCGGCAAAGACGGTTTTCGTACTGCCGAACAACAAAAACATCATCCTTGCGGCAGAACAGGCCGTGCCGCTCGTCACCGACCGCAAGATTATCGTCGTACCGACCCGCACCATTCCGCAGGGTCTCTCCGCACTCTTAAGCTTTGACCCGGATGCTTCCGCAGACGAAAACGCTTCTGCCATGCTTTCCGCAGCGGAAAACGTCGCGACCGGCACGGTCACGTTCGCCGCACGCGATTCCGAATTCGGCGGCTTCAAAATCAAAGAGGGCGACACCATGGGCATGACGAACGGCAAGCTCGAGTTTGTCGGCGACACGCCGGTGCGTTCCGTCTACAAGGTCGCAAAGGCGCTGATGAATAAGCACACCTCGTTTATCACGCTCATTTACGGCGAAGGCATCACCGAGGAAGAAGCCAACGAAGCACTGCGTCTCATCAAGAACAAGGCAGGCGACGGTGTGGATATCAACCTCGTAAACGGCGGCCAGCCGGTCTACTACTTCATTCTTTCCGTGGAATAATTTCAAAGCAGCTTAGGGCGGGGCTTTATGCCCTGCCCTTTTTCGTTTTATGTCGGAGGTTTCATGGCGTCTTTATTTGAAGCGGACATTGCGTCTTTAAAAGGAGTCGGCCCAAAGCGTGCGGAGCTGTTCCGCAAGCTCGGCGCGCCCACGGTGGGCGATCTGCTGCGTCTCTATCCCCGCGCTTATGAGGATTGGCGCGACGCGGTGCCCATCCGCAATACACTCTTAAACGAAGTGAATATCGTAAAAGGCACAGTGCTGCGCCGTCCTGTCGAGCAGCGTATCCGCGGCGGCATGACGCTTTACAAGACAAGCATCACGGACGGCGAAGACGACATGCAGCTGACATTTTTCAATAACCGCTACATTACAAGTCTGCTCACGGAGGGCGCGGTCTACGCGTTTCGCGGCAAGGTAACCGGCACGTTCATGCGCCGCGAAATGGCCTCCCCGGAGTTCGTTCCCGAAAGCCGCATGCAGGACATGGTGCCTGTTTACCCGCAGACGAGCGGCCTCACCTCTCGCATCATTGCAAACGCGGTAAAAGAAGCCCTGCGCCTGCTCCCCGAGACCGTCAAAGACCCGCTGCCCGACGCGCTGCGCCTGAAATACGCGCTGTGCCGCCTCGAATACGCGCTCAAAACCATCCACTTTCCGAATTCGCCCGAAGCGCTTTCCACGGCACGCAGACGGCTCGTGTTCGAGGAACTGCTCGTCTTGCAGCTCGGCATGGCGGAAATCCGCCGCGCAGGTGTGCGCGAAAATCCGTATCCGCTCAAAAAGGATTATACAAAAGAGTTTGCCGCCCTGCTCCCCTTCACGATGACCGGCGCACAGCAGCGTGCCGTGCAGGACGGCATCCGCGACATGCAGGGCCCGCACCCGATGAATCGTCTCATTCAGGGCGATGTCGGCAGCGGTAAAACAGCCGTGGCGGCGGCGCTGTGCCACACGGTCATTCAAAACGGATTTCAGGCGGCGCTCATGGCTCCTACGGAAATTCTGGCGGCGCAGCACTACGAGTCCCTCTCCAATCTCCTCGCCCCCTGCGGCATCAAAACGGTGCTCATCACGGGCAGCATGCGCGCCAAAGCAAAACGCGAAGCCATTAAGGGACTCAAAACCGGCGAGATTCAGCTTGCCGTCGGCACGCACGCACTCATCAGTGACGGCGTGGAGTTCTCGTCCCTCGCGCTCGTCATCACGGACGAGCAGCACCGCTTCGGTGTCAATCAGCGCACCGCGCTCGCAAAAAAAGGCAACTTCCCGCACACACTTGTCATGAGCGCCACACCAATCCCCCGAACCTTGGCGCTGATGATTTACGGCGACCTCGACGTTTCCGTTCTAAATGAGCTTCCCCCGGGACGTCAGCCCATCGAAACGTATCTCATCGACCCGCCAAAGCGCCGCCGCGCGTTCGGGTACATCAAAAAGCACATCGACGAGGGACGACAGGCGTACATCGTCTGCCCGCTTATCGAAGAGGGCGAAAGCGACGCGGCAAGCATCGCGGCGTATGAAAAGATCGTGCGCGATTACTTCGGTGACATGCCCATCGGCATTCTGCACGGCAAAATGAAGCCGAAGGAAAAGGACGCCGTCATGACCGATTTTGCAGAAAACCGCACGAAATTATTATTGTCCACCACGGTCGTCGAGGTCGGCGTGGACGTGCCGAATGCCGTCATCATGATGATTGAAAACGCCGAGCGCTACGGCCTTTCGCAGTTACACCAGCTGCGCGGACGCGTCGGCCGCGGCAAATACGCCTCCACCTGCATTCTGGTGACGGAAGCACAAAACGATGAAACATTACAGCGTTTAAGGCTCTTTTGCAGCACCACGGACGGCTTCAAGGTCGCGGACGAAGACCTGCGCCTGCGCGGTCCGGGCGATTTCTTCGGCGAGCGCCAGCACGGCCTGCCGAAGCTCAAAATTGCCGATATGTTAAACGACATGCAGATTTTGCAGGAAGCGCAGCAGTGCGCCAAAGAGCTGACCGAGCGCGACCCGGAGCTCAGCTCCCCCGCCCTGCGCGGCCTGCGCGCCGAAATGCGCCGGCTCTTTGCATCAAATAACGGCACAGTAACCCTATAATAAAAACAAAACAGCTTCCGTTCGGAGAAATCCCAAAACGGAAGCTGTTTTTTTATTCCATGATAAGCTCTTTGTCTTCCGGCAGCGTAAACGGCACCGGCTTCGGCTCCGTCTGGTACCAATATGCCACAGACGTGTAATCGTCGTAGCGCGGGCCCGTCCAGCCGAGGTTATCAATCGTCATTTTAAAGTCCTCATCGAAATAAACCGGGTCTTTCACGTGCCAGCGGTACAGCATAAAGCGCTTTTGGTGGTTATACATTTCCTTCGTGTCGCCCAAAATCGCATACAAGCCCGTATAAAGCCCGCTGAACGTCTGGTAGCGGTTGAGGTAAATGTCATTGCCAAAGCCATACGAGCCGCAGAAGTAATCCTCCGTGCCCGTGTAGTTCATCGTGGGGTATGTGTCGCCGTCAATGTACATTTTGGCTTCACCCTCCACCCAGCAGGTGTTGTGCCCGTTCATGCCGGAAGCCAGCGTCACGCCCGCAAAGCAGCCCTTGCCGTGCACGCCGTCCAAGATCACATACGAGCGTCCCTTCTGCACAGGGTGCTCCTGCCGATATGTCGCGTGAAAATAACCGCTGTTTTCGGGAATCTCTCCATACCATCCGGAAATCATATAGAAAAGCGTCTCTGCCTTTTCACCGCGATTTTCCATTGTAATACGGCAGTGTTTTCTGAACGGCATTTCAAAGTAGCTGTTGAACCCGCGCCCCGGTGCAACGAGCATCATAGCCGAGTTCAAAACCGGGTAATTGCCGTCGCGGTCAGAAAAATTCTCGTCATACGCGCAACCGAAAAATGCCGAAAACGGCGCTTCCACGGACGGCTGTTCATTGTTTTCCCAGTAGATTCGCAGAATAAACGAGTGTCCCACGTAACCCGTGAACCACATGTGTGTCACCATGCCCGGGCCGTCCGTGTCACACAGCGTAACGGTCTCGCCGGGCTGAATTTGAATGCACGGGTTCAGTTTTTCACAGTCCTTACCGCGTGTGCCGCCGCCTTTTGTACCTGTTGGATTTTCTGCGGAAAACCCAAAGTTTCTGCGGTTTTCCATTTTAAAAAGTGTCATGAAAATGCCTCCTTTATTTCTGTTAGAGTTTAATACTAAGCATTTCTTCAATTGAACCGAGTGCCGCGCGCCCCTCATAAAGTCCCTCGTCATGTAGAGCGAGCAGCGCGGGAACCTCCGCCTTTGTGCGGCTGACGTTGAGCAGCTTTAACGGACGAATGATGACCGCCCTGCCCGCTTTTTCAAGCTTTTCACACAACGCCAACTGACGGTTATAAATCTCATGACGCGTGCGCATCGCTTCTGCCACAGCAGGGTACTTGCGAAACGCCGCTTTCAAAAACGCCGTGTGCCCGAACGGTTCCTTTTGGTATCCCTTGTTGCGCGTCAAAACAATCACATGGAACGTGTTGCCGTCTGCAAGCGACTTTTCGATTGGAATCGGGTCACTGATGCCGCCGTCCAAGAGGTCATAGCCCATATAATGCTGAATTTTCGTGATGAGCGGCACGGAGCACGATGCACGCGAAGCCATAAACGGCGCTTTTAGCGTGTCCTTTTCAAACCAAACGGTCTTGCCGTCCGCACAGTTCATCGCGCCGGTCAAAAAGCGCGTATCCTGCTCATGAAACTTGTGCCAGTCGAAAAAAATGTGCTTTTCCGGCACCGTGCCGAAAATATAATCAAAGTCGAACATCGTGTGCTTTGTCAAAAGATTTCGCGTACTTACATATTCGGGGTTCCCGACATAGTGTTCAATGATCTCTCGGCTGCGCCCCGGTTGGCCCGATATGTACGAAAGCGCATTCGCTGCGCCCGCCGAAACGCCGATAATATACGGAAACAGCAGATCTTTTTCCATGAACGCTTCCATCACACCGCAACTGTAATAGCCGCGCAGGCCGCCGCCCTCTAAAACGAGCGCTGTGCCCTCAGGCAGCCGGCGCGAAAGCGTCTTGCCGGGAATCGGCTGCCATGTATAATCGGTCACAAATCTCACCCTCTTTGCGCTTATCATACAATATCAAGTTAAAAAAGTCAAGGAGGAAAGCCGCAGCTTCCTCCTTGCAACAAAACGGTTCAGTTTAGAGTTTCAAGCATCTCTTCAAGCTCCTCCTGGCTCCAATCTTCGCCGAGCGCAAACACGGCTTTGTGAAACACAAAAAGCTCGTCTTCGCCCAACTCACCGCTTTCGAGCTTGCAAAGCATCCCCGGCGCGATTTCGATCAACCGTTCGGTGATGGCAAATTTCTGCTTCCGCACAGCCTCCCGCGCGTTGCGCACAGTGCCGAAATCTAAATCGCTCGTGCTGCCGCATGGCATGGCGCAATACGCACAGTCCGGCGCAATGCGGTTTTTCTCCGCGTGGGCGCACGCCAGCATGTTCTGCAACGCCGTTTCATCATCCTCCGCAAGCGCGGCAAAGCCCTCAAAAAGCACTCTGTCCGTTTCCACGGTCTTCGCGTTTTTCTGCTCCGCGCGGACAACGCCCACAAGCGCCCCCAGCAGCGCATCCCACGTTTGATTTCCCGTCCTCATTCTACGAGACTGCCGTCGGTCGCGATGACCTTCACCTGCCACGGGATGAACTTGCCGCTCGCCTTCAGTGCGTTCACTGCTGCGTGCTCAAGGCCGCCGCAGCACGGCACCTGCATGCGCACAATTGTCAGGCTCTTGATGTCGTTCTGACGGATGATCTCCGTCAGCTTTTCGGTGTAATCGCCCTCATCGAGCTTCGGGCAGCCGATGAGCACTTTTCGGTTGTGCACAAAGTCGCGATGAAAATCACCGTACGCATACGCCGTGCAATCCGCCGCAATCAGCAGGTTCGCGCCGTCAAAATACGGGGCGCGGATCGGCGCTAATTTAATCTGCACCGGCCACTGGCGCAGCTCGGATTCAATCTTGCCGCTGACCGCACTGTTATCCGTATTTACAGACTTTCTCTCAATAGCGCGTGCCATGCTGCCCGGGCAACCGGTGAACTTCGGCGTGCCAAGCTTTTCTGCCATTTCCTCTGCCTCTTTCTTCGCGGCTTTCTCTGCCATAGCCATTTTCACGGCTTCCTCGTCAAACGCCGCCGCTTCGCGCTCCACAAAGGAGATTGCGTTCGTGGGACATGCAGGCAGGCAGTTGCCGAGACCGTCGCAGTAATCGTCGCGCAGCAGCTTCGCCTTGCCGTTTACAATGCCGATGGCGCCCTCCTGACAGGCATTCGCGCACAGGCCGCAGCCGTTGCATTTTTCTTCATCAAAGTGAACGATGGTGCGGATCATATTCAAAATTCCTTCCAATTTTTAAATTTTGCAAAAGCCACAAGGTTTTCTCTTGACTTTACGAACACAGTATACTACGATTAGGCTGTAAAGTATGTTGTTATAACAACGAAGATTGAAAAAAGGAGGCTATTTTACGGATTACAGCATCTTAGGGCGCTCGCCGCTGTTTCGGGGCATCCCCGCAGGCGATTTCGGCGTTTTGCTCGAGCACCTAAAAGCGAAAACGCGCAGCTATAAAAAGGGCGATCTCATCTGCCACGCGGGCGAGCACACAAACGCGCTCGGCATCGTGCTCACGGGCAGCGTGACGATTGAAAGCGACGACATTTTCGGCAACCGCAGTGTTCTCGATAAAGTCGGTCCCGGTCAGGTCTTTGCAGAAACCTATGCCTGTGTGCCGAATGAACCGATGCTCGTCAATGTCGCCGCCGCAGAAAACTGCACCGTGCTGTTTTTGAAAACCGCACAGATTCTCTCCCCGTGTCCCGTAAACTGCAGGTACCACGGCAAGCTGATTGAAAACCTGCTGCTCGTCAGCGCGCAGAAAAACCTGTCGCTTTCGCGCCGTATTTTCCACACCGCACCGAAAACGATACGCGGGCGACTCATTTCATACCTGTCGTTTCAGGCCATCCGCGAAAACAGCGACAGCTTCACAATCCCGTTCAATCGCCAGCAGCTTGCGGATTACCTTAGCGTAGACCGCAGCGCACTTTCCAAAGAAATGGGCAAAATGCGCGACGAAGGCATTTTAAACTTCTCCAAAAATCATTTTGAACTAAAGCGCACAAGCTGACGGAAAGCGAGACGAATAAAGTTTTTGATCCAACTTTTTTCAAAAAGTTGGTGGGGGCTCGGGGCAAAGCCCTGAGTCGACTTTCGCAAAAGTCGAAACACCTTTTGCCTAACTAAGATCAGGAAAATAGGCGCAACAATCCGGTGAATTGTTGCGCCGCAAGAAACCCTATCAAGGGGGTTCTTGAAAGGCGGTCAAAACCGCCTTTAGAAATACACTCTCCATTACTCTATTATAGAAAGGACTTATCTTCATGAAAAACATTTTCTTCCGCACCACGTCTCTTTGGGCGTCCGTCCTTTACATGGCGCTCGGCCTTGTGCTCACGTTTTGGCCGGGCATGTCCGGCACCGTCTTTTGCTGGGGCATCGCCGCTGCACTCATTTTGTACGCCGCACATAGCTTTTGGTATTTTATAAAAGCCAGAAACCTCGGCTTCACTGCAGGCGGCACGCTCGTCATCGGCATTCTCTGCCTTGCGTTCGGTATTTTCTGCTTTTCCCGCCCGTACGTCGTCCTCTCTTTCCTGCCCATCGCGCTCGGCATCATGCTGCTTGTAGACGGCATCGGAAAAATGCCGCTCGCCGTTGATGCCCTCTCGGTGTACAGCCCCTACCGCTTCTGGGTACTCATCTCCGCCGTACTGCCGCTCATTCTCGGCATCGTGCTGCTCGTAAATCCGTTCCGTGCCGCAAAAGCCGCCATCATGTTCTTCGGCATCAGCATTTTAGCAGACGGTCTCTTTGAGCTCATCACCTACATCCAGCAGCGCCGCGCAGAAAAATCCGAGTACAAGGATATCCGCTAAACAACCTTTTTGCAATAACAGGCAACATATACCGTTCGACCGAACGCACGTCGTGAAGACGAGCATCGCACAACTGCAATAAACGAAGCACCGTGTCCTTGTGCGGCACAGTGCTTTTGTTTTGACTATATTCGTTTACTTCGTAATTTTCAGCTCGCCGTTCCAGACCTTGCTGCCGCTTTCCTCAACGTAAAGCTCCACTTTACTCTCTTCCGGCGCAAACTGCATTTTGCGGTTCCAGATGCTCAGTGCGTCACAGTCAAGCTTCAGTTCTACCGTCTTCTTTTCGCCGGGCTGGAGATACACCTTCTCAAACGCTTTCAGCTCGCGCACGCGGCGGACGATTGTGCCGCTCACGCCCTGAATGTACAGCTGCACCGTCGCATGGCCCGCCGTGCTGCCGGTGTTTTCCACCTCGCACGTCACGGTATGCGCTTTTCCGTTTTCAAGTGCCGCAATAGAAATTTCCGGCGTGCCGTCCTTTACAGTCGTCTTGAACGTCGTGTAGTGCAAACCGAAGCCGAACGGGTACAGCGGCGTGTTCTCCAAATCGCGGTAGCGCATCATGTCATAGGAAGCGCGGGCGTTGTAGTACACCGGCAGTTGTCCCGTTGTGCGCGGCACAGAAACCGGCAGGCAGCCGCACGGATCTGCCGCGCCGCTCAAAACTTCCGCAATGGCCGTGCCGCCCCACGGGCCCGGATAGAACGACCACAGCACCGCATCGCTCTTTTCCGCAATCTCGGGGATAGCATGCGGGCGGCCGGAAATGAGCACCGTCACAACCGGCTTGCCGCTTTCAAACACGGCATTCGCCAGCTCGTTCTGCGCGCCCGGCAGACGCACATCAGAGGTATCCACGCCCTCGCCGCAATCCATCTGCAATTTCGTACCGACGATTGCCGCGCCGTTCGTGTCAAACTCCGCGCCCGCAAAGCGGCTTGAAGAACCGCCCAGCGCCAAAATGACGAGGTCGCTCTCCTCCGCAAGCTTCTCCGCCTCCGCAATACCGGAAGTATCGTCGTCGCAGATCGTGCAGCCGAGCGCATAGCGTACATCGACGTTCTTAAATTCGTTCCGAATGCCGTCAAGCACCGTCACACCCACACCGTCACGCAGCGGCGGTGTGTAGTCTCCAAGCTGCTGATACAGCGCGTCCGCGTTCGGGCCAATGACCGCAATGCGCAGCTTCTTCTCTTTTTTCAGCGGCAGAACACCGTCGTTTTTGAGCAGCACTGCCGACTGCCGCGCAATTTCAAGGCTCTGCGGAAACGTTTTCGGCACATTGTATTCCGTCAGCGGCTTTTCTTCAAGGTACGGGTGCTCAAACAACCCGCGCGCAAATTTCAGCTCCAGCATGCGCAGAACCGCCTTGTCGAGCGTTTCTTCGGAAACGAGCCCGCGCTCCACGGCTTCTTCCAGGTGCGGGAAGCTGTCGTCCCACAGGCTCACGTCCACGCCTGCATTTAAAGCATACGCGCCGTTTGCCGCCTTGTCGTTACCCGTCAGCATACCGAGACGGTCAATCGCTACGCCGTCCGCCATCACGATGCCGTCAAAGCCAAGCTCCTCGCGCAGCACGTCCTTTAAAAGCCAGTCATTCGCATGGCACGGCACACCGTCAATCTCATTATATGCTGCCATCACACCCGTCGCGCCCGCTTTCACGGCCTCCTTCATCGCGGGCAGATGAATTTCGCGCAGTTCGCGCTCGCCGATGCGCGCCGCACTGGCGTTTACGCCGCCGGTCGTTTCGCCCTGTGCGCAGAAGTGCTTCGCAACAACCTCCAAACCGGCACTCGCACAGCCCTTCACCGCCGCCGCAGCGTTCTGACCGCAGAGGTACGGATCTTCGCCGTAGCACTCTTCGCTTCTGCCCCAGCGCGGGTCACGCAGAATGTCCAGCATAGAAACGAGCGCAAAATCCACGCCCATTTCTTTTTGCTGTTCGCCAACGACCTTAAAGCCCTCTTCAACGAGCTTCGGGTTCCACGCTGCGCCCATGCCGAGGTTCACCGGCAGCAAATAGCCGTCGAGCGCCTGGTGGCCGTGCGGGCACTCGCTGCTCATCAGCATCGGAATGCCGAAGCGAGAGTGCTCCAGTACATAGCGCTGCGCCAGATTATAGGCGCGGATTGCGTTCACGCCGGTAAGGCCGGTCGTATAATCCTTATTCGCCCACGGGTCTGCGCGGTATAAGCCGTAAAGCACACCGAGGCCGCCCCATTTTTCCACTTCTTCTTTAAAGCTGTCCGCAAGCTCCACGTGCTCGCCGTTGCAGGTGTAGCTCTGAAAGCCGTAAAGCTTCTGATTCACCTGACCGACCTTTTCGCGCAGCGTCAGGCGCGGCAGCAGGTCTTCCGCACGCTCTTTCGGGGAAAGCGCACTGTCTTTAAATTTTTCTTTCATTTTTATTGTCCTCTCCATTGAAACTGTCAATCGACATAAAGCTCAGTTGTGCGTACATGTTAAAGCATAGCACACCTTTGCACGGTTGACAAGGAAGAAAATCAAACGAATTTTTCGTACAGCTTTCACGGAATTTCATCACTTTTCTTTTTGCGTATCCTGTGTTATACTATAAAAAAGCATCCATGACCGAAGGAGCACCCCTATGAATCCAAAAAAATTCCCCATGCCCACCGGCATGCTCTTAAAAACCGACGATGAAGAAAAATTCCTTCCGTTTCAAAATCCAACTACCTATAAAGACATCACCGTCGAGTTAAAGCCGAACGGCGAAGCTCTGCGCGTATACGTCACCGCTGATACAACGCCCGTGCAGCGCGTCACGCTCTATTTCGCGGACCCGCTGCCCGAAAAAGCGCAGGTTTTAGGCGGTGTTTGGGAGCGCGGCTACGGCGACTATGAATGGCGCGGTTATGTCCCCCATCGCGTCATGCCGTGGTACTTCTTCCTGCAGAGCGGCAACAAGACCGAAGCCTTCGGCGTGCACACGCAGCCCGCTGCCATGTGCTGGTGGACAGCCGAAAGCACCGGGTACAGCGTATATCTCGACGTGCGCTGCGGCGGTCTCGGCGTGCGCTTAAATGGTCGCACCCTCTGCGCTGCGGAGCTTTGCCGCGCAGAATACGAAGACGCCGACGGCTTTACTGCCATGGGTGAATTTTTCTCCGTTTTGAGCCCGAATCCCATTCTGCCGAAATCCCCCGTCTACGGCGCGAATAACTGGTACCATGCCTACGGGCATGCCACGGAAGATGACGTTCTGCGCGAAGCGAAGGCCCTCGCCGAACTCACCGAAGGGCTCGCAAACCGCCCGTGGTTCATCATCGACGACTGCTGGCAAATTGACCGTGCGGATAACTACAACGGCGGCCCGTGGCGCGCAGGCAACAAGGGCTTTCCGGACATGCCGGGCCTCGCCAAAAAGCTGCACGAATCCGGCATACAGCCGGGCATCTGGGTACGTTTATTATGGGATCACAGCGAAAGTATTCCCGCCTCTTGGCGCTCGAAGCGTGACCCCGAATACCTCGACCCCTCCGTGCCCGAAGTGCTCGACCACATCGCAGAGGACATCCGCACCGTCTCAAGCTGGGGTTACAAGCTCATCAAGCACGATTTCACTTCCTACGACGTACTCGGCCGTTGGGGTTTTGAAATGGGCGACGAGCTCACGGACAGCGGTTGGCGCTTTGCGGACGAAACCCGCACAACGGCCGAAATTTTAATGGAATTATATAAACGCATCTTAGCTGCCGCGGGTGACGCCATGGTCATGGGCTGCAACTGCTTCGGCCACCTCGGCGCTGGGCTCATGCACCTCAACCGCACCGGTGATGACGTCAGCGGCAAGCTCTGGGCACGTACGCGCCGCATGGGCATGAACACATTGGCATTCACCGCGCCGATGCACGACCGCTTCTTCGCCATTGATGCCGACTGCGTACCGCTCACCGATGCCATCGACGAAACGCTCGGCATGCGCTGGCTGGAGCTTGTGGCAAAAAGCGGCACACCCACGCTGCTCTCCGTTCCGGCTTCCTATTTAAACGGCGAGCGCAAAGCCATCATCCGCGACGCTTTCCGCCGCGCAAGTCAGCCCCAGCCCACCGCGCGCCCGCTCGATTGGCACGAGACCACCTGCCCCGCCGTGTGGAAGCTCGGCGAGGAAACGAAACACTTTGACTGGACAGAGCCGTGCGGCATTCTGACCGGCAGCGTATAAATTCTTAAGGACTTTTCATGAACAAATTAGACAGAACGGCTTTTTTGCCTGTTTCAAAAGAAGATATGGCGGTACGCGGCATCGAACAGCTCGATTTCGTGTACATCAGCGGCGATGCCTACGTCGACCACCCGTCGTTCGGCACAGCGATCATCTCCCGCATTCTCGAAGCAAACGGTTTCACGGTCGGCATTATCGCACAGCCGAACTGGCGCGACCCCGAAAGCGTGTGCACACTCGGCGAGCCAAAACTTGGCTTTCTCGTTTCCGCCGGCAATATGGATTCCATGGTGAACCACTATTCCGTCGCCAAAAAGCGCCGCCGCAGCGACTTTTTCTCCCCCGGCGGCAAAATGGGCCTGCGCCCGGATTACGCCGTCATCGTATATTCCAACCTCATCCGCCGCACATTTAAGAAAACGCCCATCATCATCGGCGGCATCGAGGCCAGCCTGCGCCGCCTTGCGCATTATGATTACTGGTCGGACAAAATGAAGCGCTCCGTCCTGCTCGATTCCGGCGCGGATATCATTTCCTATGGCATGGGCGAGCGCTCCATCGTCGAGATTGCCGAAGCCCTGCGCAGCGGCATCCCCGTGCAGGAGCTCACGTTCATCCGCGGTACCGTGTATAAAACGCACATCGCGCCCGATGGCGACGACATGCTCCACCTACCCGGCTTCGATAAGATTTCCACCAGTAAAGAGCTGTACGCGAAAAGCTTTTACAATCAGTATCTCAACACCGACCCGTTCACGGCGAAAACGCTCGTCGAGCCGTACCCGGACGATCACCTGTTCGTCGTGCAGAATCCTCCGCAGATGCCGCTTTCGACCGAAGAAATGGATGACACCTACGCCCTGCCCTATACGCGCACCTATCACCCGGATTACGAAGCCCTCGGCGGCATCTCCGCCATTGAAGAAGTGAAATTCAGTCTTGCCAGCTGCCGCGGGTGCTTCGGCGCATGCAGCTTCTGCGCGCTGACGTTCCACCAGGGCCGCATCATTCAGTCCCGCAGCCACGAATCGCTTTTGGAAGAAGCGAAAAAAATGACCGAGGATCCCGATTTTAAAGGCTACATTCACGACGTCGGCGGCCCCACGGCAAACTTCCGCAAGCCCGCCTGCAAAAAGCAGATGAAGGTCGGCGTGTGTAAAAACCGCCAATGCCTGTTCCCGGAGCCATGCCCCAACATGGAGATCGACCACACGGATTACGTTTCCCTCCTGCGCAAGCTGCGCGCATTGCCCAAAGTGAAAAAGGTCTTTGTGCGCTCCGGCATTCGGTTCGATTACCTCATCAATGACAAAGACGAAACATTCTTCCGCGAGCTTGTTAAATACCACGTCAGCGGCCAGCTCAAAGTCGCACCGGAGCATATTTCCGACGGCGTGCTGCGCATGATGGGTAAGCCGCAGAATTCCGTCTACCGACGCTTCGTCAAGCGCTACAAAGAGCTGAACGAAGAAATGCACCTCAACCAGTACCTCGTGCCGTACCTCATGTCCTCGCATCCCGGCTCCACCTTACAGGACGCCGTAAAGCTCGCGGAATATCTGCGCGACCTCGGCTATATGCCGGAGCAAGTGCAGGACTTCTACCCCACCCCGTCTACGATCTCGACCTGCATGTACTACACGGGGCTCGACCCGCGCACAATGAAGCCTGTATACGTCGCGCGCGACCCGCACGAAAAAGCGATGCAGCGCGCGCTCATCCAGTACCGTGACCCGAAAAATTACGACCTCGTCACAGAAGCGCTCATCAAAGCGAATCGCCGCGATCTCATTGGCACAGGCAAAAACTGCCTCTTGCGCCCCCGCCACGGTGATACCCGTTTTGCTCCCCCAAAGCCCGCCGCAAACAGCAATAAACCGTTTGACGGTAAAAACAAAAACGGCGCAAAGCACGGCAGAACGAGTCAACCAATGGTGCCCCAAAGCCGCCGTTGGACAGGCGAGCCGCCCAAAAAGCGCGGCAAACGATAATGTAAGACAGCAAAAAGCTCTGCACCGAATTTCAGGCGCAGAGCTTTTGTCATTGCTTTATGATTTAATACAAACCCGGCTTGCAGAGGATCTCGTGAATTTTCGTGTCAAGGCAGTCCGCCGTATACGCCGGCGTGATAATGCACGCGGTATCCGCACCACGCGCCGAGCCGCCCACACAGACAACCGGCTTATTAAGCTCAATCGCGCCGTTATCCAGCGCCATCATCGCAATCTCCACGCAAACCTTCGTGCCCTGTCCGAACATGCGCAGCGTGTGCGCCATGATCTCCACCGGGTACGCGCCGCTGAATTTACGACTGATGCCGCGTTCCGCACCGCTCAAAGCGTGCGCGGCATGAATGATATGCACACCGGCTGCGGTCAACTCCGCGCGCCGCTCGTCCGTCATGGTGTTCGCGCCCTGCTTCGGGTAGCCGTACGCCTGCCCCACCATGACCATCGGCACATTTGTCCCGAGCGCTTCCTGCATTTTGATGAGTTCTATAAGCGTGTCGCCCGCGCTCGAAGCCACCACAAGCGTCGTTCCGCGCTCCTTCGCGGCGTTTAAAGCAATGTGCAGCGTCTCCAAAGTATTCTCTTTGCCTTTATTTTCAAAAATCATTTTTGTTCACCTCGTCAGTCATTTCGGGCCTTCCAAAATCGCGTAGCTCACAAATGCAAACCGCATGCTGTCTCCGGCCCAGGAGTTCACATTGATCGAACCCTGCCCGCCAAACAGTGACAGGATTTTGTGCTGATTTTCGCCGTCCGCATCCATCAGCCACAGCTCCACCGGCATGTTCGGCAGGTGCTCGTGCGGCTCCAGCTGCTCCGGGCCGTAGGAAATATAGACCACCCGTTTTCCGTCCGGTGATACATGCGGGAACCAGTTGTTCCGCCGGTTTTCGGTGATCTGCGTCTGCTCGCCGCCGTCCCGCTCCATGCGCCAAACCTGCATCAAGCCGGAGTTTGTAGCGTTATACCAAATGTACTTTCCGTCCGGGGAATACTCCGGGCCGTCGTTAAAGCCACCCTTTGTCAGTCGCTTTTCCGCGCCGCCGTTCACCGGGATCGTGTACACGTCCACTTCCTGCCTGCCGTCGATGTCGCGGAAAGCGCAGTAGGCCATCTCCGTGCTGTCCGGCGACCAGCCGTGCAAAAAACTCGGGCTGTTCGGCGTCACCAGACGAGGCTCACCGCCTTTCATCGGCACGATATAAACACGGGAAGTAAAGTCTCCGTTGTCAAACGTCATGTGGCTGACCGCAAGCTCCGTTTCGTCCGGGGAGACCACATGGTCGTTATTGCATTGGTCGCAGCTGCCGGTGTCGAGCAGCCGTTCCGTGTTCGTGTTGAGGTCATAGGCATACATGTGCCCCTCGGCGTTATAAAGAATGGTATCGCTGTTTTTCAGCCAGTTCGGCGCCTCTATCACGCGGTCAAAACTTGCCACTGTGCGTACCGCGCCGGTCTTCACGTCGTAAACATTCAAAAAGCTTACCGTATCTTTTCGGTTTTGGGCAAACCCGTTCAGCATCTGACAAACTTTTTGAAGCTCGCCCGGCACATCGGAGCCAAAGTGCTCCTGATCGACAAGCTGCGGAATGTCCCGACTCTGGGCAAAACGGAAGCACGCGGCAAGGTCCACGTTGCCCGTGCCCACCGGCACGTCAATCGGCTCGCGGCCCGCACCGAAATCCTTGTGGTGCACGGAATGCACCCGCGCCGCGTTGCGCTCCAAAAATGCGACCGGATTTTCTCCGCCAAACTGCACCCAGCCCACGTCCACCTGTGCGCCTACCTTGCCCATGCAAAGGTCAAGCAAGTGTTCATACGCCGTCTTGCCCGCGATTTTCGTCTGTATATCCCCGGCCTCATTGTGCAGCAGCAACCGAACGCCGAGCGTCTCCAGCATATCTGCCGCTTTCATGTAGTTCAGCGCCGTCTGCTGCAAGATGCTTTCCGTACTGTTCTCCGGCGTTTTCACCACAAACTGCTTCAGCCCGGTCTTCTCCGCAATCGCCTTCAGCTTATCCATAGACTGTACCAAATTCTCCGCAAAAACATGGATTGATACAATCCGCAGGCCCACATTCCGAATTTCTTCGGCATGTGCAAGCAGCCAGTCTGCGGGCCAGATCACGTCCTCCGGGCCGAGGATTGGCCCCGTCGTCATGCAGGGTTCAATTTCTGTAATACCGGCCTTTGCCAACGCAGCAAGCTTCTCCAAAACCTCGCCCTGCATGTTGTTGAGCGGGCCGTAAAGCTGCACACCAAATTTCATGCTTTCAACTCCCCCAGATTATAATGGGATCTTACGCCTCCGGCGTGTGGTCGTATTCAAACCCGCACTTCGAGAGCCATTCCTTCGCCATCAGCGTCGCGCCGATCTGGTTCGGGTGCACGCGGTCCCATGCGATGAACGAGGAGTGTTTATACTGCAAAAACTTGTCATACACCGCTTGGAAGTTCACAAAACGGCAGCCGTATTCTTCGGCAAGGCGCTCGCAGATGTCCACATATTCCTGCATTCTGGCTCGCATAAAGTCGCTCTTGTTCGGCTCCATGTAGTACGGCGTGCAGACGATAACGCCTTTCGCAACCATTTTCGCCTGCTCAATCATCGTGCGCAGGTTTTCTTCATATTCCACCGGGTCAACCGCCTGGTCGGTAAGCGCCGGAGAATCAAACTGCCGCCACACATCATTGATGCCGATGCAGATAGACACCCACTGCGGGTTCAAGGAAAGCACGTCGCGCTCATAGCGCGCAAGCAGGTCTTTCGACGTATTGCCGCTGATGCCGGAGTTCGTAAAACGAATGCTCAGCTCCGGGTAAGTCGCCGTCACAAGGCTCTCGATGACGCGCGGATAGCCGTGACCCATGTTGTCAAACAAGCCCTCGCCCACCGGCTGTGCGCTGCCCATATCCGTTACGGAATCCCCTGCAAAAATAATGCGATCCATATTTTCAAAAATCATGGTAAACTCCCCCTAAAAGAGTAAATTTCTGGTTATATTATAATCGGATTTCTACAAAATTACAAGGGCACTGTGCAAAATACCTACCACGTTGACAAAGCCGCTCATCGGCTTTATAATTTGTTTATCACTTCGTATTTAAAATGGTCGATCGTATCGGCGTCACCCTCCGCGTCCGCCCGTTTGAGGAATAACTTCAAAAATAAGTAGCGCACGACTCAACTCATTCGGGTCTGTGCGTGGAACGCACACATTTTTACTATTATCTATTACTTATTACCTTAACTAAAAACTCCCCCGAACAAGACGGCTTGTGTGCCGTACACTCGGGGGAGTTTTATTTTATAACTGTCAAATTTGTTTCTCTTTCAACTCGTTTACGATCAAGGCTATCGCTTGTATCTGTGTGTCAGTCAACCCGTCAACATTGATCGTTCTGCCGGAGGATGCACCGAGAAGATAATCGGTGCTCACGCCGAAAATAGCGGCGATACGCAGCAGGACATCGTAAGGAGGCAGGTGAACGCCGGTCTCATAGGAGCTTACGACCGATTTGGAAACACTGAGCTTTTCCGCCAATGCGCTTTGGGAAAGGTTCTGCCGCGTGCGCAGAAAGCGTATCCGTTCACCGATTTGCGGCATGTACATAAGCTGAACCTCCCATTATGACCATAGTATCTCCATTATAATGGTAAAAAGTCAACTATTGTAAAATATTATTCCTGAAATAGTTGACTTTTTCGATAAAAGGTGGTAACATATCGGCGAAAAAGGCAAACAGCCGAAAATTATAATGTTTTAGGGGGAAAACGTATGGAATGGATCATCTTTGTGGACTTAGGTTTGGTGGTTGCTGTTGTCGCCATTGCAGCCATTCTGGCGGCGATAGGTGTAGCAGGCGTAGTTGTATGGATCTGGCCCGCGGTAAAAATTATTGTGGGAATTCTCTTTGCGATTGTTATGATTGTAGGAATATATCTATACGTTAAAGAAGTTATAACAAGTGAACGCAGCATTTTCACAAAAATATACATATTCTTGCTTTGTGCTGTAAATGCGATATGGAGTGGAGCGTTGGTGTGGATATTTGTCGGACTGATGACTGATGAATTTACACACGGTAATTTGATTGAAGTAATTATTATAATTTTACTTGGAATTCCGATTGTAGGCTTTTGTACGCTTGCAACAGCCCTCTTGTCGTGGTGTGCAGCCGGACTAGCAATAGAATCAGCTAATGAAACGTCTATATCAAAGTGCGTTTTGTCAACACTTCTGACGGCTATTTGTATAGCGGTACCCACGTTGATTTATGTGTTTTCAGCATCACATTTCTTTTCGGTCGCTAAGTATTTTCCAAAGTTTATTCAAAATATCTTCGCATAAATAAAAACCTAAAAGGAGCAGAAACCGAGGTTTATGGTTTCTGCTCCTTTTAGGTTTTTGGAAAAAACGGAAGTCTAACAAAGCCGCGCCTGCAACAACGTGAAATACTTACACTACCGTATAAACGTGAAGTTTTGTGTTTCGCGCAAAGTGAAGTTAAGCGTGTTTCTCCCCACGTCCGCAGACACTTCACAACGCCCAATAATTTTTTGTGAAATATTTTGCTTACGCAAAATGTGAAATAATGCTTACGCATTGTGAAATTTTCTACTTACGCAGAAAGTGAAATGAAATTCGCCCTTAACGCGCGCAGCGCATTTCACTGCGAAGCAATTTCACATACCGAAGGTATATTTCACAAATCCCGAAGGAATTTATTTCACAGAAAAAAAGGACCTTGCAAAATGCAAAGTCTTTTTTTTCTGGTGGAGGAGGGTGGATTCGAACCACCGAAGCTAGAAGCAGCAGATTTACAGTCTGTCCCCTTTGGCCACTCGGGAACTCCTCCATATACAGAGTTGCGTAAACGCAAACTCATATTATAAAAACAGAAACAAGTTCTGTTTATTGCTGCCAAGCAATACACTCGGAAACAATATATAGAAAAACGAAAACAAAATGTTCTCGATTTTAATCAACTGGAGCTGGTGAACGGACTCGAACCCCTGACCTGCTGATTACAAATCAGCTGCTCTACCAACTGAGCTACACCAGCGCATAGCGCGTAAAACGCGCTTGGTGACCCATCGGAGATTCGAACTCCGGACACCTTGATTAAAAGTCAAGTGCTCTGCCAACTGAGCTAATGAGTCATACAGCTTTAATATTATAGCAATTTCGCGCCGTTCTGTCAACTCTAAAATGAAAAAATTTGAAAATTTCCTGTTTCTCCGCAAAACCACAGAAACATAAGGAAACAGCCCGGCAAAAGCCGGGCCTTCCCATCAAAATTATTTGTGCTCCGTAAAGAAATCATTCACAATGTCGCTCACGTCAAAATATTTCACCGGGCCGCAACTGCCGTAAACCTCCACGGTATACTGGCAATCGGTCTCCTCGTAGGTGTCAATAGCGAAGTTTCTCACCATCGTGATATAGTTTTGGATATTCGATTCTTCCGCCGCCACTGTGTCCAAAATCGGATACGCAAACTCGTCGGATACAAGATACGTAAACGTCACCTCACGTGCCTGTCCCGGCTGCAAAACGACCTTGCCGCTCTTGATATCGGCCGGATTGTCCGACGCAAGCTCCACCTTGCCATCAAGCAGCTCGCGCTTGTCGGTCGTGCACTCGTACGTATCTAAGATGCAGCCGTCCGTGTTGTACTGCGCCATGCGGTACGCGCCGGAAAGGAAACTGCTCTCCGCCTTGCCTGTGTTTTCAAAGCGGATTGTCACGTACGCAAACGCATAATGCGGTGAAGAAAGCGTGCCGTCTTCATTCAGCTCGCAGGTCTCCAGCCACGGGTACCGCCCGCTGTACATCCACGGAACAAAGTTTTCATTGTCCGCTGGGGTCAGCCCATATTCGAGCCGGTCGGAGAGGTGCACGTCTACGATCTCCTCTCTAAGCGCCTTGCCGCCGGAAACTCCAAGCACCGTGAAAAGACGGTCATTTTCCGCAACGGCACTGCCGTCTTCATTTTCAAGCGAAAAGCTTCCGTCCTTTCCGCGGACAACCTTCGCAAACTTGGAAAAATCCAGCTTCGAACTTGCCGCGAATTCTTCTTCAAACATGTCCTTTGCCGTTTTGAGGCTCGTGTCCGCCTGCGAGGACATCTTTGTGTCATCACGTTCCGAAACCGTGTCCGCCTGCACACGCGGCAAATTTGCAACGCCAAAGGCCACGCCGCTGACGCACGCAACTACCAACACACCACACCAGATTTTCGTCCTTAACGTCCGTTTCATAACCAATGCTCCTTTCGGTTTTGTGTAACCTTCCTACGCCCAGAGCATACCACACCCGCCCCGCTGTTTCAATATAAACCGTACAGTTTTTGCAGTTCCTTTTCAATACTTTTGCAAGTTTTGCACATTTCCTTTATACACGCTCCATTTCTCTATTCACAACAAAGTTTCTTGATAAATTCACTTGTATTTCGGCTATATCCTCACCGTTTCGCTTGACACTCCTATTTCATTTTGCTATAGTTAATTCGTGAAGCTATGTCACAATGTGGTTTTTCTACGTACAGCATGTACAGCAAAATTACATTCTGCATTGTCTTTCAAAAATGAAGTTTAGGAGATGAGAAATGAAGCTTTCGCTTTTTGGCAAAAACAAGAAATTTTAGGAGGAAAAACATGAAGAAGTATTTAGCACTGCTTTTAGCAGTAATGTTGGTGTTCTCCTGTGCGTTGCCGGCAGTATCAGCGGTTACCCCCTCCGATAATGTAGAGCTCACAGAAGACACCTCCTCGGAACCCGAGGGTTTCGCAGACCCGTCTTCCGAACCGACACCGGTAAACCCTTGCGCACATGAAAACAAGGAATTCGTAGAAGCGCAGGAGCCGACCTGTACCGACACCGGCAATGTCGCCTATTACCATTGCCCTGATTGCGACAGCAATTTGGACGAAAATGACAATGTGCTTGAAACCGTCGAACTCCCTACAGCTCCGCATGTGCCTACAGGTGAAATGTATAATGCCGACTACACTCCTTGTGGCGGCGGCTATAAAACCGATTACTATTTTTGCGTATACTGTAACAGCATTATAGATTCTGACGGCAACATTCTTGATTGGTTTCCTGCTGAAACCAACAAGCACACACCCGGTGAAGAAAAATACGAAGCCAACTATAAGCCTTGTCAAGGCGGTTACAAAGAAGATTACTACTCCTGCATTTATTGCTATCAATGCATAGATGCTGACGGCAACATCATTCCATACTCTCCCGCCGAAACTTTCAAACATACCCCTGGTAACACAAAATACAACGCTAATTATCTGCCTTGCCAAGGTGGTTATAAAGAGGATTACTATTTGTGCACTTATTGTGACGCCGCCACAAACGCTAATGGTGATGTAGTCTCGTGGTATCCTGCCGAAACGGACAAGCATACCCCCGGAGATGATATGTACGAAGCCGATTATACGCCTTGCGGCGGTGGCTATAAAGATGTACATTATTATTGCATCTATTGTTCTCTATCAATAGATGCCGACGGCAATGCTGCTATATGGTATCCTTGCGAAACCGACAAGCACACGCCCGGTGATAAACTAGGCGAAGCAAACTACACACCTTGTGGCGGTGGTTACAAGGAAGATTTTTACTCCTGTATATATTGCAACCAGATCGTAAACGCTGACGGCGACATAATCATATATTTTGCGGCTGATCCCAGCGCTGTGCATACTCCCGGAACAATTAAACACCCGGCAAATTATGTTCCTTGCTACGGTGGATATAAAGCAGATTATTACGTTTGCGTTTATTGCGATGCACTGGTAGACGGCAACGGAAAACGTGCTGAAGGTTATCCCCCTGAAGAAAACGCACAGCATGTTTTAGGCTCAAAACACTCCGCAGATTATAAGCCTTGTAAAGGCGGTCGTAAAGAAGATTGGTATGAATGTGCAGTTTGCGGACTTGCTTTTATAGATAAAGACGGAAACTACGTTAAATATTACAATCCTGATGAGAACGCGAAACATACTCCCGGAACTATTTTGCACAAAGCCAACTATACATCGTGCGGCGGTGGATATAAGGAAAATTTCTATTACTGCATGGACTGCGGCGCAGCTATTGACGGTAACGGAAATCCGATAAATCCCTGCGATCCGGAAAATAGCATTCACACGCCAAGCACTGAAGTTTACCCCGCAGATTATACAAGCTGCACCGGCGGCTACAAAACCGAATATCACAAATGCATTTACTGCGGCAGCGCTGTAAATGCCGAGGGTAAATACGCCACTTGGTATGGCGGTTCATATTACGACCATATAAAAGGTACGGAACTGCATCCTGCCGATTACACCCTTTGCGGTGGCGGCAGCGTTGTGGATTATTACGAATGCACGCTTTGTGGTCAGAAGCTAAATGCACGAGGCTTGCCTCTTTATCAATCACCATTTGAGCGTGACCCTATCGGCGACCACACCCTTGAAGCTGTCTCCGAAAAAGCTCCAACCTACACGGAAGACGGCAACAAAGCTTACTGGCAGTGCAGCGTCTGCAAAAAAGTATTCTCCGACGAACTCGGTGAAAACGAAATCACGGATATGAGTACTGTTGTTTTGCCAAAGCTTTCCGGTAAACGCCCAGACGGCTGGGAGCAAAAGAATAGTGAATGGTATTATTACGAAAACGGAACAGCGGTTACCGATTGGAAAATGATTGGTGGAGTCTGGTATTATTTTGATGCCTCTGGCATCATGCAAACCGGATGGCAATGGATTACAGGTGATTGGTATTTCTTTGACCCCTCCGGTAATATGCAGGTCGGTTGGAAGCAAATTAACGGAGACTGGTACTATTTCTACGATAACGGCCATATGGTATCCAATGACACTTTGAATATTGGTGGTACAAGCTATATTTTTGATGCTTCAGGACGATGGATAACTGAAATTCAAAAGAATGGTTGGGAAAACGAAAACGGAAACTGGCACTTCTACGAAAACAGTATCAAAGCCTACGGATGGAAATCCATAGGTAGTGTTTGGTATTTCTTCAACTCATCTGGTGCTATGCAGACTGGTTGGCAATCCATTGACGGTATTTGGTATTTCTTCAACTCATCTGGTGCCATGCAGACTGGTTGGCAATCCATTGGCGGTATTTGGTATTTCTTCAACTCATCTGGTGCCATGCAGACTGGCTGGCAATTCATTGGCGGTGTTTGGTATTACCTCTACGACGACGGTCATATGGCTTCAAACGAAACTGTAAATATCGGTGGCACAAATTACTCGTTTGACGATTCCGGTGTGTGGGTTAGCTAAACACCCACGTCCAACTCTCCTACAGCTAAAAATAGGACCTCTTGTTGTAAATTAAACTTACAACAAAAGGTCCTATTCTCTTTGTTGCTATTCTACCTCTTCTTATCGTCTGCTTTTAACTCTTTCATATACAATTTTGCGTCTTTTATAAAACTCGCTGCAATCATCACAATGACAACTCCTATCGGGAACGCCGCCACAATACTAACCGACTGAAGATTATTCATAGAACTTTCTGCAAACAGCAACGCGATCGGTAGAAGGATCAGCAGAATGCACCACATTAACTGAATACTCTTATTAGGCTGCTCTCCATCATTTAGTGCATGATAGCTATAACAAGACGCTGTCAATGCAATAGAATCAAAAGATGTTGCATAAAAAGCAATCATCGTCAACAGAACAACTACCATGATAACGCGTGCGCCCGGCATCGTTTTGATGATAGACACAATCATGCCATACAAATCTCCATTTTCCAGATACTGTGCAATAAAGTCAGCTTTTCCAGTTACTTGCATTCCCATAGAATAGTTACCAAGTACAATAAAGCTCATCAACGTAGAGCCAACACCAAATACATAGCCACCAAGAATTGTCTGACGTACTGTTCTGCCACGCGAAATGTTGCCAATAAAGAACGGAGCAGCCACGCACCAGACCATCCAATATGCCCAATAATAAATCGTCCAATTCTGCGGGAAATTCGATGTGCGAAGCGGGTCAGTGAACGTAGACAGATCAACAAAGTTCTGAATCATCCGTCCAAGGGAAGAAAAACCAGTTTCAATAATGTACCGTGTTTCTCCACCAAACAGCAGCACAAAGGCAATCAGGCCAAAGAACATATAAATACAAATGTTTGCCAACTTGCTGATTCCCTTAAATCCATGCAGTAAGGAGTATGTATATACAGCGCAGGTAATCAGAAGAATAATAATGTTGATCACAGTACGACTAACGGCAACATGGAACAACTCACTGATAATGGTTGCCATCAGCGGTGTTGCCACACTAAATGTGGTGGCAGTACCAGCAAGAAGTGCAAACACAGCTAACAGGTCAATAATGCGACCTGCCCATCCATCTGTATGCTTTCCAAGAATCGGACGGCAAGCCTCTGAATATTTCTGACGATTTCTTTTTCTCACATGAAGCATAAAACCAAAGGCAACAGCCAGTACCAGATAAAATCCCCACGGAATAAAGCTCCAGTGGAATAACGGATATACGCCTGCCCAATCTTGAATACTACCCATTTCTACTAAATGAGGATCAGTTGCATACAGCACCCACTCTGAAAATGAATAGAATAAGATGTCTGCCGCAAGACCACAGGTGAACATCATTGAGCCCCACGCAAAGAAGGAATACTTTGGCTTCTCATTCTGCTCGCCAAGGACGATATTACCGTACTTAGAACCAGCAATATACAGAGAAAGAATAAAAATTCCTAATCCAATTACTAAGTAATATGTACCAAAGGTATCACCAAAGAAAAAACGAATCTGACTCAGTACAGCATTCGATTGCTCCGGTACAAAAAAGAAAAGAACACATAATGCAATCACGATTGCCAAAGGCACCAGTGTTATCATCCAGTCTATTTTTCCATGTTCTTTTTTCGTATTCATTTACTTTTCCTCCACATATTTTTTGTAGCTGCCATCCAGAGCAATTAGCTCGCTCAGATTATCCACCTCTATAATATCGTTTCTATTCATCGGATGGATACCCAATTGATACTCCTCTGGGTAGCAGAACATCGCCACATCATCCCAGTAGATTTGTCGATTCTTCTTTTGTTCAAACTCAATTTCGAGATGTCGTTTTAGTTTTTTTCCATCCTCTGCAGTCCAACGGGAAATACTGTACAGCTGCCATCCGCCTTTTCCACCTGTTCGACTGCATGCTGTAACAATGCCATTCTCAACAGTCTGAAGCCACTCATCCGTTTCTCCATCTGTCCAAACACTGTTATAACCAGAGCGTTCAAACTCTGGTGCAAGAATTTCCGGATTATAAATAATCTGATCTCCATCAAGAATGATAGCATTCTCAATATACTCTCGTGCCACATAAAGTGAAGAGATGTTGTTGCAAGTATCATAGTATGGATTTTCAATCAGCTTAACCCCAGGATACTCCTCTTCAAGCGTCACAAACTGTTCTTTCAGATAGCCGACAACAACATAAATTTCATTAATTCCGTTTTTATGCAGACCATCAATGACTGTGTCAATCATCCGCACCCCATTCACTTTAACCAGCGGTTTCGGTGTTGTCAGCGTCACCGGGTGCATTCGATTTCCCAATCCTGCGGCCATGATGATGGCTCTTTCAACCTTATTCATTTTTCTCTCCTCCTCATATAATCAATACCCTTTTTGATTTGCCTGCTTTCTTTTTTATTCCATACATTTGGGGCTTGACTTTTAATAGTTAGTCTTTCATAACTTGATCCATATCAATTTTCGATGCTACAATTCTATTGCTCTCAACACCCGTGCAATATTGATAGTTTTCAGTTAAATAATTTACAATTTCGACTTCGGAATCTATCGTTCCCATTTCAAAAGGGATTCTCTCATCTCTTAACTTATTCAATACTTCATCCGTCAGAATCGCAGTATCATATGTAAAAAAGAAAACTTCGTTGTTCTCCCTTTTTAAACTTAAAAGTTCTTGTATTTCAGTGTCCCTTATAATTCGTGGCATTGTTGATATTCTCGCTGTATTATCAGCCTCAACTACCGCCAATCGATAAGATTCTTCACTTTGCTCTGGCGGTGTCTTCTCGCTATAAACATCATATCCTAACCGAGAAATACTCCTAATTTGCGAAAAATCTAAAAACTGAGTAATATTGTTGTATTGATAGGTCCACGTGTTCCCGTTCTTTTTCCATATTCCATGCATCAACCAGTTCGGAGGTTCAAACCTTCCGTTCCAACTTCCATCTTCAGACACGAAGAATCGATCTACATATTGATTTCTAACCATTTTTCCATCTTCACCAATATAATATCGATCTATCCATTCGTTCCGAACTGGATTTCCGCTTTTATCATAGTAATACCATTCCGAATCGATTTGTTGCCAGCCCACGTCATTTATCGTTGATGGATTTTCAGAATTGTCTACAAAATAGTCTTTCTCATAGGCAACCACAATTATAAGCACAACGAATAGAAAGCAAATCCATACAAATTTTCTATTTTTCATTTTTATTACTCAGCTCTTCTTTCACAATTTTATAGTAGTCTTTTGCATAACGATATTGCCGCAAAGAATACTCGCCAAATTCTACACCAAGATTTCTCTTATACTCACACCAGTTACTCCATAAAAGTCCACAAGCCGCAATATAACAATAAATCTTGATTCTGGTCTCATCACTACAGCCTTCAGTAAAGTAGGCTGCAATCAACCGATCTACCTGACGTTTATTGTAAAGGGAATAAATACAGAACATTGCCACATCCACATGAGGATCTTGCATTCCTGCATACTCCCAGTCAATCAGTCGGATTTCTTCTTTTCCATCTTTTTCAACAAATAGGAAATTATCTGGCACTGCATCAATATGGGTCAAAACTTTTTCTCCAGCATGTGCATTAATATAAGACTTCAGTGACAGAACATTTGCTTTTGTTTTTTCATAATCCTTATAAACAGAAGGCATCCCCTCCCATAGCGTTTCATAGAACTCCATCTGGCCGAAAATATCAAACTCATGATTTACTTTCAGTTTCAAGTCATGAAATGCACGTAGTCGTTTCATACATTTCTTGACATCTTCGTAATTCGATGGATCACATACTCTGGCTCCTTCCAGAAACTCTGTGATTTTATAGCCATTTTCCGGGTTGATATATGCAATATCATCGCAGATATGCTTTCTATCAAGCGCTTGGTAAACTGCAGCTTCCTGTCGGCGATTGATTAATTGATCAGTTCCTTCTCCAGGAATACGCATGATATATTTCTTACCTTTACATGTAAACAGAAACGATCGGTTTGTCATGCCTTTTTTTAAAACAGTTATGTCCGTAATTTCTTCTTCTTTTGCTTCAAGCGCTGTGCAAATCACTTGAATAGCATCTGTCTTCAATTGGCTAGAATTGCTATCAATTTCCCGAAGTTGTTCGTAAGTATTGATTTCAACGACATCTGATGAATGCACCACATAAGCGGTCACAATCATCCTATCATTATTATAAAGCGCTTCTTCCCAAAATGCTCCATCATACCAGTGGTTTTCACAAAGTTCATCAATGCGCTTTGCGACAACATCTGCATCTTCCTTCACAAGATAGCAGATTCCAATCATTGCATTACCACCTGAACTCTCCGGCACAGTTACAAGCTCCATCTTACGGTTGACGCGAACGTTACTCTCATTATCTATGAGATCACTGACCATATACCAAGAATACAACTCATATCGATGAAAAGGATTTTGATCGCACCAAATATCACAAGGAATAATATAAGCATTCTCCAAGTGTTCTTTTACAAGTTTGATCGAATGTAGATTGTTCTTTGCCGCGTAATCAGCATTTACTACGAGTTCTACATCATACTCATCAATCAGATATTCATACTTTTCCTTCATAAAGCCTACAACTATATAAATTTCCTTGATTGCTACTTCATGAAGCTGTCTGATAATACGTTCAATCAAAGGTTCCCTATTAACCTCTAACAGTCCTTTCGGTATTTCTGTATTAATAGGAACCATCCGCATTCCAAAACCTGCAGCCAAAATAATCGCGCGTTTTGGTGCCTTTTGTTTAAACTCCTCTACCGCCTTGTTGGTTGGGCGGATTGACTTATCTATATATCCGTCTTGCATAAGTTCTCTTATCGAACGATTTACAACCCCCAGTGAATGCCCAGATTCTTCTGCTAAGATTCGTTGATTAGTAAACGAATTCAAAAAAATAGTTTTCAAAATATCATTTTTCTGCGTGTTCATATAATCTCCATTTTTAATATTCGTGAACATTTTTGCTTAAAAACAAGGATTTAAATCATCCTTTAATCCTCTAACATAGTATAGTCGATATAAATCCAAAAGTCAATACATCTAGCATTTTCTGCATTCATCTACTCTGCGTTGTAAATAGATATGACCCACAAAGAGATAAAAAGAGTGGGATAGAAAAGAATCAGGCGTTAGAAAGTATTTCACGGAGGAGATCAAGAAGGCTTTTGCCGCCCAACGTGCGCATGGGCTTTCTGTTGCTCCAGTGCAAATGATCTTTGAGCTTTCGGTTTAGATCTTTTACACTTGCAAACTTTTCCCAGTTGTAAAAATAGCGCCGGTCGTTTCGATGACTCCGCTCTACCTTGCCGTTGTGCCAAGGCGTTCTGGGTGGAATTAGCTTGTGCTGCACAAACGGTTGACGAATTTTTTCATTTTGGACTTTTAATAATTAGTCTTTCTTAGTTTTCATCCGGCTCCAATTTGCAATATTATTTGTGCTCCGTAAAGAAATCATTCACAATGTCGCTCACGTCATAGTGCACAAACGGGCCCAAACCGCTGTTGACATCGATTGTATATCGGCAATCGGTTTCCGTATAGGCGTCGATAAAGTAGTTTTCTACGATCTCAATGTAATTTTTCACACCGTCTCTTTCAGCGGCTTCATCATCTGTGCGCACATAGACGCTCTCGTCAGACAAAAGATATATGAAGACAAGCTCTCTTGTCTGACCCGGCTCCAACAGAATATTCCCGGTCTTGTTCGGGTCTTCCGCATTCATCGGAACTTCTGCAATGCCGTTGATCAGCTCTCGCTTGTCGGTCGTGCACTCGGACATATCCAAAGGGCAGCCGTCTGTGTCATACTGTCCCATGTCGTATACTCCGGAAAGGAATCCCGTCGCTTCATCTCCGGTGTTCTCAAAGCCGATTGTGACATACGCAAACGCATAATGCGGCGAAGAAAGCGTGCCGTCTTCGTTCAGCTCGCAGGTCTCCAGCCACGGGTAACCACCATTTATCCACCACGGAACAAAGCAGTCGTTATCCGCTGGCGTAAGACCATATTCAAGTTTATTGGACATATGCACGTCTTTGATCGTGGCTTTCACATTTTTACCGCCGTAAATGCTCGATGCAGAAAAGTACGGGTCATTCTCTGCATCAAAACTGCCGTCGCCGTTTTCAATTGAAATGCTCCCGTCTTCCGTGCGAACGATTTTCGGTATCTTGGAGAAATCCAGTTTTTCATCCGCTGTAAAATGCGATTCAAATTCTTCTTTCGCAGAAGATACCTCCGCCGTTTCAGATACTTCGGAGATTTCGGGATTTCCAGAGATCTCCGGCACTTCCGCTTTGCTTTCTTCCGAAACTACTGCTTCATTCCCCGGTGCCTCCGTGACCTCCACGCCGCCGGAGACCGCCTCCGCCTGCACACGCGGCAAATTTGCAACGCCAAAGGCCACGCCGCTGACGCACGCAACTGCCAACACAACACACCAGATTTTCGTCCTTAACGTCCGTTTCATAACCAATGCTCCTTTCGGTTTTGTGTAACCTTCCTACGCCCAGAGCATACCACACCCGCCCCGCTGTTTCAATATAAACCGTACAGTTTTTGCAGTTTCTTTGCAATACTTTTGCAAGTTTTGCCGCACACAGAAAAAGAGCCCCGCAAAACGCGAGGCCCATAAACCTTTATATTTTATCTATCAATCTTATTCATCACTTCCGTGAGGCTCAACCCGTTTTTCTCGGCGAGCGCCGCCAGGTCATCGTGCTCAAACTTCGCGCGCTGCACGCCGTAACCGGAAGACACCTTGCGGCGCACCGGGCCGAGGGCGGTCTCCACCGTCTCCTCCGTGCGGGTCAGCACATAGCGGCGGCACAGCGTCTCGCGGATGCCGATGGTCGCCGTGTGTTTGAAAATCGCCTGCACAACGGCCTCCTTCTGCGCCTCGCGGCACAGCACCGTCAGCAGCGTGCCAGGGCGGTTTTTCTTCATCATAACGGCGGTCGTGAAGACCTCCACCGCGCCCGCCTCGCGAATCTTCTCCGCCGCAAAGCCAATCATCTCGGCGGTCATATCGTCGATGTTGCAGTTCAGCTCGTAAACGGAGTCCGCGCCGTCGCCGGTTTCGCCCAGCATCGCGCGCACACAGTTCGCCACTTCAAAGTCCTTCTTGCCCATGCCGTAACCCACGCGCTGCACGCGCATAACCGGCATATCGCCGAACGCTGCCGCAAAGTGCTTCAGCAAAGCCGCGCCCGTCGGCGTGCAGAGCTCACCCTGAATGTGCCCGCCGTAGATCGGCACGTCGCGCAGAATATACGCCGTAGCCGGGGCCGGAACAGGCAGCACACCGTGTGCACAGCGCACCTTTCCCGCGCCTACATGCACCGGTGACGCAACAATCTTCTCCGGCGCAAGCTTGCGGATGAGCAAGCACGTCGCCGTAATGTCCGCCACCGCGTCCATCGTGCCGACTTCATGGAAGTGGATCTCCGAAACCGGCATGCCGTGCGCATGGCTCTCCGCCTCCGCGATGAGCTTATACACCGCAATCACGTCTGCACGCACCGCATTCTCCAACGGCAGATGCCCGATGATATGCTCGATATCCGCCATGCTGCTGTGGTGGTGATGCCCGTGGCCGTGTTCATGCTCATGCGTATGTTCGTGATCGTGGTCGTGGTGATACTCATGTTCGTGTACATGGTCGTGAGCGTGATGTTCGTGGTCGTGCACGTCAGCGCTTTCTTCCTCCTCGCCGTTCACCGTAACGGAAAGATGCGTGCCGTTGATGCCGCATTTCGTGCTCACTTCCGCCTTAAATTCCACACCGGGGATACCGAGCGCGTTCAGCTCGTCGAGCACTGCCTGTTTGTCGTCAAACAGTTCTAAAAGCGCCGCCGAAAGCATGTCGCCCGCCGCACCCATGCCGCAGTCAAAATACAAAGTCTTCATGCAGATTCCTCCTAAAATCAAAAAGGCGCACGAACCCCATACAGTCCGCGCGCCTCCGCTGGCACAATTTAATCCTATAAAAAAAGATCCGGCGCTTCAACGCCATCGCAGCTTCCTGCCGCAATAAATACAGTATACCGCCCCAAAGCGATGATGTCAAGCCAAACCAGAACCGTAAAGTTTTTCCCCCGCGAAAAAACACAAATTTTCGCAAAAACAGGGTTGACTTTTGCGTACCGATGTATTATAATAACGATTGTCTCAAGCGAGCAGTGTGTTCGTCTTGCAACAAACGGGTTTCCCGTTTTTATAATATGAGTTTGCGTTTACGCAGCTCTGTATATGGAGGAGTTCCCGAGTGGCCAAAGGGGACAGACTGTAAATCTGCTGCTTCTTGCTTCGGTGGTTCGAATCCACCCTCCTCCACCAGAAAAAGGACTTTGCGTTTGCAAAGTCCTTTTTTCAACGAAACGAATCCCTTCGATATGTGAAATTGCCCTGCGGGCAGTGAAATACACGGCGTCTCCAAATCACCCATGGTTCTGCGCCATCACGCCGACCAACGCGTGCGGCACGTAGGGCTCTTCAAGGTATGCAATCTCGTCAGCGGTGAGCCTCAATTCAACGGCGTTCACAAGCCCCGTGATGTGCGAAAGATTTGTTGCGCCGCAGATGGGCGACGCAACCTTCGTCAGCAGCCACGCGAGGGCGATCTCCGTCATGGTACAGCCGCGCTTCTCGGCCAGCTCCGCCACACGGTCAATGATTACACCGTCGGTCTCGGCGGTCTTGTCGTACTTAAATTTCGCGTAGTTGTCTTCCTCAAGGCGCTTGGAGCTCTCACCAGGATGCCTCGAGAGCCGCCCTGCGGCGAGTGCACTGTATGGCGTCATCGCAATGTTCTCCGCCTTGCAGAACGGCGCCATTTCGCGCTCCTCCTCGCGGAAAATGAGATTATAATGCCCTTGAACGGACACAAACTCCGCCATGCCGTGCATACGGGCGTAGTAATTCGCCTGCGCCAGCTGCCACGCATAGCAGTTTGAGATGCCGATGGCGCGGACCTTGCCGGCCTTCACCGCGTCGTTCAGCCCCTCCATAATCTCCTCAATGGGCGTGCGATAGTCCCACATGTGGCAGATGTACAGATCAACGTAGTCCATACCGAGACGCTTCAGGCTTGCATCGAGGCAGTTTTTCACGTGCTGCTGCCCCGTCACGCCGTTTGCAATCTCCTCGTCGGTGCGCGGCTCAAATTTCGTCGCCAGCACCACATCCTCGCGGCGGGCAAAATCGCGCAGCACACGGCCGACAAACATCTCGCTCGTGCCGCCTTGGTAGCTCATCGCCGTGTCAAAAAAGTTGATGCCGTTCTCGAGCGCCGCTTTGATAATCTCGTTGGAGCTTTCCTCATCCAGCGTCCAGCGGTGCTGCCCCGCGGCCGCTTCGCCAAAGCCCATGCAGCCAAGGCAAATGCGCGAAACATTCAGGTCAGAGTTGCCGAGTTTTACGTATTCCATGTGTCTTCCCCTTTTCTATAAAAATTCGTGATTTCTTGCTTTCAGTATACTAAACCATCAAAATAATGTCCAATACCTATTTTTTATCCTTCTCCATGCCGGAAATGTATTTCTTCGCAAAATCGAGAAACGCGTTCGTTAGCGGTGAGAGCACACGGTTCTTTTTCCAAACGAGCACCGTCGCGGCGCGGATCGGCGGCTGCAGCGGCACGAATTTCAGGCCGTTATGCTGCAAGTCGAGCTTCAGCGTGAACAGCACGCCGTTTTCGCGGCGAATGACCGAAGCCATGTTGTATTGCAAATCGCCGTGCGCGATAATGTTGAGCCGGTCCGCGCTGTCGCCGAACCAGTTCACAATCTCACTGCGGATCTGGTCCCGGCGCGAAAACACCGCCGGGTACGGCACAATGTCCTGTGGCGTCAAATACGGCTTCTGCGCCAGCGGCGAATCCGACCGCACCAGCGCGTTCCACGTTTCCGGCACCGGGAAGTGCAGAAAATCATACTTGCTGATTTCCACCGGCTCCAACAGCAAACCAATGTCCAACGTGCCGCGTTCAATGCGCTCCTTAATGTTATCGGAGTTGCCGCTATAAATGCTGTACGTCACGTTCGGGTGCTCGGCGCGAAACGCCGCCAAAATGCCGGAAAGATGGCAGGAGCCGTGGTACTCGCCGCTGCCGATGGAAATTTCGCCGGTCAGCATTGCCTCCTGCTTTAATTCCCGCTTCGTCATTTCGGAAAGCGTCACGATTTCCTCTGCGCGGCGGCGGAATAACATCCCCTCCTCCGTCAACGTGACGCTGTGGTTGTTGCGGCTGAACAGCTTCACGCCAAGCTCCTGCTCCAGCCCCATCAGCTGGCGGGAAAGTGTGGGCTGTGTGATATGTAAAAGCTGTGCCGCCTTCGTGATGTTCTCCTCACGCACAACAGCCAGAAAATACTGCAAGACTCGTATATCCATAGATATGAAAGCAGCCTCCTAAACCTCGGGCGGCAAACGCGCACCCTTTATATTTCGTATTATAGCACGCCTGTCATGCCCATTTCAATACAGCGCATTGTTCAAGTTGTGCAGACAAACCTTGTGCAACTTCAATAAAGTTTTGCGCCTTATGTAAATCTTCTGTTCAGTTTTAAAATCAAATCTTACAAATCTCTTTATAAATGCAAAAAAGCTGCAAAAGCCCTTGTAAATCCAGAAAAGTTGCGCTAAAATAGTAATCCGCGCCGGGGTATTTCTTATTTATATGAGCGTGCTCATGTACGCACATGATTTGAATTTTAATGATTTCGTAATTTCTTGAAACGGTTTTACCGGATCACGGTATACGGCCGCGGTCCACAGGAGGTGCATTTATCTGCAAGTATTCAGAGCACTGAAAAAGGGATTTTTAGAGCTTACCCCAAACGAAAAGGTCTTGCTCGTTTTAACGGCTTCCATTTTCCTCACCGTCTATGCCGAGATGCTGGCGCTGCTTTTATTGCCGTTTTACATTGCCGCCACGAAGCAGAGCTTCGTTTTCTTCCGCCGTAAACAGGATTTATTTTTTCTTTCGGCTTTCTGGGTGCTCTCCCTGCTCGTCACGATTTTCTCAGGCGGCACCGTAACGGATATTCTGCTCGGCATTTTTATGGTGTTCGCATTCATCGCCGTCATTTTCGTCAGCTATACGATGACCCAGCGCGCGTTCCGCCTCATTTTATCTTTCGTCTGCCTCATGAGCCCCTATTGCCTCCTTGTCGCGCTCGTTCAGCGCGCGCTCGGCATGGAGTGGGTTTACGGTGCGCGGTATAACTCCATCTTTACAAACCCCAATTACTATGCGTTTTACATTTCGCTCGTCGTGCTCTTCTGCATCTATAACATCGTAAAAAGCGAAGACACGCCGCTGCGCGGTGTATACGCTGCCTTGATTCCGTTGAATCTTATCGCGCTCGAGCTCACCGAATGCCGCACCACTTTCATGGTGCTGCTCATCGTCTGCCCTGTCATGCTGTGGTTCTGTGGCAAGAAGAAGTGGCTTTCCGTGTACCTTTTCACCATGCTCGGCATTCTGCTCACACTCGTTCTGTTCGGTGAATCGCTCGATTTCCTCCCGCGCATCGATCTCATCCGCCACGATTTTGCAAAACGCATGAGCATCTGGTCGGGCGCCATCGGCAGTATTATGGACGCCCCATGGTTTGGCCGCGGCTACAATACATACGCGCGCATCCATGACCTCTACGGCTCATACAGCATCGCAAAGCATTCGCACAACCTGCTTTTGGAGCTCCTCATGGACTTCGGATTTGTGGGTACGGCGGTCTTACTCGGTTACTTTGCCATCAATGTCGGCAAGATTATCCGTCTGCACCGCAGCCACAAGTGCCACCAGCGCTACGCCCTCACGGTCTCCGTCATCGTTTGCGTTCTGCTGCACGGGCTTTTGGATATCTCCATGCTGTGGCCGCAAACCGGTCTGCTCGTCATTTACATCGTCGGCTTCAGCACCGAGTACGACAAGCAGCACATCTTCGGCACAGACCGCCGCCACGAGATTTTTGCGCTGCACGCAAGATCCATTCAGGCAAAAGAACCCATCTTGTAAAAAATTCTGTTATCCTTTACAAAAAGGCTGCCGAAATTTCGGCGGTCTTTCTCTTTTGTGTCTCTTTTCGGATAACGCGATTTTTGTTATAATAAAAGAGTTTTGGACAATACCGCATAACCCCTCCGCGGTACTGCCCCTTCAATTTTTCAGCAAAGGAAGATCTATTTTATGGGCGGTTTTTTCGGCGCAGCATCGCAGACTGACTGCGTTTTCGACCTTTTTTTCGGCATTGATTACCACTCCCACCTCGGCACACGCCGCGCGGGCATGGCGGTTTACAGCCCGGAGACCGGCTTTGACAAGGCCATTCACAACATTGAAAACGCTCCGTTCCGCACGAAGTTTACAACGGAATCGCAATCTATGCACGGCACGCTCGGCATCGGCTGCATCTCCGATTATGAAGCACAGCCGATTTTGGTGCGTTCGCATCACGGCACCTTCGCCATTACGACCATCGGCAAGATCAATAACGCCAATGAGATCGTAGAGGACATCATCGGGCGCGGCACGCATTTCTTTGAGATGCAAAACGGCGAAGTGAATCCCACAGAGCTCGTCGCCGCCATCATCGACCAGAAAGAGAATTTCATCGACGGTATTCGCTACGCGCAGGAGATCGTCGACGGTTCTTTGAGTATGCTCGTCCTAACGCCGCGCGGCATTTACGCGGCACGCGATAAACTCGGCCGCACCCCCGTCGTGCTCGGCCAAAAGGAAGACGGCTACTGCGCAAGCTTTGAAAGCTTCGCGTATTTAAACCTCGGCTACCACGACCTGCGCGAGCTCGGCCCGGGCGAAGTTGTCGTGTTCGACGCCGACCATGTGCAAACGCTCGTCGCCCCCGGCAAAAAAATGAAGATCTGCACGTTCCTGTGGGTCTACTACGGCTACCCGTCCTCCAGCTACGAGGGCATCTCCGTCGAGAGCATGCGCTATAACTGCGGCCGCGCGCTCGCCCGCCGCGATAACGTCCACCCCGATATTGTCGCCGGCGTACCGGATTCCGGCATCGCGCACGCCATCGGCTATGCCAACGAATCCGGCGTACCGTTCTCCCGCCCGTTCATCAAATACACGCCCACATGGCCGCGCTCCTTCATGCCGACGCACCAGAGCAAGCGCGACCTCATCGCCAAAATGAAGCTCATCCCGGTGCATGACCTCATTGAGGGCAAGAGCCTCCTGCTCATCGATGACTCCATCGTGCGCGGCACGCAGCTGCGCGAAACGACCGAGTTCCTCTACGCAAGCGGCGCAAAAGAAGTGCACATTCGCCCCGCCTGCCCGCCGCTGCTCTTCGGCTGCAAATACTTAAACTTCTCCCGCTCCACGTCCGAAATGGAGCTCATCACCCGCCGCGTCATTAAAGAACTTGAGGGCTGCGACCCCGACCGTGCCACACTTGAAGAATATGCCGACCCGGACAGCGAGAAGTACCGGAAGATGGTGGAGAAGATCGGCGAAAAGCTGCACTTCACCTCCCTTCACTACCACCGCCTCGACGATATGATGGAGTCCGTCGGCATCGACGCAGACTGCCTTTGCACCTACTGCTGGAACGGCAAAGAGTAATGTAAAAAGCATGGCAAAAGTATTTTTGATCTGCGGCAAAATCTGCAGCGGCAAGGGCTTTTATACCCGGCAGCTCAAGGAAAAAGAACACGCTGTGGTGCTCTCCTGCGATGAAATTGAAAATGACCTCTTCCACCATGACCTCGGCGACCGCCGCGATGCGATTAGCGCGGACATCAAAGCGTATCTCCACAAAAAAGCCGTGGACATCGCCCGCGCGGGCTGCAATGTCATTTTAGATTGGGGCTTCTGGAGCCGCAAAGAGCGCACAGATGTTTCTGCCTACTACAAAAATGCCGACATCGACTTCGAGTGGCACTACATCGACATTTCCGATGCAGACTGGGCGGAAAACATTGAAGCGCGCAACGCTGCCGTTGCCGCCGGTGAAACGACCGACTACGCCGTAGACAGCGGCCTACTGCAAAAAATTTTCACGCTTTTTGAGACCCCCATACCCGATGAGATCGACGTGTGGTTTACAAACCGCAGATAATTTTGCGCAGTGAAAAAGGACGACAGTTAAGCTCAACTGCCGTCCTTTTTCTATGCTCTGATTGTTTTTACACTTCGCCGTTAAACAGCTTTTCCGCGTAGCGCACACTGCCCATCGCATCTTTGGAGTAGAAATCCGCGCCAATCTCCTTAGCGTACTCGGGATTCAGCACCGCGCCGCCCACCATGACCTTGCAGTCATGCGCTTTGCGCAGCTGGCGGATCGTCTCCGCCATGCTCTCCACCGTCGTCGTCATCAGGGCAGAAAGCCCTACAAGGCGCACGTTTTTCTCGATAGCCGTCTGCACAATGATCTCCGGCGGCACGTCCTTACCGAGGTCGAGTACGTCAAAGCCGTAGTTTTCAAGCAGCACCTTCACAATGTTCTTGCCGATATCGTGAATGTCGCCCTTCACGGTCGCAAGGATAATGGTACCCTTCTTTTCCTCCTGAATGCCCTTTTTCGCAAGGTTCTGCTTGATGCGCTCAAACGCTTCCTTCGCTGCGTCTGCGCTCATGAGAAGCTGCGGCAGGAACACCGTATTTTTCTCAAAGCCCTGCCCCACTTCGTCGAGCGCCGGGATAAGCTCACCGTTGATGATTTCCAGCGGCGGCGTCGTTTTCAGCATCTCGTCCGTCAGCTGTCCCGCCTGCTCGCGCAGGCCTTTCACAATGGCGCGGTGCAGCGAAACGCTTTCGGCAGACCCGCCGCCTGCGCTCTGCTGCGCGGCGCCCGTGCGCATGTCTGGTGCCGCCGTGGTGTTCGCATACGCTTCGATATACGCCTTGCAGCCCACGTCTATGCCCATCAGCGCGCAGAACGAGCGGTACGCCTTCATCAGCTCGTCGCTCAGCGGGTTGATGATACCGGAGCTTAATCCGCGCTGCATCGCCATCGCGAAGAACGTGGAGGTCACCAGCTCGCGGCGCGGCAGACCGAACGAAATATTGGAGACGCCCAGCACCGTATGCACGCCGAGCTTGTGGCGGATGGTGTCAAGCGCATCGAGCGTGATAATCGCGTTATCTGCGCCCGTGCTCACCGTCATTGCAAGCGTGTCAATAATCACGTCGCTGCGTTCGATGCCGTAGCTTTCCGCCGTTTTCAAAATCTTCTCCGCAATCGCCACACGCTCCGCAGCAGAAGCCGGGATGCCCTTTTCGTCGAGCGTCAAGGCAACCACCGCAGCACCGTACTTTTTCACAAGCGGCAGTACCGTGTGCAGCGATTCCTCTTTGCCGTTCACGGAGTTCACAAGCGGCTTGCCGTTATAAATACGCAGCGCACGCTCCATGGCCTCCACGTTCGAGGTATCGATCTGCAAAGGCGTGTTCGTCACGCTCTGCAAGTTGATGATGGCCCTTTCCATCACCGCGGGCTCGTCAAGCTCCGGCAGACCCACGTTCACGTCCAGAATGTCCGCGCCGTGTTCCGTCTGCGCAATGCCCTCACGGCACAGATATTCCAAATCGCCTTCGCGCAAAGCCTGCTTTAAGCGCGGCTTGCCCGTCGGGTTGATGCGCTCGCCAATCAAAATCGGTCGCGCACCGAACGTCACCGTATGCGTGTACGAGGACACCACCGTCTTCTTTTCAATGTGACGCTCCTTCACCGGCTTGTTTTTCAGGCGTTCTGCAAGCAGTCGGATATGCTCCGGCGTCGTGCCGCAGCAGCCGCCGAGAATCGCCGCGCCTTTCTCCGCAAAGCGCTCCATGTACGCGTAAAATTCCTCCGGCCCCACGGGGTACGAGGTCTCGCCGTTCACAGAAACCGGCAGACCGGCGTTCGGGTTGATGACAATAGGCAAATTCGTCAGCGTCAGCATTTCATCGACAAAGCTTTCCATCTGCTCCGGACCGAGGCTGCAGTTGATGCCCACCGCGTCCGCGCCGAGGCTCTCCGCCAGCAGCAGCGCCGCCGGGATGTTGCTGCCCGTCAAGAGCTTTCCCGTGCTGTCAAACGTAAACGTTACAATGATCGGCAGATCACAGTTTTCCTTTGCCGCCAGCAGCGCCGCTTTCGCTTCGTAGGCGTCGCTCATCGTCTCGATGATCACGAGGTCGGCGTTGTCCCTGCCCGCGATAATTTCCTCTTTAAAAAGCTCGTACGCGTCATCAAACGCCAAATCACCGAACGGCTTCAAAAGCTTGCCGGAGGGGCCGATGTCGAGCGCCACCGCCGCCTTGCCGCCGCTCGCCGTGTGTGCAAGCTTCAACGCCTGTGAGACGACCTCCTGCACGGTGTGGCCCGTCTTTTCCAGTTTTAAACGGTTCGCGCCGAACATGTTCGCCGTCAAAATATCGCAGCCCGCGTTCACGTAGTCGGACTGAATTTTCAAAAGCACCTCGGGGTGTGTCAGGTTCCAAAGCTCCGGCAGCTCGCCGCCCATAAGGCCGTTCGCCTGCAAAAGTGTGCCCATGCCGCCGTCCACAATGACAACAGATTTTCCGAATCGTTCTATAACAGGATGCATAAATTTTCTCCCTTTCTCTGCGCGTCAGATTTCGCGGAACTCGCAGTCGGTGTTCGCGCAGCCGCGGCACTTTACGTATGTGCATGTCGGCGCGTCCGTCACGCCGATGACCGCCGTCACGGATTTAAACGGCACCATCAGCATGGTGTCCGTCAGCGTCAGCCCAATGCGCTTTGCACATTCCAGCCGCGCAAAGATCTCTTTTTGGCTCTGGAGCGCAAAGTCGCCGTACCCCGGCGAATAGCGCGGCTTCAAAAATAAGCCTGTTGCGGCTTCCTTTTCCGCGATCTGCGCCTGCATTTCGTCACAGTAGTCTTCAATGAGCGCATTCGCAACGGAATGCGCCACCGTGCCGCGCGCCATATTGAGCGCGGATAACCGCCGTATCATCATATCGGCCTGCAAACCCAGCGTCGCCGCAAACAAATACGCTGCCTTGCAGCCGCGTAAATGGCGCGAAAGCTTTATGCTCTCGATGCGCCAGCCGTCCAGCTCCACCGCGTTCTCAAGTACTTTTATGTCGTATCTTTTATATACGCATTTCGGTGTGAGCGTGCGCAGCATCTCGCCGCCGATCTCGCGAATCATCTCATCGGTGTCCGCATCGGCCGGCTTCCCGCGAAAGCCAAGGTAGCGCAGCGCCTCTTTCTCATTCAGCTTCATAGCCGTCAATGATCTTTGAAAGGTTCGTCATGATGCTGCCCGCAATGTCCGGGCGGTTCATCGTGTAGATATGAATATGCGTCACGTCATTCGCGATGAGGTCGATGATCTGCTCGGTCGCATACGCAATGCCCGCCTGCTTCATCGCCTCCGGGTTGTTCGCAAAACGATCGACGATCGCCTTAAAGCGCGTCGGCATAGAAGAACTCGAAAGGCTCATAATGCGCTTGATCTGCTTCGCGTTCGTCACCGGCATAATGCCCGCAATGACCGGCACGCGAATGTCGTGGCGCAGGAGCTTGAACATATAATTATAAAGAATATTGTTGTCAAAGAACATCTGCGTCGTTAAAAACTCGCAGCCGCTTTCCACCTTGCGGCGCACGCCGTCAATGTCCGCATCACTGTTGTACGATTCCGGGTGTCCCTCCGGGTAACATGCGCCGCCGATGCAGAAATCCGCACCCTCGCGACGAATGGCATTGATGAGATCGCTCGCGTGCGGGAACGTCTGCGGCGCCGTATCACCCTCCGGAATATCGCCGCGCAGCGCCAGAATATTCTCAATGTCGCTCGCCTTAAACGCATTGATGGACGCTCTGAGGTTCTCTTCGTCCTGCCCCACACACGTCAAATGTGCCAGCGCCGTAACGCCGCTTTTCTGCACCTCTTCTGCAATGGACAGTGTGTTTTTGGAGTTGGAGCCGCCCGCGCCGTAGGTCACGCTCATAAAAGAGGGCTTATATGCCGCGATCTCATGCACCACCTGCTGTGTGTTTTCCAATGGTTTACCCGGCTTCGGCGGGAACATCTCGCAAGAGACCGTCACCTTGTTGGTCTTCAAAATATCGGAAATTCTCATTTTTTATCACTTTCTTTATCTATTCTATATTTTCATTGATATACCGTTAAAGTATAGCATAAAAATGCAGGAAACGCAATTTGAAAATGCAGAATTTCGCTGTTTTTTCCGCTTACGGTTCCGGCCGCATCAGTGGGAACATCACCGTGTCGCGGATATTCCTCGTGCCGAGCAAAACCTGCAAAACGCGGTCAATGCCCATGCCCCAGCCGGAAATGGGCGGCATGCCGTATTCCATCGCCGTCAAATAGTCGTCATCCATCACCATAGCTTCCTCGTCGCCGTCCGCGTGGCTCTGCGCCTGAATTTGCAGTCTGCGGCGCTGCTCATTGGGGTCCACAAGCTCCGAGTACGCGTTGATAATCTCCGCGCCGTTGATGACAAGCTGAAAGCGGTCCGTAATCTCCGGATCATCATCATTCGCGCGCGCCAGCGGCGACAAGTCCGTCGGGTGCGCAATGAGAAACGTCGGCGCAATCATCTTCGGGCGGCTCACCTTCTTGTATAATAAATCGATGAGGTTTCCGCGCCCAAGCTTCTTCGGGTCGTCGGTGGAGTTTAATTCAATGTGCCGGCTTTCAATTTCCTGCAATAAAGCCTCCGCCGTCTTAAACTCGTCAATGTCAATGCCGCAGTCCTTTAAAATGAGCTCGCGGAACGTCACCACCGCCCATTCCGCGCCGAAATCGATCTCGGTGCCGTTAATGGAGATGACCGCGCTGCCCCGAATCTTCGTGATGACCGTTTGCAGCATGTCCTGCAAAAAGCGCATGTTGTCGCGGTAGTTATAGTACGCGCAGTAGCCCTCCAGCATCGTAAAATCCTGCAAATGCGTCGTGTCCATGCCCTCATTCCGAAAGCACCGCGCAAACTCAAACACCTTCGTAAACCCACCCACAATGGCACGCTTCAAATACGTCTCCGGCGCAATGCGCAGATAAACGTCCATGTCAAGCGCATTGTGGTGCGCAACAAACGGCCGCGCCGTCGCGCCGGACGGATGATCGATGAGCACCGGCGTTTCAATTTCGATGTAGCCGTTGTCCTCCAAATACCGCCGAATCTCCCGCACAAGCTGCGACTTGAAAAGGAACCGCCTGCGCGTTTCCCCGTTCATGCACAAATCGAGGTACCGCCTGCGCCAACAAAGCTCCGTGTCCTGAATACTGTGGAACTTCTCCGGCAGCGGACGGAACGCCTTGCCTAAAAACGTGATGCACTTCGCGCGCAGCGTCTTTTCGCCCACCTTTGTCGTGAACATCTCACCCTCCGCGCCCATAAAGTCGCCTACGTCAAAGCCCCTCTTGAAAAAGTCATACGTGTCCTCGCCCACTTCGTCGCGCATCACGGCAATTTGCAGCTTGCCCTCCATATCGGAGAGCGTCACAAACGAGAGCTTCCCCATGCATCGAATGGCCGTCACACGCCCTGCAACACACACGTCCTGCACCCCGTCCGGCAGCTTTGCCGCCTCGCACAGCTCATGCGTTTGCGCATAGCGCTCCGGGTACGGGTTCACGTGCTCCCGTACATAATGGGACTTTGCCTTTCTTGCTTCCAATAACGTGTTTTCGCTCATTTTCTACACCCTTTCGTGCTGTTATTTTCATCGGGCGGGAAATTTAGAGCGTAAAAAATCCCGTCCCTGTTTCCAAGGACGGGATACAATAACCCGTGGTACCACCTTAGTTTGCCCGCGCCTCACGACGCACGCCTTTGCAAGTACAGACTTCGCCGCAGGAAAAGTACGGAAAACATCGATACTCCTGTGCTGTAACGGGCACGCCCGGCATAGTCTCAGCGCAAAAACGCAGTCGGTATGCAGCTCCAAGGCTTTGTTCGGTGATCCGTTCCTGCACCCCATCGCAGCTTACGGGGCTCTCTGTGCCATTCCCGGATCCCTACTGTCACTCTTCATCGCTTGTTAAAACGGAGTATAGCACACGGTTTTCAAAAAGTAAAGAGAAAATTTTCATCCCCGCGCATTTTCCTCGCTTTGCACGTTGTGCGGGCTTGTTTTCGCGCCTGCCTTGTGCTAAAATAAATGAGAAAAAGTCGCGGAACAGCCGCGGCGGTTGTATTGATCTCATTTTCTCTTGGGAGGGCTTTATTATGTCAGAACCTTTACGCGCCATGATGATCGGCGCACACCCGGACGATGTCGATATCTGCACCTACGGCATCACAAAGCGCTTGGTTTCAAAGGGCTGCATTGTCCGCTTTGTCTCCATGACGACCGGCAACGCAGGCCACCAGACCATGCGCGGCGAAGAGCTCATCAAAACGCGCGCGGCAGAAGCGCAAAAAAGCGCTGCCTACCTCGGCGCCACCTATGAAATTCTGCCGTTCGACGACGGCCGCCTGACCCCGTCGCTCGAAGTGCGTGAAACGCTCATGCGCACCATCCGCAATTTTAAGCCGGACGTCATCTTCACGAACCGCGCGTGCGATTATCACCCCGACCACCGCGCTACGGGCCAGCTCGTGCAGGACTGCTCGTATCTCATGGGCGTGCCCGCCATTTGCCCAGATACCCCCGTGCTGCGCAAAACGCCGACCATTCTTTACTGGGCAGACGGCTTCACCGACCCCATACCATTCCGCTCCGATTTCGCCCGCCCGGCGGATGACGACCGCGAAACGCTGTTTCACGTCGAGTGCTGCCACGCCTCCCAGTTCCTCGATTGGCTTCCGTGGGCAGATGACCACGTGGATCTCGCCGGCAAAACGCACGAGGAGCGCGTAGAGTATCTGCGCAGTACGTTCAACTGGGACCGCGGCGACGTGGACGAGGACGTGCTCGCGTGCCTCACCCGCCAGTACGGCGCAGAATTTGCAAAAACCGTTCGCTTTGCCGAAAGCTGGCAGGTGAGCGAATACGGCGCGCCTGTTTCCGATGCGCTCAAAGAGCTGCTCATCGGTCTCGACTGAGCCGAATATTTCCGCGGTTCACCCCGCAAATCAAAGACCAAAGGATAGAAAAATGAAAATTTTAGCCATTGAAAGCTCCTGCGATGAGACCGCCGCAGCCGTTGTAGAAAACGGCCGCCGCGTGCTTTCCAGCGTCGTCGCAACGCAGGTAGAAGAACACAAGTTATACGGCGGTGTCGTGCCGGAGATCGCCTCGCGCCGCCACAGCGAAGCCATTGTAGGCGTCGTGCGTGAAGCACTCGAGCGCGCCGAGCTCACCGTAGACGACCTCGATGCCATCGGCGTCACCTACGCGCCGGGGCTCATCGGTGCGCTGCTCGTCGGCGTAAATTTCGCGAAAGGCCTCTCTCTTTCTGCAAATTTACCGCTCATCCCGGTGCACCACCTGCGCAGCCACATCGCGTCAAACTACATCACGAACCCGGAACTCGAGCCTCCGTTCCTGTGCCTTGTCGTCTCCGGCGGCCACACGCACATCATCGAAGTGACGGACTACACAAAGCTCCGCATCCTCGGAAAAACGCGTGACGATGCCGCGGGCGAAGCGTTCGATAAGGCTGCGCGCGCCATGGGCATGCCCTATCCCGGCGGCATCGCCATGGATAAGCTTGCTGAGACCGGCAACGACAAAGCGTTCAAGCTCCCGCGCCCGACCGTAGACGGCGCCCCGCTCGATTTCAGCTTCTCCGGTCTCAAGACCGCCGTCATCAACATTCTGCATAATGCCGAGCAAAAGGGCCAGACCGTCAACATCGCCGATCTTTCCGCCTCTTACCGCAAGGCCGTTGTCGATTGCCTCGTGCGCAACTTCCTGCACGCCGCAGACGAGACCGGCCATAAAAAGCTCGTCATCGCGGGCGGCGTCTCCGCAAACGCACTCCTGCGCCGCCGCCTCACGGAAGAATGCAAGCGTACCGGCCGCACGCTCTATATGCCCGACCTCTCTCTCACCGGCGACAACGCCGCCATGGTCGGCGCACAGGCCTACTACGAATATCTCGCCGGCCATACCGCCGGCATGGAGCTGAACGCCTGCGCCCAGCGCTCCATCGACTTAGGCTGAGTTTTCAAATTTCACAACGCCAAAAAACGACCCGCAAACGGAATTTTCTCCGTCCCGGGTCGTTTCTTTATGCCTGTTTGGTTTTACTCCCGCGGCACCACAAACCAGTGCTGGTTTTCCTGCAGCTTTTCCTCTGCGCGCTTTAAAAGCGCTTTCGCGTCGATAAGGTAGCACGTCGCGTCGCCGATCTTCCCCGTGATGATCTCATTTTTCGCGGGGTCCAGAATCTCCTTCACGCGGCGGTACGTCGTCTCCCAGCCCTTAAAATCGTGGCCGTACATGTACTTTTCCTCGCCGTTTACAACGTAGCGGATCTTCTCCTTCGTCAAGACGTAGTCCGTGCCGAAGCGCTCCTCCACGCCGTGCATAAACGTGCAGCAGTCAAGCACCTCGCCGATGAACAGCAGCCGTCCGCCGATCTCCGGCAGCTTCATAAACGGCGAGTTCTTCCCCACCGGGGTGATGTCCTCCCCATGCAATGCTGTCAGCTCCGCAGCACGCTTGCCGCGCGCACAAACGGAGTGCGTCGGGTGTACGCTGCGCACCACGCCCGGCATTCTCCAGAACGTGCGCGGCAAAAGCCCGATGCACGGCACGGTTTTGTCCGCGTCAAACACCGGGTGCTCCGGCGTGACGTTCGCATACGTCAGCGCAGGCAGCAAAAGCGTGCCGTCGTCGCCAAGCGCCGCCTGCAACGTGTCGAGCACCGTCTCCGGCGTCTCCTTTGTCCCCAACGCCTTCATCGATGCGTGCACCAAAATTGTCTCACCCTCTTTGATCCCCAGCGCTTTCATATCCGCCAAAAGCTTCTTCGCATCATTCATTTGAGTTTTCCTCCCCACAAAACAATACCCAAGCAGCGCTTACTCAGGCTTTTTTATTTCACCGAATCAATCGTCCCGCCGCCCAAAACGCGGTCGCCGTCGTACAGCACGACGGACTGCCCGCAGGTGATGGCGCGCTGCGGCTCGTCAAAGACGACCTTCAGGCTGTCCGGTCCTGTCTGCGTCACGGTCGCCCACTGCTCGGGCTGGCGGTAGCGCACCTTCGCCTTAATGTGCATCGGCTCCTTGATTTCCGCGATGGAAATCAAATTAATGCCGCTCGCTGTGAGCTCCTTTTTGAAAAGCTCGCTTTCCGGGCTTAGCGTCACGGTGTTCTTCTCAATATCCACCGATTTCACATACAGCGGCGCCGGCAGCGCGAGCCCCAGACCCTTGCGCTGGCCGATCGTGTAGCGGATCACGCCGCGGTGTTGCCCCAGCACGTTGCCATCCGTGTCCACAAAATCCCCGGGCGGGTACGTTTTGCCCGTGTACTGCTCAATGAAATCGGCATACGAGCCGTTCTGCACAAAGCAGATGTCCTGACTGTCGTGCTTTCTCGCATTGATGAAATTGTGCGCCTCCGCAAGTGCGCGCACTTCACACTTCTCCATGCCGCCGAGCGGGAACTGCACGTGCTTTAGCTGCTCCTGCGTCAGCGACCACAGCACATAGCTCTGGTCTTTGTTGTGGTCAACGGCCTTTTTCAGGAGATACCGCCCCGTATTTTCGTCAAAATCGATTTGCGCGTAATGCCCCGTGACAACATAATCATAATTCAGCTCAACCATGCGCTGAAACAGCTTATCAAACTTCAAATAGCGGTTGCAATCGATGCACGGGTTCGGCGTTACACCCGTTTCATAAGAGTGCACAAACTTGTCGATAACATCCGTTTTGAAGCGGTCGGCAAAATTAAACACATAGTACGGCATGTCAAGCGCATACGCCACACTGCGCGCGTCCTCTACATCATCAAGTGAACAGCAGGTATGCTCGCGGCGCAGACCGACGTCCTCATTCTGGTACAGCTTCATGGTCGCGCCCATGCAGGTGTAGCCCTTTTCTTTCATAAGCAGCGCCGCCACACTGGAATCCACGCCGCCGCTCATGGCTATGATCGCTTTTTTACACATAGTTTCGGTAAAACCCTTTCGTTATCGTTTCACATCGCCGCGCGCGGTGACGATCTCATAGCCCGCCGACTTCACGCGCTGCTCCAGACACCCGCGGCACTGCGCGGCCTCTTCCCCTGTACAGATCTTGTTCTCGTACAGCTCATAAAGCTTTCGCACGCGCACCGGCGAAAGGTTCGGCATCACAACATTTCCGCCCGCCTTCAGCCCCAGCTCACGCCCTTGCGGGTGAATGGTGCCAAGCGCCGTCGTAGACGGCAAAAGCGCATACGGAAACAACAAACGCAATATTGAGAGAAGCCGCAGTGTCAGCTCGAGCGAGCCGCTCTTTTCGTTTGCAAACGGCGTCTGCGCGTGCGTGATATACGGCCCGATGCCGATCATGTCCGGCTGCAACTTCTGCAAAAAGCGCAGGTCAGAAATAAGATTCTCCGTCGTCTGATACGGCGAACCCACCATAAAGCCGGAACCCACCTGATACCCGATGTCCTTTAGATCAAAAAGACATGCTTGCCGGTGCAAAGCGCTCAATTCATTCGGGTGCAGCTTGCCGTAATGCTCGGGATCGGCCGTCTCGTGACGCAGCAAATAGCGGTTTGCGCCCGCATCAAAATACTTCTGGTAGCTTTCGCGGCTCTTTTCGCCGATGGAAAGCGTAATGGCGCAGTCCGGGTGCTGCGCATGGATGGCCGCGACAATCTCGCAGATGAGGTCATCCGTGTAAAACGGGTCCTCGCCGCCCTGCAAAACGAACGTGCGAAAGCCGAGGTCGTACCCCTCCGCGCAGCAGGAGAGAATTTCCTCTTTCGTCAAACGGTAACGCGTCGCGTTTCGGTTATCCCGACGGATGCCACAATAGTAACAGTTATTTTTGCAGTAATTCGTAAACTCAATGAGTCCGCGCACGTACACGTCCGTGCCGTAGTGCGCGCGGCGCACCTCGTCCGCGGCCTTTTGCAGCGCCGCATCATAGGCGTCCGTCTCCAAAATCGTCTTAAATTCCGCATCGCTGAGGTTACGCTGCTCGCGCAGACGGTCGACCAAAGCGTTAATTTCATTTGCGGTCATGAAATTCCGCCTTTCTTTATTCGGTGTCGCTCACTCCGCCTGCGGCTTTTCCAGCGTGCGCATCGCAAGGATCGTGTCGGAAATGAGATCGTCGAGCGTCCAGCCCAGCATATCTGCACCGCGCTGAATGACCTCACGGGAGCAGCCCGCGGCAAAGTTGAGCGCCTTGTATTTTTTCTTTACGGATTTAAGCTCCAAGTCGAGCGTACTTTTCGACGAGGCTCATCAGCGCCACCGCGCCGATGAGCCCCGTCAGCTCGTCCACGGCGTACAGCACCTTTTCCATCTCGTGCTCGGGCGCAATGTCCACCGTCAGCAAATAGCCGTGGCTCGCCGTTGCGTGGATAAGGCGTTCGCTTTGCATCCCTCCGTAAAAAACTAAAAAAACATACGGTTTTACTATGCTTTGATTTTACATACGAAGCGTCGCTTTGTCAAGGGAATTAAGCGACGTTGCGCCATACGCCGAAAATGAGCGCCGAGAGGAACCACGCCGCCCACAGCGCAATGGAAAAGCGCTTAAAAAGCAGCGGCGGTTTGTTCTTTGCATACCGCACCGCTTCCAAAACGCCCCAAAGGAGCGCAAACGGCAAAAAGAACAGCATAAAGGGGTTCAGCGCCCACGCACCGGCAAAGTCCAATTGCAAAAGCGCTGCGATCATCCGTGTCGTTCCGCAGGAAGGACATAGCACGCCGAAAACCTTGCGGACGAGGCACGGCGGACGAAGAATATACAAAACGACAAGCACAGCCGCAGCACCGAAAACCGCTGCCAAGGCCCGCTTAATCCGTCTTTGTCTCTCCCCGCTCATATCTCGCTCTCCTTTTAAACTTAACATTTCTATTGTACTGCAAAAGCAGAATACCGTCAAGCGCTGCAAGTTTGTTTATCTTTTGCACACTTTATGTAAAAAGTGTTTGGATTTTCGAAAAAACTTCTTGCAATTTCTGTGTTTTGTGATATAATCAAACTTGCAGTAAACTTTAATGTGTTGTACGAAACGGCACAACTATTCTCGGGAGGAATTCAAAATGAACACTGGTTATCTTGGCGATACGACCCCGAAGCTCGGTTTCGGCCTCATGCGTCTGCCGATGATCGGCGACGAGATCGATATGGAGCAGACGAAAGCCATGGTCGATACCTTCATGGCAAAGGGCTTCACGTATTTTGACACCGCATACGTATACATCAACGGTAAAAGTGAAGTCGCAGCGCGCGAAGCCATTGTGAAGCGCTACCCGCGTGACAGCTTCACGCTCGCTACAAAGCTGCCCCTTTGGGACAACATAGAGACGGAAGCCGACATGCAGCGCATTTTCGATGAATCTATGGAGCGCGCAGGTGTCGAGTATTTCGATTACTACCTGCTGCACGCCATGGACAAAGCGAAGTTCGAGAAAGCCGACCGCATCGGCGCGTGGGACTTCATTTTCAAGATGAAAGCACAGGGCAAAATCAAGCACTGCGGCTTCTCGTTCCACGACAGCGCGGAAGTGCTCGACGAAGCACTCACCAAGCACCCGGAAGCCGAATTCGTACAGCTCCAGCTCAACTACATCGACTGGGAAAACGATAACGTGCAGTCCAGAAAGTGCTACGAGGTCGCCGTCAAGCACAATAAACCCATTATCGTTATGGAGCCGGTCAAGGGCGGTTCCCTCGCGGGCATGAACAACGAAATTCAGGGCATTATGAAGGCACAGAATCCTGATCTTTCCATCCCGTCTTGGGCTGTCCGTTTCTGCGCAGGTCTCGATAACATCCTCACCGTGCTCTCCGGTATGAGCACCAAAGCGCAGCTTGACGACAACGTCTCCTACATGGAGCACTTTGAGCCGCTCAGTGACAAGGAGCACGAGGTGCTGAAAACCGTCGTCGAAAAACTCAACGCCATTCCCACTATTCCATGTACCGGCTGCCGGTACTGCGTAGACGACTGTCCCATGCAGATCCACATCCCGGACATTTTCCGCGCCGTAAACCACCAGAAGCAGTTCGGCTCCGAGGATAATGTCAATCGCAACGGCTACGAATCCGCAACACGCGAAGGCGGCAAGGCAAGCGAATGTCTCCATTGCGGTTCCTGCGAAGCGCACTGCCCGCAGCACATCCACATCATCGAAGAGCTCGAAGATGCTGCAAAGCTGTTTGAAGGCTGAGTAAAAACCACGACATAAAATCGACCGGGAAGCACAGCGCGTGTTTCCCGGTCTTTTTCCTTTTATTTTTCCTGCACGGCAATGATGACCTTCATCGTCGTCTCGCGGTTCGCGTCAATGTATTTATACGCGTCAAGGTACTGCGCAAACGGGAAAATTTTCGAGATAAGCGGCTTTAACTGCACTTTGCCCGCTTCCACCAGCTCTATCGCGCCCACGTAGTCCTCGTGGCGGTACATCATCGTGCTCTTAATGTCAAGCTCGTGGTCGTTCGCCACGGCCAGATCAACAGTCGCCATGTCGGCAAACACTGCCACAAGCACAATCACGCTGCCCTTGCGCGCATACTGAATGGCCTGCCCCATCGTCACGTTGTTGCCCGCGCAGTCATAAATGACGCCCGCCTTGTCCGGGCCAAACGCTTCAACGAGCGCCTCGCCGAAGTTCTTCTCCTTCGTGTTCACGCAAACGTCCACGCCGCATTCCTTGGCTTTCTCCAAACGGTAGTCGCTCACGTCGGTGATCATCACCTTCGCCGCGCCAAGGCCTTTTGCCGCCTGCGCCACAAGGTTGCCGATCGGCCCTGCACCGAGCACCGCAATGTTCATGCCGGCCACGTCGCCCATCTGCCGCACGGCGTGCACCGCCACTGCAAGCGGCTCCAGCATCGCGCCCTCTTCAAAGCTCATGCTTTTAGGAATTGGTGTCACTTTCTTTGCGTCCACCGCAAAAAATTCGGATGCCGTGCCCGTCGTCTGGAAGCCCATGACTTTCAGCTCCTCGCACAGATTGTACTTGCCGTGTCTGCACGGATAGCACTTGCCGCAGTACACCTGCGGCTCAATCGTCACTTTCTGCCCGACGGTAAGCCCTTCGACATTCGTACCGCACTTTACAATTTCACCCGAGACCTCATGTCCCTGCGTCACGGGGTATTTCGTGAAAGGATGCTTGCCGTGGTACACGTGGATGTCCGAGCCGCAAACGCCGATGTCCATAATTTTCACCAGCACCTGCCCGTCTCCGATTTCCGGCACGGGAATTTCCCGGAAAATAATCTTGCCCGGCTCTGTCATAACTTGCTGAAGCATACGCTTTCCTCCCAACTACTTTAGTAATTTTCGTATCTGCACTTCCGTCACCGGAAGCAAGTTTTTGAGGTGTGCAATCATTTTTTCTTCGGAGTCCTTCGGTTCGCTCTTATATGCAGACGTCACATAATCGTACCCGAATAAATGCTCCGGCGTTGTGTACTGCGCCACTGCCCAGCCGTAGGGCCTGCCGTTTTTATCCTTCAGGCGGATAAAATCCGAAACGCACAAATACGTCTGCATTTGCAGCCGCGTGATGCACGTTTCAAAGCCCGTGTTGCCGCCTTTGCGGTAATCGAGCTTCTTTTTGAGGAATTTTGAAAGAATTTCGCCCTCCGCATTGACTGTGTTATACAGCTCCTCGTCCTTGTGGAACACCAGTCCGTCATCGCAGCGCGCGTCAAAATCATAGCCGTCACGGCGGAAATTTACAAGCTCCGGCAGCCATTCCCGGCTGACAAACCCCGCTTTTTTCTGGAAAAGCTTGCCGTACGCGCAGCGCTTCGTCTGCGCCGCCGGGCCTTTCCACTCCCAAGGTCCGTCGCGGTCTTCAGCGAACCAATACGCCGGCGCGCACATCTCCTCCACCGAAAATCCCGGAATGTCATTCGGAAAAAACGGCAGAAAACCGTAGCATTCCACCGCCTGCAAAAGGTCTTCCATGCTCTCCAATTTCCGTTTCATTTTCCACGCCCTCTTTTCTTTATATCGCTTCCAGTATAGCGTGTTTTCACCACAAAATCAAGATATGCTATTTAATTTTAGGCGCATATAAACAAAAGCAGTCTGCATTTTCTGCAAGTTATCTTGTGATTTTATTCGGAAAGAGATGCGATTAGCCGTTCATTATATCCAAAACGAGCTTCACGATTATAACGACCTTGCCCACACCGCCCATCGCAATGCCGATATCGGTCTTTTTCAGCGACGGTGCGTCCGGATCTCTGAATGTGCATCACGGGTCTTGTACAAGCAGGTGACCCGTGCTTTGGCGTCAGGAAGCCAAAGCTTCGGGCACAATTTATACCCTCAAGGCAGTTTAACTTAACATAAAATCGAAAAATATGTATCGTTTGTTTGGTGGAAAATTTCACTGCGCAGCGATATACTGAATGCAGAAAGGAAGTGGAGCTTATGCTCGCCGATAATCTCATTTTGCTGCGCGGCCTTAAGGGGCTGACGCAGGAGCAGGCGGCGGAAATCGCCGGGGTGACGCGGCAGTCCTACTCCAAGTGGGAGCAGGGCGAAACCGTGCCGGACATTGAAAAATGCGACCGCCTTGCAAGGCACTACGGCGTGACGCTGGACGCGCTTTTGCACGACCAAAACCGAGTGGGCCACACGGCCCTCGCCCCTGCCCCTGCGGGCAAGCACCTTTGGGGTGCGGTGACACTCGGCGCGCGCGGGCAGATCGTCATACCGAAGGCTGCGCGGGAAATGTTTGACTTAAAGGAGGGCGACCGACTGATCGTGCTCGGTGACGAGGGTGAAGGCATTGCCCTTGTGAAGGCAGAAGACTTTGAGCGAAAAATGCAGAAAGCGCTCGAGATGAGCCAACACCCTGCCGAGCCGTAAGGTTTGCTTCCGCAAAATTGTTACACATTCAGAGAGGAGAAGAATTCTATGAATTGCCCGAAATGCGGAAAAGCGATGCGCGAGGGATACTTGTTTACAAGCAAGGACGGCGCGTTCAGCTTTGCGAACACCGTGCCCGGCGTATTTGAAAACGCCAAAAACGCCGACGGCTTTGTGGAGATCACGCCGTTAAAACCAAGCCACCGCGTGCGGATCAAAGCGAATCTCTGCGAAGACTGCCGCACGGTAGTTTTTGACTATTAAGCTTTGCCTAAGCCGAAAAAGGAAATTTGAAAAAGACGGAATACGAGAAAGACTAAAAACAGCGAGGTGCTGTGGGTATCCCCATGCACTTCGCTGTTTTGTTCGATTTTCAGCCGGGATCAGCCCATATTGGAGAAGCGTTCCACGGCTTTTGTGAAGTTTTCGATGATTTTATCTGCGTCGCCGTGCTCGATGCCGTCGCGCACGCCGTGCTTGATGTGCCCCTCTAATACGACCTTGCCGCAGCCGTGCAAATCGGATTTTGCGGGAAATGGCTTACAGCTTTAAAAGCGGGATAGACGCTCTGCACGTTTCGATCAATTCGCGGTCGGCGAGCGCAGGAATCGCGCCTTTTTTCGTCGCACAGACGGAGCCTGCGGCGTTTGCAAAATCGGCCGCGTCGCGCAGCTCGGCTTCGTTGATCTCGGAAACGGGCTTGCCGGTCTCCATGAGCTTTGTGAGGAACGCGCCGAAGAAGCTGTCGCCGGAGCCGGTGGTATCGACGACTTTTGTATCGTAGGTGTTGAGCGTTAAGGTGGTTTTCGGGGTGCAGACGACGCAGCCCTTTGCGCCGCGCGTGATGACCGCCGCCTGTACGCCGAGCTTAAAGAACTCCTTTGCGCCCGCTTCGATTTCGGTGCAGCCGGTGAGCATTTCGAGCTCCTCATCGGATGCTTTGACGACATCGGCAAGCGGCAGCAGACTCTTCATGGCGTGGACGCCGACTTCGGCATTTGGCCACAGCGGTGCGCGCCAGTTCGGGTCGTAGGCGGTGATAGCACCGTGCTCGCGGGCGTAGGAAACAATCTGCGGCACAGCCGTGCGGCCGGGTTCTGCGGTAAGCAGAAGCGAGCCGAAGCACAGCACCTTGGCGTTTGCGAGCGCATCCTTATTGACCTCATCGAACGTGATTTGCGTATCGGCGCCGGGGTTGCGGTAAAAGCTGAAATCGCGATCTCCGGATTCGGACAGCTGCACAAACGCGAGCGACGTTGCGGTATCGTTTGAGAAATGGAGGTTTTCGACATCGACATTTTGCTTAACGAGCGTATCGCGCAGGAACGTGCCGAACATGCCCTGTCCCACCTTGCCGATGAAGCCTGCGGATACACCGAGGCGCGCGGCCTGCACGGCGACGTTTGCCGGTGCGCCGCCGGGATTCTGCTCAAAAATCGGGATTCCGGCCGACGTTTTGCCTGCGGGGGTAAAATCGATCAGAAGTTCACCGAGTGCGTAAAAATCTGCCATAAAAAACAGCTCCTTAATTACAGAATATTTTCATCCATGCACTTTAAGACAAATTCGCTGAACAGGGAGTTTGACCATGCGAACCACGGGCGCGTGAACTTAGAGGGGTCGTCCTTATGGAAACCCTCGTGCATGAAGCCCTTGCCGTCATCGGTCGTTTTTAACATGTGGAGAAGCGCTTTGCATTCCTCCGGGTCACGGCTTGTGAGTCCCTGCATGGAAAGCGCGATGTGCCAGATGTACTCCGGCGGGGTGTGCGGGCTGCCGACACCCTTGGCCGCGGTGCCCTCATAATAATACGGGTTTTCTTTGCTCAAAACAAAGGCACGGGTGTTTTTATAAATTTCGTCGTCGGCGCTGCAGTAGCCGAGGTACGGGATGGACATGAGGCTCGGGACGTTGGCGTCATCCATAAAGACGTAGTTGCCAAGGCCGTCGGTCTCATAGGCGTACATTTTGCCGAACTTCGGGTGCTCGACGACGCCGTATTTTTCGATGCCGTCGCGGATCTCGGACACGAGCTTTTCGGCACGGGCGGCGACTTCCTCGTCCTTATAGATTTCGCGCATGATCTCCGCGGTGTAGCCGAGGGTTACGACGGCGAACATATTGGACGGGATGAGATAGCCGTAGACGCAGGCGTCGTCGCTGGGACGGAAGCCCGACCAGGTCATGCCCGTAACGGCGACCGGCGCGCCGTGGCCGTCGTGCGTGAGGGTATCGGTGGGCGGGCAGTTGGTACGGCGGAAATAGTACGGGGACTTGCTGTGATCCTGCTCGACAGTGAAAAGGTCGAGGATGCGCAGGGTGCTCTTTTTGTACTGGTCGTTGAACTGGCCCGTGCGGCCGGTCTCTTTCCAGAGAAGGTACGCGAGCTGCACCGGGTAGCAGAGCGAATCAATCTCATACTTGCGCTCCCAGACCCACGGGGTCTCGAAATCGGTATCGTCGGACTCGCCGCCGGCGGTCTGACCGAGCGTTTCCGCAGCGTACTTCGGCCAGCACATACCGTTCGCTTCCTGATTGAACGCGTTTGCGTAGGGGTCGATATCAATGCACTTGAACTGGCGGTTCACGAGGCCCTCAATGCAATCGGCAACCTCCGCGTCGTGCTTTGCGACGGGCAGATAGTGGCGAACCTGCGCGGTGGAATCGCGCAGCCACATGGCGGGGATATCGCCGGTGATGACGAAGGTATCTTTTTCGCCGAGGGTTTTGACGGTGGTATCCATGGTGTTGGGGTAGCAATTTTTAAAGAGCTCCGAGAGCTTCGCATCATTTGCGAGCTTTTCCTCGCAGATGCGCTTGACTTCCAAATCAATGGCTTTCATGGGATGATTCCTTTCGGGTGTGAAATATAAATAGTAGTTGTCGGTAAGCGAGGGTTAAAAGTCTTTGTTCAAACTTTCTTCGAGAAAGTTTGTCCGTTTCCAAAGGTGAAACCTTTGGTCGTCGTCCGCAGACGACGAAATCTTTTTGCGTTCATAAAATCAGGACGGGAGGGCGGAACTTCCAGTGGACGTTCCGCCCGTGGGAGACCCAATTAGGGGGTCTCCCAAAAAGGCGAAGCCTTTTAGAAAAGGTCGATCAAAGACTTTATTCGTTCGCGATTACGGAAAATCGGTGATTAAAGGCTCTGCAAAAACTCCGCTGCGAGGTCGAACCACTTGCCGACGTGCGGCAGAAGCTGGGCATCGCTGTTTGAGGTGACTTCGTTGCAGAGCGACAGGCCGTGGCCGCCCTCCGGGAACATGTGGAACTCCGTTTTGATGCCGTTTTTCTGCAAGGCGCTGACGAGCATCAGGGCGTTTTCGACCGGGACGCAGTCATCCGGCTGGGTGTGCCAGACGAACGTGGGCGGGGTATCTTTCGTGACGAAGTTTTCGAGCGACTGATTCGCTTTTTCGAGCTCGTACTGCTCACCGAGAAGGTTCTTGATGGAATCGTGGTGGGCGAACGGGCCGGACGTAATGACCGGATATGAGAGGATCTGGCCGTTCGGGCGCAGAAGCTCGGACGGGCAGTTCATGGCTTCCGCAACGAACGGGCGGCTCCAGAAATTGCCGTAGCTTGCGGCTAAATGGCCGCCGGCGGAAAAACCGATGGTGAAAACCTTTTCGGGGTCACAGCCGTACTTTACGCCTTCTTCGCGGACGTATTTCACGGCGGTGGCGACTTCCAGAAGGGCAGTCGGAAAGCGCGCCGGGGCAACGGAATAGCGCACGACAACGGCGTTCATGCCGATGGCATTGAAGCGCATGGCGACGGGCTCGGCTTCACGGTCGGACGTAAAGGCGTACGCGCCGCCCGGGCAGACGATGACGGTGGGGCGCTTTTCGATGGGAACCTCTTTTGAAAGATCCGGAAAACACGTATACATGGCTGCGTAATCCGCAGAGCCCGGCACTTGCAGTTCGATTTTTTCATGTATCATAAAGACAACTCCTTTGGCCGCAAAATTGCAGGATAAACCATACTGTCTTTAGTATATCAGCTGTTGACGGGCGGCGCAAGGCGATTTTGTGAAAATTTGGGTATTATCACGCTTTTTAGAATAATGTCGGGTAAAAAAGAAAGCCGCTGCCCGGTTTGGGTGCGGCTCTCAGCTAAACGAACTTACTTTGTTTTCTTTGCGGTTTTGGTGGTTTTGGCGGCTGCCTTTGTGGTTTTGGCGGCGGGCTTGGCTTCGGCTTTCACCTCTGCCTTGACTTCCGGCTTTGCTTCCGCTTTCACCTCTGCCTTAGCTTTCTCTTTTGCAGCCGGCTTTGCGGTTTTTGCGGCGCACTTTGCCGGGGCTTTCTTTTCCTTTTCGACCTCGGTGAGCACCCAGTTCTGGTTATCGCCCTTCACGAACTCCCAAAGCTGTGCCGGTGCGCCGTCTGCATCGCTGATATCTTTGATGTCGACGACCTTGCCGGACGCGACATGCGTGATGCGGCGGCAGCCCTTGACGGTAGTGGTCAGCTTCCAGAGCTGAGAAGCGTTGCCCTGTGCCTCTGCGAGAACGAGTGCGGTGCCGTTTTCTGCCTCACCCGGAACGGTAAGCGCGAGACCGCTGACCTTATGGACGAGCTGCACGGACGTGCCTTCTGCCGGGACGGCGCACCAGACCTGCGTTTCGCCGCCGTTTGCGGTCATCTGCACGGCAGAGCCGCCGCAGGAAGCGAGAACCTTACCGCTTCTATGGTTTGTGATAACGTATTTCTTTTCTGTCTTTTCTGCCATGAATGATCTCTCCTTTATGAATAAACCTATGTTTTTCGCATATCATTTTCTGATTTTCTATGTACGATAATTAAGTATAATCATAAATTCCTGCAAAGTCAAATCGGCCGCAAGGGCTTTTATCTGCAGGTTTTACAATGAGAATTTTGCTGTTTACAGCAGATTTTGACGGGTTTTGAGCTTTCTATCGTGAAAAGTGTCAAAAATTCGGATAGATTTCAGGATACATTTGAAAATTGATTTGACTTTTTCCATAAAATGTTAATTTGTTTTTTGCGGATATTCTACAAGTAAAAGAAAAGAATTCACAGAATCGTAAGAGAAATTTACGTTTTATATCCTTGCATTCGGGTGGTGTATCGTGTATTCTTATATATAGATAAGAAAAAGGAGATCGTAACGGGATGGATAGCTTAGACCGTAGACAGGGGCTTTCTTCGGAGCAGGTAGCGCAGCGCGTGCGCGACGGGCTTTCAAACGCCGATGAGGGCATTAAGACCAAAACCGAAAAGCAAATCATTTTAGAGAATACGTTCACGTTTTTTAACATCTTAAACTTTGTGCTGGCGTTTTTCGTTTTGCTGGTGGGCTCGTTTAAGAACCTTTTATTTTTGGGCGTTATCTTTTCTAATATTATTATCGGTTCGTTTCAGGGCATAAGAGCAAAACGGACGATTGACAAGCTCTCCCTCATTTCCGCGCCGAAAGCCTCTGTGCTGCGCGACGGAAAATTGCAGACGATACCCGTGAGCGGGATTGTGATGAACGATGTGCTGCACCTTTCGACCGGGCAGCAGATTTGCGCCGACGCCATCGTTTCGGAAGGCGAAGCGGAAGTGAATGAATCGCTCATCACGGGCGAAAGCGACCCGGTCTTGAAGCGCGCAGGTGACGAGCTGCTTTCCGGCAGCTTCATCGTTTCCGGCAGCTGTTACGCCGAAGTGGAGCACGTAGGCCGCGAAAACTACGCAAACCGCATCGCAAACGGCGCGAAGTATGTGAAGCGCACGAACTCCGAAATTCTCCATTCCCTCGATTTCATTGTAAAGACGCTCGGATTTACGCTGGTGCCGATTGGCATTTTGCTTTTCTGCAAGCAGTTTTTTTTGCTGCATGACACGATCCGCGAAGCCGTTGTGAGCACGGTCGCCGCGATCCTCGGCATGATCCCGGAGGGGCTCATTTTGCTGACAAGCGTGGTGTTTGCCGTAAGCGTACTGCGGCTTTCACGCTACAAGACGTTGGTGCAGGACCTGTACTGCACCGAATCGCTGGCACGCGTAGATGTGCTATGCTTAGACAAAACAGGTACGATCACCGAGGGCACGATGCAGGTGGACGAGCTGCACCCGCTGACGGGCTACACCGAAGAGGACATGACGGCTCCGCTGGAGGCGCTTGTGCAGGTTTTGACGGACGACAACCCGACGTACAACGCGGTGAAGGCATACTTTCCCGGCGGATCGGATTGGAAAGCTGCGGCGACGGTGCCGTTCTCCTCTGCGAGAAAGTGGAGCGGCGCGTATTTCGGCGAGCGCGGCACGTATGTGATGGGCGCGGGCGAATTCATTTTGGGCGAACGCTTCGGTGCGCTGCGCGAGCACACGGAGGAATATGCGGCGCGCGGCGAACGCGTTTTGCTGCTGGCCCACTCCGCAAAGCCTTTCCTTGAAAACAAGGTGCTGCCGGACGACATTGAGCCGGTGGGCTTCATTTTAATCAGTGATAAAATTCGCACGGAAGCACCGCAAACGCTGCGCTATTTTGCAGAGCAGGGCGTGACGCTGAAGGTCATCTCCGGTGACAACGCCGTGACGGTCTCTAACATTGCACAGAAGGCCGGTCTGCCCCACGCGGAAAACTACTGCGATGCGACGACGCTGCACACCGACGAGGAGATTGCGGGGGCAATTGAGCAATACAGTGTGTTTGGCCGCGTGACGCCGCAGCAGAAGCTGAAATTTGTGCAGGCGTTAAAAGACCACGGCCACACGGTGGCGATGACGGGCGACGGTGTGAACGACGTTCTGGCGCTGAAAGAGGCCGATTGCAGCATTGCGATGGCTTCCGGCAGCGACGCGGCCCGCACGGTCTCGAACCTCGTTTTGCTCGACTCCAACTTTGCTTCCATGCCGCAGGTGGTGAAGGAAGGCAGGCGCTCCATCAACAATTTGCAACGCTCTGCATCGCTGTTTTTACAGAAGACGATCTATTCGACGGTGCTGGGCGTGCTGTTCATTTTTCTTTCTGCTTCCTACCCGTTTGAGCCGATTCAACTGACGTTTATCAGTTCGATTACGATCGGTATTCCGTCGTTTATACTGGCGCTGGAGCCGAACAACGAGCGCATAAGCGGCAGCTTTTTAGCGAACGTTTTGAAGAAATCGTTCCCCTCTGCCCTGACGATGATTCTTGGCGTTTTGTTTTTGACGCTGTTTAAGGGGCCGCTGAATTTGACGAACCCGCAGGTCTCGACACTTTCGGTCATTGTGGCGTTTGCCGTTGGGTTTATGCTGATGTTCAAGCTTTGCCTGCCGTTTAACGCGCTGCGCGGGGCGCTGTTCGGCACGATGGCGGCAGCGTTCTTTGTGGGATACATCGGCTGCATGAATCTGGTTTCCATGGTGCCGCTGACCGCCCCGATGCTGTTTATTTTGATCCCGCTGCTCATTGTGTCGATCGTCTTTATGGTGCAGACGAACCATTTTATGGAGCATTTTGCAGAGCGCCACACGCGGCGTTTGCTGCAAAGCAGGTTCTTCCAGAATCACCGCAGAAAGCGGCGTGAGGCGGCGCACAAAGACCGCCACGCCGCCCGCAGAATGCGCCGCCGCACAGAGCAGCCAAGCAGGGTGCGAGACGGTAAAAGAGCTTAATTCAGTCGAGATAATATGAAAACACCCCGGCAGGCGGTTTGGATGGCTTGCCGGGGTGTTCTTATGCGCTTGTTAATTTTACAGGATGCAGTATTTTGCCATGTAGTCTTCCATGGCGGGGAGGATATCGTTGTATTTTTCGGACTGCTTTAAGTACTCGTGGATGTCCTCGACGGTGACGATGGCGTGGACCTTGATGCCGAACTCCTCGTTGACCTCCATGATGGCGGTTTTGCCGGGAACCTTGCCTACCTCGCAGCGGTTGACGGAGATGAACATATCGTTGACTTTCACATTGCCGCAGCCGTAGAGGATCGGCATGGTCTCGCGCACGGCGGTACCGGCGGTGATGACGTCTTCGATGATAATAATTTTATCGCCGTCCTTCGGCTTGTAGCCGACGAGGCTGCCGCCTTCGCCGTGGTCTTTCTCTTCCTTGCGGTTGAAGAAGTAGGGCTTCGAGATGCCATACTCGTTATAGAGGGACGCGGCGGCGGCTGTGGCAAGCGGGATACCCTTGTACGCCGGGCCGAACATGGCGGAGAAATCTTCGCCGACGGTCTCCTTGATGAGCGATGCGTAGAACTTGCCGAGCTTTGCGATCTGCTCGCCGGTCTTATAGTTGCCGGTATTGACGAAGTACGGCGTATTGCGGCCGCTCTTCGTGACGAAGGAGCCGAAACGCAGCACGTCTGCGGACATCATGAACTCGATAAACGCCTTTTTGCTTTCTGTCAGCATAAAAACCATCCTTTATTTCCGTCATGGGTCGGAATTTATTTTTATCAGTATAGCATAGATTTGTGTTTTCGTCAAAATTTTTTACGCGAACTTACGCTGCCGGAGAAAGTCCGTTTTCCGCTGACCACGTATAGACAGAATACGTATTGCCGTCCGTTGTAACGGCGACGGTGCCGTCTGTATCGGTGCGCAGAATCTTGCAGTTGCGTTCGGAAAGGCTTTCGAGCGTTTCGTGGTGCGGGTGACCGTATTTATTATCCTGCCCGCAGGATATGACGGCGACAGCGGGGTTCACGGCGCGGAGAAAATCCATGGAGGACGATGTGGACGAGCCGTGGTGACCGCACTTTAAAACGTTTGAAGTGATGTCCGTTTCGCGTGCTAAGATATTCTCTTCAACCTCGGTTTCGGCGTCGCCGGTGAGCACAAAGGAGATATTGCCGTAGGTGAAGCGCAGAACAGCGGAATAGTTGTTGAGGTTATCGAATATCTCGTCCTTTTTCGGGGATAGGACGGTAAAATTGGCGTTTTCGGGCGCGGGGATTTTTGTATCGGTGGAGATCTGCTCGGTTTGGACGTTTTTGTCGAGCAGGGCATCGAGCATATTTTCGTATGTAGCGGTGGTGGGCGTTTGGTCGTCGGGCAAAAGGGGCATATAGAACGTACCGATGGTGTAATCCTCGATGATCTGCTTCATAGAGCCGATGTGGTCGGCGTGCGGGTGCGTGGCAACAACAGCATCAAGCGATGTGACACCGAGCGTCTGAAGGTCGCTTTCGATGGTATCCCCCGCTTCGCGGGTGCCGGCATCAATGAGCATGTTGTAATCGGTGCCGATTTGAATTAAAATGCTATCCCCCTGCCCGACATCTAAAAAGTAGACGGCGCAGTCGGCGTCGGTGCCGGTGCTTTGGGTTGGCTGTGCGGGGGCGCTTGAGTCTGGTGCACCGGTGAGGTACGTTTCAAGCTCCGGGAAATAATAGACAAGCACCGCCGCGAGCACAAGAACGGCGCTGATGACGGCGGAAAGCGTTTTTTTGTTCCGAGGTTGGCGGCGACGGCCTGCACCGGTTCTTTTCTGTGGCATGGGTCTCTCCTTTTTGTTTACATAATTTGTTTTACGCGATACAAAAAAGCTGCCGCAGTTTTTACTTGCAGCAGCTTACTTTGCAAATCCTACTCTTTACTTACCTTGCGTTTCGTCCTTGTAAAGGTTAAAGCGGAACAGCTTGGATTCATCCGCTTCGTTATCGCAGACCACAAAAGCTTCTGCGATCTTTCCGCCTTCAATCAGAGACGTAAGACCGATGAGCTGACACAGCTTGCTTTTCAGGTTCAGCTTATCACCGTCGCGCGTCATCAGATACACATTGCCCTCGCAGCTATCCAGTACAGACAGGAAGCCCGGGACATCGATGTCGTGAAGTTCGATCATCTTGGACATCAGTCATCTCTCCTTCGATATGAGATTTAGTCTCATTATGGTTTGCCGATAGGGTTCTATATGGAAAACCATAATATCCTATGATGGCTTTATTCTATCACAACAGCAGAGAATACACAAGGGCTAAACGGAAAAAAGGTGCGTTGCATTCAGGTTAAATTTTCGGTGAATTTGTTAAACATTGAGGAAGCTACGAACCTTTCCGCTCATTCGCCGGAGGCACCGTAGTTCGCGAGCACGCGGGCGCTGGGATCGTTGACGTCGCAGCCCTCCCACGCTTTGTTCGGCATCCAGAAGTCCTTCACCATTTCTGCTTGACCGGGATAGTATTTTTCAAAAATTTCACGGTAGAGAAGGGATTCTTTCGTAAACGGCGTTGCGAACGGATATTTTGCGGCGCGGAGCTTCATTTCGTCATCGGTATACTTTGTTTCGGCGTAGGCCTTGAGGTAATCGACCATAGAGTGACCGACGGCATCGGAGAACGCGGCTTTTTCGCGGTATAAAATCGGCAACGGGAGGTAATCGCCCTCGAACGCGTGGCGCAGGAGATATTTGCCTTTTTTGTACTTGTTGAGCTTCATCTCGGGATCGACGAACATGACGTATTTGACGAAATCGAGGTCGCCGAACGGAACGCGGGCTTCGAGCGAGTTGGCGGAGATGCAGCGGTCGGCACGGAGCACGTCGTACATATGAAGCTCCCGCACGCGCTTTTGGGCTTCCGTTTGGAACGCAGCGGCGCTGGGGGCGAAATCTGTATATTTGTAGCCGAAGAGCTCATCAGAAATTTCACCGGTGAGCAGCACGCGGACATCGGTCTGCTCGTGAATGGCTTTGCAGACGAGGCACATGCCCATGCTGGCGCGGATGGTGGTGATGTCATACGTGCCGAGCAGCGCAATGACGGTTTCGAGATTTTCGATGACGTCGTCTTTTGTAATGATAACCTCGGTGTGGTCGCTGTGAATGTAATCGGCAACTTCGCGGGCGTATTTTAAATCGATAGCATCTTCACTCATGCCAATGGCGAATGTGCGAATAGGCTTCTTTAAAAGCTTTGCCGCGACGGAGCAGACAAGGGAGCTATCGAGCCCGCCACTGAGAAGAAAACCGAGCGGGGCATCGGCATCGAGCCGCTTTTCGATGCCGGCAACGAGCTTATCATGGATGTTTTTACAGACAGTCTCGAGGTCGTCGCGGCAAACTTCTTCGACTTCGGCGATGTCGCAGTAGCAGGTGAATTTGCCGTCCTTATAGTAGTGGCCCGGCGGGAACGGCATAACGCGATGGCACAGGCCGACGAGGTTTTTCGGCTCGCTGGCAAACATAATGTGGCCGCTTTCGCTGTACCCGTAGTAGAGCGGGCGGATGCCGATGGGGTCGCGCGCAGCGATGAAGCTATCGGTCTCGGCATCGTAAATAATCAGGGCGAACTCGGCGTCGAGCTTTTTGAACATCTCGGTGCCCTCTTCTTTGTAGAGAGGGAGTAAAATTTCGCAGTCGGAATCACTTTTGAAGGTGTAGCCTTTTCTCCGGAGCTCCTCTTTAACGGAACGGAAGCCGTAGAGCTCGCCGTTGCAGACGACGGCGGAACCGTCCAGTTCAAACGGCTGCATGCCTTCTTCTGTGAGGCCCATGATGGCGAGGCGGTGGAAAAAGAGCCAACCTGCGGGCGTTTCCAGTGTGCGGGACATATCCGGCCCGCGGGAAACGGTTTTATCAAAGCCCTTTCGTAAATCTTCCAAACGAATGTCTTTTGCTGTGTAACCCATAATCGAACACATATCGGTTCCCTCCAAATAAAATAATTTCAATCCAAACGCAAATAAAAAAACAGCCGTTTGTCCCAATTTCTTAGGACGAATAGCTGTTGTATCCGCGGTGCCACCTAAATTATCTTATAAAGAAGATCACCTTTACTGTCTCTAACAAGACAGGCACGGCTTAACGCGCCGCCACACGTCGCACCTACTGAGATATGCGCATCTTTTCGGCTTGAGGCTCCGAAGTGTTATTCGCCGGTGTGCTTACGCGGGGTTCACACTCTCCCCCGCTCACTGTGCAAAGCGGTCTGCCGGGTACTTCTCTTCATCTGTGCCCTTGAATTATTATGCTAAGTTTATACCACAAAAATTTCATTTTGTCAACACTTTTTTGAAAAAATTTTTGATTTTACACGAAATTTGCAATTTTTCAGTTTACAACTTGCAGTTTGTAAGCGTTTTTTAGCCATACTAAAACGTATTTGTCAAAAATCAAAAAGCTCTTTTCATTTTACGGGAGTTGTATTATAATAAGCTTGGATAAAATGCAAAATGAAACAGGAGGTCTTTTCCATGTTTGCCTATAAAACTTTGAAAAGCGGCACTGACATTCGCGGTGTTGCAAGTGAAGGCGGCGGTGCGCCGATTAACCTGACCGATGAGGTCGTGGAGCGCATTGCGGCCGGTTTTCTCGTTTGGTGCGAAAAGCACCTGGACAAGTGCGCCGAGGGGCTGAAAATTGCCGTCGGCCATGACTCCCGCATTTCCGCAGACCGCATTGCGGCGGCGCTGTTCCGCACGTTTACGACGTACGGTGCTTCGGTTTACGACTGCGGCCTTGCCTCTACCCCGTCGATGTTCATGGCGGTTTTAGAGCTGCCGTGCGACTGCTCGGTGCAGATTACGGCGAGCCACCACCCGTTCTTCCGCAACGGACTGAAGTTCTTCACGCCTGCGGGCGGCCTTGACAGCCCGGATATTTCCGAGATTCTGGAATATGCACAGAACGGCGCTGCGCCGAAGGAGACCGACAACGGCACGCTGGTGCCGGTGGACTATATGTCGAAATATGCAGATAATCTGCGCGAGATGATCCGCAAAGGCGTGAACGCGGAAGATTATGCGCACCCGCTTGCGGGCTTTAAGATCGTTGTGGACGCCGGCAACGGCGCGGGCGGTTTTTACGCAAACGACGTGCTGAAGCCGCTTGGTGCGGACATTACAGGCAGCCAGTTTTTGGAGCCGGACGGCCGCTTCCCAAACCACATTCCAAACCCGGAGAACGAGGAGGCCATGGCGAGCGCTTGCGCGGCGACCGTGAAGGCCGGTGCGGACCTTGGCGTAATTTTTGACACGGACGTAGACCGCGGCGGCGCTGTGGACAGCCGCGGCGAAGAGATCAACCGCAACCGTCTTGTGGCGATTGCTTCCGCCATTGCGCTGGAGGGCAACCCGGGCGGCACCATTGTGACGGACTCCATTACGTCCGACGGACTCAAGACCTACATTGAGCAGACGCTCGGCGGCAAGCATCACCGCTTTAAGCGCGGTTACAAGAATGTCATCAACGAAGCGGTACGCCTGAATAACGAGGGCGTGAACTGCCCGCTGGCGATTGAGACGAGCGGCCATGCGGCGCTGCGCGAGAACTACTTCCTTGACGACGGTGCCTATCTGGTGACGAAGATCATCATTAAGGCGGCACAGCTGCGCCGCGAGGGCAAATCGCTCGATAGTCTCATCGCCGATCTGAAAGAAGCCAAGGAAGAAAAAGAGTTGCGCTTCCCCATTACTGCGGAGGATTTCCGCCCCTATGGCGAGGACACCATTGCGGCGCTTGAAAGCTACGCGAAAGCGCACAACTGGGACATTGCGCCGGACAACCGCGAAGGCATCCGCATTTCGTTCCCGGAAAACGACGGCGACGGCTGGTTCCTGCTGCGCATGAGCGTACATGACCCCATTCTACCGCTGAATATCGAAAGCAATTCCGTCGGCGGCGTACGCGTGCTGGCCGAAAAGCTGCTGAAGTTCTTTGACGAAGTGAAGCCGGAGAATGTGGACTATGCGGCGCTGAAGGGATTTTTGGAAAAGTAAGCTGAAATTGAATATTTGAATAAAAGGAACTCCCGACTGCTGCGGTTCATCATTTGCGGCGGTCGGGAGTTCTTGGTTTTTACGGTTCGATGGGCGGTGTCGGCTGCGGTTGAGTGAGCGCGGTGCGGCGGGTTTTGCGGTGGTGCAGGATGGCGTAGATGGCGATTTGAATGAGCATGGCGAGGACGTTGGAAAGGCTGACTGATACGCAGACTAACCACAATAAAAGATCAAACAGATTGCTTTTGGGGTCTTTATCTGCTCCGTACAGCGCCCATGCGAAAAGTGCTGTGCAGGCGGTCTGTATGAAAAGCACTTTTGACGTGTTGCGTATCTTTTGCAGATAACCGTTTTTTTCAAACCGCAGATTAAGGAGCGGCGTTGAAGCCGTGCCGACCATGACCGCAAAAACAGTGCCAATAGTTGTAACAACGGTTCGCAGAACTGCGTCTTCCCTGCCCGTATATGCTATATACATAGTGACGGGTGTCGCGAACAGGAAATACACAGCAAAGCCGAAAACACTGGTCACGATTTGCGCGAGAAGTAGGGAAATCGGTGATGCCGATTTAAAGTGTTTTTGAAATTGCATAAACTCACCCCGCAATCAGTTGTATGAGAGTTACGATGAACAAGGAGACACACAGGAGGAAAACGGCGAAGGAGAGCTTGGCTTTGGGGACAGGTCGCGGGGCGGAGAGACCGCCGCGCGAGAAACGGTCGCCACCGGTTCTTTCCCGCGGCAGAAAGCTGATGAGGATGTTCCAGACCGCGAAGCCGAGGGGGATCATGAACAGGGCGATGAGCGGCACGGTTTTTGGGATATCCCCTGCATTGTGCGGAGCTTGCATCTGCGTGCGCATGATGCCCATGAGCGCGATACCTATGGCGAAGCAAATAAGCAAGACCACGGCGCGCACTTTGGAACTCGTTTGCTCCAATTTCTGCACGACTTTTTTATCAAAAAAAGCTATTGGGTGCATGAACTCTTCCCTCTTTCTGGTACCTATTATGCTTTCAGTATATAGTTTTTAATGCAGGTGTCAAGGGTTTTCGTCAAAACTCGATGATATGAAGTTTTTGGGCAACTTCTTTGGCTTCGCCGCGGCGTTTGACGCCGAGCTTTTGGAGGATGTGGATGACATGCGTTTTGACGGTGGCGACCTTGACACCGAGGATGTCGGCGATCTCCTGGTTGCTGCGGTTGCCGCACAGGAGCCGGAGCACCTGCGTTTCTGCGGGCGAAAGCGGTTCTGAGAGCCGCGGCATGGGACGCAAGAAATTCGGGTACAAAACAGCCTGACGGCGCGTTTCCTGTAAAAGGAGTGAAAAGAAGGACTCGTCCTTTTTGTAGCCGGTAAACGTCAGCATGGGCATTACGGCGGCGCCAAACTGCGCAATAGGCATAACGAAGCGGTACTCATGGGCGGCATCAAGCGCCTGCATCCACTCCTCCTGCCACTGGGCGTTATTTTGCCGCTGATAGCAAACGGCCGTTAGGATGCGGATATATATGCGGTCCATCACGCGGCCGCAGCGTTCGCAGAACGGGATGAGTGAGGCCAATGTGAGCAGCGCCGCATTTTCTTCTCCGAGCGCGATCTCAACCATGGCACGCGTTATATACTGGTAGCGCCACATGGTACGGATGCGCGGCGTGATCTTGGGGGCAGATGTACGGTACCACTGCTCTGCCTTTTCCATTTCACCGGTGCGCAGCCATATACGGCAGCGCATGGCATCAATATTCGGCAGGAAACGCTTGTTGTCCTCCTCAAACTCTGTTCGCAGACTGTCTAAAGAAGAAAGCGCCATGATGGCGTTGCCTTGCTTCGTTTGGACGCGCGCCATGAGACCGATGATGGCGAACGTCATATCCGGCGTACCGTGACGCTCGATCTCGGGCAACTGGGCCACAAGCGTCATGAGCCACGGAAGATTATCCTCCCCTTTTTCAAATTTGCTTTCGCAAAGGGCGCAATCGGCAAAACCGATGCCGTCTTTGCCGAGAATGGCCTCCATCGGCTTGCGGATGGTTTTGTAGAGCAGCTCATCGTGCTTGGACCACGAGCAGAAATCTTTGCCGCCGTTCATAAGACTTGGCAGCATGCTGGTGACAGAAAACGTGGGTGTTTGCAAGCTTTTATCCGTTAGAATTTTGAAATAGTTGCCGATGTTCTCTGCGATGCCTTTGCTGCTGCGCTGCGGGAGAGAGATATCGAGATATGCAAGCTTGCCGCGCACCTCTTTGTAGGCGGTGTCGGTCTTTTTGAGCGGGGCGGCATACTCCTGCAGGGCGGAATACCACATTTCGGAGGCTTCGTAATCCATGCAGAGGGACGTGAGCATGCTCATACCGCACATGAGCGATGGCGAGCGGAGAATCTCCTCTTTCGGGATAGCATAGTAATACTTTTCCATCTCATAGTAATGTCCCACACCGGGGTGCTGCTCTGCATTGCGGATGAGCATTTCCGAGACGCGGCGGTGGTCTTTGCAGCGCGAATAGCACTCGAGCGCATGCTCGTAATCTTCATGCAGCTCATAGTAAAGCCCGGCGCGGCTGTACACTGCGGCCTGCTCCTGCGGCGTATAGACTTGGCGGAGCTCCCACATGAGAAACTGTTGGAAAAAGCTCCAGAAGCGGTATTTCTGCGCATCGGCATTTAAAAGCATGGTGGTATCGTGCCGAACGATGGAAATAAGCTCGTTGATGTGGCTGTCGCCGGAAATCATCTGGGCAAGCTCGGCGTCGAATGTATCGAACGGGGCGATGTCAAGCAGCATACGGCGCAGCGGCATTGAAAAGCGGTTGAAGATGTTATCCTCAAAATAGTGATAGATTTCCTGCTGCACAATGCCGACGATCTCCGGCGTATAGGGCTGACCGTTTTGCATCAGGCGCGAAAGCGCCGTTAGGGCCAGCGGGTAGCCGAGAGAATCGTGGATGATGACGTTAATCTCTGCTTCCGTTGGTGTGCAGCCATTCTTTTCCAGAAAAACACGCACGGTATCGCGGTCAAACAGCAAATCTCTGGCCTTGATGAGCTGCAAAAGCCCCGTGAAGCGGAACGGCATGAGCCAGCCGGGCAGCACGCCGCGGCTTAAAATGACGAAGTGCAGCTCCGGATTTTCGCGGATCCATGCGCAGAGCGTTTGCTGGTCTTCCGGGTCTTTGAGCGCGGGCAGGGAATCGATCACAATCGCATCTACATTTTTCGGCACGGGCTCGCGCAGGAATTCCGGGTCTTCTGCCGAAAACACGCAGGTTTTGTGATTGCTGAGCAAGGCGGTGGCGGCTGTAGACTTGCCGAAGCCGCACGGCGCGCTGAAGAAAATGACGCGGCACTGAGCCCAACCCTGTAAGAATTGCTCGCGCAGCGATGGCTTGATGACGACTTCATTCATGTGCTCTACTCCCCTTTTATGGTTTATAACCACAATATATCATATTTCGCGCGAAATGTAATCCATCTAAAGATGGATTTTTGAAAAAATTTTGGCTTTGTCGAGGAGAAAAGGTGGAAAGGTAGTACGATTTTGCGGAAATGAAAAAAGCCCCTCGAACACCGGCACGTGCATGCGGTGTTCGAGGGGCAATTTTGTTGTATTTTGTACAACTGTATTTTATACAGCTTTTATGCGGCTTTTTCCTGAAGCTTCTGCTTTTTTCTCTGCGTCTTCGACGAGACGGCTCTTGGAGAGGTCGGCGTGGCGATAATAGAGCAGTGTGAGGGTGCTGCACACGAGCCAACCGGCAGGGTAGCCTAAGGCGATGGGAATGATGGTGTTGGAGATGAAGTTCGCCATGATAAAGAGGTAAATCTGGCGGAAGACGACGAACGAGCTCAGCATGATAATCATCGGTGCGCGGGAATTGCCTGCACCGCGCAGCACGCCGGAGTAGACCTGATTGACGCAGCAGAACACGTAGAACGGCGAGCAATAACGCAGCAGCATGGAACCGTATGCGACGACCTCTGCTTTACCGTTGAAGAACGAGACGAGCTGCGGCGCGAAGATGAGCAACGGGATTGTCAGAATGACGGTTGCGACGACGGACATGATAAACGCTGTGCGTGCGCCCTTCTTGGCGCGGGCGACCTGATCGATGCCGAGGTTCTGTCCGACGAATGTGGTAGACGCGAGCGCGAGAGACTGCATCGGCAGGAAGAGAAGCTGGTCAATCTTACTGTACGCTGTCCAGCCGGACATGCAGTCTGCGCCGAAGTAGTTCACATAAGACTGTACAAATACGTTCGAGAACGCGGTGATCGCCATTTGGATGGCGGCCGGGATGCCGACGCGCACAATCTTCGCGAGCATTTCTTTATCGAGCTTCAAGTATTTGAGCTCGACCTTGATGCAGGAATCCGTGCGGAACAGCGTAATCATCGTAAGCATGGCGGAGACGCCCTGCGAGATAATGGTCGCATACGCAACGCCCTCAACACCCATGCCGAGCGACAGCACGAAGACGAGATCGAGAATGATGTTGAGCACGGCGGAGACGACGAGGAAATAGAACGGGCGCTTGGAATCACCCACGGCACGCAGAATGCCCGCGCCCACGTTGTAGAGCATAAGGCCGATGACGCCTGCGAAGTAGATGGTGAGGTATGCGGAGGACTCCGGCATGACCTCTGCCGGGGTCTTCATGAAATTGAGCACGAAGGGGATCATAGCGATGCCGATGACTGTAAAGAGCACAGCCAAAATGAGCGTCATGGCGATGGAGGTGTGGACGGTATCGCGCACCTTATCATACCGCTTTGCACCGTAATACTGTGAAATGACGACGCCGGCGCCGCTGGAAAGCCCTAAGAATATGCCGATGAGCATGTTGATAACAGGACCGACCGTGCCGACCGCCGAGAAAGCCTCGTTGCTGACATAGTTTCCGACAACCCACGTATCGACCGTGTTGTAGAGCTGCTGGAAAATGTTGCCGATGAGAAGCGGAAACGCGAATGTGATGAGGTGGCGGAAGATGCTGCCCTGCGTCATATCCACATCGCGCTTAGTTTTCTGCTTCAGGATGCTGAGTTTAGACATAATAATATCACCTGCAACTGATTATACACGCTCTGTTTGAGATAATCAACTAAAATCTTAAAAATGTGGAATATCTTTTACCTCGATACGCACAATAAACCCGGTTAAACAGAAAGGGTGGTCGTATGAAAAAGAAAACACCGCAGCAATATGACGCGATGGTGCAGAAGGCTTCGCCGCACTCCCCTGTACTGAAAAACTGCCTGTTTGCGTTTTTATCCGGCGGGGCCATCTGCACACTGGGGCAGGCACTTGCGAACACGTTCATGCTGCTGGGGCTCGATTTAAAAGACGCGCGGACGTGCGTTTCCATCTCGCTCATTTTCATTTCCGCCGCGCTGACAGCCTGCGGCGTATACGACAACATAGCGAAATACGCCGGGGCAGGCACGCTGGTTCCGATTACGGGGTTTGCGAACTCAATGGTCTCCCCTGCGCTGGAATTCAAAAGTGAGGGCTTTGTGACGGGCCTCGGCGCGAAGCTGTTCACGGTGGCGGGGCCGGTACTGGTGTTCGGCATTTCGGCTTCGGTTTTGTACGGGATCGTGCTGTATATCATCGGGCTGTTTTAAGGAGGGCTTATGAAAAGACTCGGACGTTACACGCTTCTATTTGAGCGCCGCCCGGCGATTTTGGGCCACGCGGCGATGTGCGGAAAAAAAGAAGCCGCGGGCCCGCTGGCGCGCGACTTTGACCAGACGTTTCTCGATTCTTATTTGAATCAGGAAAGCTGGGAAAAAGCGGAAAGCATGCTGCAAACGGAAGCCGCGAACCTTGCGATACGCAAGGCGGGGCTTCAAAAGCAGGACATTAACATGGTATTTGCGGGAGATCTGCTGAACCAGTGCATTTCGAGCACGTTTGGTCTGCGCGGAATGGACATTCCGTTCCTTGGGCAATACGGGGCGTGCTCCACGATGGCGCAAACGCTCATCATGGCCTCCATCATGGTGGAATGCGGCGCGGCGAACTACGCCTGCGCGGTGACCTCTTCCCACTTCTGCACGGCGGAGCGACAATTCCGCACGCCGCTGGAATACGGCAGCCAGCGCGCGCCGACTGCGCAGTGGACGGCGACAGCTTCGGGCAGCGCGGTGCTCGGTATGAGCGGCGACATTCAAGTGCGGCACGCGACCGTGGGGCGCATCACCGACCTTGGTGTGACCGACATGACGAACATGGGCGCGGCGATGGCCCCCGCTGCAGCGCAGACTTTGCTGGATTTTTTTAACGATACGGCGACAAAGCCCGAGGACTACGACCGCATTTACACAGGTGACCTCGGGGCGGTTGGCACAAAATTATTATACGAACTGTTGCGCGAAAACGGGATCGTTCTGCGCAATCACGAGGACTGCGGGCTGATTCTATTTGACCGCGAGGCACAGGACGTGCACGCGGGCGGCTCCGGCTGCGGATGCTCAGCCGGTGTATTGTGCGGGCATATTTTGAACCGCATGGATCGCGGAGAGCTGAAAAATATTCTCTTTATGGCGACCGGCGCACTGATGTCCACAACCTCTTCGCAGCAGGGCGAGAGCATACCGGGCATCGCGCATTTGGTGCATGTGGGGAGGGGATAACAGCGATATGACAGCTATGTATGTTGCGCAATCAGAAGAATAACTACCTCAAAAGCCCATAACAATATTGCTATTTAATAGTTGTACTCTTAAAGGCAAAAAATTTGCAAAAACGTAGTTTAATAAAACCACGACAATAGCTAACGCAAGTTTTGCAATAACAATACCGTCAATCACAGTATCCCAAATTCTTCAACTATAAATGAACCTATCCTTGTGGCTAAAAAAGATGGAATTTCTTTTTTCAAAACCATAAAAGAACAACTTTTACTTTCGAACACAAATAACTTATTCACAACGAAAGCAAAAAGCACTGCTGCAATAAAAGCTATAATATTAGCATAAAGACCATCTTTGCCTCTAAATAAGGTATTATAACAAAGCAAAAAAACTGAATAATTAACTACAGTTGTCAATATTCCAAATACTATATACAATATTGCCTCTTTATTTAGCAACTTTTCATTTTTCTGTATTACCCCTCAATTAAGCTTAATAAACAACCAACGCAGCAAGCATGCCTAACCCCAAATACCATAAGTATCTAGTTCCTTTGTCTTTCAATTCTTGCAGTATACAAGATGGAATAATAATTGATAACATAAAAGTACCTCTTAGCTTCAATTCAAAACCATCCCGTATAATGCTTAATCTTCTTTTCTATAAAGTCGATATCCATGGTACGGATGTCTTTCTCTCTCTGGTGGCAGTTGCATATAGTCGCCGTAGGTATCTCTTAATACGCTGTCATAGTCCTTTGGAACTTTAACTTGAATTCCTTCAAAGGGAAGAGTTGTATACTCTAAAAACCATTCTTTCGGGCACTGGCGAACCTCTACATCCCATATAATACAAGTGACGTATTTGCTTTTATCAAAAGGATAAACTTCCCTTAATGCTTCCATTTTATCAAGGAAGTACTTTGGCTTTTTGAAATGTGAATACAAATATATAGGCAACCGAATTGGTGTGAGCAGCTTATTGCTTTTAGATGGAATAGGAGTTTTACTAAATGCGCACCCAAGTAAAGCCATCAAATGTTTTTTCTTCTTCAGAATACTCTTCCAACGTTTATCATTGTTATTACCTGCACCATCGTGCGGATAAATATCAATAAACATCCCCTGCCCTGCATCTGGCACGTTGTCATTTCGTACCATTTGATACCGGGTATCGCAAAAGCGTCCAATCGTATAAGGGTAATCCGGCGTGTTGTGGCGATCAAAAAACCTGAAAGGAGTAAGTTCCCCTTCATGTTTATTACAATACTCTCTAAACTTTTCGTAATCTGGACGAAGCATAATAACATCCAAGTCATCATCCCAAGGAATAAATCCATGGTGTCTCACCGCGCCTATGAGTGAACCGTATGCCAAGAAATACTGTACTCCTATCTGATCACAAACGGAAATGAATCTTTTTAATACTTCCAACGTGCCCTCATGAATTTCAGCTAGCGTCAATTCTCTCTTAGCCATTTTGATTTTTCTCCTTAAATAGCCGCTTAAGCAGTAATAATCCCATCGGGATAACTACAACCGCACATGCAAGATATCGAATAATAATGGAAGATATGAAAACTAAGTTTAAAGCTGCCATGCACAGCAGCAAAACTACTATAAAACAAACAACCTTAAAAGGCAAAATAGATATTCCAGAAAGTTTCCGAGCAATAATAAAATGAAGCACAGCATAACATATATATGCCACAAGTGTTGTATACGCAGCTGCTATAAAGCCATATTTCATAATAAAAATATAGTTTAAAACAATATCAACCACACCAGCGGCAGCCGTTCCGATCATAATATACATTGTTTTCTCATGAAAATACTCGACTGGAACAACTACATTATATATAAATACAGCAAAAGCACTTAAAACAAGCGGAATGGCAATATATTTACCCGATTCGTACTGTGTACCACCCAATATCCATACCAATTCCGGGCTAAGCGCCATTAATCCAATAGCAAGTATGGCAAAAAAAATGGTTAACTGTACTGCTCGTTTTTGAATCTCAGCAATCTTTTTCTCAGCATACGCTTCGTAAAACCATGTAGTCCATGCCGTAGACACAGAATCGATAATAATTGTTAAAATTAAACTGATATTCGCGACAACACTATAAATACCCGCCGCAGCATCACTTACCATAGACCGAATCATAATACGATCAAACTGGCCTAAAAGAACTTGTGACAAACCATGCGGAACCAATGGCAAACTATACCGAACAGCATATTCCCAGAATCTGCGTTCAAATTTTGGTTTAGCCCTATGATAAAGCGTGCCCAATAGTACCAGTGCCAGCAACAACATTGTTACCGAAACACCGATGATACGGCCTAAATCTTTTTGATTTTGGAATATAGTGTGAATTAAAACTAAGGAAACCAACAGATTTCCAACTGTATTAGCAAATGCTGCAAACAAATACCCTTTATAGTTATAATCCAAGCTAATCCTACAATTATAAAGATTTAGCACCGACGAGCCAAAACTCATGAACACCAGCAAATAAAGACAAACAACCGGCAGCCCAAGTAAGCTTGATAACGGGCCTGAAAATAGTGTTGCTACGATAAGACCAATAGCCATATTCATCCACAAAATCAAGCTAACAGACGAAGTATACTCGTCTACTTCCCCAGAAAATGTGTATTTAGCATTTTTAACACTGCTATGTATGGCTAAACTTAGAATTACAAAAAGAATGGAATCATACGCTACAAAAGCACTGTATACACCGAGCTCATCCGGAGTCATTATTCTGCTGAAAAGTGGAACAGAAAGGAAATTTATGCCCTTTATAAGTATATTTCCAATCGTATAACCAATACCTGCAGAAACCGCACTTCTGCTTTCTTTTTCTTTACTCATAAATATTACTTAAAACTGAAAGGTATCTTTCAGTCCTAGCCACTTCTGGTCCTTATCACTCAGATTCAGTGCCGTGCCATCTTCCAGCGTGTAGCCATCTGCACTTGCGCCGCCTTTGTACTCACCTTTCAACTCCGGCCATTCAACACCGATTTCCGGGTCATTCCATGCGAGACCGCCTTCATCGTTTGGATGATAGAAATCATCGCATTTATAGCAGAATTCCGCTGTATCGGTCAAAACCAGAAAGCCATGCGCAAAGCCTTTCGGAATGAGGAACTGCTTTTTATTGTCTTCCGTGAGCAATACGCCGTACCACTTGCCGTAGGTCTTGGAATCTGCACGCAAATCAACGGCTACATCAAATACACTTCCTTTGATCGCGCGCACAAGTTTAGTTTGAGGATACTGTTTTTGAAAATGCAGTCCTCTTAAAACACCTTTTGTAGACATAGATTGATTATCCTGCACGAATGGGATATTCAGTCCAGCTTCTACCATGTCTCGCTGGCTATATGTCTCCATGAAATAACCTCTGTTATCGCCATGAACAGTCGGCGTAATTACACAAAGCCCCTCAATGCCGCCTACATTTTTCTCAACTTTAATCTGTCCCATTTCTTCTATCTCCTATTACTGCTCGATTTCTTTCAGGTATCGGCTCAGTGCATCCTGCCAGGTCGGAAGTGGAGTAAATCCAGCTTCCACCAGCTTGCTCTTATCTAAGCGGCTGTTAAACGGACGAGCAGCCTTGCTCAGACCATACTCCGCCGTGGTCACCGGCAGAACTTCTGTCTTATAGCCCGCCTGACGATAGATTTCTTTCGTGAAATCGTACCAGCTGATATAGCCGCCCTCGTTGGTTGCGTGATAATAGCCGTACTTCTCAGTTTCATTCATATCAACGAGCAATCGAGCCAAATCATATGTATAGGTCGGTGTGCCGATCTGGTCATTGACCACACGGACAGTGTCGTGTGTCTTACCAACATTCAGCATGGTCTTAATAAAGTTCTTACCGTTCAGACCAAACACCCATGCAATGCGGACAATGAAGTACTTCTCTAACGTTCTGCTGACTGCCAACTCACCTTCCAGTTTCGTCTGACCGTACACATTCAAAGGCTTGTAATCCTTGCAATCCGGCTGCCAGGGCTCTGTGCCCTGACCATCAAACACATAGTCCGTGCTGATATAGGTCATCTTACAGTCCAATTTCTTGCAGACATCCGCAATGTTCTGAGTACCGCCTGCATTGATTGCACGGACTTTCGCTACTTTATCATCATCCTCAGCCATATCAACAGCAGTCCATGCTGCACAGTGGATCACAGCGTCAGGATTCACTTCCGTAATAGCTTTCTCAACAGCATCCTTATCAGTGATATCCAGCGCTACATACGGTGCTTTTGTTACCGCAGAACCATCAGCTACACCGCTGTAATTTTCCTGAATATCAGAACCCACACCTTCATGGCCACGCTTCAGCAGTTCGTTCATGACATCATGTCCCAGCTGACCGCCAACGCCTGTTACAAAAAACTTCATACTGATCTCTCCCTGAGCGTTTTAGCGATTACCGTACATTTTTTCGTAGTAATTCTGATACTCGCCGCTAATGATGGTCTGCCACCACTCGCGGTTATCGAGATACCACTGGATGGTCTTTTTAATGCCGTCCTCAAACTTGGTCTCCGGCAGCCAGCCCAGCTCGTTATGAATCTTGGTCGGGTCGATGGCATAGCGCATATCGTGGCCCTTGCGATCGCCAACATGCGTGATAAGGCTCTCCGGCTTGCCGAGCTCCTTGCAGATGATCTTTACGATCTCGATGTTCTGCTTTTCATTGTGGCCGCCGACGTTGTATACCTCGCCAACACGACCCTTATGGATGATGAGGTCAATCGCCTTGCAGTGATCCTCTACATACAGCCAGTCACGGACGTTCAGACCCTCGCCGTAAACAGGAAGGGGCTTGTCTGCCAGAGCATTCGCGATCATCAGCGGGATCAGCTTCTCCGGGAAATGATAAGGACCGTAGTTGTTGGAGCAGCGGGAAATGGTCACAGGCAGACCGTAGGTACGGTGATAAGCCAAAACCAGCAGATCTGCACCGGCTTTGGAGCTACTGTACGGAGAGCTGGTGTGGATCGGAGTTTCCTCGGTGAAGAACAGATCAGGACGATCCAGCGGCAGGTCACCATAAACTTCATCGGTAGAAACCTGATGGTAGCGCTGGATACCGTACTTGCGGCATGCATCCATCAGCGTTGCGGTACCCATAATATTCGTCTGGAGGAAGATGCCCGGGTCTTCGATGGAACGGTCAACATGGCTTTCTGCGGCAAAGTTCACCACAATGTCCGGATGCTCTTCTTCAAACAGCTTATTTACAGCTTCGCGGTCGCAGATATCGGCCTTCACAAAGCGGAAATTCGGGTTATCCATGACAGGCGCCAGCGTAGACAGGTTGCCTGCGTAGGTCAACTTATCGAGGCAGACAATGCGGTAATCCGGGTATTCTTTCAGCATGTGAAAAATAAAATTGGAACCAATAAATCCGGCGCCGCCGGTAACGATGATCGTCATATTCATACTCTCCCTACTTATCTATGTATTTTCCATCTAAAATATCTTTAAGATACTGACCGTACTGATTTTTCTTCAACACCTCATAAACTTCCAGTACGTCTTCCCTACTGATCCAACCATTCAGGTACGCAATCTCCTCCAGGCAGGCAATCTTGCGATGCTGATGCTGCTCAACAGTCTTCACGAAATTGGTGGCATCCACCAGGCTCTCATGTGTACCAGTATCCAGCCAGGTGAAGCCCTGGCCGAGCAATTCAACATTCAGCGCATTTTCTTCCAGATAGATACGGTTCAGATCCGTGATCTCAAGCTCACCACGAGCAGACGGCTTAAGATTTTTAGCATACTCGACTACGTGGTTATCATAAAAATACAATCCCGTCACACAATAGTTGCTCTTCGGGTTTTTGGGCTTTTCTTCAATAGAAACAGCCTTGCCGTTCTTATCAAATTCAACAATACCGAAACGCTCCGGGTCATCCACATAGTAGCCGAACACGGTTGCGCCCTTGCCGTTTTCTGCATTCTGAACCGCTGCTTTCAAACGCTTCTGCAGACCGTGACCGGCAAAAATGTTATCTCCCAAAACCATTGCGACGGTATCATTGCCAATAAAATCTGCACCTAAAATAAAAGCCTGCGCTAAGCCATCCGGAGACGGCTGCTCTACATAACTCAGTTGAACACCGAACTGATGACCATCACCAAGCAGTTGCTCAAAGCGCGGCAGATCCTGTGGCGTGGAAATGATCAGGATATCTCGAATACCTGCACTCATCAAGACAGACATCGGATAGTAGATCATAGGCTTATCGTAAATCGGTAAGAGCTGCTTTGATGTTACTTTTGTCAGCGGATAAAGGCGGGTGCCAGAGCCGCCGGCTAAAATGATGCCTTTCATGTTTTCACTCTCCTCTGAATTATTTAAATTTGTTTACACTTTATTTTTGCTTTTGATTTTATTCACAGAAACATATGATACCATAAACAAAATCAAAACCTCTCCCCAATATACCCATTGAATAAACTCGCTCATCCATGGATCAAAGAAACACAGTGCAATTGGTGTCATGGCAACACCTAAAGCCATCAAAGAAAAGATACCTTTTCCTTTTTCATAACAAGCCTGAATGACTCCGAATGCAAACGACCATAAGAGCATAAAAACAACTACTCCCACTACTCCAAAATCGTAGTACGCATATCCGATTAAATTAATTGTAGTAAGGTGATCGCGAACCTTATAAATATGCGCTTCATCAATCATTTGCTGTATAGATGGGATTCTCAAGATAACGTTAAAAGGAGTAAACTGTAAAGCACCATATGTTCTATCAATATCATGCAACACAGCCTCATTTAAATTATCATGACTTACCGTCAAATAGGTATATATAAACGCTGCTGTCCCTGAAAGCTCAAATCCTGTCCCCTTATTATCAGTTTCTTCTGAAATGCTCATATCAGGATTATCTTCTATATTAGCACTACTGTCATCTGTTGAAGAACTTTCTGGCAAGCCTTCTGTGGAAGATTGAGAATTGCTTGTATCTTCGCTAACTGGTTTAGAATTGTCTGTCGATTCTGCTACACCAATTTCAATCTTACTGGGTTCAAAAAATTCTTTTAACTGTGCCTCCGAATATCCACGCCCGCTGGTGCAAACTCCAAATGCAGCTGCAAGCACTATCACGCTTAACAAAAGTACTGTGAATTTCTTTCTATTAAGATAAAACACCACTGTAATAAGTGACAATCCAGCAGATAAAAGTGCACTTCTATTTACTATTAAAATTGGGAAAATAATTACCGAATAAATGATACTAAACCATAAAAAAACTTTTTTCCATATTTTTACGCTTTGTGTTTTTATCACGTAATAATCCAACCCAGACACAATAGTCGCTGCAACTGCAAAAAAATACCATTTGGTATAAAATCTTATATACGCATTATTACCATCAGCTGCAAAAAAAGGAATATAGCCGCGTATACAAATATTAATAACAAAGCAAGCTATGCCAAATATTGTAAGAATGACACATATCGGAAATAATCTCTCTCTATGGAGTCTGAATGTATCTTTATTGTTGAGAGATTCTTCCGATTCTGAGTTTTTGCTCTTGATTTTTACGAACCATGTACCACCAAAGTGAATTCCCAAATTCGCACCAACATGAAATGCTATGTAAGCAATGATTTGGCAAATCCATGTCTCCGTTTCCCATAAGACTTGATAATCTGTAAGGCGCAAAACAGCTAATCCAATCGTTGCTATCCATATAGCAGAAAAGACGCCTCGAATATCCAACCAATTTCTGGAAGTTTGAACAAACACACAGTGCACATAAACACATACAGCACATACTAATAGAAGCAGCCCGGCCAAATAATGATTATCCGGGCAAATAACAAGTCCAAGGATTAATCCAACTATACCAATTAAAACTCCCGGTAAGTCTTTAAGCAAAACTTGCTTAGTCATTTTTTCTTTCATAAGCCTCTCCCCTGAACTCTTTAAAACTACTAACTCTAAAAAAAGTCCTCAAAAAACTCATCGAATGATAAAGGATGGTCAATTTAACAGCTCGTTTTCCAGCAATAAAGAAATAAGATATACGACTATTTTGTAAAATATACCTATTATCCCGTGCAAAAATTTGAAATCTTGTTAAAGCGCTCTGCATAGAGGGTTTACTATCTCCACTGAATTCATGCGTACATCGATAAGGGAAAACCTTTATCATTCTTTTCTGAATGTTCATATCTCTCATAAAGTTATGATCTACGCCATCTAAGAAAATATGCTCATCATAACAATAGTTATCAAATACACTTAATTTGATTGCCATTCCAGAATTAATTGCAGTAATATCTCTTCCGTTGTATAGTAGAGCCTCCTGCTCATCTTTAAACATTGACACATTAAAATGAGATTTTATTTTACAGGGGGAAAGCAATCGCCCCGCAGAAAAAACAAGTGGAACATATATATCGGCACCACTGTCATTTATTGCGGAATTTAATGCATCAAAGTACTCTTCGCTAATATCTGTATCATCATCAAACAAGCACAAATAATCTACCATCATATTTTTCTTTAAATGGTCTATACACACATTATACGCTTTTGAAATGCCAATATTTTCCCTTTGCGAGAAGTAAATCCATTCTTGTTTTTCGCAATAAGACGCATTACCGAAATCTCGCACAGAATTGTCATATACTAAAACGGATACCTTAGTGTGTCTAAGTGCTTTCAATGCTTGGCAAGTGATACTTCCTTTGCACGATTTATTATATACAACCACTATAACCGCAATTTTGCAGGAACTATCCATATTATTCTCTTCTCTCCCGGCGAATTCGCTTTCTAAGCTCTTTAATAAGATCAATTCTGGTACTCAAAATTACGCCTATAGAACGCGTATTCGTAGTAACGTTATCTCCATGCATACGGTGATATAAAAGGATTCGATCGTCATATGCAATTTTTCCTAAGAACTCTCCTACCGTGCCAATCCATCTATCATACGCATCGATCTTCGGCGGCATCGGCAAGATCTTCTGTGCCATCTCACGTGTAAAAGCCATGCAGCACCCACTATACCGAGAGCGAAGGATATTTCTGATTTTTCCATCACCTATTCTATATGTGGTAAAAAAAGGTTCAGAAATTACTTTTCCTTCACTATCAATATGAACGCCATTATGAATAACCATATCCGCACCTGTTTTTTCAAAAGTCTCCAAAACAGCAGCACGTTTATTTTCTGCCCAACGATCATCCTGATCACAAATAAACAGGTAATCTCCTGTGCACAAAGACAATGCATTATTAAAATTTCCAGTAACACCGGGCGTTTTATTCTTGTAAATTTCAATCTGCGGATAGCGCTCTGAAAAAGAGGTTATAATTTCCCATGTTCTGTCTTTAGAGTTATCATAGGAAATAACAAGCTCATCCTGAGGCTCTAATTGCTGCAGAATGGAATCTAACTGCTCCTCTAAAAAACGTTCTCCATTATACACTGCCATCGCTATTGAAATCTTTTTCATAACATCAACTTTCTTTCAACAATATATACCATAAATATGACTTATTCTAACATTTATTACGATGTATTCCCGCATAAATCGACAACTTTCCTTATAGCGTATTATACCGTATTATCTGCTTAAAAGCAACCCTAAGCTAGAATTTGCATTTACTGAAACGCAAAGATTTAAATATAGGTAACAGCAATCTGAGCATTATATGAAAAATCGGTCACATCGTTTTTTCATGATGCAACCGATTCTCAAGCTACAAAATACCAATTTCAACTACTAAACACAGTTATATGATTGCAACAGTCTGCGCAAGCACTATGTATTCATCACAAATTTAAAGTTGAAATAATTCTTAACACTTTTTCACGGAATACACCTTTTGTAAAGTTCTTGTCAAAAAAGCTGCGCACTTCTTTTCTTGATTTTTGCAAAGCCATAATCTGATCTGCTGTGACCGAATTATCTCCGACATTTACACCTATTCCCAGTTCGTCTACAAATTTCCACGTATCGCCTTTGATCGTATTCAGGATTGGGAGTCCTGCTTCAAAGTAATCGATACTTTTCATCGTTAGACCGACAAAAACACTGTCTTTCATAAAATTGAAGCCTGCATGACAGCTATCAAAGATTTTTTGCTTTTCTACTCGATCATATACTTTGCCGTGGTAAACAACATTTGCCTCTACATTGGATGCCGCATCAATCAGCTCTTGCCGTTTCTCGCCATCACCTATAATATGGAAGTCTACCGGTTTATCCAGATTGGCAAGCACACGGCAAATTCTAGAAATATCAACAATATTGTTGATTGACCCCAAATAGCAAAGTGAAATTCTATCCTGCGGTGGATTAGGTTTAGACTCGAGAGAATTGTTATCATGCGCTAAATACAACGTATAAATCTCTTTATCATAAAACCTATTTAATACGCTTTTGTATAAATCACATTCAGAAACCACAGCATCCGCTACTTTGAGCTTTAGATTTCGCAGTCTCCCCCATTCGGTAAAAGGAGGTAAATTTTTGTATTTGGAAATCGGCATAGATTCCGGCCACATATCAATAACATCAAATACAACCTTTACTTGTGAATTGCCCTTCTTGTACTTAGCCGCTTCTTTAACAAGCGAATTGGGTGGAACAAAAAACCAAACCAGCGATACATTATCATATTCTTGCGTCAAATGCTTAATGGCTTCGCATGCAAATCTATAATGGGAAAACAGTCTTTGTGCAGATAAATTCTTCTTGTATGGATAAACATGTATCGGATCAAAATCCACTGGAAAATCATCGCGTTTCATTTTGAAAATATGTTTGTAATCTGAAGTGATAATACAAACTTTTTTCCCAATACTCTCAAAAACTTCTTTTAATAGTATAGCCCTGTGCTCGTATGTATCAAAGCAGTTGACTATTACTACATCTACATTTTGTTTCATTTAATTAAACCCGCTCCACTCAAAACTTCATAAACCCTTTACCTACTACAAACCCTAATATAAAATATTATACACATATTTGTTCATTTATCTTGCAGTTCATCCACACTCTTGGTTTTCTCCGTCATCCGAGCAGACTTCTCTTCTGTGAAGCCTTCTGTAGATTCCGGCACGAACATGATCTTGATTGTCAGCAGAATCAGCTTTAAATCAAGCAGAATTGACTGTTTTTCGATATACTGAAGATCGAGCCGCAACTTATCGTAGGGACTCGTGTTGTATTTGCCGTAAATTTGGGCATAGCCGGTCAGGCCGCCTTTGACGCGCAGGCGGTAGGAAAATTCCGGTATTTCTTTTGTGTACTCTTCCACGTGTTCGATGCGCTCCGGGCGCGGGCCGACGATGGACATATCACCTTTTAAGACGTTAATAATCTGCGGGAATTCATCGATGCGCAGTTTACGGATGACGCGGCCGACACGTGTGATGCGGGGATCGCCGGAGCGACACGGAATAGATTTGCCGCCTTTTTCCGCATCTACGATCATACTGCGGAACTTGAGAATTTCAAAAACCTCGCCGTTTTTGGTGCAGCGCTTTTGCTTATAGAACACAGGGCCGTGATCCTCGAGCTTGATGGCCAAGGCTGTAAGAAGAAGCAGCGGGGAAAGCAGAATAAGTGCCGTAAGGGAAAGCAGAATATCGACCACGCGCTTGACAAGGTTGTACCAGAAACGCTCGCTGCGGTACTCATATTTCATCATGGGCGTATCGATCAGATGACGCGCTCCGAAGCCTTCCATGGTGATCTCACTGAGCTGCGGCGTGATATAGAGGCTTTTGCGGCTCTGCATGCAGTACCAGATCACCTCTGAACGCTTTTTAGAGGAAACCTCATAGAAAATGACAGCCTGATAGGGAGCGACTTCTTTTTTCCAGTCGCCCTTCAGAATATCCGCAGAAACGACTTTTTCGATGGTGAAGATATGACCAATCTTATCAAATTTTTGTAGAAACTCATTCACATTATCCGCGCCGGAGATGACGAGGGTCTTTTCCGGCTTGCCGAACGCGATGGTAAAACGCTTGCCGACAAGAGCCCAGCACGCTGCCGCCAAAAGCTGGCAAAGCACCGTGAGAATGCCGGGAATTAAGTTTACATAATTATGGCGAATCATGCAGAATTCGCCATAGAGAAGCAGATCCGCCATACCAAAGGACAGAAACTGCGAAAAAATAGTTTCTGCAATGGAATAATCTGTAATTTTAAACGCACGAAAAAGATTGCCGAGTGCTACGTATACGATGGCATAGAGAATCAATGTGACCGCATATCCGATGCTGTCTGCTCTACGGAAAAGTCTTGGGCCGTAATATTGGAACAAAACCATGGCAAAAAAGCCGAATTGCAATGCAAAAATGGAGAACTTCATGATCATAGAAAGCGCAAACTTTCTGTTATTCATTTATATTCACGCACCTTATATTCTTAATAAATATTGTTACATATTTTTAATGATACCATTCGACACGCTTATTGTCAATTCGTTTTTAAATTCTGTGCAACGCACCAATTATCCCCCTATAATCTCTTCTTTTTTCGTAATTGTTACTAATAATTCTACAATAAAATTAGTATGCTTAGAACAGATCCATCATGGAGCACTTTTTGGGGTAGAAGACGTTGGGGACAGCGGGAGCTTGGCGGAGGAGGCGGACGTCAGGCATCCAGGGGATATCGGCGGCGGCGCGGGCGCCGGTGATGAGGGCAGAAAAGGCGCGGATGTTGAGGATGAGGTCCGGTACGGTGTCGGTTTTTTCGACTTTATTTTGCTCGCCGGAGGCAAAGTGCAGGCGCCATGTGCCGTTATTTTCCGTGATGATATCGTCTTCAATACGGAGGGTGATCTCCCCTGTGCCGCGGCAAGCACAGTTTTCTAAAACACGCTCAACGTTGACAACGCGCAGCATGCCGTTTGGGAACACGGAGCAGAACGTGCGCGTGTTTTCGCCGATGAGCTGCTCTAAGTGCATATCGGACGGGACGGTGAAACGAAGCTTCTCGTAATCCGACGAGAAAGCGGATTTTGCGAAGAACAGCAAGCCGTTGAACGCTTCGGCATCGCACGCGAGGAAACCGCCGGGGCTTTGGAACGTGTGGGTGCAGTCAAGATATGTGACGCCGTCTTCTTCGATTTTATGGGTAATCATCAGCCCGCGCGGCTGATTTTCGTTATTGTACCAGACGAATGCGTAGCGCTTATCGTTCCAGAGGTTCGCTTTTTCGAGACCTTTATCATACGTTTCGCGGACGGCGGAGAGGTTGTGGTCTGCATAGAACGCGTTATAGACGGTGAGAAGCGGGGTAAAATCGCCGCCGGGGAAGATCTGCTCGACGTGCCCGCCGACATCCTGCGGCTTCATCGCTGTGAACGGCACCGACCAGCGATATTCCGGCGCACCGGCTTCAAAACCGAACTTGCGGTAATACTGCATGCTGAACGGATACAAAAAAGCGAACGTGAAATCGTTTGCGTACATGTCTTTGAGAGAGGCCGTCACGCAAGCGCGGATAACGCCGCCGCGGCGGTACTGCGGCAATGTAGAAACACCGCCTACACCGCCGAGCTTATACGTGCCGCCGTCGAAGCGGCAGAGGTACTCGCGGCTGTTCACAACACCGCAGATGGTCTCATCGTCGTCTAAAAATGTGCCGAAGCAGCGGTTGCGGGCGTCTTCCCTCTTTTCTTCTTCGGTGCGCTCACGAGCGGCGCTTTCTTTGGCTTTTTCGAGGTCGTAATCTCCCTCAAAGGCGACAGCCATAGTAAGATTTGATTTCCAGTTTTCTTCCGGGCGCAGTAATCTTGTTTTCATACAACTTTCCTCCGTTTTGCAAAAAACCGGCAAGTGAAAAGGAACTTGCCGGCTTTTGCCTTTATATTGTGATATATATTAAATATATTATAGTATACGGGCTTATTCTGAAAGGGCATGGATGATTTCGTCCATGTGCATGCCGCGGGAACCTTTGCACAGCACGGCATCACCGGGATGCAGACGGTCTTTCAGATACGCGATGGCTTCCGCATTCGAGGCGAACCACGCGCTGTTCTCACGATTTTTAAAGCCCTCGACGATGTGCTTTGCGAGCGGGCCGACGCCGATAAGGACATCGGTGCCGTTTTCCGCCGCAAACGCGCCGGTTTCATAGTGGCCGCGCTCTGCGTAATCGCCGAGCTCCAGCATATCGGCAAGTACGGCGTACTTTTTGCCGGTCGCTTTCAGGCCGCCGAGAATTTTCAAAGCGGCACACATGGAATCGGGGCTGGCGTTATAGGTATCGTCGATCAGCGTGACACCGTGCGCTTCTTTAATCTGCTGGCGCATGGCGGGCGGTGCATAGGTGCGGATGGCCGCGACGGCTTTTTCCTCCGGAACGCCGACTTCCACAGCGACCGCGACGGCGGCAAGGGCGTTGCGCACATTGTGCTCGCCGGCAGCGGGGACGTACATTTCTACGCGTTTACCGTCGTGCACACAGATAAACCTTGTACCCTCCGTATCGGCCTCAAGCTCTACGGCGCGCCAGTCGCAATTTTCACCGAGACCGAAGCGCACGATCTGCTTTTCCGGGGTGCTTTTTAATGTGGAAAGCAGGTCGTCATCGCCGTTTACGAACACCTTGCTGCCGTTTGGCAGGTAATCCGTGATGCCGAACTTCTCTTTCATGATGTTCTCGCGTGTTTTCATGAACTCGATATGCGACACACCGATGTTCGTCATGACGGCGATGTTCGGCTTTGCGACTTTTGCGATGCGCGCCATCTCACCGGGCATGCTGACGCCCATTTCGACAATGGCGGCTTCGTCCTCCGGCGTGATGCGCAGAACGGTCATGGGCAGGCCGATCTGGCTGTTCGCGTTGCCGGCGGTTTTCATCGTTTTGAGACCGGCGGAAACAGCTAAAGCGACCATTTCCTTTGTGGTGGTCTTGCCTACGCTGCCCGTAATGCCGATGACCGGGATATTGAAGCGCTCGCGATAGCGTTCCGCGACCTTTTGCAGTGCCGCGCGGGTGTTTTCAACGTAGACAACATCGCCTGCGGGGGCATCGAGCGGCTCTTCGGAAAAAGTCGCTGCCGCGCCCGATGCGAAGACCTGCGGGATAAAGCGGTGTGCATCGGTGTTTTCGCCGCGGATGGGCACAAACATTTTGCCGGGCGTCGTCTCGCGGCTGTCGGTATAAAACGACGTGACGGTATTTTCGCCGCTGCCGACGAGCCTGCCGCCGCACATTTCGGCGATCTCAGATACCTTTAAATTCATAAATGCAGTAGTTTCCTTTCGTTTAGCGCACCGAAGCGAGGGAGCCCATCGGATCCCACGGCTGGAGCGTGATCGGCTCTTGCTCAAGCGCTTTGCGCTGTTCTTCTGTGAGGTACTTTTTATCGACGACGACCTGATACATATACTCGTCGAACCAAGCGTCGCTCATGATGTAGTAGCCGTCTACACCGGCATCCTTGCCCCAGCTGTTTTCGACTCTCCAGCGGTTCGGCTTACCGTTATCGTCGAGGTTGACGCCCTGGAAGACCATAGCGTGCGTCATGAGACTCTGGCCGTAATCGAGGCGCTGAGCCTTATCCATGGTGAACTCGGTATTAAAAAGCGTTTCGAGGTCAAGAGCGTTCAAATCCATAACGCCGCCGTCGCGAACGCTGCGCTTGCCGACATCGCAGCCGAACCAAACCGGCAGGCCGTCCTTCATCTGGGCGATGGCTGCCGCTTTCAGGTCTTCAATGGGCAGGTTGAGATACTTGACGGGGCGACCCTCTGCGACGTTACCAAGGAACGCGACGGTGTAGGTCTTGCCGTAGGGCTTATCGGACGTCGGCGCATTGATGAGGCTGATGTACTGGGAAAGATCCATGTCGACGTACTTTTTAAAGAACGACTGCGGAGTGATGCCGAGGTCGCGCACGAAGCCGTTCGGGGTCTTGACCTCGAAATCGAACTTCACAGGCGGCTTGCCGAGGCTGATGCACAGCATGTTATAGATGGTCTGCATCATGTCGTCCTTCTTTGCACGGAGTTCTTCCATGGAAGCGCCGTTCTGATACGCGGTGCGCAGCGTGCAGGCAAACTCACGCAGCTTTTCGGTGAGGTAGCCGGTGATCTCACGCGTGGAGGAGGATGCGGCGGTTTCCGGCATGACTTCCTTCGGCACGACGCCGTACTTCTCTACGAGGTTTGCGAACATATCCCACTGCCCGCCGTCGCCGAGCGGACCGGAAAGCAAATATGTAACAAGGCGGCCTGCGGTGGGCTCGTTGAGCGTCTCTAAGATGCTCTCGAGGAAATAGTTGCTCTTTTCAAGCTTATCGAAAAACAGCGCGTAGTTCTGAGAGAGCTCGAACGTTTTGACGCCGAGCTTTTTGATGATGCGGAAGCGCATGGTGTTGAGCGCCGCGAACATCCAGCAGCGGCCGCTCTGCTTCTGATTCGTGATGTCGCCCTGCTCCAAAGAAATGTTGAACGTATGGCGCATTTCACGGGCGTTCTCAAAGCGCATGGCGGCGTTGTTGACCCCATTCTTCGTGACAGCATCCATGGCGATGCGGTTCGCGCGGTCACCGTCGAACGCGGTCTCATAAGAAGCGAGCTGTTCCAGTGTGATTTCCTTATTCATTTCTGCACAAGTCCTTTCCCGAAAGTAATTTATGAGTTTTATTTCATGGAATCAAGGATTTCCCGAATGACGACACGCTCGTCAAACGGGTATTTCTTACCCTCAATCTCCTGATAATCTTCGTGACCCTTGCCTGCGAGGACAATAATGTCGCCGGGTTGTGCGTTTTCAATGCACCAGCGGATGGCTTCGCGGCGGTCGGGAATTTCAATGTATTTGCCGTCGGTCTTTGCAAGGCCGACCTTGATGTCCGCTAAAATATCGAGCACATTTTCGTAACGGGAGTTATCTGCCGTGATGACGGAGAGATCGGCTAAATTACCGCTGACCTCGCCCATCTCGAAACGGCGCACCTTGGGGCGATTGCCGCCTGCGCCGAACATGCAGATGAGGCGCTTCGGGTTATAGGCGCGCAGCGTTGTCAAAATGCTCTGCATGCTGACGGCGTTGTGCGCATAATCGATGAGCAGAGTGAAATCGCCGGGCATCGGCACGGGCTCCACGCGGCCCTTGACTTTGACGGTTTTAAGCCCCTGCTGCATGGCAGTGACGGGGATATTCAAAACGCTGCACGCCGTGATAGCGCACAGGGCGTTATAGACGTTGAACTTGCCGGGGATGGCGACATCCGCGATAAAATTCAGCTTGCCTGTGACAGAGAAGCGCACGCCGAGAAAACCCGGTGTGGTAACGAGTTCTTCCCCATGCGCAACAAAATCGGCCGATTTATCGTAGCCGTAGGTAACAATATTGCACGTATGATTTTTGATGATGCCGGTATAATTCGGGTCATCGATATTGATGATGCCGGTGCGGCACATGCGGAACAGCATGCTTTTGCACGCCATGTACTCTGCCATATCCTTATGCTCTGCGCCGCCGATGTGATCCTCGGAGAAATTCGTGAAGAGGCCGAGCTCAAACGTGAAGCCTGCAACGCGGTGATCTTTAAGACCGATGGACGAGACCTCCATAACGCAGTATTCGCAGCCGGCATCGACCATTTGGCGCATAAACTTCTGCACCTCGTAGTTTTCGGGTGTGGTGTTATCGGTTTGAACGAGGGTATCGCCGTACAGTACGCCGATGGTGCCGATGACGCCGGTTTTATGGCCTGCAGCCTCCAGAATGGAGCGCATCATGAACGCGGTGGTCGTTTTGCCCTTGGTACCCGTGATGCCGATGACGTGCATCTGCTCTGCGGGGTGGCCGAAGAACTCGGCGCTCAAATATGCGAGGGCAAGGCGGGTGTTCTCCGTTAAAATGACCGGCACAGGCGCTTCCACGATCTCCTCTGCAATGATGACGACGGCACCTTTTTCCGCTGCCATTTTCGCGTACTTATGGCCATCTGCATTCGCACCGCGCAGGCAAACGAACGCGCAGCCCGGTACAGCCTTGCGGGAATCGTACACAAGGTCGGTGATGTCGACGTCCGGCACCTGCTCCGCGCGATACTTGATGGCGGTTAAAAGTTGTTTCAGTTTCATTTTTATCCCATCCTTTTTCGTAAATTCGGATGATGTATACCGACATGGTATACTATGTGCTTATTATAGTCCGTCTGCGTGGTTCTGTCAAAGAAAAAAGAGAGCTGCGCGTAAAAATGTGCAGCTCTCTCATTTAATTTTCGGTATTTGCGGGTTCGTCGTTCAACAGGCGCTCGTACAGCTTGACGCTGTCGCTGCGGTAATCGATCTTTTCCTGCTTTTTGAACGCGGCGCCGTCTTCTGTACGGACGGCGACCTTGAGCTCACCGAGGACGGAAAGCACGCTTTCTTTCGTTGCGCCCTCCTCGTTATAGTGGTTGAGCTCTAAGTTGTTCAGCGCCGGAATATCCTTCCAGAGGTAATAGTCGTTATCGGTGCCGTCTACGGGGCCAAAGAAGCCTTCTAAATCGTCCTGATCGAGATATTTATAGCTTGCGTCGTCGTAAGCGAAAATCATGCTGTCACCGGCGGAGGCGTCGGTCGCGAACTTGACGAACGAGGCCTGCAGCTCTGATGTTTCAAACTCCGAGGTGCCGCTTGTATTAAAACGGCAGAAATTCATGGCGACGTATGTTTCGCCGTCACCGTTGCGGTCGTCTGCATATTTCTCGAAAAGCTCCTGAATATCGGTTTGCAGGTCGCTCGGCACGGTATACTGCGTCATGACGGTGATGGTATAATCGGGTTCCGTTTTGGATGTGACCGAATATATGAAATAGCCGACGACGGCTATGGCGAGCACGACGAGCAGGACGTGCACCTTGTGATAATCCCACCAGTTTTTGCGTTTATCCGCCGCGGTCTGCGGCTTGATTTCGTTTTCATGAATGGTGTCTTCCGTATCGTCCAGCAGATACCGCTCTCGTGCCATGTGATTTCCTCATCTCTTCTTTAGTATTCTTTGGCTGTGTGGTTTTTGAAAAGGCGGCTTTGTGCCGCCTTTCAGGGAACCCATGCAACTGGGTTCCCTACGGCTCAACAGTCCACCGGACTGTTGAGCCTACCTTCCTAGTTTTTGGGGAGGCAGAAAGATTTCGTCGTTTGCGAACGACGACCAAAGGCGCTGCCTTTGGAATCCGCCGCCTTTGAAAAAGGCGGGCGAAACTTTATCCGTTTGCTTTACGTTAACTTTATGTTAATTTTACGCCGTCATTCTTTCTAAAAAGCCAATTTGCTGTGAACAAATTGTAAAATGCAAAAACACTGTCCGCAAACACAGGCAGTGCTTTTATTGTAACACAGATTAAATTTGTGTCAAGCTTTATCGAGCTCAGCCTACGACCTCGTAGCCCTTATCTTCGATGGCTTTCTTGAGCTCGGCATCGGAAATTTCAGCATTGAGCTGAATGACCGCCGTGCCCTTTTCGTGGCTGACTTCTGCAGATGTGACCTGCGGGAACGCCTCCAGACACTTTTTGACAGTGGCTTCGCAATGCGGGCACATCATGCCGTTAATCTTAATTGTTTTTTCCATGGTTTTTGTCTCCTTTACTTCGATGGTTTTCATTTCGGCGGGTTTTGCCGATTTTATTTTTTTATCGTGCTTCGTGCTGCGGATGTTCAGTAAATTCAGACGAAGCGCGTTTGTGACGACACAAAAGCTTGAAAGGCTCATGGCTGCCGCGCCGAACATGGGGTTCAGCTGCCAGCCGAGCAGGTTAATGAACACGCCTGCCGCGAGCGGGATGCCGATGATGTTATAAATGAACGCCCAGAACAGGTTTTCGTGGATATTGCGCAGTGTGGCGCGGCTTAAACGGATGCCCGCAGGAACATCGGACAGGCGGCTCTTCATGAGCACGACATCTGCGGCGTCGATGGCGATATCCGTACCGGCGCCGATGGCGACACCGATGTCGGCTCTGGTAAGGGCGGGCGCATCGTTGATGCCGTCGCCGACCATCATGACTTCGCCCTGCTCTCTGAGCTTGCGGATGACGTTTTCCTTGCCGTCCGGCAGGACGCCTGCGATGACTTCATTAACACCTGCCTGTCGGCCGATGGCCTCTGCGGTGCGGGCGTTATCGCCGGTGAGCATAACGACGTGAATGCCCATGTTCTGCAACTCGCGGATGGCCTGCGGGCTGTCTTCCTTGATGACATCCGCTACGGCGATAACGCCGATAAGCTTACCGCCCCTGCTGAAATACAGCGGGGTTTTGCCGGACTGCGCGAGGGCTTCGGCCTTTTCTTTAAAATCTGCGGGGACATCTGCCTGCGTGGAGATGAACTTCAGGTTGCCGCCTGCGAGAACTTCGCCGTTCAGGGCAGCGGTGAGGCCATTGCCGGGCTTTGCCATGAAGTCTGTGACTTCTTTCGCCTGCACGCCGATCTCCTCAGCGCGCGCCATGATGGCTTTGGCGAGCGGGTGCTCGCTCTTTTTCTCGAGCGCGCTTGCGGCTTCCAGAAGGTTTTTTTCGGTGATGCCCGGGGCGGGTAAAATATCCGTGACGCGGGGCTCGCCGCTTGTGATGGTGCCGGTTTTATCGAGCGCGACGATCTGCACCTTGCCGGTTTTTTCGAGTGAAACGGCGGTTTTGAACAGGATGCCGTTTTTCGCGCCCATGCCGCTGCCGACCATGATGGCGACCGGCGTCGCGAGGCCAAGTGCGCACGGGCAGCTGATGACGAGCACGGAGATGCCGCGCGCGAGCGCGTAGCCGAACGTCTGCCCAACGAGCATCCAGACGATGAACGTAACAACAGCGATGCAGATGACAGTCGGGACGAACACGCCGGAAACCTTATCGGCGATCTTCGCAATCGGCGCTTTCGTGGCAGCGGCATCGCTGACCATGCGGATAATCTGGGAAAGCGTGGTATCTTCGCCGACGCGCGTTGCTTCGCAGCGCAGGAAGCCGGACTGGTTCACGGTCGCGGCGGAAACAGCATCGCCCACGGTCTTATCGACCGGAATGCTCTCGCCGGTGAGGGCGGATTCATTGACGGCGCTGGCACCTTCCAAGACGATGCCGTCTACGGGGATATTCTCACCGGGGCGCACGACAAACACATCGCCGCGGCGAACCTCGGAAACGGGCACAGTGACCTCTTGACCGTCCCGTACGAGCACGGCGGTTTTCGGCGCGAGGTTCATGAGACTCTTTAAGGCATCGGTCGTGCGGCCTTTGGAGCGTGCTTCCAGCATTTTACCGACCGTGATGAGCGTTAAAATCATGGCGGCAGACTCGAAGTAGAACTCGTGCATGTAGCCCATAACAGCGGCCATATCGCCGCGCATCTGGGCATCTGTCATGGCGAACAGCGCGTAGGTGCTGTACAGGAACGACGCGCCCGAGCCGAGCGCCACAAGGGTATCCATATTCGGTGCGCGGTGAATGAGCCCTTTAAAGCCGCTGATGAAGAACTTCTGGTTGATGACCATGATGATGACGGTGAGGAGCAACTGGATGAGGCCCATCGCGACGTGGTTGTCTTTGAGAAAATTCGGCAGCGGCCAGCCCCACATCATGTGCCCCATGGAGATGTACATGAGGACAGCCAAAAAGCCGACGGACGCGATGAGGCGCTTTTTGAGCTTTGGAGTTTCGCGGTCTTTCAGGGCATCTTCTGCAGCAACGTTGGGGCTGGTGCTATTCTGTGCCGCACCTTTTTTGGACGCGCCGTAGCCGGCATCTTCCACGGCCTTGATAATACTTTCCGGCGAAGCCGTGCCCTCAATGCCCATGGAGTTCGTGAGCAGGCTGACTGAGCAGGACGTAACGCCCGGCACCTTGCTGACCGCTTTTTCCACACGGGTGCTGCACGCCGCGCAGCTCATACCCGTGACGTTATACTGTTCCATTTTCTTCCCTTCCTTTCATAAAAATGCGCCGAAAATTATCGCATCAGCTTTTGCAGTGTGGTGACAAGCTCATCGATGACTTCATCGTTTCCTGCGCGGATGTCGTCCGCTACACAAGTCTTGATGTGGTTTGCGAGCAGCTCTTTCGTAAACGCGTTAAGCGCCGCGTTGGCTGCCGCGACCTGCACGAGGATGTCCGGGCAGTAGGCGCTTTTCTCCACCATGCCGCGAATGCCGCGGATCTGCCCTTCGATGCGGTTTAATCTGTGGATGAGTTTTTTGTACTCCTCATCGGAGCGGTGCTTTGTTTTATGACAGCCGCAGCACTTCTCTTCGATTTTTTCTTCGGTGCAGTCTGTGCACGCTTCCGTATCGGTTGCATTGCTTTTGCGGCAAGCGTGCAGCTCTTTTCCTTCTGTATGTTCCAACGGAATTCTCCTTTCCGATTTCGCTTTATATACCCTATTGGGGTATCTTGATTATATACCCACATAGGGTATATTGTCAACTTTTATTTTAGCTTTTTTTCAAAAATATTCTGTCCGGATTTTTGACCTGCATTTAAAGTAAAAAGCACCGCTTGGCTTTTGGCTCAAAACGGTGCTTTGGGTGTTAATCTTAGCTTGACTTACGCTTCGTATTCCATTTTTTCCGGCGTCCAGTCCTTGAGGACCTCGAGCATATCGACGGCAGTCTCTTTGGCGCCCTTGAGGTCGTGCTCTTTGTAGTTGCCGCACTCTTCGCGGCGGCTGCCGGGGATCTCGCCCTCAAAATCGCGGATGAACGCGAAGGATTCCTGCACGAGATGCAGGGCATCTAGGCGGCTCACATTGTCGCGCAGGAGGAAATAGAAGCCCGTGCGGCAGCCCATGGGGCCGACGTAGATGACGGAATCGGACAACGCGGAGTTGCGCGCATACGTGGCGAAAAGATGCTCGAACGTGTGGAGCGCGCCGTTTGAGAGGTAATCTCCGGCGTTCGGCACCTTCATGCGCAAGTCGTAGGTTACAACGTCGCCGTCGATGCGGGAAACGTACATGCCTTTTTTGAGCTTATCATGATTGACGGAAAAGCTGGCGATTTTTTTCATACTCTATCATCACTTTCTTTATAAATTCACGGATTTCTTAGAGTATACCACGCTTTTCTTTGAATTTCAATTCCGTCTTATTTTTCGACGGTGACGGTTTTCGGCTCGTAGCCGGCATGCCAGACGGTCTGCTTCAAAACGACTTCTTCGACGGGCTTCTTTGTGTAGATGCGCACGAATTTGCCGGCGAGGTCGACCTTTGCCATGCAGTCCGGCTGCTCGTTGAACGCGTTTTCAATGTGCATGGCGCAGTTTTTGCAGTGCATGCCCTCAATGTCCAGGCGGTAAACGTGGTCGTAGTCGTTCACGTTTGTATCCTGCGGCTTGACGTGCTTCACTTCATCGCCGCCACCGCCGCAGCAGCCGTTCTTCAATTTTTTGCGATAGCTGATGACCGCAAAAATACAAATAGCCGCAATCACCACACAGATGATGATTGTAGCAGGGCTGATGTCCGCGCCGGTCGCATTCAAAATATATGTACGCATTTAAACCGCTTCCTTTTGTGAAAATAGTTCTTGTGAGAGAAGACTCTCATATACCCTTTAGGGGTATCTTGATTATATACCTCGGCAATATAAAATGTCAAGAGAAAAGTTAGCTTTTTCTAACTTATTTTGAATTCCTGTGTTTCTGCGCGTGTGGAAAAATAAAAAATGCCGCCCGGCACTGTTCTAAACACAGCAGTCGAGCGGCGTTTTGTTTGTTTTTACGGTTTCGCGTTCCAAAGGGTGACTTTCCCTGTTTCATGGGTTTTGTTCATATCGATGATGCGCTGGTTAGACGAGCCGCGAAAGCGCAGGGAAATGTCTTTGAGTTCATCGACGAATGCGCCGTCGACGAGCACGTCGAGCAGGGACAGGAATTCGTCCGTGACCTCGCAGCGGTTGCGGCCGCTGTCTTTCAGCATATCGGTCTCCAGGGTGGAACCGGAATAGCACCAGATGTCCTTTTCGGGGTATAGCTTGCGAACGCGGTGCAGAAACGGCACCAAAGCGCGTTGATTCTGCGGCTCCATGGGCTCGCCGCCGAGCAAAGTTAAACCGTTGATGAAACCGGGTGCAAGGGCTGCGAGCACCTCGTCTTCCGTTTCTTTTGTAAACGGCTTGCCGTAGTTGAAATCCCACGTTTCGGCGTTGAAGCAGTTTTTGCAGTGGCGCGTGCAGCCGGAGACGAACAGCGTGACGCGCACGCCAATGCCGTTTGCGATGTCGGTTTTTTTGATCTCACCGTAATTCATGATGGTTTCCTCTATTCATGAATTACCGCACAAAGCGCCTGCCCTGTGCGGTACTGTTTATTCTTGATTTTGACTTAATTACAAGTGCAGCACGCGCTCTTTGATTTCGGCGGTACGGCCCTGGTTCCAGAACTGGGTGCCGATGTAACCGCAGGTGCGGCGGGCGACGTTCATGGTATCCTGGTCGCGGTTGCCGCAGTTCGGGCACTCCCAGACGAGCTTGCCGTCGTCCTCGACGATCTGAATCTCACCGTCGTAGCCGCACTTCTGGCAATAATCGCTCTTGGTGTTAAGCTCGGCGTACATGATGTTATCGTAGATATAGCGGATGATCTGCAGGACGGCCTCGAGGTTATTCTGCATGTTCGGAACCTCGACGTAGCTGATCGCACCGCCGGTGGAAAGCGCCTGGAACTGCGACTCGAAGCGGAGCTTTTCAAACGCGTCAATATGCTCGGTAACGTGGACGTGGTAGCTGTTTGTGATATACGGCTTATCCGTGACGCCCGGGATGATGCCGAAGCGGCGCTGGAGGCACTTTGCGAACTTGTACGTGGTGCTTTCAAGCGGCGTGCCGTACAGACCGAAGCCGATGGTGGTCTCTGCCTTCCATTTTTCGCACGCAGCGTTCATGTACTTCATGACAGCGAGCGCAAACGGCGTTGCGCTGGGGTCCGTGTGGGATTTGCCCGTCATATAGCGCACGCACTCGCACAGACCGGCATAGCCGAGCGAAATGGTGGAATAGCCGCCGTAGAGAAGCGCATCGATGGGCTCGCCTTTTTTGAGGCGGGAGATTGCGCCGTACTGCCAGAGGATTGGCGCGGCGTCGGACAATGTGCCCTTCAAGCGGTTGTGGCGGCACATGAGTGCGCGGTAGCACAGGTCGAGGCGCTCATCGAAGACCTTCCAGAATTTTTCCATATCGCCGCCGGAGCTGAGCGCGACATCGACAAGATTCAGTGTGACGACGCCCTGATTGAAGCGGCCGTAGAACTTATAGTTGCCGTTTTCATCCTTCCACGGGCTTAACGCGCTGCGGCAACCCATGACCGGGAAGCAGTTGCCCTCTTTGAGCTCTTTCATCTTCTTTTCGGAGATGTAGTCCGGCACCATGCGCTTTGCGGTGCACTTTGCGGCAAGCTCGGTGAGGTAATAGTATTCGCTGCCGGGGGTAATGTTATCCTCCTGCAGAACATAAATGAGCTTCGGGAATGCCGGGGTAACCCACACGCCCTTTTCGTTTTTGACACCCTCATAGCGCTGGAGCAGCACTTCCTCGATAATCATGGCGAGGTCGCGCTTTTCACGCTCGTTTTTCGCTTCGTTCAGATACATAAACACGGTGATGAACGGCGCCTGACCGTTCGTCGTCATCAAAGTCACGACCTGATACTGGATGGTCTGCACGCCGCGCTTGATCTCCTCACGCAGACGGCGCTCCACCATTTTGGAGATTTGGGCCTCATCCGGGGAAACGCCAAGCTCGCCGATCTCGACTTCGACCTCACGGCGGATTTTCTCGCGGGAGATCTGCACGAACGGCGCGAGGTGCGCGAGGCTGATGCTCTGGCCGCCGTACTGGTTGCTTGCAACCTGCGCGACGATTTGCGTGGCGATGTTGCAGGCGGTGGAGAAGCTGTGCGGCTTTTCAATGAGCGTGCCGGTGATGACCGTGCCGTTTTGCAGCATGTCTTCAAGGTTTACGAGGTCGCAGTTGTGCATGTGCTGCGCGAAATAGTCCATATCATGGAAATGGATGATGCCCTGCTCGTGTGCTTCGACGATTTCGCGCGGAAGCAAAATGCGGCGCGTGATGTCTTTGGAGACCTCGCCGGCCATGTAATCGCGCTGGACGCTGTTTACGGTTGGATTTTTATTCGCGTTTTCCTGCTTGACTTCCTCGTTGTTGCACTCGATAAGGCTGAGAATCTGGTTATCGGTGGTATTGGCGCGGCGCGCAAGCGAACGCGTATACCGGTAACAGATATACTCCTTAGCGACATCGAACGCACCTTGCCCCATGATCTGCTTTTCTACGAGGTCCTGTATTTCTTCCACGGACGCTGCACGCCCCATGGCACCGCACGTTCCTTCGACATTTGCAGCAATTGTGCGAATTTGTTCGGTTGTAAGTCTCTGGCGCTCGTCGATCTCTTTATTTGCCTTGGAGACAGCGACGATAATCTTAGTGATATCGAACGCTGCTTCCGAGCCGTTTCTCTTAATGATCTTCATGTTCCTTACCGCTCCTTCATACCGCCCGCGGGAGCTGCATGTTTCCAGCCCCTTTGGTTTTCATAATCAGTTTCCATAATTTTCTTTACATTGAATATTTATGCGTAACCACAAGATATTGTGTTCGTTTTTGCGGTTCCTGCCGCAAGCACCCTACCAGTATACACCGAAGTTGGCATCTTGTCGAGTAGTAAATGCGCTTTATTTTAAATTTCTTTTTGTATCCTTTTACCCATTGTGCAATAAAGCGTGAAAGGGCACCGCAGAGCGGCGCGGTAAAGCGCGGGTTTGGATGTAAAAAAGGGCGGTCATTGACCGCCCTTGCAGGAACCCATGCAACTGGGTTCCCTACGATTTAAATGTCCCCCGGACATTCAAATCAACCTTCCTAATTTTATGTAGGCAAAGAGATTTCGCTTTCTGATGAAAGCAACTTAGGGCGCTGCCCTAAGTACCCGCAGTCTTTTGAAAAAGGCTGGCGAAAACTTTTGACCACCGTTATGGGAAGCTTCTTTTCTTACTCTTCCTCTGCTTTTTCCGGCAGAAGATCTGTCATGCTTTTGAGGCTGATGCCGAGTGTGGACATATTGTGCAGAAGTGCGGAGGTAGTCGGCTGGATGATTCCGCCTACGCCGAGCAGGATAAGCATAAGGTTGAAGCCGACGATGAAACGGTAGTTGCGGTGGATGCGCGCCATAAGCGCAGTGCTGAGCTGACGCAGGGTGACGAGCTCATAGAGATCGCCTGCCGCAACGGTGATGTCCGCGATCTCTCTGGCAATGGCGGCGCCGGTATTGATGGCAACGCCGACGCTTGCTTCGGACAGCGCCGGAGAATCGTTCACGCCGTCGCCGACCATGATAACGGTGCGGCCCATTTCTTTTTCGCGGCGGATGAAGTTTGCCTTATCCTCCGGCAGCACTTCGGCGTAGAACTCGTCCACGCCGACCTCTGCTGCAACGGCTTCGGCGGTCTTGCGGTTATCGCCGGTCATCATGACAACCTTCTTGATGCCGCAAGCGTGCAGAGCGCAGATGGCGTCCTTTGCTTCCTTACGCAGCGGGTCGGAGATACAGATGACGGCTGCGAGCACACCGGAAATGCACAGATAAAGGTGCGAATACTCGGCCGGAAGTGCGTTGAACTTCGCTTCTTCGCCCTCCGGGATCACGCAGCCCTCGTCTTCAAAAACGAAGTGCGCGCTGCCGATGATGACCTTTTTGCCCTCCACAGTGCTGGAAATGCCGTGCGCGACGACGTATTCCACGCGAGAATGGTACTCTTCGTGGGAGAGGCCGCGGTCCTTGGCTTCGGCCACGACAGCGTTTGCCATGGAGTGCGGGTAATGCTCCTCAAGGCAGGCGGCAAGGCGCAGCATTTCGCTTTCCTCACGGTCGCCGAACGTTTCGATCATGGCAACACGCGGTGTTGCGTACGTCAGCGTGCCGGTTTTATCGAACACAATGGTATCGGCGTTTGCAACAGCCTCCATGAAGCGGCCGCCCTTGACGGAAATATGGTGTGCGCTGCTCTCGCGCATCGCAGACAGCACCGCGATCGGCATGGAGAGCTTTAACGCGCAGGAGAAATCGACCATCAGCACGGCGAGCATCTTTGTGACGTTGCGCGTGAGCAGATAGGTCAGCGCCGTGCCGCCAAGCGTGTACGGCACAAGCTTATCGGCAAGGCGGGAAGCCTTGTCTTCTGCGGTGGATTTCAATTTTTCGGATTCTTCGATCATGCGGACGATACGGTCATAACGGCCGCCGCCCATAGCTTTTTCGACGCAGATGACGCACTCGCCCTCTTCGGCGACGGTGCCGGCATATACGTAGCTGCCGACGGACTTCTGCACCGGCAGAGATTCGCCGGTCATAGAGGCTTGATTGACCAAGGCTTCACCCTCGACGACCTTACCGTCGAGCGGAATCATATTGCCCGTGCGCACAACGATGCGGTCGCCCGCCTGAATGTCGCCGATTGGCATGAGCACCTCGGTGCCGTTCGTCTTGAGCCAGACCTTATCGACATTGAGGGACATGGCGCCCGCGAGATCGGCAACAGACTTTTTGTGCGTCCACTCCTCGAGAATCTCGCCGAGGCGCAGCATGAACATGACGGAGCCTGCCGTATCGAAATCGCCGCGCACAAGAGAAACGGTGACGGCAGTGGCATCAAGCACAGCAACGGAGAGATGACCGTGCAGCAGCGCCTTAACGCCCTCTTTGATGTACTTTGCGGAGCGGATGATGGCAAGCATCATGCGAATGGGCGCCGGGAAGAACATTTTAGCCATGGCGCGGCGCAGCACCGTAAAGACAAGTTTGTCTTCAAACTCGCGGTTCAATGTGCGGGCGGTGTGATCCGGCACAAGCTCCATGCTTTCGGCTTTTGCGAACGAGAATGTCGCGAGCGCACGAATAAGGGATGTGCGGTCGTTTTGATAGACGATGACGGCGTCCTGTGTGCGGTCGTAGACCTTAACTTCCTTTACGCCGTCCACGGCGCGCAGGTAATACTCTAAAACATCGGCTTCTTTCAGCGTCATACGGCCGCAGACGAGATGTACACGCATGTGCCCGCGCACCTCATGCAGAATTTTACACTTCATAACTTTATCCTTCTATGCAACAATATATTGGAAGCTCCGAAAAACAGAGCAGATGAACGAAAAAAGAGAGCCGCTTTCGGCGGCTCTCCGGTAATTCAGACCCGGGATAGACCCGCGATCAAGCTTCGGTGGATTCTTCCGCGGAAGCAGCTTCTTCCGTGCATGCGCAAGCTGCATCTTCGATGACCTCTGCGGCAGCATCGGCAACGCGCTGCTCGTTGATCTCCTTAGCGTCGGTCAGGATGTCGTTTGCGTTCTCCTTGATGGTCGTGACCGTTGTCATGACGCACTCCTTGGCACGCAGAGCAGCTGCAGTGGTCTCGGTGTAGACCTTCTTAGCGTCCTTGCTGCCGAGTACCTTGATGCCGGCGGTACCAAACAGAACACCTGCTGCGAAAAGACCGATTTTTGCCCAATTCATAAAAATACCTCCTGTATTGCGGGCCGCATTTTAACCATGCGGCTCATAAAATTACTTTTTCATGTGTCCGCTGATGAGAGTCAGCACAAAGAACAAAACGGTAAGCCTTGCAAAATGCTTATGCATTTTCATATTCATTCACCACCTTGTTTGTTCTGGCAAAAGAATAGCACGATTTTTACCTAACTTCAACAGTTTTCACACAAAAAACACAATTTTCTATTATTTGTAAAAAACAACCTGCAAGTTAGCAGTACCATTTTGGACAATTTGTTAAAACAGAATCGGTTAGTTTAAACAACCACAGGTTTCATGCCGGCTTTTGCGGTTTCTGCACAGACGCGCACACGATGTACATACAGCTCAAAAGAAACATTTTGGCAATTTTCGAACCAAAAAGACGAAATTACTCCATTTAGACTTTCGATGCAACTTTCTCTTTCCGCAGCATTGGAATACAGCGGTTTACATTGCGCTTATAGGAACAATTAGACGCGCCACAGGTATTCTCTATTTCCCACTCTGTACGGTACACGAGGACTGACAACAAAACACTGTGCGTCGGTATGGCGCTTGCAGGCAAACGCAGCGGCAAAAGTTACCGCGTTTATACCGTGATGGGCGATGGCGAGGAATACAAGATCATCATGCACGACTTTGACGAACGAGAGGAGGCGCAGTGCCATGAATAAAATTCCGAACCGGCAGGCCATTTGCGACACACTGGTGAAATCCGCCGCGCATGACCCGGACATTACCGAGCTGTACCTTCCCACCATTGACAGTTAAAGTCTATTAAATTTCAAAACGCATATTCGCAAGACAAAACCGCGAATGTGCGTTTTTTCACTATTTTTACACCTTGCGGTTGACAACGCACGCGGTTTTGTAATAGACTGGAGATAACGCCGAAATGCGGCGAAGAATCTTGGGATAAGAGGTAAGTTTACTATGAAAAAAGGCGCGAAACGCAACCAAATTATCAGCGAGCTTTTACATGTGACGGACGAGGAATTCACGGATGAGGAACTGATTCATCAGCTGATTGCAACGGAAGTCACAAAAAACGCAGACAAGGACGAGCACATGACGTTTGGGCAGCGTGCCGCGGACGCAGTGGCGCGCTTTGCGGGCAGTTGGGCGTTTATTTTCAGCTTTATCGCCGTCATGGTCATTTGGATGGTCATAAACCTCGTTTTGGGTTCGAGAGCATTTGACGAATACCCGTTTATTCTGTTAAACCTCGTACTTTCGTGCATCGCTGCCGTGCAAGCGCCGCTCATCATGATGAGCCAGAACCGCCAAGAAGCAAAAGACCGTCAGCGTGCAGAGAATGACTATAAGATCAACTTAAAAAGCGAGCTCATCATCGATGATCTGCACAAAAAGCTTGACCTTGTTCTGGAAAACCAAAAGAAGATCAACCGCCGCTTGGATAAGATTGAAGCGGAGATTGCGCCGGAAAACGAGGAAAAATAACGCTTTACACATAAAGATTTGGGAGATCGTATTAAAAAAGCATCACCGTCCGTAAAGGAACGACGGCGGATATCCCCGCCGTTTTGGAACAGCAAAAGCAGATGCACCCGATGTGGATTCGGGGCATCTGCTTTTGCTGTCTTTCGATTTCAAATTTTACTCTGCTTCGCTCAAAAGCATACGGTCATTATCGAGGGCTTTGCCGGCGGCTTGCTTGAAGCGGTCGAGGAGGTCGGCAACAGTCATGTGGGCACGCTCTTCGCCGGTGACGTCCAGAATGATCTTGCCGGCGTTCATCATGATGGTGCGGTTGCCGAGCTCCAGTGCGGACTGCATATTGTGCGTAATCATCATGCACGTGAGGTGGTTTTCCTCCACAGTGTTTTTCGTGATCTCGAGCACCTTTTCGGCGGTGGCGGGGTCAAGCGCGGCGGTGTGCTCGTCGAGCAGAAGGAGCTTCGGCGGGTTATATGTGGCCATCATAAGCGTGAGCGCCTGACGTTGGCCACCGGAAAGCAAACCCACGGGCTGGGTCATGCGGTCTTCGAGCCCCATACCGAGCAGGGAGAGGCGTTCGCGAAACGCCTGTCTGTCCTTGCGGGAGATGGAGCTGAGCCAACCGCCGTGCCCCGCTGCGAGCGCGAGGTTTTCTTCGATGGTCATGCCCGGTGCGCTGCCGCGCATGGGGTCCTGAAACAGGCGGCCGATGCTGCGGGCACGCTTATACTCCGGCATGAACGTGATGTCCTTGCCGTCAAGCTCGATCTTGCCGCTGTCCGTGAAAAAGCTGCCGGAAATGGCGTTAAAAAGCGTCGATTTGCCCGCGCCGTTTGCGCCGATGACGGTGATAAAATCGCCCTTTGCGGCGTGGAAGCTGAGGTCTTCGATCGCCTTTTTGGCGTTGACCGTGCCGGGGTTGAAGGTCTTTGAGATATGCGTGAGTTTAAGCATGGGTGCGCTCCTTTCCGAAACGGCGCTTCAGATACGGAAGCTGTTTTTTGAGGTACGGCCCGGAGATTGCCAGAATGACAATAACGGACGAGACGAACTTGAGCATGAACGCGGGCAGGTTGAATCGCAGCGCGATGGTATACACAAGGCGGAACACGAACGCACCGACGACCATGCCGAAGATACGCAGCGGAATTTTGCCCTTGCCGAAGAACGCGCCGCCGATGAGGAGCGATGCCAGCGCAACCGTAACCATGCCGGTGCCGATATCGATGCTGACAGACTTTTGCGACTGCGCAAGCAAGCAACCTGAAAGCGCCGTAAACGCATTGGAAATGCACAGGCCGATGATGGTCGTTTTAACCGGGTTGATGGACGAGGAGCGAACCATGTCCGGGTTATTGCCCGTCGCACGAATGGCGAGGCCGAGGCGTGTGCGGAGGAAAAGTCCCAAAACGACCGCCACGAGTACAACCGTGATGGTGATGACGATAAGCTTATATTGCCCCGCAAGCGGTGTGTTTTCGAGCACCGAACGCATTTTGGTGAAGACCGTATCGGAATTATTGAGGTTCAGAAGCGACGCACCGTTCATGATGCCGATGTTGACGGAATAAAGCGCGGTATTGACAATGATGCCGGCAAGCAGACTATCAATGCCCATTTTCGTCTGCAAAAGAGCCGTGACGAAGCCGGAGACCATGCCGATCGCCATAGCGGCGGGGATTGCCAGAAACGGATGCCCGGAAAGCGCGACGGACGCGCCGACGACCGCGCCGAGCGTGAAGCAACCGTCTGTGGAAAGGTCGCATACGTTCAGCATGGAATAGCTCAAAAACAGCGCCAAAACAGTCAGCGAGCTGATGAGACCAAGCTCCAGCGCTGTCTGCCCAAGGGTCAGGATTGAATCGAAAGACATACAAAAACTCCTCGTTTTGCAGATTTGTGGTGATATGCCGAAGCCACGCGCCCGAAAACCGGGTGCATGGCAGCGGTGATTGCATTCTTAATGGGTAAGTAAGGTATTGATGAAGTATGGTAGTATGAAGTGTTTGAAAGCTTATGGGGTAGGATAAGCTTTTGAGAGATTTAAATTAAGACTCGAGATCGCTGAAGCTCTCTGCGGTCGTGATCTCCTCCACTCTCGTGCAGTACGGAGCAAAAGCTTCGGAGACGGTATCGAAGTCGAAGCCGAGCTTTTCGCAGATTTCGGTGTTGACCGTTGCGGTGCCGTTGTCGAACGTGATGACCGGTGTGGTCGCCGGGTCTTTGCCTTCGGTGAGGATGGAAGCGATCATATCTGCGGTCTCACGGCCGAGGTTTGCGTAATCGACGCCGTAGCCGAGGAACGCACCGTTGAGGGCGAAGGAATCGGCGCCGGTGTAGTGCGGGATGCCTGCGTCAGCAAAGGTCTCGTAAATCGCGAGCTCTGCCTTCATGATGGTGTTATCGGTCGGGGTGAACACGGCATCTACACCGTCGGAAACGAGAGCCTGTGCGGCGAGCGCGACTTCTTCGGCGGTCGTTGCGGTGCGCTCTACATATTCAACACCTTTGTCGTCGAGGTACGCCTTTGCGTGCTCGATGGCGGCGGTGGAGGAATCCTGTCCTACGTCGTACAAAAGGCCGATCTTCTTGGCATCGGGGTTCTGGGCGAAGATAAGGTTCATGACGGAGTTGGTATCGAGGTTATCGGAGGAGCCCGTCATGTTGCTGCCTGGCTCTTCAAGGGAAGCGACAAGACCCGCGCCGACCGGGTCGGACACGGCGGCGAACACGACAGGCGTTTTGCTGTCTTCGGTTGCGGACTGCATCGCCATGGCGACCGGGGTCGCGACACCGACCATGAGATCTACGTTATCGGCTGCAAAGTTTGCGATGATCTGATTCATGACGTTCGCGTCGGCGTTACAGTTGTCGTACTTCACGTTGATTGTGATGCCCTGCCCGCTTTCGATCTCGGCGAGACGTGCATTGATGTTCTCAACGATCTGGTTTAAGGAAGCGTCATCGACGTAATTGCAGATGCCGATGGTGTACGATGCGCCGGAAGATTCTTCGCTTGCGGTGCTCTTTTCACTCGACACACTGCTTTCGGAAGCGGCGGACGAAGAAGAGTCGCTTGACGCGGAGGACGTGGAAGAAGCTGTGCTCTGACCGCTGCAAGCGGCGAGGCTGAGGGTCATAGCGGCGGCGGTGATCACGGCAAATACGTTTCTGAGTTTCATAAATTTATCGATCCTTTCAGGTTTGTTTTAATGCGTTCAAATGCGGGTTCAAAATTTCGGATGCAGCGCGGCTGCGCCATCGTTTTGTGTAAACAAACATGAAATAACCTCCCTGAAAAACAAAAAAATCCTGTCCCTGCAATCACTTGCTGGGACAGGATCAAAATTCCTGCGGTGCCACCCGGCTTGGTATGTGAAACACACACCCTCTTACGCGTACCATCATACGCAGACCTTTGTTTACGGAGAGCCACACTCCGTCTCACATACTCGGGAAATCCTTTTCTGTTCGCCCTCAGAAGTCCATTCCGCTTTATCTTTCCGCCGTGATCCCACCATCCACGACTCTCTGTGAGAAAAGTTGCCTAAAGCGTACTCACTCTTCCTCAACGGTTTAGTGCATTGTAGCACACATTTTTTCGATTGTCAATTAGCTTTTTGAAAAAAATCGAATTTTTGTAAAAAAGATACATTTTGTTAAAAATGGCCCATCAGCAATGCTCAAGATTTATAAGCCACTCGGCGCAGGCGTTCTCTACGACGAGCCTTGCCGCAAGGGCGGAATTGGCCCGGAGCTAAGCCACACCCACCGCTCATTGCGAGTGGCAGAGTTCATATCGCCTTATTATGCAAATCGTATTGCGGTCATCCTGTGACCTTTTTGTTATTCAAATGCAGCACGCGGTCGCACTTTTCGGAGATGAACGCATCGTGCGTGACGATGATGCAAATTTTGTCTTTGCAGACCTGCTTCAGAGCCTCAAACATGCCCTCTGCGGAGGCTTTATCGAGGTTTGCGGTGGGCTCGTCGAGCACGAAGACCGGGCGGTCATCGTAGAAAATGCGCGCCAAAGCGACCTTGCGGCGCTGACCGCTGGAGAGATTTTTGCCCTCCGGCTCGATCTCGTAGTCCGCTGTTTTTTCGTTTACAAACTCCGTGAGGTTGGCGAGTTCGACAGCTTTGCGGAACTTTTTCTCGTCAAACGGCTGATCCATGCAGATGTTTTCTTTGAGCGTGCCCGCAAAAACGGAGACGAAGCCGGAATCGTAGCTTAAATAATTGCGAATTTCCGCGCCGTGGACGGTTTTATTGCCGATTTTGAGCTCGACTTCGCCGCCCGTGGGTGTATAGAAGCCGATGAGCAGCTTTGTGAACGTGCTTTTGCCGCTGCCGTTTTCGCCGGTGAGCGCAACGATCTCGCCCGTGTGCACCTGCGTTTCGGCGTGGGACAGGATAACTTTTTCTTCGTCATACGCAAAGGAGAGGTCTTTGGCGGTGAGCGCTGCATCACCTGCATTCTGAACAGAGGGCTTTGCGGTTTGTGTGCTATTTTCGGTGGGCATGGCGAGGATTTCCCCGATGCGGTTTGCGGAGACCTTCACTTCGTTGACCTCGGCCATCCAGCCCGAAATGTGCAAGAACGGGCCGTAGAAGAAGCTGACGAGGTTCACGACGGCGATGAGCGTGCCGACGGTGGTTTCGCCGCGCACGACGAGAAATGAGCCCATGCCGAGCGCGATGATGAACATGCCGACGCCGAGGAAGTTATTGAGAAAGCCGATGGCGCCCTGCAAAACGCTGAGTTTGCCGACGTACTTCTGCTTTTGCGCGTATGTATTCCCCACGCGCTTCTGCACCCAACCGAGCACGCCGTAGGACTTAAACAGCATATACTGGCTCAAAAACTCCTGTAAGATATTGCGGTTTTTGTCTTCGTTCTGCATGATCTGAATGCTGTTCATCTCAAGCTTTGGGGAAATACGGATCATGGTGAAAATCAAAATCGGCACGACGACGATCATGACGACCGCGAGTTTCCACTCGAGGAGGAACATCAAAATAAAGCTGACGACGAACGTGAAGCTCTCGAAAAAGATGCTCGGGATGAGCGTTTTGGAATAGAAATTCGAGAGGGTCTCCGCGTCTTTTGTCATGCGCGTGAAGTAGTTATCTGCCGCGCCGCTGTCGAACGTCCTAAGGTCTGTGCGGTAGAGGTGCTCCACCATGGCGCTGCGCAGAGAAAGCTCCATACGGCAGGAAAGCTTGCCCTGCAAAACGGACGTGACGACCTGTGAGATGCCGAGCACGAGCAAAACGCCGACCGCGTCGATGAGACATGTGGTGAGCGGCATAGTGCTTGCATTTGTAGCGATGTCGAGGAACATTTTCATTAAAACAGACACCGCGATGACGGAAACGCCCAGCAGCACGGAAAAAATAACGAGCAAAATAAACTGCGGAACGTTTTGACGGATGAGGTGAAGGGAATGCCGGTTTTGCTCTTTCTTCATTTCAAAATCTCCTTTTTGTTGTCTGAACTCATCATGTGACAACATGAAAATTCAGCCGTTTATTTGTTTTTGTGCAAAAGATCGACTTGCTCTCCCGTTTAACGCCAGTATACTACATCATCAAAAATTTGTCTACTTTTTTTGCAAAACCATCTATTTTTACAATCAATTCGTCGAAATTTCCGCAAAATGACGAAAGCCGACGGCAGGGGCTTTTTCGCTCCGCCATCGACTTTTATAAGATTAAAATACTTTTAATCCGTAAGCTGTGCTTTTTGTGCGCGGGCAAACCACGGGTACAAAAGGCCCGCGTAGTGCAGCTTAAAACGCGTTTTGAAGCTTGTATTCTTGTTCGTCGTGACGAGGTGCTCCAAAAAGCTCTGCCCCGATGCGAGAGGAAGCAAAAAGCGCCCTTCTTTTTTGGTGCCAAGCAGCGTGCTCTGCGTTTCAAGCTCCAAAAAGATCTCCTGCGCGGCAAGCAGCTTTTTAACGGCTTGCTTTCAAGCTGCACGCGGCCCGCTTCAATACGGGACATATCCAAAATATCGTTGATGAGCGAAAGCAGGTGGTCGGAAAGCTCGTCGACCTTCTCAAGATACTGCATCGCAGGGTTATCTTTTTCAAGCTTGCCCTCTGCCAGCGTAAGCATGCCGATGATGCCGTTCATCGGCGTGCGAATCTCATGCGACATGCGGGAAAGGAACGTAGTTTTCGACTGGTTGGCTTCTTCCGCCTGCATCAGGCGCTCTTCATAGCCCTGTATGCGGCGCTGCATTTCAGTCGTTTTGTGAAAAGCGAAAAGATCGTATTCTTTTGTGCCGCTTTGCATAACGTGCACAGTGATCCACTCGCCGTTCTGCATGCGGAATTCTGCGGTCATCGGTTCTTTTCCGTCCCACGCGAGATAGTCCCGCCAAATGTTGCGACCGCTTTTGCGGTCGTGCAGGCACGGCTCAAGGCTCGCAATGTCCTCCTGCAGACGTGCGAGAGAAATGCCAAGCAGACTTTCGATATCGCCCATCTCGTAGACCGGCATTTTGTCTGAACGGCGCATCAGGAGACATACTTCGTCATCCTGCTTAGATAAGTCGCACATGAGCACGTCCTGCACGCTGTGGCCATCCGGCTCTGCGGCACGATTTTTCTTTTTACCGCGTGCAAAGCACAGCAGCCAAACCGCCAGAATAACCTCAAGGCAAAGAATGATGATAAGCCAGAAATTATTTCCGAGCGTCTCCAAAAGTTTTGTGAACATATTCATGCGGCATTCTCCTTTTTTCCTCTATTGTAAGCTGCCGCCGCAGCGCGCGACCTATTCTCCCCCAAACCGTTCCGCCGCATTACACAGGGAACCAAACGCAAATAAAGCCGGTCCATAAAACCGGCATATTTACTAAGTCATATAATACCGCTTGCAATTCATAGAAAATAAGAGCGTTTTGGGTGCAGAAACCAAAGCGGGAGCGCAAAAGTACTCCGGCTTGCAGGCTTTTGAACGGCTTTTTCTTCTCATAAAATGCATACGGTCTCTTTTCTCAATTCTTTTGATCGCGCTCAAATTCCGCTCAATCAAGCTTTTCGATGGCCTCCATGATCTCCTTCTGATCTTTGCAGACCTCTTCAAAAAGCGATTCGTCCGTCAGCGGAACGGCGCCGCGCACGGCCTCCGTTAAAGCGGATGCCGATTTTTGCAGGCGGTCAAAGCCGAGGTTCTGTGCCACACCCTTTAAGGTGTGCGCCGCAAGGAAAGCGTCTTTCCAATTTTTGGCTTCCACAGCTGCTGTAAGCCGGTTATAGGTCTGGTCGTTTGCGTATTTGCGCACGAACTTGCCGATCATTGCCTCACTCGGAATGCGCTTCATCACGTTTTCGAGGTCGCCGCCGATTTTCTGATACAATTCTTCAAGCTTCATAATCTGTCACCTTTCTGCAATTCCTATCTGCATGCCGCAGGATTTACATTCGCGTGTTTCGCTTTATTGTCGTACATGCGCAGGTCTGCCTGCCGAATGGCTTCGGAGAGCGGGTGTACGCGGTATACGCCGCCAAGGCTGACATCAAGCTTCACCTCGGGGTAATCCGGCAATTTTGTCTTCTGCACGGCGCGTCTGAGCTGCTTTAAACGCTCATAGAAAACCTCTTCGCCGATCTTGGAGAAGATGAGGAGGAACTCGTCCCCGCCGTAGCGGATGAGCGTATCGCTGCCGCGGATGCCGGACTGGATTGTGTTCGCGATGGTTTTCAGCGCTTCATCGCCCACAGGGTGGCCGTATGTATCGTTAATCTGCTTAAAAAGGTCAACATCCACGATTGCCACGGCGTCTGCGCTTTCCAAATTGGACTGGAAACTCTCAAGATACAGTCTCGTGTACGTTCCGGTCAGGGTATCGCGGTAGAAGTTCATAAACGAAGAACGCGTTGGCGCATCGTTGTCGCCGCCGCAGCGTGCGCGCTCCGCTTCGTCTTCATGCGAAGCAATCTCCAGTGTGCAGATACGTCCGTTGACGTTGATATGTTTAGAAAGCACGAAGTACATTTGCCTGTCACGCATTTCAAGTTTGGTGACCCATTCTTTTCCTTCCAGAGCGCGGGAAGAAATACAGTTTTCGCACGGCTCGTTTCTGCCCCAAATTTCATAGCAGTGTATCGGCGTAGTAATTACTTTGCCGCCTTCATCCAGCTCGACGATCTCGTTTGTTTTCGGATCAACAAGGCGCACCACTTCAAACACACGGCTCAAGTCACCCAAGAGGTGCGCTATGTTGTCTTCCGTGCACTTTTTAAGCGCTTCTTCTCCGCGCCGTATCATTTCATCCTGAATATCTTCAAAGTGTCCGAGCACGCCGGCATAATTTTTGTACTTAGTTGTCCAAAGCGATTTTACCGTAAGGCGCTGCCAGCGATATTCCCCGTTAACGGGGATCTGCACAATCATTTTCACTTCCGGTCTTTCCGGTGTTGTTGCTTTCAGCTTTTCATGCAGAGCGAACCAATCCTTTTCAGAGAGCAGCGAAACGTCGTTCCATTCCGTCAGGTACATGGATTTTTCTTGTTGATCGACCGGCGCATTCCAATCTTTGAAACGTACGGTATTTGTCCAGCGGTCAAATTCAAACTGGATACCGCCGCACTGCTCTGCGAAGAATTCCGCCTTTTTCTGCTCGAAGATGAGCAGGCTGTGCGCACGGTTATCAGGCACAAGCTCTTTTTGCTCGAGCATTTCGTCGGAAAGACGCTTTGCTTCCTGACGGTAATCGAACCGGCTGGGATCTGTGTGCATGTTCTCGAAAAGCTGATCCTGCACGTCCAAAAGGCACTGTATCAAAAGCGGATTGAAGGCGCCGCATTCGCCGTTTGTAATCATTTTAATAGCGGTCGCGTGGTCGAACGCCTTTTTATAGCAGCGTTCGCTTGTAAGCGCGTCGTACACGTCTGCCATGGCAACGACCTGCGCGGAAATCGGGATCTCATCGCCCTTGAGGCCGTCCGGATAGCCGCGGCCGTCCCAACGCTCGTGATGCCAGCGGCAGATCTCATGTGCCAGATTCATCAGCGTTTCGGCTTGCTGCGTACCGAGGTCGTACAGCATGGCGTCGCCAATGGCGGCGTGATTCTTCATAATCTCCCACTCTTCGGGGTCGAGCTTACCGGGCTTATTTAAAATTGCTTTCGGAACGCTGATCTTACCGATGTCGTGCAGTGCGGAAATCGAAACGATCATAGAGATATCCGTTTCCGTCAGCGGGTATTTATCCGTGATCTCAATCAAACGGTGCAGGAGGGTGCCTGTCATCATGCGCACATGCAGAATATGCTGGCCGCTTTCGTTGTTGCGGTATTCGATAACATGGCTCAAGATATTGATCATCGTGTTGTTCGTCTTTTCACGCTCGTAGACCTGCTCCTCCACAAGGCGAACAAGGCGCTTTTGGCGAGCATACAACATGAGCGTATTTTCGACACGGCGGCGGATGACCGTCAGATCGAACGGTCTGCTGATGTAATCCGAAGCGCCGAGGTCATAGCCGCGGCGGATGAAATCCACATCATTTTCGGACGATATGATGATAACCGGCACCTCGCTGATCCAATGCCGTAGATTCATGACCTCCAGCACGCCGAAACCATCCATTTTCGGCATGTTGATATCGAGCATCACGAGGTCGATATCATCGTTTTTTTCGAGGATATCGACGGCTTCTGTACCATCTTTTGCCATGACATATTCGTACTTATCGCTGAGTATTTCCTCAAGGAGCATTTGGTTCATTTCCGAATCGTCCGCGATGAGTATTTTTTCCTTTAAACTCATAGATTTCTCCTTGCAGCGCTTTCTGTTTCGTCTCACAATTTATTTTTTATCGGAAAGCACTTTCATTTTTACCGATAGACTTACTTGCCAAAGACAGAATTCGCTATATTCTCTGCAAATTCGTCAAAAAGTGAATAAAAAGCAGCAATTCTATCTATTCCGCACAATAAAGAACACTATTTAAATACACTATATTTTCTATTTTATCATATTTGCTTTTTACGTGCAAGAAGAATCGCATGCGGTTGGCTTAGGCACGGGCGCGGCCCTCTGCGGTGTCTTCGGTCGTCACATTAAGCTTTTCCACTTCAAAGGTGGTTTCGGCCAGCGTGTTTTTATTTTCGCTGTCTTTTACGCTCAACTTCACTTTGAAAAGGGCGGAACCATCGTCATACGTTAAGCTTTCTACCTCAGCTTTAATACCGTAGGGGTACGCCTTTGCGGGCAGAATGTCCTTGCCGCCAAGTTGCACATGCCCTTCCGGCGTAGTTGTAAACGCGGTGTAATCGCCGCTGCCGAACTGCTGGCTGAAAAAGCCCGTAACGTTGCCGCTGCCGTCTACTTTCAGTGTGCCGGAATAGCGCAGCTCATCGCTGATGGTGGTCGTAAGCGTGGAGCACAGCACCTGCGCTTCCGAATATGAAACGGATTTTGCGTAGGAGCGCACGCCGAGCTGCACACCCAACACCATCACCATGCTGACAAGCACCAAAATGGCGACTGTGCAGAGCATTTCCACGAGCGTTAGGCCTTTTTTATCTTTCAGCTTCAAGTTCCCGCCCCCTGCTCCTTGCTTTCCCTGTAATACGTGTAGCCGTTTTTGCTTGTGTATTCATCGACTTGAACATAGATGATTTTTGTGGCACTGTTTTTATCCTTAATGGTCAGCGTTTTGGCTTCGCTGCCCTTGACGGCATTCTCATACGTTAAAGCCACATCGGTTTTGCGCACCTTGGCATTTACCTTGGAGGCCGTGGAAACTGCAGTGGAGAGAAAAAGCATAACGAGCACCACGACCACGATGGCCATGAGCGTTTCCACCAGTGTTTCCGCTTTTTGTGAACGCAGCTTTTTCAACCCGTTACCTCCTTTTGCAGCTTTGCCTTATTCCATTCGAGTGTTCGGGTGACGACCTGCGTGGAGCCCGTATCGCCGGAGGTTCTTTCCTCCGTCAATTTGCCCTCCATAGTCAACACCACGCGGCAGGGGTGTTCGGAATCCGCACCGTTTGTGAATGTTGCAGCGAGGTTATACACCTTGCTGCTTCCGTCACTGCCGGTGTCGACTGATACAAGGATTTCTGCCGATACATCTTCATAACCGTCTACGGAGAACGTGTAGGTCTTTGCATAAGTGGACGTCGTGTTCACATCTATAAACCATGCGCCGATGTCATTGATCATATCTCCCACCGCACATGTGGCCTTTATCGTATCATTCGTCGTAGTGGTCGTTCCATCCGCATGCGTCACCGTGGTCGTAACATCTTTATACCGGCCCGTAAGGCTTTGGAAATCGTCGCGCACGAGCTCGGCGGCAGAGTTGACCGCGAGGTAGGCCTGCTGCTGTTCTTTTTCCGAGCGCTTATTTACGGCGGCGCTGGTGGCGGCGGAGATGATGACCGCGCTCACCATGATGCCGACCAGCATAAGCAGCAGCGCCATCAGCATGGAAGCGCCCCTTTGGCTATTCAGTTTTCTGCGGATCGCCTGCATTTTCGGCACCTGCCTTTTTGTTGATTTACGGTTCAACGGTCTCGCCGCCTGCTGCGGTATCTTCCCAAACGGCGTAGAGAGTGAGTTCGGTCTTATTCTCCTTCGCCATAGAATCTATGATGTTCCCGATCAAGCTTGCATCTGTATAATCAGCCGTTGTACTTGAAGCATCAAACGCCCAGCCCTTAAAGGTGGATGTTCCCTTTGTAAATTTATTCGGCGGAAGGCTGTCCGTCGTTTGAATCTTATCATAAGCATACGATTCATCAGGCATCGTACCCAAACCGCCGTTGGCATCAAACTGGATGGTATAGGTGTTCGGCGTTAATGTCGGGTGAATTTCTGTATCTGCGTAGATTTCAGAAAGCGCCCATGTGCAGGTGTAGCCCAACTCGGCATCGGCTTTCAATTTAGCCTTATCCTCTTCGGTCAGCTCCGGCTTTTTTCCGTAATCGACTGTTTTTGTGAGAAGAATATTGCCCTTTGTGTCAAGGAACTTCACTGTATACGTGTTCGATGCGATGGTGTACGGGGTGGTGAGGTTGTAGGTCACGTCGCCGTTTTTGAGGACGATCTTTAGGGTGATCTCGCCTGCCGCGGCGGATTCCACCTTTACGGCGCGGTATTGGAACTTCGTGTCGTTCGTTTCTGCCGTCCACTGATCGTTTACCGTCACTTTGTAGGTGTGATTTTCATCGGTCGTGATGCCGTCTTTACCCACAGTGTAGGTCGTTTCCCCTGCGGTGATCTCGATTTGATCGACCGTAAAGCCGGTCAAATCGGTATACTCATTCGTTGCGTAGAGGAACAGCGCACTTCCCTGCATGGCGGGGCGGTTTTCCGGGTATTCAACGGTCGTACCGGTGTAGGAAGTCGTGGATTTTTTCGGCGTGTGCGGCAGAGAAATCTGGTTATAGACGCTGCCGTTTGTCAGGCCAAGCACATCACTTGGCTTTGTTGTAGCGCCGATATACAGCGTAGCCGTGACCTCTTTTGCGGGCTCCGCGGCAGTTGCCGCGCCGTACGGATATGTGCACGTGATGCTCACCGTGGCTTCGCCCGCAGCAAAGCCGGTAAGCGGCAAGGCGAACGTGCCGTCTGCGTTCAGCTTGATATCGTCCTTACTGCACTCGATGACCTCCTGCTGCACGCCGTTGTTATCGACAGCAATCTCCCATCTGAGCGTCTTTTCGGTCTCGGCAAGCAGCTGCTTGTCGTTTGCGTCCTTTACGGTCAGCGTGATCGTATCGGTGTCGCCGGAATAAACCGAAATGTTCGTAGAAGAAGCCTCCAGCTTGAGCGATGCCGTAACTTCGATTGTAAGGCGCGCGATGTAATTGCCGAGCTTCGCCTCTGCGACGACCGTGCCGACATTCTGCCCGATGAATGTGACATCGTAGCAGTTATTCTCACGATTATACACAATGCGGCTGACTGTTGCTGCGGCCTTATCGTTTGTGAGCTCGTTTCTGTTTTCGTCATACAGCTTGATTTCCGGCGGCTCTGCGCTCGTATCTACGTCGCTGCTGGCGATAAGCAAATGTGTCTGCAAAAGCGCCTTGCCGTCTTCGTTGTCGTTCAAAGTGCTGTCTTCCGCTTTCGTTTTGATATCCGCAAGCAGATCGAGCTTCTGGGAATTTTCTTCCCATAAGAGACCGATGCGCGGCCAGCGGCCGTAATGCAAATTGACTGTGCTGCCGAAAATATCGGTCTGTGTCAGAACCGTCGGGAACGGATAGTTAAGCCCCTGCAGCGCCGTATCATTGCCCGGGAAGCTATATTTGCCGTCGATATTCTGCCCCTGCTCGGTGATGGTAACGGTGGAGAAGTTCTTATAGCTTGAGCCGGACTGGTAGTTCTTGTTCAGTTTCGTTAAGAATTCGCTGCTCTGCATTTCGGCATACGATACGTATGGGGTGGAATCATTGAACAACTTGATCTCACGCCCCCGCAAACCCTGATGCGTCATGTTCAGGTTCAGGTTAGACCAACTTGAGGGAGTTTTACCGCCATATTCGCGGTAATCATCTGTATTTAATACGGCGGATTCAAGTGCATAGCAGTTATGAATCTCGATATAGTCGTTTTTAACATCCGCGAAATTTTCCTGCATTTCGCCATTGGAGGCGATTGCCTGCGTACTCTTTATAATATTTTGCTCGTTGGCTTTACCACGTTTTGGCATCTCAACATAACTGTAGCAGTTTTCAACCTTGAGCACACGACTCACATCACCAACCAAAGTTGCTAAGCCGCCGCTGTTTCGCATGACAATACCGCCAACAAGGCCGCCCATCCAGATATTCGCACCCTGAGTATAGTTACTATACCAAGATTTAGCTGTGCTTCTCATAGAACCGCCAGCATAACAATATCGTACTGCGCCACGAGAAACACCGGCAATACCGCCGACACGCAGATTTTGATAAGCGCCATTATAGCCGATATTGATAATAATATCTGTTACAGCGGAGCAGTTTGTAATATCCATGTTTGTCATGCCGACAAGACCGCCGACACTGCCGCCGCCCCAACCCGGGGTGTTTGCATGGTTATCCTGAATGGTATAGCCGGAAACCGTGCAGTTTGTAAATACACTTGCAGGATTGTCTCTGCCGGCCGCAAAGCCGACAAGACCGCCAACGCAGTACCAGCTCTCACCTTCCTTTGTAGCTTCGATTACATTGCCTTCATCCGAGTATACGACCACATTTTTAACCGTTGCACCGACCGTAATGCCAAAAATACCAACACATTCCGCATTGCTGTGAATTTCAACATTTTTGATCGTATATGCCTGTCCGTCATAATGAGAAGCAAAATATGACATTGTCGGATCAGCGGTTGCTGTACTGCCTGCATTATCATACATGCTTCCGATAGGCGTGAAGTTATTGGCCTTACCAAGTGTACGGTATTCTGAGGAAGCATTCAAATCGTGTGTTTGATTCCAATACAGCTCTTTGCCGCTTCCCGATACCCTGTGAGTATCGCCGTAAACCTGATACGTGTATTTATCCTTAAACGTATACCAATCCCCTTGGTTCTGAGACACAATGGAGGTGTTTGTATTGCGCTTTCCGAAATTCCAGTTGATAAACTGCAGCTGCGAGACGGAGCGAATCTCGTAAGCGTTGCCGTTGGCGCCGGGTTCGACGTCACCTGTTTTTGTCATTTTGTTCTGTACTTCGGAGCTATCGAGGCTCATAGAGTTTGCAAAGAACGGGTTGACGGTATAGGCGTATACGGTAGCATCTGTTCCGCTGCCGTAATCCAGCCACCATGTGCCGTTTGCGTTGCTGCCGGTCAAATACATTTTGTCTTCACCGGTCTCAAAGGCGACAAACGTATAGCCGGGCATCTGCTTACCGAGCGCTTCGCCGGCTTCTGCATTTTTTGCAACGCGCATGAAGTTTTCATTGAAGTATGCAGCATTTAATGAAGTCTCCAAATTATTGCTGTTCGCATAGAAATAGCCGTAGCCGTAATGCGTTACAACGCCGCCGTCGTCGTGCTCTTCACAGAGAGAATCGCCCTTTAAGATGTCGTTGTTTGCGCTGGAAATTTCATTACCCTGGCTTGTGCCCACGTAGCTGAAGTGGTATCCGCTGTTGCTGCCGCTGTCTTCATATTCCCAGTAGAACACACCGAGCGTACCGATGTCCTTCTGCACGGGCCAATCGCCGTAATGCACGGTCTGCCCTGCTGCATTGCGCACGACTGCCGGATAGATATAATCGCCGGTCGTTTCTTTGGCATTATAGGTGTAATCTGCCGTTTTGAAATTGTTGATTGTTTTGTTTTGCAGCTCGCTGCCCGTAAGAGGCTCACCCGCCGCGTTATCTTTGAATTCGTTCGTGGAGGTGTTGTAGGCATAAAGCGCGCCTCTGTACGAATACGTGCCGCCGTCCAGATAATAGCACTGGTATGCCGAACCGCCGGTATGCGCAAAGCCGTAGGACTCCGCATCGCCGGAAGCTGTCAGCGCCGTAGCGCTGTAGCTGCGGCGAATCATGCCGCTGGCGTTGTTCGCCGCAAAGCCCGCGACCCACACGGTGCTGTTTCGCGCGCCGCGCACCTGAATGCTGCCAAGCGCGTAGGAATCCGAAACAGAGGCGTGGTTCACGCCCGCAAAGCCGCCCGCATAGGTGTTAGAATTCGTATTTGCAAAGCGAATGGACGGGCAGTCCGAAGCGCTGTTGCGGATAGTGCCGTAGTTGCTGCCGACAAAGCCGCCGAGCGAAGCCGTGCTGGCGCTGTAACCGTAATACTCCATGGTATAGCCGGAAACCGAGCAGTTTGAAACCGTGCCGCGGTTATAACCGACGAGCACGCCCATGCTGACGCGCGACGCACTGCCGGAAGCCGAATTACCGCCCTGCGCATTGACATAGGCCACCGTGTTACTTCCGTTGCCGACAAGGAACACATTGCGCACCGCGGCAGCGGACGACGTATAACCGAACATGCCGATGTAAAGGGATTTTGCTTTAAAGGAAATTCCCTCTATCGTATTGCAGCCGCCGTTATACACAGCCGTAAACGGCTTATCCCCTGTGCCGATCGGCGCCTGTATGCTGACAGTAGCGGTAACAACGTCATATTTTGTCCACTCATACCTGCTGTAATCAATGTTGAGTTCCTGACGGAACACACTGTCCTTTACGGCATCCGCATACTTCGGGTAGTAAAGGCTCAAGGCATACAGCTGGCGGGCGGAGCGAATGCAGACCGTTTCCGGCGCCTGCGGCTTATTTTCGTTGACCGTCACCGTTTTTGCGAAGTGCGGATTGTAGTAATATTCCGTCTCCGTACTGGCTGTGGTGTCTTTTATCGTGATCTTCTGGTAGAACGCATCCGGCTCTGCGGTGTCGATATAAGCGGTGTTGACGACCTCTTTTGAGAGCGGATAGAGATAATACTTCGTATTTGTCGTGTCGTCGGTCGTTTCAATTGCGCTATCAAACGATACCTGTGCCGTTTGATCGTCTGCATACATCACGGTAACGTTATCGGTCGCAGTTTTCTTTTCGATATACGCCAGCGCATAGCCGTCGCCGACGACAAACTTACTCGTTTTGAGTGTGGAAAGGTTTGCGCCGTAGAAGCCGTAGGTTTCGTCTTCGTAGCGCTCGTAATAAACCAGTGCGCCGGATTCAAACTCCGCCTGCCAGTCGCCGTAGTGGTTCAGCTTTTCAAGGCGCGGATACGTGTAATACGTAAGGCCCTGATCCATCAAGTTATACGGAAACGTAGCCGCGCCGGAGGACGACGTGAACGCCTTGGAGATTCCTTTTGCAAAGCCCGATTCACTGAGTTCTTTATAGGTTTTCGGCATGGTTTGACTGTCGTTTTTCCACTTGCTTGTGCCGTCGCCGGAAAGACCGCCGTCTGTCAGATAATATACGTTTGAGGCTCTGCCCATTGCATTGACCGTGGAATGGACCTTTGCGTTTTCTCCAACATTGTAAACACACGCAGAATAACCGCCTGTGGCGATCACATTGGAGCCGCCTACTAAGCCGAAAGCAGCGTCGGTCGCCGTTTGGTAACCCGCTGCATAGAAATCCTTTAAGGTGATAGAAGTTCCCGTTGCGGCTACTTCAGACCCGCCCTCTGCCTTTGCGATAAGGCCGCCCGTTCTGGCTGCCGTCAAATAGCAATCCGCATAGGAATCGGTTATCGTTGCCGCATTATACACGGCACCGATGAGGCCGCCTGCTGCACCGTCCGCACGAATGACCGTAGACGCGGAGCTGTCCGTAACGGATACGCTACCCGTTTTCGTCACCATGCCGATAAGTCCGCCGACGACTTTACCCTCGAGCCACGGCTGCACTTTTTCCGGGGAATCGACCGTTTCGATATCTGCGAGGTCGCCTTTTTTGGAGCTGAGGTATACACGGGTATTTGTGATTTTCACGGTATCGGAAACAGAACCGATGAGCGCACCGACGTTCTGGCCTCCATTATCAATCCTCATGCCGGTAAGCGTCACGTTTTTGATCTCACCGTTAAATGTACTGAACAGACCTGCATCTCCGTTTTGCGCAGCTTTTGTGATGTGCAGGTTTGAAATGGAAGAATACAGCTTTACGTTATCGACCTCGGAATAGCCGTCATAGCTTTTGAGATACTTATTTGTGATGGGCGTAAAGGTGTCGCCGTAAAAGGAATACCAGTCTTCGTTGTCGGCAGTATCATCCGCAAAGGAAAGGTCGCTGACCTGCACGGCGCGGGTAATCGTATCGGAAACATGGGAGGCCTCGTCCAAATTCTGTAAATGGCGGCCGTAGGCGATGAGCGCCGTGCCGGCCGGGGTGCCCTCGGCATAGCGGAACAGGCTGTTCGTTTTGCGGGTGTAGCTTTTGCCGTCCACATTGGCGTTTTGGCTTTCTACGGAAAGTGTGACGGTGATGTCTGTGCCGCACGCAAGCTTATGGTCGGTCTGATTATAGAAGCGCGTCTTTTCGCTTTCCAAGCTATCCATAACCCACGTGTAGTACCAAGTTTTGCTGTTCAGCTGGCGAAGCTCGCTGTATTTTACGACCTTTACATATTCGTTCTGGCCGTCCGAAACCTTGATATTGAACGTCAGCTCATCGGCATAGGGGTTGTTGCAGTAGAACGTTGCCGTCAGCTTCTCGCGGTTATCGATGGAGATGTCCGGCTTTAGAGTGTCGGTTGTGCCGGAGATTACACGCGCACCGCCGTAGTAGCCGATCTTCGCACCGTTGTGCAGGCGGGTCTGGCGCACACGCATACGGTTTAAGTATGTGGGCAGCGTGGTGGAGGCATCGCCGCTTGTGATCTCCTCTTCGCTGTAAAATGCGCTGTACACACTGCCGCTTTCGGGGTCGTACTCGATAACCCAGTGGTTGTTCCAGAGCTCGGCATCTACGGAAGATTCCGGCAGAACGGAAGCTGCCGCCTTGCCGACTTCCACGCGGTTTGCGGAAACGACGTAGCAGAGCGTGTCTTTTGTGATGGCGTCTTCCGCATCTTCTTCGGGAGCATCCAGCGGAATGAGACCAACCTTTGCAACGCCGTTATCCTTGTTTTCATCGTACTGATAAAGGCTTTCGTAGCCGCCGGCGCGCAGCTCGGACATGCGATTCTGCACGGAAACGTAAAGGATCTCCGCTTTACTGTCGAGTTCCTTTTGGCGCAGATTCTTTTGAATCGTCACAAGCGAGAGAACCGCCACGGCAAACAACACGATGACGATGGCCACAACGATCAAAAGCTCGGACATGGTAAAGCCGGCTTTCCCCTTTCTTCTGTTTTTCAAATCCTTCATATCCCGTGAAAAATTCATGCGTTTTGCTCCTGAGAAAAATATGGAAACCGTAAAACAGTATAAGTCTTTTTAAACACAGAAAACCGGCAAGCAAAAAACAGCTTCCGGCCTGTGTTGCATCAGCTATTTTTGAAGTTCAAAATACGTAATATACAGGTTTACCTGCACATTGCCGGAGCTGCCGGAATTTTCAAACTGCACGCTGATGTCCGATATTTGGTTTGTAAAATCGCTGTTGTGCAGCGCATCAATGATGGCGCGCGTTTCGGCGTAGGTGTTCGTTGTGAAGGCCATGTTGATGGGGCGGCACATGATGTAGCCATCGTTCAGTGCCGAGACCTGACCGAAATCCAGAGAATAATCGACGGAAGCCGAAAGGATGCTGTTCAACTCAACGAGCAGCTTGCCGGAATTGTCATAATTCGGGATGGGCGTGGGGGTACCCGCGGCATAGATTTCCTCGAGCTCCTTCTGCATCTGGCTCATGCGCGTCAAAAGCGCGGTGTTCTGCAAAATCTCGTCCTGCTCCGCGGCCGTTTCGGACTGATACTCGTCGATGGAATTGTTGATGGGCTCCAAGATGAGCTTAAAATATGCGATGACGATGAGCAGCACGGTGAGGACGAGCAGCATCACTTTTTCGCGCGTTGTAAAGGCTCTTTTCATGCTGTGGCCTCCCCTTCCGCCGTGTCAGCCGGCTGTAATGTGATCGTCACGGAGAAATCGAGGTCTTCGCCTGCCGTTTTTTCGGTGGAAGCAATTGTAAGGTCAGCAGACTTTACAATGGGCTGCTGCTGTAAAATCTCAAACATAGCGGAAATCTCCTGCAGATTCATGCCGGACATGGAAACAATCATCACGTCGTCCGAAATGGTGACGGCCTTTATCGTGCCGTAGGGCTGCAGGTAGTTCTCCATGAGGTCGAGCACTTCCTGTCTGTCCACAGAAACGAACGCGCCGGAATCCTCCTGCTGCATCCATTTTCTGGAATAGGTGCGGTACTCCTCTTCGACCTCGGGGTATTTCTCCACGGCGCTCTGCATTTCGGTATACTGGGCATGCACGGTGTTGTAAGCACTTTCTGCGGCACTTTGGCGCGCAAGCTGGTCAAGTACACCGAATTTCACGACGAGCACCACAAGCACGATAATGACCGCCGTGCCGATAGAAAGCGTCATGACGCTCTGGGAGTGCGACTCGCGCTTTGCAAGGTTGACGGTTCTTTTGGTGGGGTATTTTACGGGCTTTTTGGCGCCGTTCCCCATGCCGAGTTCAAGCTTCATTCCAACGCCTCCTTACTTTTGCAGCGCGCAGCCGATCGCTTTGATGTAAAGCCACGCCGCTTCCAATGCGTCGTGCTGAGGAAGCAGCTCCTCGGCGTTATGTACGTCCAGATCCGTCACACGGCAGATGGCCGCGCGGATCTGATCTACCGCCACACCGCCGCCGCAAAGATAAATTCTCCGGAGCGAGCGCTCGCGGTTATTGTAATTATAGAAGTTGACGGCCTTCATGATTTCGATCGCCATGCGGTTGAAAAGCTCGGCGCTCACGTCTTCGGAAAGCACGTCGTTGTAATCGGACAAAATGTGTGCGTGTGCCATGTGAATATCCACGCCGCGCACATCGGAAATCGTCTGCTCAAGGTCGCGCAGGCCGAGGTCGCCGGAGCGCTTCGTGGTGAAATTGCCGTCCTGCAAAATGTGCATACGGATGCCGTTGTGGCCGAGGTCTACAAAGCAGTAATCGCTGCCCGCGGGCGCATTTGTGCGCTGCATGTAATCCTCCGTCAGCGCAGCGTAGGCGCATTCCTCCGGCATGGCGACCTTCAAATTGAAGCCCGCACGGCGCAGCATGGCGCGGTATTCTTCCACGGTGCTTTTTAAGGTGGCGCAAACGAAAAGCTGCAATTCTTTCACATTGCCCTCTTCGTCTTTCACCGTATCCTGCACGGCGTAGTCGAAATAATACTTATTCTTTTCCTGCGTCAGGTAATCTTTAAATTCAAACGGCAGGTTATACAACAGTTGGCCGTCCGTCATGGCGGGCACAGTCACGTTGCGGGTGAACACCAGCGTGCCGGGCAGAATGACCGCCGCAGCGCCGCGGGAAATGCCGTTTTCTTTCGCCATTTCCTTGATAAAATCCGCCATGGCGTCCATGGAGACGATTTCGCCGCCGGAAACCATATTATCCGGCAATTCTTTCGCCATAACCTTTTTCAGTTTGCCGCCTGTAAAGCATGCGGCTTTTACCATGCACTCGCCAATGTCGAATGCCGTGATTTGTCCGGGCATGATACAGATACCTCGCTTTCTTTGTTATCCCTATTCATCAAGCTGTAAAGCTTTTGTTCTTTCCGTTAAAATAAGCTCAAATACGCATTCATTATTTCGCTGCCGCAAAGGAGCGTGAGAATCGCCGCCGCCGAGATGGACGGCCCCCACGGAAAAAGCTTTCCGTCTTCTTCCTCTGCCCCGTCTCCTGTGGTACGTTTTTCCGGGAAGACAAACGCGAAGACGATGCCGAGCACGCACGCGATGAGCAGGCACAGAATGTTCCGTTGCCAGCCGAGAAACAGGCCGGTGAGGAACAGCAGTTTAATATCGCCGCCGCCCATGGCTTCCTTTTGGCGCACTTTTTCGTATAAGAGCACGATGAGCAGTAAACCGCCGCCAACGGCGAAGCCGCCGAGCAGCGCATCCATAAGGTTTTCGAGCACGTTCCTCTGCAAAAACAGGAAAACAACACGCACGACGATCCCCGTCACGATGAAACGGTCCGGGATCATATACCCCTCCAAATCCGTGAATGCGGCCGCAAGCAGCAGACACGCCAGCAAAATGTATTCAAGGGCTTGGAGCGAAATATCATATTTTAGCACGAGCAGCAAAAACGTAAGCGCCGTTAACACTTCCGCAAAGACATGTCCCGCAGAGAGCTTTGCGCCGCAGTATTTGCAGCGGCCTTTGTGAATGATGTAGCTCACAACGGGAATCAAATCCCCCGCGCCGAGCACGTGGCCGCAGACGTCGCAGTGCGAGCGCCCGTGTAAAACAGATTCGCCGTGGACGATACGCCACGCCATGCAGTTGAGAAAGCTTCCCATGCACGCGCCGAGAATCCCCGTAAGCACACAAATATAAACCGTGAGAGCGGGTGAACCCCAAAGCATACTACGTCCCCTTTTTTATGAAAACCTAAAGTGAAAAATCAAAAGAACAGATCATAGGGGAGCCGCAACCCCCGGCCCCTCAATAGATCTGGTTCATTTAAAATGAGTTGTTTTTGTGTTTAGATGAGATTAGCCGACAGTGATTGTAACCTTATTAGTCTTGTAGTTATAGGTATACGTGACTGTATTGCCCTTTGCCCACTTAGTAACAGGCTGACCTGCAATTTCAACATTATCAGACGGTGTACCCTGCATCTTATACTCGTTGGTTGCAGTATTCTCAGTAACAGAACCATCTTTGTTCAGCTTATAAACAACATTTTTATCTTCGCCGTTACCTTCGACATCGATTTTGTCATCAGTCAAAACCTGAGCCATAACGGAAGCATAACCGGAACGGATATTCGCTTCGTCGGTTGCCACTCTTGCCTTATTCAGAGAAGAAGCAAAGGTCGGGATAGCAATAGCGATGAGGATTGCGATGATTGCAACAACAATCAGCATTTCCATGAGCGTAAAGCCCTTCTTATTCTTCATCTTACGCATTTTGTTCATCATAAGAACCATTCTCCAATTCATTGAAATTTTGCTCGCCCCGAAAACGTGCTTTTCGGGGTTCACCATCGAAATTTATGTATTCCGCCGGTTCGGGTTGGATCGCCGACGGGGTACAGCGAAATAAATCAAACGATGCTGCCATACATGGTAAACATCGGCAGGTAAACGGCCAGCAGCAAAATGACGGTGACGACCGCCAAAACAATGGTGATGGCCGGCTCTAACATAGAGAGCAACCGCTGCGTGAACACTGAGACCTCGTTATCGAAGTAATCACCGATGACGGTGAGCGTTTCTTCCATGTTGCCGGAGCGTTCGCCCACGCCCACCATTTCGGTGAGCAGCTTTGGAAAATACGGAATCTCGTTCATGCAGTCCACCAGGCTGCGGCCCTGCTCCACGCCCTGCCGCACTTTGCGGATGGACACCGCGAACATGTAGTTATCTGCCACATTTGCCGTGACCTCCAGCGCTTTTGTAATCGGCAAGCCCGCCGTGAGCATGGTGCTCATGGTGCTTGCAAACTGCGAAGCGGCGTTCAGACTGTGCATTTTTTTGAGCGGTGAGCGCTTTAGCTTGTTTTCCGCAAGGAACGCACGCCCCTTTTCGTTCTTTTTCAGCAGAAGCCTGCCGATGAAGAACGCGAGCACAATCAAAATAAGCGACCACCAGTAGTTCGTGAGAAAATCCGACGTTGCGATGAGCGCCTTTGTGATGCCCGGCAGCTCGGTATCGAGCTCCAGAAACACGCTTGTAAACGCCGGCACGGCTACCACCATAATGATGATGAACACGATGACGGCGACGCAAATGACAATTGCCGGATACGTGAGCGTGCTGATGATCTTCGCTTTCATTTTAGCGGTTTTATCGTAATATTTATGTAGTTTTTCAAAGCATTCTTCCAGTGTGCCGGACTGTTCGCCCGCGCGTACGGTCTCAATAAACGTGGTCGGAAAGCCCGTAGCGTTGTTTTCAAAGCTTTGCGCAAGGCTGTAACCGCCGGAGACGTCCTCCGCGACCTTTTTCAGCATTTTTTGCAGCTCTTTGGTGCGCGCCTGTGCCGCAACCATCTCCACGCAGCGCACAATGGGCAGACCGGAGGTCAAAATGATGGCGAACTGCGAGCAAATGATGGCAAGCTCCTTGTCTTTGATTTTCTTCGTGCCGATCTGTTTGTTCCAGCTCTGCGTCTCTTTGACTTCTTCTATTTTGGTGATGACGGAGCAGGTCTCGCGCAGCTGCGCGACCGCTTCAAACTCGTTATACGCTTTGATGACGCCGGAAAGCTTTGCGCCGTCCGGGGAAAACCCTTTGTATTTATAGGTCGTCAAACCCGCTCCCTCACTTTCTTCCTAAATTTAGCCGCGTCTTCCCTTGGAAAACGCTTCTCGGTCTCTGGCGTAGCCGAGCGCCGTTTCATACGTTACGGTGCCCTCGCGCACCATTTTCAGCAGGGCATTATCCATCGTAATGCTGCCGTCCTGCGCGTTCATGGTAATGAAGCTGTCAATCTGCGGGGTCTTACCCTCGCGGATCAAATTTTTGATGGCGCTGTTCACCATCATGACTTCGCACGCCGCCGCCCGGCCGCCCGCGCGCTTCGGCAACAGCTGCTGCGAAAGCACCGCACGCAACGTAGTGGAAAGCTGCAATCGAATCTGACGCTGCTGCCCCTCCGGGAACACGTTCACCATGCGGTCAACGGAATCTGCTGCGGAGTTTGTGTGCAGGGTGGCGAAGACCAAGTGGCCCGTTTCCGCCGCCGTCAATGCGGTCTCAATGGTATTGAGGTCGCGCATCTCGCCGATGAGGATAACGTCCGGGTCCTCACGCAGGATGGATCGCAGGCCGTCTGCGTAGCTTCTGGTGTCTTTGCCGATCTCGCGCTGGTTAATGATGCACTGATCCGGCTCGTAAATGTACTCAATCGGGTCTTCCAGCGTGATGATGTGGCTGCACCGCGTATGGTTGATGCGATTTAAAATCGCCGCCAACGTCGTGGATTTGCCGGAACCCGTTTCACCCGTGACTAAAATGATGCCGCTGCGGTACTCCGGGAACTCGGAAACGACCGGCGGCAAATTCAGCGCCTCGATCTCCGGGATGGTATCCGCCAAAATACGGATCGCCGCCGAAACCGCCCCCTGCTGGCGGAACAGATTGATTCTGGTTCGCGCTCCGCACGGAAACGTCCGCGCCAAATCAAGCTCGCCGATGCATTCGATCTCGTGGAAAAGGTCGCCCGCAAGGCATTTTGCGTAGTATTCGCAGTCTTCCCACGTGAGGACTTTCTCCGTGAGGTTCTGCACCTTGCCGTCTATGCGGCATTTCACCGGCAGACCGGTGACAATATGAATATCGGAAGCGCCTTTTTGCTGCGCCTGCGCGATGATTTCGCTGATTTCAAGCATATTAAAACCATCGCCGAAACGCGGCGACTGCGTCCTTTCCGAAAGTTATGAGCAAGTTTTCAACAGATTTTCAGCAGAATGTCAATCCGCTGTGGAATTGATGGCGCGCGCGGCTTCCGCTGCGCTGATCTCGCCGCGCAAAACAAGGTTACGGCAATTTTCGCGCATCGTGACAAAGTTCGTCTCCGCTGCTACCCTTGAAAGCGCATCGTACTTTGCGCCTTCTGTAACCATGCGGCGAATGCGCCCGTTGAGCATGAAGATTTCAAAGACGGCACGGCGACCCTTGTAGCCGGTGTGGTAGCACTCCTGACAGCCCTCGCCGCGGTAGAACTGCACGTTGGCGTCCTCCGGCAGGCCGAGCATGGCAAGCTCCTCCGCCTCCGGCCTATACGCCTTCTTGCAGTGCGGACAGACCTTGCGCACAAGGCGCTGGGAAATGACGCCGCGCAGCGCGCTGGAAATGAGGTACGGCTCCACGCCGATATCGACCAGGCGGTCGATGGCGGAAACGGCGTCGTTCGTATGCAAAGTAGAAAGCACCAAATGGCCCGTAATAGCAGCACGAATGGCAATGGCGCCCGTCTCTCCGTCGCGAATCTCACCGACGGAAATGACATCCGGGTCCTGACGCAAGATGGCGCGCAGTCCTGTCGCAAACGTCATGCCGGTCTTTTCGTTGATCTGGCACTGGTTAACGCCCGGAATGTTGTATTCCACCGGGTCCTCCAGCGTCATGAGGTTCGTTTCCTCATTTGCAAGCTCCTGCAGCATGGCGCACATCGTCGTGGATTTACCGGAACCGGTCGGGCCCACGATCAAAATCACGCCGCTGCTGTTTTTGAGCAGCGCATCATACTTTTGCAGGTCTGTGCCCTCAAGGCCGATGGACTGCTTCGTGATATTATGCCCGGATTTATCGAGCAAACGCAAAACGATCTTTTCGCCGTAGATCGTCGGCATGGACGAGATACGCAGGTCGATCTCGTGGTGACGCACCTGCACCATGGCACGGCCGTCCTGCGGGATCTTACGCTCGGAAATATTCATGCCACCCATGATTTTCAGGCGGGAAATAACATTGCTTTGCAAATTTGCGGGCACGGTCAAAATCTTTCTCAAAATGCCGTCGATACGCATGCGCACCACCATTTCGCCCTCCTGCGGCTCAAGGTGGATGTCGCTCGCGCGCTCCAAAAAGGCGCGCTCAATGACGGAGTTTACAAAGCGGATCGTCGGCGCGGCAGACGCGTTGCCGGCGTCCGTCTGGTTCATCTGCACCGGCACGATATCCGGTGTGGATGTGCCGACCTCTCGCTTCATTTCTTCAATGGCGCGGGCCGTGCCTTCGCTGCCGTACAATGTGCCGATGGCCTGCTCGGTCGCGCGGCGCGTGGAGATCATCGGCACAACGCGCTTATGCGAAGCGGCCTTAATCTCTTCCTGCGCAACGAAGTTCAACGGATCGCTCATGGCAACAAAGAGCTCGTCTTTTACAAGCTTTACCGGCACCACGTTGTATTTTTTCGCGATGGCGCGCGGCACAAATTTGGCGAGCTCTAATGGAATAGAGATCGCCGTTAAATCGATGAAATCGACGCCGAGCTGCATTTGCAGTGCTTCAATGAGCTGACGTTCCGTGATGATATTACTTTCAATCAGAACGTCGCCGAGACGTTCTTTCTTCTGCTTTTGAATGGTCAGCGCTTCTTCAAGCTGCTCCTGCGTAATGGCACCTGCCGCAATCAGCAAATCGCCAAGTCGCATATAAGCCATGGAACGTCCTCCCTTTCTAAACCGAGCTTCGTATTTCGTATATTTATGCTGCTTTTCGCATAATCGAGCAGTTTTATAGGCTTAAAATGCGAAAGCCACGTCCAAAATTCTCATTTTCTGCATAAAGCGCCAGAATTGCAATATTCGCGCTATTATTTTATCATATCAACACTATGATTTCAACCTTCATGCGGAGAAAACTTCTACAGGAATTCATCTTATTTTCAGAATCAATTTATGAAATTTCAGCACATTGGTGTTTTGGTAGGAGCAGACACACTGCAGCCCATAAAAAGGCGGCGGCGCAACCGCTTTTAAAGGCACGCCGCCGTTTTATGGCTTTTATCGGCTATTTTTCTTGCAATATTTGCGCACCGCTTTTGTGATCTTTTCAAGGTCGAGCGGCTTTGTGAGGTGCTCGTTCATACCGGCTTTGCGGCTGCGGGCGGCGTCGTCGGAAAACGCGTTTGCCGTCATGGCGAAGATCGGCACGGTCTCCGAATCCGGGCGGTCGAGCGCGCGGATTTTCTCTGCCGCCTCCAAACCGTTCATCACGGGCATCATGATGTCCATTAAGATGAGATCATACGTACCCGGGGCCGAGGCTTTGAATTTCTCCAGGCCCTCTGCGCCGTTCCATGCTTTTGTGACCTCGGCGCCGCTGTCCTCAAGCAGGAACGCCGCAATCTCCATGTTCACTTCGTTATCCTCCACAAGCAGCACATGCAGCCCGCGGAACACGGTGGTATCGATCTCTTCCTCCGGCTTTTCGGCATCAAACGGCGCGGGGTCGAGCTTCAGCGGAATCTCCGTGATGAATGTGGTGCCCACGCCCTTTTCGCTGACCACGGTGACGGTGCCGCCCATGGCATCGACGAGTTTTTTCACGATGGAAAGGCCGAGCCCTGTACCCTGATACGTAGTGCGCGCACCGGAATTTTCCTGCGAGAACGGCTCAAACATGTGTTTTTGGAATTCCTCGCTCATACCGTAGCCGTTATCTTCACAGGTAAAACGGTAACGAACGGTGTTCTCCGTTTGTGAAACGATGCTGCACGTAACATGTACATAACCGCCGACCCTGCCATACTTGATGGCGTTGCCGCCGATGTTTTGTAAGACCTGTCTTAAATGCAGCGGGCTCCCGATGACATGCTTTTCGCCCTTATCTTCCATTGTGACGGTATACGTAATACCGCGCGCCTGCGCTTGTGTGGAGAGCAGCACACCTACATCGTGCAGCAGCTCGTTCAAATCGAACGGCACTTCCTCCAGCTGCATTTCGCCGGATTCCAGCTTGCTCATATCGAGCACATCGTTTACAAGCTCTAAAAGAAAATCCGAAGACCGCATAATCTTTGCGCGGCATTCCGCCTGCTTTTTCACGTCGTTCGGAAAACGGTCGGCGATCTGCACCATGCCGCGGATGCCGTTGATCGGCGTGCGGATATCATGGCTCATGCGGCGCAGGAAATCCGTTTTGGCGGCGTTTGCAAGGGTAGCCTCCTCTGCCGCGCGGCGCAGGTTTTCCTGATATTCCATATCGCGCTCCTTTTGCTCCGAAACATCGCGGAACAAAAGCATGAGCGAACTCGGCTTTTCCCGGTGCGTAAAGCGGCGCTGCGGCACAAGGAGCAGCTGGTACCACTTGCCCTCCACATCTTCTATTGTGAAGCCGTCAAAAGCCTTGCCCTCTAAGCGCTGCTGTGCGGTGTCGAGGTCCGTAAACGCACGGAATTCCTCCCGGTATGCCTCGGCTACGCGCTCCGTGTTAAACTTTTCCAGCATGGCTTTTGCGCTTAAAACACCGTTTGTGATTGCTTTCATGCGCTCACTCTGCACAATGGGCTCCCATGTATCGTCCTGAGGGTGAATGAGCAGATTTGACAGGTAGATGCTCGAAATGGCGCTGACAAGGTGGTATTCCTTTTCCATACGCAGCATGCGACGCTTTTTACTGTACTGCCGCCAAATAAGGTACCCCATGCCGCAGAACAGGTAGATTGCCGTAAACAGAAGCATCCAACCGCGGCGGTCTGCGTAGACTACGCGACTCGGGAAAAAGGCATACAAATAATAATCTCTGTACTGGGTGAACATACCGTACCATGTGCCACTGTCATTTTTTAATTGCAGCAATGTGTTCGGTGTAAGCTGATCCCCTCCAACAAGCACGTCGGCAATAGGATAATACTGTACAAGCTTTTCCTCCAGCTGCTCGCAATTCGTGCTGATAACGCGCGTGCCGTCCGTGATGATGACGATCACATCCTGCCGGAACATTTCAACATCCAGCATGGTGGAGAGAGAAAGCTCATTTTTATCATTTTGAAAGCGCGTGACATCCGTATAGCAAATAACGAGTCCCGGTTTATCCTGCCGTGCGGAAATGGCGTAGTTATACGTATTGCCGTTTAAACAGATCTGGTCGGCATAGGTTTTCTGCGGATAGTTCAAAATATCCGCCGCATTTTTGTCCTCTGTTATCCGGTTGAGCAGTAGGGCTTCGTCGTTGCCCGCTTTGTCGTAATGAGCCAGCACGGAGAAATCTTCATCCAAAACAAAAATGCCGGTCAAATACTGAAATTTCGCATAGCGCTGCAAGCGGTTTTCATTTAAAAGTGCATCTTCCTCTTCGTAACGGTACGCCGTCAGCGTTTTAACTTTATTCAAAACACTTTGCAGTGCTTCGGTGGTATCGGCCAAGCGGTAGTTGTCGTACTTGCGGCAGCTCGTCTGCATAAAAGCAAGCACATCCTCAATGTCCGTTTTCGCCCTGTTCTGTTCATGCTGTGTTACACCCGCAAACACCGGCAGCAGTACAATAAGACCGAGAAGAAGCGTGACGATCCACTGCATGACCGTTTCCAGGCTCGGCTTATGAAGCTTCAATTTTGTTTTCCCTTTGAACTTCGGCATCACTCGGTACCTCCGTTCACGCTTTTTTCGGCGTCCAACCCATATTTTTTCACAATAGCGGCCGTCGTGCCGTCTTCGCGCATTTCAAGCAGCGCCTGCGTCAGCTTTTCCGCCAGTGCTTCATCGCCGTCCGGTTTAAACGCCACGCCCACGGCGTCGCTGCACACGCTCATGTTGAGGTAGCGGTAGCTGTCCGGGTATTCGTCGGTATATAACTTCAGCGAGCTTTCATGCCCGATAATCGCATCCGCATAGCCCTTGCGCAGCGAAGTAAACACCTCGCCCACCGTGCTGAATGTGGAAAGGTTCGAAATCTCCGGCAAATTCGGATTCAGCCCTTCTAAAATAATCTCCTCGCTTGTAGAGCCGGCCTGCACCGCCACGCACTTCCCGTCAAGGTCTTCAAGCGTTTCAATCTCGCTGTCCGCCGGTACCACGACCACGCGCTGCGTATACATATACGGTCCTGCCCAGATAAACTCATCTTCTCTGTCGTCCATCGTCAGGCAGCTCCAAAGGCAGTCCACATAGTCTTCGTTCAAAAGCTCGAAGCGTCTGTCGATATCGAGCTCCACGAAGACCGGCTCATACCCGATACGCGCGCAGGCTTCCTCGGCGATCTCCACATCGATGCCGGTATAGTTGCCGCCGATATTGCGGTAAAAATACGGCGCATACGTTGTGCCGCCGATACGTATTTTCGGTTTTTCCGTCTCCGGTTGCTGTGCCGTATCGCTGCATGCGCAAAGCAGCGCAATAAGCGTGGCAAAAAGCAAAAGGATCCAAGCCTTTTTTCGCATATTTTTTCCTCTGTTTTCTATGTGATGTGATTTGAATACAGCACTCCAAAGCCGCTGCTTTTCCGGGTGTTTTTCGGGACTGAGCCACCGTTGCTTTTCTCAAAATACGCTCTGATTTATAGATTTAGTATAGCGTACTTTCCGCTGATTTTCAATTATTTTTTATGTTCTGTGCATAAATAACTTGTTTTTCTGCATTTTCGACGTGACGTGTACGTAAAGGCAATTCTAATGTGTAAAAAGCTGGAAGAATCTGTGCATTTTATCTTGTTTTCTGTGCCTTATTATGCTAAAATCAAGTCAAAAGCACCAGTCTTTACGAAAACCCAAACCGATATAGAAAAGGAGCTGCAACTATGAGGTATCTCGATAAACGTGTGGAGCGCATTTGTGATGAGCTTTACCGTCTGCGCATCGTGCAGCGCATTCCGCTGACCGACCTTATCTGCAAAAAGGGCACGTATATCCGCCCCGAAGCAGCAGATGCCGCTGCGCCGCCGTGGACGTCGTTTGACAGCCGCACCATGCACTGGTACGGCCCGGACGAGCACTATTGGTTCCGCACGGAATTCACCGTGCCGAAAGCGCTTAACGGCAAGGCAATGTGGCTGAATGTGCGCACGCAGATCGAAGGTGACGACGGCAAAAACCCGCAGTTTTTGCTGTTTGTGAACAACGTGCCCGTGCAGGGCATGGACATGAATCACCGTGACGTGCTGCTTTCCCCGAAAGCGATTGCCGGCGAAAAGCTTGTGTTCGACTTGCAATCGTACACCGGCACCATCCACAACGAATTCAATCTCTTTATGGAAATTCAGGAGATCGACCCGGAGATTGAAGCGCTGTATTATGACTTGAAAGTGCCGGTCGAGGCGTTTTCGCGCATGGAAAAGGAAGACCGAAACCGCATGCTGCTGGAAAACGCGCTGAACGAAGGCATAAACCTGCTCGACCTGCGCACGCCATACAGCGGGGAATTTTACGCTTCCGTGCGCGCGGCTTCCGCATATCTAAAAAAAGCGGTCTACACCGACCTTGCGGGACACGACGACGTGATTGCGAGCTGCATCGGCCACACGCACATCGACGTGGCATGGCTGTGGACGGTCGCCCAGACGCGTGAAAAGACCGCGCGCAGCTTTGCGACGGTTTTGAAGCTTATGGACGAATACCCGAATTATCACTTCATGTCCAGTCAGCCGCAGCTTTATTATTTCTTAAAAGAGCGTTATCCGGAGCTGTATGCGCGCCTGAAAGAGCGCGTGAAGGAAAAGCGTTGGGAGCCGGAAGGCGGCATGTGGCTGGAAGCCGATTGCAACCTGACGAGCGGCGAAAGCCTTGTGCGCCAGTTCATTCACGGCAAGCGCTTCTTCCGCGAGGAATTCGGCGTGGATAACCGCATTTTGTGGCTGCCGGATGTGTTCGGCTACTCCGGCGCGCTGCCGCAGATCATGAAAAAGAGCGGAATCGATTACTTTATGACGACGAAGCTTTCGTGGAACCAGTTCAACGAAGTGCCGTTCGATACATTCGAGTGGCGCGGCATTGACGGCAGCGAAGTGCTGACGCATTTCATCACCACGCTCAGCATCGGCCAGAACGTGCAGAACTTCTTCACCACCTACAACGGCATGCTGCATCCGGATGCCATTATGGGCGGCTGGGAGCGCTACCAAAACAAAGACATCAACAACGATATTCTCATCGCTTACGGCTACGGTGACGGCGGCGGCGGCCCGACCCGCGATATGCTGGAGACGAGCAAGCGCATGGAAAAAGGCATTTTGGGCATCCCGAAGGTGCGGCAGGTCTTCGCGCGGCAGTATTTTGACGAATTAAACGAGCGCGTAAAAGACAACAAACGCCTGCCCACGTGGGAAGGTGAGCTCTACTTCGAGTATCACCGCGGTACATACACCTCCATGGCGCGCAACAAGCGCGGCAACCGCAAAACAGAGCTGGGACTCATGGACTTGGAGCTTTTGAGCGTACTGGCAGCACCGCAGCTCCCCTACCCCGCAGAAACGCTGGATCGTCTGTGGAAAAACACGCTTTTGAATCAATTCCATGATATTCTGCCCGGCACTGCCATTCACGAGGTCTACGAGCAGACGAAAAAAGAATACGATGCGATGGCGGAGACGATCTCTGCGCTTTCTGCCGACCGCATGCAAGTGCTTGCGCCGCAGGGCGAGGGCATCACGGTGTTCAATACGACGGGTAAAACGCGCAATGATATCGTTGTACTTGAAAATTGCACCGCAAATGCACTTTCCGACGGCAAAAATACTTATCCCGTGCAGCAGACCGAAAACGGTGCTGTGGCGTTCCTGCCCGATTTGCCGCCGAAGGGCTACAAGTGCTTTGCGCCGGTCGAAGCAGGCAGCTTTGAAAACCCGCTGCACATTGACGTCAACACGATCACGACGCCGTTCTACACGGTTGAATTTGATGAAAACGGGCTCATCACGCGCCTTTATGACCGCAAAAACGACCGCGAGACCGTGCAGCCCGGCAAATATGCGAACCTGATGCGCATGTACGAGGACAAGCCGATGCACTACGACAACTGGGACATCGACTGCTACTATACAGAGAAATTCTGGGACGTCACCGACGTGCAGCGCATGGAATGGACGGAACGCGGCCCCGTGCGCGCAACTCTCGAGATTGAGCGCAAGGTCAGCCGTTCGGTCATCTGCCAGAAAATTCACTTCTACGCCGCGTGCCCGCGCATCGACTTTGAGACGACGGTCGACTGGAAAGAGCACCAGCACCTCTTGAAAGCCCACTTCCCGATGGACGTACACACGGACGAAGCAACATTTGAGATTCAGTTCGGCAACGTGACGCGCAAAACACATCAGAACACGAGCTGGGATCAGGCACGCTTTGAGAGCTGCGGTCAAAAATGGATCGATGTTTCCGAGGGTCACTACGGCATCAGCCTGTTAAACGACTGCAAATACGGTCACTCCGTGCACAACGGCGAAATGGCGTTGACGCTCATCAAATCCGGCACAGAGCCGAACCCTGTCGCCGATCAGGAGATGCACATATTCACCTACGCGCTCTACCCGCACGCCGAAACATGGCGCGGCGCCGAGACCGTAGCGCAGGCGTACTTCCTGAATCATCCTGTGCGCGCCACCGCAAGCGGCACAGCAGGCGAAGCGTACTCTCTCGCGAGTGTGGACGCCAAAAACGTCATTTTGGAAACCGTCAAGCAGGCGGAAGACGGCGACGGCGTGATCGTGCGTCTGTACGAATGTGAAAACGCCCGCACAACGACAAAACTGTATTGGAACCGCTCCATCGCTTCCGTTACGGAGTGTGACTTGCAGGAGAATGCGCTCACGGATGTCCCGGTCGAAGGCGGTACATTCAAATTCACCATCAAGCCATATGAGATCAAGACGTTCCGCATCCGTTAATCAAAAATAAAGCACCGGCGGCTGTACCCGAGTTGGGCGCAGCCGCCGGCTTATTTTATGAGGTGATATGTTTTGAGGAGCGCCACGCGCCGCTTGCCGATCTCAACACTTTTTCTAAGGCTCGTGCGGTTTTGAGTGTTTTCCTTACCGTAGCGTATAAGCCGCCTTCCCCATGCGGCAGGCAAGCTATGCGGCGCACAATGCAGCGCTTTTGCAGAGGGGAACGCCGCACGCAGCACGGAAAAGCGCTCGCGTTTTCCTGTATGCTGCACAGCCGCCGCGTGCAGCGTCATGTTCGCACTGTGCAAGCGGCTCTTTTCTGCCGCACCGTGCACGCCGCCTGCCAAAATATCCTCCAAAAGCGCAGTCTCATCCGGCGCAGGGTGCACGCGAAGCAGCGCTAAGCTTTCCGTTTTCTCAAAGCCGAGATATTTCTCGCCGATTTCAAAGAGCGCCGTCAAAAATTCGAGTGCCGAAAGCTTTTCGCAGCAGCGGCGCAAATGCAATTCGTCAAGCTCCTTTTCATGCTTTTCGGCAAACAACAGCAAATCACACACCGCGCGGATGCCGCACCCACCGTGCAGAAAATGCTTTAAGCTGTGGCACAAAAGGTACAAAAACGTCTCGTTCGCGCCGAGCGTATAAATTTCTTCGCCCTGCACGAAAACGGTTTCCGTGCGCAGCTTTTCATGCGCAAAAAAAGTGTTCATGTGCCCATACGCATCGTTTTCCGGGAACGCCGCGCCGTGCAGTTCTAAAACGAGCGGACTGTCGGGCAGGTAAAATGTCTGCTCAAGCGGATCGACACTCTCCCCTGCTGTGCGGCAGCCGAGCCGCAATAAAGCATCGTGTATGCGGTCAAATTCACCCGAAACCGCCAGTAAATCGACATCCGAGAACAGCCGCAGCTCCGGCTTCGGGTACAGCGCAGCGCACACCGGGCCTTTCAGCACGAGCGGATGCAATTCCATTTCGCGCAGCTTGCTGTAAAGCTGTAAAAATACCTGCGTTTTCAAAATCTGCTCTGCCGTTTGGCAAAACGCCATTTGCCGCGCAGCTTTCAGTGCCTTGCCGCACGCATCAAGAACAAGCGGCAGCACGCCGTGGCGCACCGCCTGACGCAAAAGCTCCGTCTGTGTTTCCGGCGGCAGCACACCGAGCATCGCTTTTTCGTTATGTATCGCTGCTTTCAACGCGTTTAAAAGTAAAACATCTGCCTGTTTCATCGTCTGCTCCTTTTACTCTTCCGATATGCCCAAAGTATAGCAGGACAAAACCGCGCAATAAAACGAAAAAAGGCGCCCGCCGTGAAAAATCACAAGCGAGCGCCTCTTATGTTATCTCAAGCTAAAGTTCGTTTTATGTACGAATTACATCGTAACAAAGATAAACTTAATGACGAAGAGCGCAGCAATGATGGTAATGCCGATGTCGTTCTTCTTGTACTTACCGGTGAAGAGCGTGATGAGCACATAAGCAATCGCGCCGATACCGATACCGTTGGAGATGGAATAGGTCAGCGGCATCATGATGAGAGCGAGGAACGCCGGAACAGCGCTGCGCAGGTCGGACATATCGACCTTTGCGAAGCCCTTCATCATCAGAACGCCGACATAGATGAGTGCCGGAGCCGTAGCGCAGGTCGGAACAAGAGAAGCGACCGGGCTGAGGAACAGGCAAACCGCGAAGCAAATTGCAACAACAAGGCTCGTAAGGCCGGTTCTGCCGCCGGCGCCAACGCCAGCAGCGGACTCAACGAACGTGGTGCAGGTGGAAGTACCGCAAACAGCGCCCGCAACCGTTGCAACGGAGTCGCTGGTCATGCACTGGTTAACGTTGATCGGATCGCCGTTCTTATCCAGCATGTTTGCCTGAGAAGCGGTACCGTACAGGGTGCCGATGGTGTCGAACATATCGACGAGGCAGAACGTAACGACAAGCATGATTGCGGAGAAGATGCCGCCGATCTCAGAGCCTGTGAACGCACGCTGCCAAGCGTCAGCCTGGAACACACCGGTGATGCCGATGGAGCCGAAATCCTTAAAGGTCTGGCCGATCTGGCTCATGTCGAAGGTCGGGGTCGTGCCGGAAAGGAGATAGTACAGAACGGAAACGCCTGCAATGCTGATGAGCACGCCGCCCTTGACGTTGTGCTTTTCAAGAATTGCAATGACGAGCAGACCAAGGAATGCGAGGATAGCCGGCATAAATGCCTTTGTATTTTCAACATCCGCAAAGAACGCGCCTGCCTTCAGTGCGCCGTGGATATCGACGAACTGAACGAGCGTGTACTGGTTAGCCTGAATGATGCCGACATTCTGGAAGCCGAGGAAAGCGATGAACAAACCGATACCGGCCGGGATTGCTTTCTTGAGGCAGTCCGGAAGAGCCTTTGCGACCTTGACACGGAGACCCGTGACAGAGAACAGCAGGAAGACAATACCGGAAACCAGAATGATGACGAGGCCTGCATGGTAGCCCTTGATGACGTCGCCGCCGGTGATGATCTCCGGCAGAATGAAGGATACGAAGAAGAAGGAGTTCAGACCCATGCCGCAAGCCTGTGCAAACGGCATCTTCGCATACAGAGCCATCAGCAGCGTACCGATGATTGCTGCCAGAATGGATGCGACATACACAGCGTTCCAAATCTGCTGGAAGGCCGGGTCGGCATCCGGAGCCAGATGGTTAAAGCCAACGATCTGGTTCGGGTTCGTGACTACGATGTAAGCCATCGCGAAGAACGTCGTGAGACCGGCAATGATCTCTGTGCGGACGTTCGAGCCACGCTCGGAAATTTTGAAGAATTTGTCCAAGGATGTTCACTCTCCTATAAATTAAAGAATTTCCTGTTCTTCGTTTTTTTGACCAGTTATGGTTTGCACACATCGGAAAAACAGGAATTGTTACCTATAGTATAGCCTCTAATTTTGCGAAAATCAAGAGAAAACCGAATAAAAAGTCACATTTTGTTCATAAGCTGTTTATGATTTGGAAAAAAAGAGTTTTTTGTGCATTTCGGCTAAGGCTATCCTGTATTTTGCTGTTTTTCTCGAATTGCACTGCCGTTTTTGCGTTTTGAAATGCGCTTCTTTTTGATCACCTATAAAGTTTTCATGAATATGCCCCTATCGCTTGCTTTTTTATGCTGTTCCATGCTATACTGATTTATATGCCGCGCGCGGGGAATCCGCGCGAAAGAAAGGAAAGTGTTCCCGAACCATGAACCTACTCACAAAGCTGTTCGGCAGCTACAGCAAGAAAGAATTAAAGCGCATTGAACCGCTTAAGCAAGCGGTGCTCGCGCTCGATGACAAATACACAAAAATGACAGATGAGGAGCTGAAGGGCCAGACCGCCGTGTTGAAAGAGCGCCTCTCCCTTGGCTCTTCCCTTGACGACATCCTGCCCGAAGCGTTTGCAACGTGCCGCGAAGCTATGTGGCGCGTGCTCTCCATCAAGCCGTTCCCGGTGCAGATTATCGGCGGCATCATTTTGCATCAGGGTCGCATCGCCGAGATGAAGACCGGCGAAGGCAAGACGTTCACCGCTGCCCTCCCGGCGTACCTCAACGCTTTAAGCGGCAAGGGTGTGCACATCGTCACCGTCAACGATTACCTTGCAAAATATCAGGGCGAAATGATGGCGCGTGTGTTCAACTACCTCGGTCTCACCGTAGGCCTTGCCATCCCCGGCATGGAGCCGGACGAAAAGAAAAAAGCCTACGCCTGCGACATCACATACGCAACAAACAATGAGATCGGCTTTGACTATCTGCGTGACAACATGGTCACCTACAAGGAGCGCAAGGTGCAGCGCGGTCACAACTTCGCCATCGTGGACGAGGTGGACTCCATCCTCATCGATGAGGCGCGTACCCCGCTCATCATTTCCGGTCAGGGCGAGCAGTCCACGGAGCTTTACAATGTCGCCGACCGCTTTGCCAAAACACTGCGCCCCATCCGCGTGGCGGAGACGAACGAAAAGGAAGACAATGACGAGATCTACGAGGATTACGATTATATCATCAACGAAAAGCAGAAGACCGCAACGCTCACCAAGCGCGGCGTAAAAAAAGCCGAGCAGTTCTTCAGCTTGGAAAACCTCACGGACCCGGACAATATCACCATTCAGCACCACATCAATCAGGCGATCAAGGCGAACGGCATCATGCAGCGCGATATCGATTACGTCGTGCGCGACGGCGAAGTCATCATCGTTGATGAATTCACCGGCCGTCTGATGTACGGCAGACGCTACAACGAAGGTCTGCACCAGGCCATTGAAGCGAAGGAAGGCGTGAAAATCGCGCGCGAAAGCAAAACGCTTGCAACCATCACGTTCCAGAATTTCTTCCGTCTTTACAACAAGCTCTCCGGCATGACCGGCACGGCCATGACCGAGGAATCCGAGTTCAGCGAAATTTACAAACTGGACGTTGTAGAGATTCCGACAAACAAGCCGATGATTCGTGAAGACTGCCCGGACGTTGTTTACAAAACCGAAAAGGGCAAGTTCAATGCCGTTATCAACGACATCATCGAGCACCACGAAAAAGGCCAGCCGGTGCTGGTCGGTACCATCACGATTGAAAAATCCGAGCAGCTCAGTGCCATGCTGAAGCGCCGCGGCATCAAGCACGAAGTGCTGAACGCAAAGTACCATGAAAAAGAAGCCGAGATCGTTGCACAGGCAGGCCGTAAGGACGCCGTGACCATCGCAACAAACATGGCCGGTCGTGGTACGGATATTCTGCTCGGCGGTAACGCAGAGTTCATGGCGCGTGCCGAAATGCGCCGCATGCAGTTCTCCGAGGAGCTCATCGGCGAGGCTTCCGCCTACGGCTACACGGACGATGAAGAGATTTTGAATGCCCGCAAGACATTTTCGGAGCTCAACAAAAAATACAAAGCGGAGATTGCGCCGGAGGCAGAGGAAGTTCGCAAGCTCGGCGGCCTGTACATCATCGGCACGGAGCGCCACGAATCCCGCCGTATCGATAACCAGCTGCGCGGCCGTGCGGGCCGTCAGGGCGATCCCGGTAAGAGCCGCTTCTACATCTCTCTTGAAGACGACCTCATGCGTCTGTTCGGCGGCGACCGCATCCAGACCATTATGGACCGCCTGAATGTGGACGAGGACATGCCGATCGAAGCGTCTATCCTCTCCAACACCATCGAAAATGCACAGAAGAAGGTCGAGGGCAGAAACTTTGCCATTCGTAAGAACGTTCTGCAGTATGACGACGTGATGAACCGCCAGCGCGAGATTATCTATGAACAGCGCGACCGCGTGCTGAACGGCGACAACGTGAAGCCGCAGATTATGTCCATGATCGATCAGGCCATCGAAGCGAACGTCAAGCGCTTCTTGCCGGAGAACACCCTGCACGACGACTGGGATCTCCGCGGTCTGCGCGACCACTACCTCGGCTGGATGGTCAATCCGGATGAGCTGCACTATGAGGGTCAGGCGTTTGAGGATCTCGAGCAGCAAACGGTCATCGATTTTCTCAAGGAGCGTGCGCACAAGCTTTACGACCTGCGTGAGAAGGCGTTCACCCCGCCGATCATGCGTGAAGTGGAGCGCGTGGTGCTGCTGAAGAACGTCGATACGCAGTGGATGGATCACATCGATGCGATGGATGAGCTCCAGAAGGGCATCCGCCTGCGCGCCTACGGCCAGCAAGACCCGGTCATTGCATACCGCGAAGAGGGCTTTGACATGTTTGACGCGATGATCGACACGATCCGCGAAAACACCGCCCGCATGATTCTGACTGTGCGCTTGAAGACACCGGAAGCCCCGAAGCGTGAAGCCGTCGCCAAAGAGACCGGCACCACATCCTCCGATACGCCGGCCGTCAAGCAGCCGGTACGCAAGAACGGCAAAAAGCCCGGCAGAAACGACCCGTGCCCGTGCGGCAGCGGCAAGAAATATAAAAAATGCTGCGGCAGAAATGAACCCTAATTCATGATCAAAACTATGAAAGACTTAGCTTCTTTACATTTAGATAATCACGACAGCCGTTTGAAGTACTACCATCTGTTCATGACCATGCCGGCGGAAACGGAAATTCCGCATTACGATCTGCCTGCGGGATATTCGTTCACAACCTACACCCCCGGCGACCGCGATACGTGGATTGAGATTGAAAAATCGGCGAAAGAGTTTTCGACTTTTGAAGAAGGTGTGGATGCGTGGCAGCGCTACTACGGCAAGCACGAAGATGTTCTGCCCGACAGAATGTTCTTCATCGTCGCCCCGAACGGCAAGAAGGTTGCGACCGCAACGGCGTTTTTCGATGAAAAGCTGCCCGGCGGCTGGCTGCATTGGGTTTCCGTAAGCCGCGACGCGCAAGGCAAGGGACTTTCCCGCCCGCTCATCGCGCACACACTGCACCGTTTGCAGGCGCTCGGCTACAAAGAGCTATTCGTGCCCACCCAGACCACCACGTGGGTCGCCGCAAAGCTGTACCTTGATTTCGGCTTCCGTCCCGTGCCGGAGAATTTGGAAGAAGATCATTTCGGTTGGCGCATGCTGAAAACGCTAACCGACCACCCGGCATTAAAAGAGCTGGAACCCGTCGAGGTTGACGAATTACTGAATAAATAAGAAAGCGACCGCTTTTCGAGTATTCGGAGAGCGGCCGTTTTGTATTCTTAAAATTGAGTACACATTGTAAATTCTTATTAGGTTTGTTAATAATTCAAGTTCGCATCATTTTTCTTGATAATTTCAACAATTATTATTTACACATAAATTTTAAAATGTTAATATTTTATTGAAAAATAAAAAAGGTGTGATTTCAACGTATGAATAAGCGCTCTGTTTTTTTCCTCAGTATTTTGCTCTTGCTTTCCGGCTGCGCGGCGCACAAGGTTGATGTGCCCGTACTCGAATTCGGCAGCACAGAGGGCGACGTTTCCGTGCTGCGGCTCTATTTTGACGGCGACTCCCCTGTTTTTCTTGAAAACGGGTTCATCGACCTCAGCGCTCTGTACGTCACCGGGCAGTACAGGCACGTATTTGACCTTGAGGTGCTCGAAACGACGGATACGGAGACCATTTACGAGTTGCCGCGAAGCTACGACCTGCTCGACAATGTGACGGGCATTTTGATTTACAGCGATTACGCTTATGCCGCCGTGCGTGAGGACAGCAATTTGCGCCTGCATCCGCTTTCCCCCGGTGCGCCGGAGAAAACTTGGGAGGATTTTTACACCGCCGCGCAGAGCTATGCCAAAACGCACTCCGAGCTTTCGGGTGTGGAAAACTACGGGTTCGATTAAATTTAATTTAAGCATGACAAAAGCCCTACCGGAAATTTTCTCGGCAGGGCTTTGCTGTTGCTGTTTACTTTTCCAGTGCCTCGCAGCGCTCGTAAATTTCAAACGCGGCTCTGGCGTTGTGGTACGGACACTTCCACGGGCCGCACAGCAGGTGCGAATTTTCCTCGTCCGGGGAATTTTTACCGCTTGCAAACCACTCGCCCGCCGGGCCGTTGATGATTTCGGTTTTGATGTATGCCCAGCTCTTCAGCGCGGAATCGAGATACCTCTCGTCGCCCGTAATCTGCCATGCGTTCACGCTGCCGACAACGGCTTCCGCCTGCACCCACCAGACCTTATTCGGCACAGCGATGCCGCCTTCTTCGTGACCCTCGTCAAACAGACCTCCGTCCGTATCCATGCCGTGGCTCAGTGTGAAGTTCACCATATTGATGGCGACCTCCTTCGCTTCCTCAAGGAGCTTTTCCGCACGGGCTTTATCTGCGCCGTACTTTTCGAGCACTTCGGCAGCTTCCGTCAACAGCCAGGAGCCCTCAATGTCATGGCCGAACGAAACCTCGCCCGGCAGCGGCTCCATTTTATCGTTGAAAAACATGACAAAATGGTGGTGCTCGGTGTCGTAAATTCTGCGTGCGGTGATCTCGATGAGGTTCACAAGGCTCTCCTCCACGCAGGCATCGTGGCGAATACGGAAGTAGCACGTCATCGGCTCCAGAATGTGGATGTGCGTGTTCATGGAAAGGTTGCCCGCCTCCGTAATGGCGCCGTTGCTGCTGCCCGTGCCGCGTGCGTTTTCAAGGTAATAGTTGCCCTCTTTGCACTCGTTTTCGATGTAATCATACGTCATATCGGCATATCTGCGTGCTTCCTCGCTGCCCGTTGCGCGGACGTACTCGGAGAACGCATACAGCAAAAAGCCCTGGCCGTAGGTCATTTTCGTGTCGTCTTCCACAGAGCCGTCTGCATGCAGCATCCAGAAACCGCCGCCGTTTTTGTGGTCCCAGAAACGCTCAACGATGTGGTTAAACGCGCGGTCGGCGAGCTCCTTATACTTCTCGTCGCCGAAAATGCGGTACGCGCCCGCAAATGTCCACAGCAAACGTGCATTCAGCACGAGGCCCTTGGACGCGTCCTTGTGAATAACCTTATCAACCGTCACGGCGCCGTAAAAGCCGCCGTTTTCGTGATCGATGGTATATTGCTCCCAGAACGGGAAAATGGAGCCATGCAGCAGATCCTCTTTCATTTCATCGCGCAGCTTTAAAAGCTTTTCCATCACTTTCACCCTTCCAAATCACTATAAATTTAAAGCAGCGACCCGGCTGAACGGAGCCAAAAGCCGCTGCTTTACAATCAATATTTGTCCAAAATACAGTCCAGAACACTGACTTCTTTGCCGTTTTTCATATAGACGCGTGTGACGCGCTTTGAGATGTCGCACACCACTTCATAGTGGATTGTCTCCATGATGCCGGCAATTTCCGCCGCGGTGATCTCATCCTCGCCGTCGCGGCCGATGAGCGTTACGGTGTCCCCTACCTTCGCCTGCGGCACGGCGGAAACATCCGCCATGCACTGGTCCATGCAGACTTTACCTAAAATCGGGCAGCGCGTACCGTGAATGAGCACACTGCCGCGGTTCGAAAGCCTGCGGGAGTAGCCGTCCGCGTAGCCGACCGGAATGGTCGCGACGCGCATGCGTTCCTTTGCGGTGAATGTGCGGTCGTAACTGATGTCCGATCCGGGCTCAATCTCCTTCACGTGCGAAATGACGGAGTGCAGGCTGAGCACCGGGCGGAAATCCGCGTGATGCTCCACGCTGAGCGACGGTTCCATGCCGTATAAAATCACGCCCGCACGCACCATATCGAGGTGCATCTCGGGGTAATCGAGGATTGCACCGCTGTTCGCGCAGTGGTGAATTTTAAACGTGATGCCCTGCTTTTCAAGCTCCGCGATGAGCGCCATAAAGCACGAGAACTGCTTCAAGGTAAATGCCTTGCCATTCTCGCCACCATCTGCCACGGCAAAATGCGTGAAGATGCCCTCCGGGATAAGCCCCGGGCGGCGGCACGCTTCTGCCACAACGCTTACGGCCTCTTTGTCGCGCTCAATGTCCTGAAAATAGAACCCAAGGCGGCTCATGCCGGTATCGACCTTGACGTGAATCTTCACCTTAACGCCGCTTTTTACGGCGTTTTCGGAGAGCGCCGCGCAGTATTCTGCAGAATACGCGCACTGCGCAATGTCGTTTTCGGCAAGCACGTCTGCGGCTTCCGCCGGGGTATAGCCCAGCACGAGCAGCGGCAGTTTGATGCCTGCACGACGCACTTGCAAGGCTTCCTCAATGTTGGAAAGCGCCAGCCAGTCTGCGCCGAGGGCTTCGTATTCCTCTGCCATGCGCACCGCGCCGTGCCCGTAGGCATCTGCCTTAATCACACAGCAGACCATCGACCGGTTGCCGACATAGCGACGAATTTCCTTAAAATTGTGCGCCGCCGCGTCGAGGTCGATCTGCGCCCATGTTCTTTTCTGTAAAATGTCCATAACCAAATTGTCCTTATACGCGGCTGCGCGGGCAGCATTTTGCCCGCGCATACCGGAATTTTATAAGGCGTTTCTGCCTTTTATTACTTGAAGTAACGCACGCCGCTCTCAAAGATCTGCTGATCCTTTTCGCCCGGCACGTTAAAGTAGAGGTTTTCGCCCTTGCGTTCGCTGTGGCCCATCTTGCCGAAGACGCGGCCGTCCGGGCTTGTAATGCCCTCAATGCCGCACACGGAGCCGTTCGGGTTCCATGTGATGTCGCCGCTCACCTTGCCGCACGGCGTGGTGTACTGCGTAGCGATCTGGCCGTTTTCGATGAGCTTTTTCAGCGCTGCGTCATCCGCTACAAAGCGACCCTCACCGTGGGAGACCGGGATGGCAAAGACATCACCTGCGTTGACGCCGGAGAGCCACGGAGACTTCGTGTTTGTCACGCGAGTGTAGACCATGCGGGAAACGTGGCGGCCGAGCGTGTTAAACGTCAAGGTCGGGTCGTCGTCCTTGAGGTCCACGATCTTGCCGTAGGTGACAAGACCGAGCTTGATGAGCGCCTGAAAGCCGTTGCAGATGCCAAGCACAAGACCGTCGCGCGTGTCGAGCAAGTCCGTGACCGCCTGTGCAATCTTCGGGTTGCGGAACGTTGTCGCGATGAACTTGCCGGAGCCCTCCGGCTCGTCGCCGCCGGAGAAGCCGCCCGGGATCATGATGATCTGGGAGGAGCGGATTGCCTTTTCCATGCGGTCGATGGTGTATTCGATGTCCTTTGCGCAGAGGTTCTGCACAACAAGGATCTCGGTCTCTGCGCCCGCCTTTTCAAACGCACGCTTCGTGTCGATCTCGCAGTTGGTGCCCGGGAATACCGGGATGAATACCTTCGGCTTTGCGACGCGGATGACCGGGGAGCCGGTGTACTTGTGGTTATCGAGGGGCACATCATATTCTACGGCGACGGTCTCCGCTTTATTCGCGAAGATTTTTTCGAGCTTGCCGTTCCAGGTCTCAATGAGGTCGTCCAAGTCGAGCACTTTGCCGTTCAGCTCAATCTTTGCCGTATCGGTAACGGTGCCGAGCACAACAGCGTCGAATGTATTCTTGACGCTCTCAAGCGCATCTGCCGGAACTTCCACGACGAGTGCGCCAGCCTTTGGGGCAAAAAGCAGCTCTGCGTTTTCGGCGGTCTTCTCGAACTTGAAGCCGAGCTTGTTGCCAAACGCCATCTTCGCAACGGCAGCAGCCGCGCCGCCTTCCTTGACGACGTGTGCGGAAAGAACAGAGCCGTCCGCGATTTTTGCAAGCACGTTCTTGTAGTATGCCTTCAAAGCTTCCCAGTTCGGGAGCTCGGTTTCCTTGTCCTCCGGAATCGGCAGCAGCATGGCGTAGTTGCCGGCGTTCTTGAACGCGCCGGAGATCGTCTTGCTGGCCTTCGTCATCGTCACCGCAAAGCTGACAAGCGTCGGCGGGACATCGAGGTCTTCAAAAGAGCCGGACATACTGTCCTTGCCGCCGATGGACGGCAGGCCGAGGTTCAGCTGCGCGGTGAGTGCGCCGAGCAGAGCTGCGGCAGGCTTGCCCCAGCGCTCCGGCTTATCGTGCAGGCGCTCGAAGTACTCCTGGAACGTCAAGCGGGACTTCATCGGATCTGCGCCGACAGCTGCGAGTTTCGAGAGGCTCTCCACAACAGCGTACGCTGCGCCATGGAACGGCGAGAAGCGCGCAATACCCGGAATATAGCCGTAAGCCATAGCGGTGGCGTCATCGGTCTCACCCGTGAGCAGCGGAATCTTCGCAACCATGGCGTCTTCCGGCGTCAGCTGATACTTACCGGCAAACGGCATCAAAACGGTGCCTGCGCCGATGGAAGCATCGAAACGCTCGGAAAGGCCCTTCTGGCCGCAGACTTCAAGGCGGGAGAGGTTCTCTGCGAACGCCTCGTCCAACGATTTATTTTCAAGGCAAGCCGGTACGGCGTTGCGGTAGTTTTTCGTTTCATCCGGTGCGGTGATAAACGCGTCTGCGTTCTGCGTCACACCGTTCGTATCGAGGAATGCACGGCTCAGGTCGACTACGCGGTCGCCGCGCCACTCCATCTTGAGTCTCGGCTCTTCGGTGACGATGGCCACGACCTGCGCGTCGAGGTTTTCCTCCTGCGCCTTAGCGCGGAATTTCTCCACATCCTTCGGGTCGAGCACGACCGCCATACGCTCCTGCGATTCGGAAATCGCAAGCTCGGTGCCGTCGAGGCCCTCGTACTTCTTCGGGACTTTGTTCAAATCAATCTCAAGGCCCGGTGCAAGCTCGCCGATGGCGACGCACACGCCGCCTGCGCCAAAGTCGTTGCAGCGCTTGATGAGCGTGGAAACCTCCGGGTTACGGAACAGACGCTGAATTTTGCGTTCGGTCGGCGGGTTGCCCTTCTGCACCTCTGCGCCGCAAACCTCGATGGATTCGAGCGTATGCGCCTTGGAGGAACCCGTTGCGCCGCCGCAGCCGTCACGGCCCGTTGCGCCGCCGAGCAGCACAATGATATCGCCGGGCTTCGGCTCGAAGCGCTTGACGTTCGCCTTCGGAGATGCGCCGATGACCGCGCCAATCTCCATGCGCTTTGCAACATAACCGGGGTCATAAAGCTCCGTGACCTGACCGGTCGCAAGGCCGATCTGGTTGCCGTAGGAGGAATAGCCCGCCGCAGCGCCGGTGGTAATCTTTCTTGTGGGCAGCTTACCCTTCATCGTATCCTTAAACGGAACAGTCGGGTCGCCGCTGCCGGTAACGCGCATTGCCTGATAAACATACGCTCTGCCGGAGAGCGGGTCGCGGATCGCGCCGCCAAGGCATGTTGCCGCGCCGCCGAACGGCTCAATCTCCGTCGGGTGATTGTGGGTCTCATTCTTAAACTGCACGAGCCACTGCTCGGTCTTGCCGTCGATCGTGACCGGCACTTCGATGGAACAGGCGTTGATCTCGTCGCTTTCATCCAGATCGTCTACCATGCCGTGCTTTTTGAGGTATTTCGCGCCGATGACCGCCATGTCCATGAGGGAAACGGGCTTGTCCTTGCCCTTATACAGCTCTTCGCGGGCTGCAAAATACTCGCCGAGTGCCTTTTCGATAGCGCCGCTCAGCTTGCCCTTTTCGATCTCGATGTTGTTGAGACGCGTAAGGAATGTGGTGTGGCGGCAGTGGTCGCTCCAGTAGGTATCAATCACGCGCAGCTCCGTCACGCTCGGGTCACGGTGCTCTTCGTCGCGGAAATAATCGCGGCAGAACGCGAGATCTTCAAATGTCATGGCAAAGCCCATGGTGCCGTAATATTTTCTAAGCTCCTCGTCACTCCAGGAGATCATGCCCGTGACGCGCTTAACGTCTGCCGGCACGTCGATCTTCATGTCAAGCGTCTCCGGCTTTTCCATCGATGCCAAACGGGATTCGACCGGGTTCACGATGTAGTTCTTAATCTTGTCCATTTCCTCTTCGGAAAGGTCGCCCTTAACGGCGATCACTTTTGCATAAGCGACCTGCGGGCGCTCACCCTGCGTCAAGAGCTGTACGCACTGGGAAGCGGAATCCGCACGCTGGTCGTACTGACCGGGCAAAAACTCCGTTGCGAAGACGTGATATTCGCTGCTGATCTTGTAGTTTTCGTCGTACACGTTGTCCACATTCGGCTCGGAAAGGATCGTGCGGGCTGCCGCCTCGAACTCCTCGCCGGAAAGACCGGAAACATCATAGCGGTTCAAAATACGCAGGTCCTCAATAGCCTTGAGGCCGAGATTCTGACGAAGATCCGCCATCATGTGGCGTGCTTCAACATCGAATCCCTTTCTTTTCTCCACAAATACGCGTGTGACCATGTTTGTGACCATTCCTTTCTTCTGGGGAAAAATCAGGATTTGTACTGCCGCAAAAAACGGCACTTGTGACAAAGTAATCTCTTACTATTTTATCACAGGTGCCGTTTATAAGCAAATATAGATTATAGCAAATCACGCCCTGTTTTTGAGTGCAATTTTGTGCTATTTTTTGGTAGTGTCGTTCAGGTCTTCCACACTAAGCGCCACTTTGTGCTGAATGGGCTTCCATTCAATGTTCGTAAACACCGCGTAAACCATTGCAATCGCATAGGTGAAAATAAACAGCGGGAACAACAGCCAACCAAAGAACATCGCTTTTTTCGATGCACGGATGCGCTTTCTCTGCGTGATGCACGTGATACCGCCGACGAACCACAGCGTCAGTATAGAACCGAAAATGCCGCTGCACACGGAAAGCACACAAACGCCCATATCCGGCGTGCGCGTCACAACGCCCGCCGCGACCATAATCGCGTTAAACACGATTGAAGCGCAGGTCAAGACAAGGCACGGAATGTTGTTCATAATCATATCGAAGCAGGCAAAACTGCCATCCACAACGGTTTTTTTCAGCATTTTGAAGCCGTATCGGCTGAAAACCTGCAAATAGCCCTTAATCCAGCGGGCACGTTGCGTAAAGGACTGCCCAAGCCGCGTGGGCTGCTCGTCATAAATAATGGCGTTTTCGCAGTAACCGACCGTGTCGTCCTTTAAAATGCGGTCCACGGTGAACTCAAAGTCCTCCGTCAGCAGGAAATGCTTCCAACCACCGTTTTCGCGTGCAATCTCGCTGCTGAACAAAAAGCCGGTGCCGGAAACGCAGCTGCTGGTACCGAACATCATACGGGCGCGATTGAGCTGCGTCGCTTCGCGCAGGAAGAAAATGGAGTAGCCCGCGCTGATCCAGTTGTCGCCAAAGTTTTTCGAGTTGCGGTAGGACGTGACAACCTTGTAGCCGTTGTCAAAAACGTTATTCATCTCGGAGATAAAATTCTCATCCAGAATATTGTCCGCGTCAAAGACGAAAAAACCGTCGTAGGCATATTCGCCGAAATTCTTAAAAATGTTTTCTAATAAGAAACGCAGCGCATAGCCCTTGCCCACGGCATACGTATTGTGGCGCTCGTAAACGACCGCCCCGGCTTCACGCGCCGCCTGCGCGGTGTTATCCGTGCAGTTATCCGCCACAACAAAAATATCGATAAGCTCCTCGGGATACTTCTGCGCGCGCACACTGCGGATGAGCTGCGCAATGACGGCTTCCTCATTGCGCGCGGCAATCAGCACACCGTAGCGGTGCAGCTTCTTCGCTTTAAAGACTTTCTGCTTTTTTAAAAGCGCCGCCACAAGGTAGACCGCCTGGTACGCGTAGCAAGCCATAAATAAAATAGAAATGATAAAGTTCACATATGACAGTGTTTTCATGGTTTCTCCTTTTCTGGCCTTGGTGCAGGACCAACGTCATCGTCTGTTTTCAGATTTCCAATTCTGTCTAAATCTCCGTATTCAAAGCGCAACGCGCAACCGCCATCCGCTTTCATTCACATTCTATTCACAGTTTTCAGTATTTTCATTATACGGCATAGAAAAGGAATAAACAATAGAAATGTGCGATTCTTATGAGTTTTGTAAGAAACCTTAAATTTCTGCGAACAGTGCACCAAATTTTACGCACTTTTTCGTGATATTCACGAAAGGAAAATTAATTTTAACTTTTTCGCAAAAAAGACTTGCATTTTTCGGGGACTTGCTATATAATAATCGAGCAACAGAAAATTGGGCGCTTAGCTCAGCTGGCTAGAGCACCTGCTTGACGTGCAGGGGGTCAGCGGTTCAAGTCCGTTAGCGCCCACCATAGAAAACCCGCATGAACGCTTAGTTTTTGCGGGTTTTTGATTTATCTGTAACACACTAAATAACACACTTTATATTTTAAACCTCCGTTTTCCGGCTGTTTCGGTTGGCTGGCGGGGGCTTTTTTGTGCTTGTTTATGCTTATTCGGTTTTATTCGGTGCCTGCGCGTCTTTCGGCTGATCGGTGAGGAGCTTTCGGAAAAGCCTGTTGATCTTCTCGGCGGTCTCGGTGTCCTCGCCTTGCAGGGCGTGCCCGTATATGCCGAACGTGTCCATGCTCTCCGAGTGCCCGACAAGCGGTTTGACTTCGCCGACCGGCAGCGTTTTCACGACAGAAACGAACGTGTGCCGGAGCTCGTAGGGCGTGGTTTTCGTCATGCCGTTCGACGCGCAATACTTCTGCCAGCGCTCCCTATACGCCGTGGGCGACGGAAGCGGGAACACATAGCCGCTTTCGCTCGGATATTCCTGAAGCTGCAAAGCGAGCTCACAGCGCGCGAGATCGGACAGGACGAACGACCGCACGGCGTTCTCATTCTTCCCCTGCGTCGTTTCACCGTAGACGTTTACAGACCGCTGCACGTACACCACGCCGCCCTGAATGTCCTTGACGCGCAGGCCGCGCAGCTCTCCCGGGCGCAGACCGGTCAGCACCTGAAAGCGGTACGCATGAATATACTCGTCTTTCTGCCGTTTTCCCTTATACAGCGCGGTATCTGTGGAAAACAGCGTACAGAGGTCATCCGGCTGCAGGACCGTCTTCCCTTTTAGCCTGGCGGAAGCGGGTATATGCACATCGTCCGGGCGGTAGGTGGTCTTTTTATTGCGCCGGCACCATTTCAGGAACTTGTTCAGAATGCCGTTTATATCCTGTATGGTCTTTTTGGAGCGCCCCATAGCAGCGGCTTTATCCAGCATCTTTTGCACGTCGCCGTCGTTCAACTCGGTAATCTTCCGCTTTCCGAGGTTCGGAATGATCCAGACGCGCCCCACACTGTCCACATGGTTGTATTCCGTGGTGCTCATGTTCTCCTTGCACTCCTGCCGATATTGGTTGTACGCCGCTTCCAGGCGCTCCCCTGTGGGCGAGATGCCGTCATCAAGCCACGCGTCGGCTTTGGCGTTGGCTTCTCTCTGCCCGGTCCTGCCGGGGGCGGAGCTGTAAAAGCTGCGGCGGTATCCGTCTTTCTGTACGTTGATCTGCCAGCGGTTGTATTTTTCGTTCCATGTCGCTGTGTTCGTCCGCTTTCCCATATATGCGCTTCTCCTTTCTGCCTGTGCGTCTCTGCACGGGCTTTTTGTCTCCGTAGGGTATTTTTGCGTTTTCATCTATCGTCGCTTACAGCGCGTTACAGAGCGTTTTAAAACTATGTGCAGAAAACAGACCCCTAACGGCAGGTGTAGTTTTCTGTAGTCGTGCGCCGCCTTTTCCCTTTTTTCCGTTCTGACCACCCCCTCCTGCTTCCCCTTACGGGGGTAAATTGGCGCTGGACGGCACCGGGTCGCCAACACGGGTATGGGGGTCCATCCCCCACCCCTTTAACGTGAAAGCGGTGCAGGGCATAAGGCAAACTGTCCACAAAGCAGTGTTTTGTATTTCCGTAAAGTCTGATATTTCCTATCGTTCCAGGCGCTGGCGCGTGTGGACAAAAATTTTCGAACGTGTGTATAGCGTGTGTATGCAGCTTGCACATTTCTATCCACGTTCTCGTTATAGAGAACGACTAAGTTCGGCTTAGGGTGTCGGTCAAATCGATACCCTTGCCGGTGCATGGGGGTCAATCTGGCTTACCCCGTTGGGTGAGCGGAATTAGAGTACGGTCATCGAGCAAGAGGAGCGATATTCAGCACCGAACCTATTGCATGTAGTGAACTGAACTCACCTCATTGAAAGCAGGTCAGAACTTGCCGCGAAGCTCGATGACCTTGCCAATGACACGCACGGGCAGTTCCTCTATCTCCTGCGCGGAGTAAAATATAGGTTCATAGACCGGGTTGAACGCTTGCAGCATGATACCGTTTTCTTTCTTGATGAGCTTTTTCACCGTGGCTTCATTGCCGTTCACCAGCACAACGGCTATTTCTCCGCTTTCCACGTCCGGCTGTTGGCGTACAATAACAACATCGCCGGAGCACATACGCGGCTCCATACTGTTTCCTTTAAGCTGCAAGGCAAAGAACTCGCCGGTGTTTGCAAGCTCCTGCGGGATCTCCTCAAAGTCCAGAATGTCTTCCACGGCTTCAATCGGCAGACCTGCCGCCACTGTACCGAGAACAGGAATGCGAACCCCGTGCACCGTCTTTCCGCTTTCGGAAGCGGAACCTTCGTTTTCGCTCTCCTCCATGGAAACGTTATAGCCCATAAGCCACGCCGGACTGACCTTCAACGCCTGCGCGAGCACGTACAGCTTTTCTTGACCGGGTTCAACCTTGCCGTTTACGTACTGGCTTAAATCGTTCTTATTCAATCTCACATGAAAAGCATCGCAATACGGTTCGGCAGCTTTCAGAATATCCACCTGTCTTAAATTACGAATACGCATAAGTTCTTTTAGCCGTTCAGCAGTGTTTGTTTTCCTCATGTGTTATCACCTCATGTCTATACATTAGCATACTTTGAACTAAAGTTCAATAGTTAAACATAAAAAGTTCTAAAATTTTGAACTTTTGTATTGACAAGCCTTTTCGCATGTGTTAGACTATAATTGTTCAAAATCATTGAACTAAGGAGGTGAACAAGATGTCGTACAATTATTCTAAGCTGCGCGGACGTGTTGTTGAGAAGTTCGGAACACAGCGCGCCTTCGCAAAGCAGCTCGACCTTTCCGAACGCTCGATTTCCCGCAAATTATCGGGGAAAGTAACGTGGAAGCAGTCTGAGATCGTCAAAGCCTGTGAACTTCTCTCTATCAATGCAGACGAGATCAGCGCTTATTTTTTTGCTATGTAAGTTCAATTTAGTTTAACTTTTACAAAAGGAGGAATCCATGACCCACAAAGCAGCACCGCTTCCGAAGCTGGTGTTTCTGGAAGCGGGCGAACACGAACCGTACACCACGGACAAAATCATAGCGGAATGCGCACAGGTGAAGCGAAAAGTCGTTTCTGACCTTATCCGCCGCTACAAAACCGATCTGGAAAGCTTTGGAATTTTGCGTTTTAAAAACGCTAAAATAATTTCCGAAGACGGTCGCGGACGACCCGAAAAGCTCTACCACTTAAACGAACAGCAAGCGACGCTTTTGATTACATACCTGCGTAATACCGAGCCGGTAAAGGCGTTCAAAAAAGCACTGGTAAAAGAGTTCTACGCCATGCGCGCCGAACTGACAAAGCGCCGCGAGCTGCGTGCAGAGGGCAAGCCGCAGCGGCGGAGCCTTACGGACATGATACGCGATAACCCGGGGGCGAACCGCTGGGACTACAAGCTATACACCGATTTGGCGTACAAAGCCGCTTTCGGCAAGACGGCGGCGCAGATCAGGAAGGAACGCGCCCCGGGCAGCAAACGCCGGGCGGTGGATCTTCTGACCGCGGACGAGCTTTCCGCCTACCAGAAGCAGGAAAACGCCGTTGCGAGCCTGTACGCCGTCGGCGTGGATTATGAAGCGATGAAAGCGGTATTACTTACAGAAAGGACGAAATAACATGCAGAATTCATTAGGTACATACCCCATAGGCGGGAAAGAATATCCGGTCATCGGTCTTTCGCGGTTCAAAGGGCAGGCCGTGCCCGTCGTAGACGTGCCCGTCATGTCGGACTTCCGTTGGCAATTAAACGCGCTGAAAAGCCGTTTACAGCGTCCGGACCTCTACGAGAAACAAGAATACGTGCCGCACACGGTCAACAAACTCCGCCACTGGCTTATCCGGAACATCGACAAAGCAACCGAAGCCGAGCGAAAAGAAGCCGAAGCCCTGTTTAAGACGGGCGCACACAGAAAGGAAGCGTGAACCATGGTCAAATGGAACAAATTAAAAGGCCGCATGTTCGAGCGCGGCATAACGCAGACGGACATTGTAAAAGCCATTGGGCGCGGCGTGAACTACGTCTGCACCCGCATCAACGGGCACAAGCCGTGGACAATTGATGAAATGGAAATCATCGGCGAGCTTTTAGAAATTCCCCGCAATGAGCTTATAGATTATTTTTCTGCGAAAGGAACATTGCCGTCATGCCGCAAGTAACAGACCCCCGGACAAAAAAAGCGCCCCGTTCGGCGGCAACCGAGCGAGACGCAAAGACAAATAAATCCTCACCCAGACGATACCACGAACCGGCGGAAAAGTCAAGTGCAGATAGCCGGGAAGGACGCATAGACGCTAGCATGAAGCTGATGCAGCACATGCCGTTGAGCTACGCGCGCAGGCTGTTCACCACGGCTTTGGTGTGGGATAGAAAGCTATAAACACAAGCGGCGCGCTGAACGCCGCTTTCGGCATTTTTTGAAAAGGAAGTGAAAATTTGACCTTAGACGAAATTAAGGCACGCCTGCAGAACGTCCACGGCGGTTCCGCACGGTGCCCGGCACATGAAGACAAATCAAACAGCTTATCCGTCACAGAGGGCAAAAACGGGCGCGTGCTCTTAAAGTGCCACGCCGGATGCACGACGGAGAAAATCTGCGGGGCGCTCGGCATCACGGTCGCCGACCTCTTTTCAGAATCTCTCAAAAAGGAAGAAAAGCCTCGGAAGGAAAAGCGCGAATTTGTGGCGAAGTACGACTACACCGACGAAAACGGGGCGTTTCTGTACCGCAAGACCCGCTACCGCACCGAAAGCGACAGCAAAACCTTCGTGTGGTCGCACAAGGACGGCAAAGAGATGAAGATCGGGCGCGGCGGCGCGGAGCCGGTACTTTACAACCTGTGGGAAGCGGCAGATAAGCCCGAGCTTTATATGGTGGAGGGCGAAAAGGACGTTGAAACACTGCGCCGCATAGGGCTTACGGCGGTCTCCGTGCCGGACGGCGCCGCATCCAAATGGCACGGGAATTTCACCGCAGCGCTCGAAAGCAAGCGCGTGACGATCATTGAAGATAACGACGAGCCCGGCAAAGCGTTCGCAGAGCGGGCAGCACAGGCGCTTTTCGGGCACGCCGCAGAAGTGAAAATACTGGACCTCACACAGGAATGGACGGATTTAAAGCCGCACGGCGATATTTCCGACGTCGTGGACATGGAGGGCAGCAAAAAGGACGTTTTGCGCCGCTTGGAAGCCTTGCAGATCACCACGCCCGTTTATACCCCGCACAATGCGGAAGCGGCACAAGAGGCCGCACAGAGCCCGGAGGACGCGTTTTTCGAGTGCTTCCGCCCCCTCAGCGATTTTGACGAGCGGGAAGCCGCGTGGCTGATTCCAGGCTGGGTGCCGAAAGGGCAAATCACCTTATTAGCTGCCGACGGCGGCACGGGCAAAACCACGCTGTGGTGCAACATCGTCGCCGCATTGAGCAGCGGACGAAAGAGCCTGCTCGACACCGCCGACACGGACCGCAAGCCGCTTTCCGTTGCGTTTCTCACCACAGAGGACAGCGTGCGCCAGAAGCTAAAACGCAAGCTGCGCGAAGCCGGAGCCGACCAAACGAAGGTGCTGACGCCCGATTTTCTCGCCGACAAAGAAGGACTGCTGCGGGACTTCAAGTTCGGCACGCACAAAATGGCATCGTTTATCCGCCGCTTCCGCCCCGCGCTGTGCGTCTTCGACCCCGTGCAGGGGTTCATTCCGCCGGAGATCAACATGGGAAGCCGCAACGCCATGCGCGATTGTATGGCGCCGCTGATCTCCCTCGGTGAAGAATACGGCACGACGTTTCTTATCATCTGCCATACAAACAAGCGCAAGGGTGCTTCCGGGCGCGACCGCATTGCCGACACCGCCGACCTGTGGGACATCGCCCGTTCCGTGCTGATGATGGGCTACACGGAGGAAGCCGGCGTGCGCTACCTCTCGAACGAGAAGAATAACTACGCCTCTTTGCAGGAGACCGTTTTGTTCACGATAGACGAAGCCGGTCAACCCCACCGCAGCGGAACGAGCATGAAGCGCGACCGGGAATACATGTTGGCGGCAGCGGCGGAGATCAAGAACCCTACGCTTTGTAATGACTGCAAAGAAGCGCTCTTGCAGGTTCTGGACGAAAACGAGTGCAGCATGGCGGTAAAGGATATGGAAGCCAAGCTGAAAGAGTACGGTTACACGTTCCGCACCATACGCTGGGCAAAGGAAGACCTGTGCGCATCCTCTGCCATACGCGTGAAACCGGGCGGCAAAGGCGCTCCTTGGGTCGTGGAAAAGACCGAGTTTTCCGAACCCGATACATACACCCCACCGTCAGACACTTGAAAAGTGGTCAAATCTTAAAAAAATATAGATTATATCTATCTCTCAAGATTTGTCAGGGTGGTCGAGACTTAGTGTTCAGGTGACAAGACTTAAATCAAGAGTTGACCACAGTGTCAAATCTTGGGGCCCGCATAAACACTGGGAAAAGTTAAGATTTGACCACTCTGCGTCTCTCTGACGGAAAGCGTGCAAGACTTGTACAAGACTTAACCTCTGCGCCCTTCGTGTTTCACGCAAAAAAAGGAGAATTCATGACAAACGAACAGATTGCCGCATTGGCGCGGCAGGGTGACCGGCGGGCGCTCTTTGATTTATGGGAAGCGGTGAAGCCATTCTGCATGGCAGCGGCGGGGCACGTTTACCGCAGGCACGACCCCGCGAAGCTCTCCAGGCGCGGCGTGACACTTGAAGACCTCCAGCAAGAGACCTACTGCGCGTTCCGAAAAGCTCTTGCGGCGTTCAAGCCGGAGCGGGCGTATAAATTCACCACCTATCTTTCCTACCCGCTGAAAAACGCCTTTGCCCAGCTTTTGGGCTACGGAAATACGAAGCGCAATCCGCTCGACGACTGCCTGAGCTTTGACGCGCCCGCCGGTGAAGATAACGACGCCCCGCTTTCCGACGCGATAGAAGACCCGGAAGCGGCGCAGCAGATCACGGACGTGGAAGACGACTGCTACACCGCCGCCCTGCACACGGCGCTTGAAACCGCCATGCGGGAGACCTGCGACCCGGTAGAGCAGCGCGTTTTGAAGACCCGTTTCTACTTGAACCAGACGCGCGGGCAGTGCGCCGAAACGCTCGGCATAACGAAAGCGGGCGTGCGGCAGTTGGAATCCCGGGCGCTGCGCAACATGCGAAAGCCCGAAGCCCGCCGCCTTTTAAACGGCTTCCGGGAAGAATACGCTTATTCCGTTTCCACGTCGTTCTCCGCATGGAGCGCTAAAGGCAGCAACCCCGAGCGCGTCACAGAGCTTCTGGAACGCGATTTCCACGGCTTTAAGTGAATTTCATGACACGAGTACGCGCGGGAAAAACAACACCCCCACAACCGTTCTTTTCGGCTGCGGGGGCTTGCTGTTTGGGGGCTGTTGTGTTATACTGTGGGTGTCTAAGGTCGTTTTAACGGCTGCCGTTTCAGCGGCTTTTCCCCTTGCATCGCTTTACCGGAGCTTTGCAGGGGGATTTTTCATTGTACCGAGAACCGGCGCGTCTCCGTCTGCCGAAGGAAGCTGCCGTACAGGTCCGGCATAGCACGCTTGAAAGCGGCGCTGTCAAATCGGCAGCTTTGCACGCTCGCCCAGCGGATGCGAAAAACGTCCACCTGCATTTCCGTTACGTTCTGCGTAGTCATCTCCGCTTTAATGGCGTCCTTCAGCATGTCGATCTCCTGCGCGATCTCCCCCGCCTGCGCTTCCAGCTCCCGCAGACGGTATACCGCTTTCTTCAGGTCTTTCTTGCTCATGGTTGCTGCTCCTTTCCGTCGTTTGCGTTATCGCCCCGAAGGGCTTGCCCCCGATGCGAGGGGCGGCGCTCGGACTTTTGGAAGAACGGGTTATGCCGCTCCCCCGCGTCAATCCGCGAAGCGTCATGTTTCTGGTTCACTGACTAACCGGTGTTTGCCCGGTACCTACCGGGGCGGCTTTCTCTGGGAGCCGTCGAACCGTCGGGCTTTAACAAGAGTTCGGGAGCCAGGACGCTTACGCTGCTATATTCCACCTATCTGAGGGCTTTCAAGTCGTTAACCCCGGCTTTGTCGTTTCCCTTACCTTGTGATTATAGTATACACTAAAAAGTTTCGTTTGTCAAGCGTTATTTGCAACTTTTTAATTTATTTTGAAAAATATTTTTGACGATTGACATTTTATAATGTACACGTTATAATTAGAGTTAGAAAAAGGTAGGTGTTATTATGTCTTTAACAATGGGAGAAAAAATAAAGGTGATCCTGAACCGCAGAAACATGACCATCGCCCAGCTCGCCGCATTGACCGGGCAGTCCCGTCAGAACATGTCAAATAAAATGTCTCGTGATAACTTCTCTGAAAAGGAGCTGCGCGAGATCGCCGAAGCGCTGAACTGCTCCTTCTCCGCAGAATTCATCATGAACGACACGAATGAACGGATATAAGGGGAAAGCATGGCTTTACCACTAAAAGCAAAATACCCCAATATTAGCGAATGGTCTCATGCGGTGCAAGAAAGAGACGGACATACATGCCGGATTGGTGGAGCAGTTGGCGTAAACGCGCACCACATTCTTCCCCGTTCCTATTTTCCGCAAAAGGAGCGCGAGTTGAACATCGGTGTTACCTTATGCCGCCGGTGTCATTGCCTTGCTCATCGAAATTGGTTCGGCTCAACCGGCGGGCACAAATTAGCTGCACGCGTGCCGCTTCCGAACTTTCGCTTCGTGACAAAAGCAACGATAATCATGTACTTATCGCCCGGTTGGTAGTAGGCGACGCGGTTAATTCCATTCTGTCATACGAGAAAAAAGGTGACGTTGTTTCAGCAAATTCGCTTAGAGATGATATTGACCGCCTGTGCGCCCTGCTCCAGTGCCAACCCGGCAACCTGGTAGAATATGAGGAGGTCAAGCCCGATGCCTGAAATAACGCCGGAGCTTGAAGATGCCGCTTTCTGCGAAAAACTCGTAGACGAGTACGAGAACGACCCCGAAAAAGACGTTTCCTACACCTTGGAGGACTGCAAAAAGGAATGGGGGCTTATTATATAGCTCTCGGCTTTGCATACGGAAGCCGCAAATAAAAACGTAACCACAGCGCATATATTTCGACCAAAACGCATAAGCTATAAAGCGGAAAGAATGTACCGGAATTTGAGCAAAAAGTATTGACTTTTGCCCATAATCTATGGTATCATTTCTTTCAGTGATTGTGTTGCAGTAGCCTGCGGGCCTGCAACCCCAGAAAAGTCTCTGCGCTTTGCGTAGGGGCTTTTTTGTTTATCAAGGAGTTAGCATGAAGAAGTTCTACACCTACGAAGAACAAATTGAACACCTAAAGAAAAAAGGTCTGGTCATCGCCGATGAAGAAGCCGCAATTTCAGCTTTGAAACGGTATAGCTACTATGCCGGTGTTTCCGCATACAAAGACATTTTCAAGATCGGGCCAAACGATAACTACATACCCGGCACAGAATTCACGCACATCGTCGTCCTTTATATGCTTGACCAGTCTTTGCGCGATATGTTCCTGCATCAAATAGTTGGTATTGAGCGACACATGAAATCCCTTTATTCTTATACGTTTTGCTCCCTTTACGGAGATCGCCAAAAAGACTATCTGAACGCCAACAACTACAACTATGCGCAGCATCAAAATCAGGTAAACGAATACCTTGTCATGGTGCTGGACCAACTCAGAAAACCGAAGCATGAATATATTTCCTACAACCTGTCGAAGTACGGAGAAGTTCCGTTTTGGGTGTTAATCCACGCGCTGACCTTTGGCAACATCTCGAAAATGTACAGCTTTTCACAGCCAAAGCTGCAAAGCCAAATCGCGCGGCAGTTCGGCGGCCCTGTTAACCCTAAAACGCTTGCTTCCATGCTTCAGGTTCTCACCAAGTTTCGCAATATCTGTGCGCATGGCGAACGCGTATACGCCTTTAAGCCACGCATGACCATCGACGATATGCCCATTCATGCCGAATTGAAAATTCCGAAGCGTGGTACGGTCTACATGTACGGTAAGCAGGATCTGTTCGCCGTAGTGATCGCCTTGCATTATCTTCTCCCGAAAGAAGAGTTCAAATCTTTCGTCATAGGCTTAGACGCCGTTCTCACTGCGCACTTCTCAACCTTGCCGAGTAAAACAGCATCGAAAATACAAAAGCGAATGGGATTTCCTGAAAACTGGAAAGATATTCTTGAATGCTAAAAAGCCCCGCCGACAAAACGCCGGCAGAGCTTATAGGGGCACAACACGGCAGCACACCGCTTCCGTGCCCGAAAAAACAACACACTTTATAACACACTTTCACCCGCAAGCGGCAAAAGCACCCTTTTACCTACAAGTAATAAAACCCGCATAAACACTGGGCTTTTTAAAGATTTGAAAAGGCTTTTTTCCCTCAAAAATACCTTTCGTCCCGGTTCAAGTCCGTTAGCGCCCACCAAAACCTCAGGAACTTCGGTTTCTGAGGTTTTTCTTTTTATCCAAATGACTATTTTTGAACATTCTCTCCCCCATCGCGCTGAAATTAAGGCTGATGGGGGCTTTTAATTTGCTTCAACCCATGGGATTAGCCCCATAGCCCGTCCATGTGCCCTCGCCTACATTTGCGTAGGCGACATACTCGGCCTTGCGCGCTCCCGGGTCAAAGCGGAACATAAGCGCTATGGAATCGCCGCCTCTGTTTCTGATCTGCCCGACGACATAATACACATCGTCAAAGCAATATATGCGTCGGCTTTTATGTCCATGGCATCTCCATTTTATGCGGTTTAGTCCCGCTGCATTTTGGCGTCGAGCAGAACAAGGTCTGCGGCATCGGGCCTGCCGTTTTCGTTTAAATCGGCAGCAAGCGCAGCTGTGTCGGTCAGTTCCGTCTCCCCGACGAGCACACGCTGCAAAAGACGCATATCGGCCGTATTCACGGTGCCGGAAGCGTTGATGTCGCCGGGCACAATGACCGTATACAGCTTGTCGTCGATCAGCACGCTCATGCCGGTTTTCAGCCTGCCGGAGGCCGCTGCGGAGGATGACGTGTACACTTCCACTTCCGCCTGTGGGAACGCTGCCCGTAGCTTTGCTGCCGTAACACCCGGTTCTGCGTACAAAATGTGGCCGGAAACACGCAACTTCGCCGTGACATCCGGATCCGGCGTGGCGGTCGGTTTCGATGTAGCCGTTGGCTTCGGCGCCGTGCTCGGTTTCGGTGTAGCCGTCGGTTTCGGCGTCGTGCTCGATTTTGGGGTAGCCGTCGGCTTCGGCGTTTTAGAGGGCTTTGGGGTCGCGGTCGGCTCCGGCGTAGGTGTCGGGATGGGCGAAGGTGTGGGCGTAGGCTGCACAAATGTACCGAACGGCTCTCTGCACAGTGCGCCGTTTTGCCAGATGATCGCTGCATTTGCGGTGAGTGCAGCCGCTTCGCCGGAAAGCGTGAAGAACTCCGCCTTGTCGCCGCGGCACACGCGCGAGACCTCCGAGGTGTCCGAAAGCCAGTAGAGCATGTCGCCGCTCAAAACGGCCTCCGTCACGATCGTGTCTTCCGCCCACTCTTCTCCGGAAAACAGGCGCACTTCGCCCTGCATGTTGACGTACACGTCGCTGCCAAGCAGCTTATACGGCCGCGCAGCCGGCGCATAGGTAAACGCCGTGCCGGAAAGTGTCGGCACATTTCCCGCAAGCGAAAGCTGCACGGCACTTTCCGAAAGCAGCACATAAAGCGTACTATCCACCGTCTGTATGCCGAAAATTTTGTCTTCAAACATGAATTCCGTTAGGGGCTCACCCGCTGCGTCAAACACTTGCAATGTACTCGGCGCGCCGTAGGTAACAGCATAAAGCCTGCCCGCGCTGTCGCTTTCCGCAAAGCGCAGGCCGCTCGTCACAGGCAAAGCGAACAGGTCTGTTTCCTCCAGTGTTTCCGCACTGAAGCGCTCCACGGCAAGGAACTCCTCCGTTTCGGCGAAAACCGTCACGGTATCGCCATGCAAAACGGCATATTGCCCGTTAAACGGTGCTTCGGCAGAACGACCGTCCGGGCGATACAGCACCGTCGTACGACCGGTGTAGACCAGTATCTCGCTTTCACCATAAGTTTCATACAGTAAAACCTGCGCATCCTTGTCTTCCGTGATGCTCTGCGGGGCAAATCCGCAAAGCAAAAGTAAAAAGAGAATTGCCGCAGCACCCGCAAAATATCGCCGTTTTTTCATGTTTTCGTCCCCTCTCTGCGCCGAACAAACTTCTTGACAAGAGTATATCGTAATCCGTTGAACATTTAAATAGTTTTTCGGCAATCTCTGCCATATTTTGCAACTTTCTAACAAACTCACCAAATGGCTCGGGCGATTCTACGACATTTTCACATACAAAAAATCGCCGGAGCGCACTTGCCCCGGCAATTTTCCGCATACTATCTGTTATTTTTCTGTTATTTTTTGAGCTTACGCCCGTCTTCTTTCGCAAAAAATTCCTTTGTCAGCTTCACCACCGTGCCGGAAAGCAATAACAACGCGATAAGATTCGGAATACTCATCAGGCCGTTAAAGGTATCGGCGATGTTCCACAGCAGGTCAAGGTTGACGGTTGCGCCGAGGATTGCGACGAACGAATAAATGACGAGGAACGGGCGCACGGCCTTACTGGTGCGGAACAGAAATTCCACAAAACGCGAGCCGTAAAGGCCCCAGCCGATGATGGTCGAGAACGCGAAGCAGCACAGAGCGACCGCAGAGAAAATGGAAGCCCAACTGCCGTAGGTCGTCGTAAAGCCGGAAATCGTCAGGTCTGCGCCCGCCATAGTGCCGTAATTCACCGCCGTGCCGCTGCACAAAATGACAAGCGCCGTCAATGTGCAGATGACGATGGTATCGACAAAAACCTCAAAAATGCCAAACACACCCTGTTTTACAGGCTTTTTCGTATCGGCGCAGGCATGCGCGATAGAACCCGTGCCGAGGCCGGCCTCGTTGGAGAAAATGCCGCGGGAAACGCCGCGCTGCATGCTGATGAACAGACTGCCGATGGCACCGCCCGTGAAAGCCTTCGGGTTAAACGCGCCAACAACGATCGATGCCAGTACCTCCGGCAGACGCGTAATGTTCAGGACAACCACGCCAAGCCCCAAAAGCACATACAAAAGCGCCATAAACGGCACGAGTTTTTCGCTCACACTGCCGATGCGCTTGATGCCGCCCAGTAGCACCATGGCAACGAGCATTGCGCATAAAATGCCGATGACAAGGTTCACCGTGGGAATGTGGTCCGCGCCAATCACATTGTACTGCGTCAGCGCCGTATCGATAGCGGTTACAATGGTGTTCACCTGCGTAGCGTTTCCGGTACCAAACACCGTCAGCGCGCCGAACAGCGAATACAGCACCGCCAAAAATTGCCAGTGCCTACCGAGGCCGTTTTTAATGTAATACATCGGCCCGCCGACCCACTCGCCGGTTTTGCTGCGCTCACGAAAATGTACCGCCAACGTAACTTCCGCAAACTTTGTGCACATACCGAGCAGTGCGGAACACCACATCCAGAATACCGCGCCCGGGCCGCCTATCGCAATAGCGCCCGCCACACCGGCAATGTTGCCCGTGCCCACTGTGCCGGCCAGCGCCGTGCATACAGCCTGAAACGGCGTCATGGAACCGTCCGAGGCATCTTTTTTTCGGAACATGCGCCCTGCCGTGGTGCGCATGGCATAGGGGAATTTGCGGATCTGCAAAAAGCGCGTGCGGAAGCTTAAAAGCAAGCCTACGCCGATGATGCAGGCCATGGCCGGAACACCCCAGATAAAATCGTTCACCGCTTTGTTTACGGCAGCTATGATCTCTAACATGATCTTCCAACTTTCGTTTCTCAAATTTAATGCGTTTTTCACTTTTCTGTCAGGCAAAGTCGAAAAACGCAGAATAATATTTTTTATTATACACACATATGCAAGATGTAGCAAGTAAAAATGCGTATTTCTTTCGCACAAGGTCGGAAGACAAAAGTAATTTGTTGAATCAACCAAATACATTCAGCTTTATAAATCTTTTAACCGATAAAATCTATTTTAAAACAGAAAAAATCCACAAAGACCGAAATCTTTGTGGATTCCTTGGCGCGCTTGAAGGGACTCGAACCCCTGACCTACTGGTTCGTAGCCAGTCACTCTATCCAGCTGAGCTACAAGCGCATTTCTCAAACAGCTTCATTATTATAAGCTCAAAAGTGCAATATGTCAACCCCTTTTTTAAAAAAACTTCAAATTTTCTCCGAAAATCTTATTTTAGCCAAAAATACTTGCATCGGCATTTTTATTGTGGTATTGTTTGACCAAAGACTTTATTCGTTCCCTTTACACCAACTCGATTTCATTTAGGAGGCGTTTACTATGATCGATCTTACCGAATTTGAAAGCCGTGCAGTGCCGCTTCGCGCACTCGGCGTTGTGGTCTCGCAAAACGGCACGCAGCTGGCCCGCAAGCTGTGGGACGATGCCTGCCGCCGCAATGTGTATTCCGCAAGCAAAAGCTTTACTTCTATGGCAGTCGGCATTGCGCAAAAAGAGGGCCTGCTCTCCATCGACGAAAAGCTCACGGACACATTCAAGGATGACCTACCCGAAATCGTTTCCGACAACTTAAAGGCCGCCACGGTGCGCGATTTGCTCACCATGTGTCTCGGACAGGAAAAGAGCTTTTTAATGGGCGGCGAACGCCCGTACTATGAAGACCGCAACTGGGTGCGCCTTGCGCTTCGTCAGCCGTTCGTGTACGCGCCGGGCGAAAAATTCGTGTACAACAACGTCGGCCCATACCTTGCCGGCATTCTCGTGCAGCGCCGCGCGGGCTGCGACCTTGTCCATTACCTGATGCCGCGCATGTTCGCGCCGATGGGCATTCAGCTGCCCACATGGGAAAATGACCCGAACGGTCAGACCTTCGGCGCGGGCGGTCTGTTCCTCACCATTGACGAGCTGCACCTGTTCGGTCAGCTATTATTGCAAAACGGCGAATGGAACGGCAAGCAGCTCATCACCGCCGAGTGGGTCAAAGAAGCGACCTCAAAACAGGTCGAAAACGGCAGCGAGGGTTACGGCTACCTCTTCTGGGCAGGCCCCGAGGGTTCCTTCCGCGCCGACGGCAAATACGGCCAGTTCGTCATTTTGATGCGCGACAAAAACGCCGTTGTCACCGTCACCGCCGAAAGCCGCGATGCCGGTGCACTGCTGCGCGCCGTCTTTGAGGAGATCTACCCACAGCTTTAAAATTTGAATCACAAGCAAAACGGCGCCGCACAGAGATAATTTACCCTGTGCGGCGCCGTTACCGTATGCTCCGTATTTTCCGTATCGAGCGTCCTTTCGCAGCGCTTTTCAGCCTTCCGCAGCTTCTAACAGCTCGGGTTCGCTCGTTTCAGTTGTTTTATTATATTTTTTATAATACTTTGTTGTTTTCTGACGGTACAGCATCAAAAGGCCGCGCACGCAAAGCTCCGTCCCCATGGCCGTCCACATGCCCGGCAGACCGAAATTGCCGACGAGCAGCAGGGCAAGCCCGATGCGCACCACCCAAATACTGCCGAGGTTCATCATACTCGGCACGAAGGTGTCGCCGGTGCCGCGCAGTGCGCCCGCCGCAACGATGGAAACGCCGTACAGCGGTTCAGCCAGCAACCCGATGCGCAACGCCTGCGCCGCAAGCGCGCGGACGGAGAGATCGGGCGTCAAAATGCTGAATACAAACGGGCACAGGAACATCATCAAAAGTCCCGTTATCGCCATAAAGCCCGCGCCCATCACGATACAGATGTTGCCGTAGCGCTTGGCAAGGTCGGTCTTTCCCGCGCCGATGTTGCGCCCGACGAGCGTCGTCGCCGCCGAGCCGATACCGTAGCCCGGCATGTAGCACAAGCTCTCTGCCGTCACGGCGAAGGAGTTTGCCGCGATGGAGACTGCACCGAGCGGCGCAATGATCATAGTCGCGACGACCTGCGCGCTGCACATGGCGATCTCCTGCACGCCGACCGGAAGGCCGATCTTTAAAGCTTTTTTGAGAATTTCCGGGTCAAAGCCGTGCTTTTCGGTCTCTTTGCGGTTGAGCCGCAAATGCGGGTTGCACAACAGGCAGCGCCACGCCATCGTCAGGCTGATGACCGCACACGCACTCGCCGTGCCGATGCCCGCACCCATCACGCCGAAATGCGGAATGAAAATGGTATTGAACACCACATCGAGTAAACACATGGCGGCGTTTAAAATGCTCGGCGTCAGCATATCGCCGCTGCACTGCAAGAACGACGAGTTCAGCGAGTTGATCTGCGAAAACGGGATCATCAGCGCGTACACCATAAAGTATTTCGAGGCATCGTAACGAATAGCCGGGTCGCCGCCGAGCCACGTCGGCAGCATGCTGTGGATGGAAAGCCCCAACGCGCACAAAATCCCTGCCACGCACAGCGCCGTGCACAGGCCGTGACGCACCACGCTTCTCGCTTCCGCATCATTTCCCGCGCCGATGTTATGCGCCACCTGCACGGAAAAGCCCGCCGAAACAGCGTATGTAATGCCGCCCAGCAGCCATGTGCTCGTGGATACCAGACCGATCGCCGCCGAAGCGTTCGCGCCGAGCGAACCCACCATGGCGGAATCGATATACTGCATCACGATGGTTGTGATCTGCGTTAAAATAGCCGGCAGGCTCAGTACCCAAACTTCCTTCACCTGCGGCTTCAGTTCATGCCAGCTTATTTTTTTCATGTCTCGCTCCCCGTTTCTTCAAATTCCCCTGTTGTAAAATAGCGGTGCATCACGCCGGAAAACCGGAACAGCTCCTGTACAAATTCCGGGTCTTTATCTTTAAAATACAGTCGAAAAAGCCGTTCTTCTGCTTCATACACGGGCTTTAAAACCTCATTCGCGTAGTCTCTGCCCGCTTCTGTCAGCGTTACGGAAAGCTCCCTGCGCTCGCCGGGAATGGGGCTCTGCACCACAAAGCCGCCCTTTTCCAGCTCTTTGATAAGCGTGTTCACCGTCGTTTTCGGGAATCCCCAGTCCCAGCAGATCTGCTTTTGCGTGTGCCCCTCGCCGTCGTTCAGCGCCGAAAGCAGCCACAGCATATTCGGTTTGATCTGCGCACTTTTCGAGAACACATCGTAAGCTGCGTCTATGCCGTACACCGCCTTGCCAAGCTGCCGGAAAAACGCATATCGTTCCATTTCGCTCCACCCCGCTAAAATACGAATTCGTATTTTATTTTAGCACGGGTCCGGACGGGTGTCAACCACGGTGTCGTGTAAATCGTAAATATTTTTTGAATAAGAATGTAAAACCCCCGCCCCGGGTGCCGGCACAAAGCCGATTTCCGGGGCGGGGGTTCATTACTTTTAGGTTTTCACTTTACTTTTCGTGTCTCTTCTTTTTATAGATGAGCACCGCTGCAAGCGCGCCTCCGCTCAGCACGAGCGCCGCGCTGCCGAAAACGACCGGCAAATTACTGCTGCCTGTCTTCGGGTTATTGGGGTCTGCTTTCGGCGCCGGAGTCGGCGTAGCCGTCGGTTTTACCGTAGGCGTCGCGGTCGGGACTGCCGTCGGGCTTGCAGAAGGTGTAGCCGTGGGTGTTGCCGTCGGGCTTGCAGAAGGTGCAGCCGTGGGTGTTGCCGTAGGCGTCGCGGTCGGAACCGCCGTCGGGCTTGCAGAAGGCACAGCCGTGGGTGTTGCCGTAGGCGTCGCGGTCGGAGCCGCCGTCGGGCTTGCAGAAGGCGCAGCCGTAGGTGTTGCCGTAGGTGTCGCGGTCGGAGTCTCTGTGGGCTTTTCCACCAACGCGGCCATAGCATCTTCAATGGCCTTCGCCATTGCGTCTACCTCGTCTTGTTCCGTTATGTTCTTGTCGCGCACAACTGCGTTAATCGCCGTTTCCACTGCGGTGAAGTCTGTATATGCGTCTTTATTCAGTGCATTTGCCTTGGCAATGGCCTCGTCCACTTTCGTGTAGTCGGCAGGCAAATAAGCCATTGCAATCGTCTGCGTGTGCGTTGCCGTATCAGACGTAATCGTTATATTGTCGCTATACGCTTTGCAATTATCAGCTGTTACCTCAACAGGGTAAGTTCCTGCTTCCAAACTGACAGAGCCGGTAACCTCCTGACCATTCACTTTAACAACAACATTGGTCAGACCGTCCGGCGTTACAACGAAAGAAACCGGATAGACAGCCTTTGTGATAAAATGAACATTTTTATATTTTGCAAAGTCCTGAGTACCGCTGGAAAGCAGGTCAATTTCTGTTCCTTCCGAGTCTACAGCTTTTGCATAGTTCAGGTGATAGCCATCGGCAATCACAGGCACACATTTATCGGAAATTGCAGGGGTATTGTCCGCACTCGTATTCTTTGCATCAATCTCTGCTTCTTCTACGGTAAAAGTACCGTTACCGCCCATGGGGTATTTACCGTCAGTGGTTACTTTGGCGCCTCCTTTGATCAGAATATTGCCTTTTGCCCATATTGCACCGTCCGCAGTAGAGGTACAGTTTACCTCGCCGCCGTTAACCGTCAGATTACCTGCAGCATACAGACCGGGATAATAGCTTGTTGCTTTAATTTTAGATGCAGCAAGTTCAATATCGCCGCCGCTCCCTTCTTGATCTTTCCTGATATATGCTCCGTTGCGTTCGTCCTGAGTCGCCTTAAGCGTAACATCGGCGCCGTTTACAATCTTCAGACCATGGGCATCGATTCCGGCATACAAGCCGGTGGAATCCACTGTTGCCCCGTCAATTTCGACCATTCTTCCGGCTATGCCCAATCCGCCTTCAGAGTTTATTATGACCCTTGCTTTATCGGAAATCTTGACGTCAGCCCCTGTGCTAATTCCATCGTAGTTTTCCCCGATAACGTTGATCACCAGTGTTCCATCGCCGGTAATCTCGACAGAATTGCTGTAATTGAGGTATATTCCCACTCCTCCGCCGGGATCGGTTCGGGTAATGCTATTTGTCCCGGTCAACCGTATCTTCAACGTACTGGGGATAGTCGTTTTAATACCGTAGTCCGACAGGGTGTCGTTGTCAAGGGTAGCATTGTTCAAGGACAAGGTGTGCGCGGCCGGGTCATAGCTTACTGTTCCACCGCAAAGATTATCCTTATTTTCAGACGTGACCTGTACGCCGTCTACCCAGATGTCGTAGACTGTGGGTTCCGCTGCCAGTGCTGTGGCAGGCAGGAGTCCAGCTACCATTACAATGCTGAGTAGGATTGCAAATAGTTTTTTCTTCATAATAGTTCCTCCATTTTTAATTTTCAGAACGTACCGTATATACTGTTTCTATTTTAATCATATACGAAGTTCAGTTGAAAATCAACCTATTTTCCTTTCTTCTTTCTTAAATTTTACGTTATTATTCACAACAAGAATTAAAAATCCGCATTCCCGGTTTTTACGGAAATGCGGATTTAATTTCTATGAATTTATACGGTTTAGCTATGGTTTAAAACGCATTAGCCCATACCGCTGCCGCCGCAGGTCGTAAACGGAATCATCGCCTTGCCGGCAAAATCAGAACTTTCCGCCGCCACCGCCGTGGGTCGTGCCGGAGGACGACGTGTGCGTTGCGGAGCCGCCGGAAGAATCGTTGTCCTTCGGCTTTGCCGTGCGGTTCACGTGCGAGTAGAGGAACACGTCGTTTGCATACGCCACGTTCATGCTGCCGGGACGCACATAATCCGACGCTGCCGCCTTACGGCGCACGGTCTTGAGCTGCCCGCGCATAAAGCCCGTCACAACGAGCGCCGCGACGAGGCCGATAGCAAGCGAAACCAAAATCGCCGGGCCCCACGGGAAATCCCCCACGGTGCTCTCCTCGTATGCCTCGCCTTCCTCGTAGTAACCGCTCTGCACGCCCGAGATGTAGTTGTCGCACATATCGGCATACGTTGAAAACGCGTCATAATAGTAGCCGCCGCTGAGGTCGCTCAAAAACGCATCCTCCATATTGCCGCGCCGCGCATCCGTAATGGCCGTAATGGCGCTGCCCGTCGTCGTTATGTACCAGTCGCGCTCTTCCATGCTGATAAGCAGCAGAACGCCGTCCGGGTTATACTTATACGAATTATAATCGTAAAAATCGTCCGCATATTCACGCGGTGTCTTGTCGCCGATGGAGTCTTCCGTCACAACGGCAACGTCCACGCTCAGCCGGTCGCTGATCTCATCAAGCTTCGCGAGCAGATTACTTTCTTCCTCGCCCGTCAAAAGGTCCGCGTTGTCGATCAGGTGCGGCGTGTAGTCCTCCGCCGTATCGGCAAACGCCGGAACAGACACAACTACACATAAAAGAACGGCGAAAAATACCGATAAAAGCTTTTTATTCATTCTCCGCACCCCCTTAGAACAGCCAGAACAGGAAATAGGCAATCAGCGCAATCACGCTGAAGCCTGCCGTAAGCCCGCCAAGCCACTTAAAGTACAGCCCGTTATCCACCGGCAGGTCGCCGACGAATTTGCCGGTCTGCCCATTCATCGCAAAGAGATACTTTTTGCCCTTCCACGTCGTGTTCAAAAGCCACACAGGGTAAAGCGCGTACTTTGCCTTGCCGTTGTGCAGACGAATGGAGGAATTCTCCGTCGTGACGGAGTGATACCCCTTCACCGTGGAAGCGAATGCGTCTTCCGTGGAGCGCTTGATGCGCTCGTTGGCACGGTCGATGCTCTGCTCGGCCGTCACGTCGTACTTATCCGCAAGATAGCCCGCGAGATACGCCGTTTTAAAATCCACCGCGTCCTCAAACTTGAACGGCTCAATGGATTCCATCAAATCGTCCGGCATCTTGGAGGAACCGTCCACCGGCACACGGTCAAAGCCGATATCACCGCTGCGGCCTATCGAGTAGTAGCTTGTTTCCGTGTAATCGTAATCGCTGTCGCTCCAGGTGCGCACACGCGTCGCTTTATAGCGAATATCCGCATCGGCATCGGCATCAAACAGCCAAAACGGCACGTAAACGCCCTTGATCTCATCGATATGGTTCTCTTTTTTGAAAATCTTCGGCAGCAGCTTTTTGCCCTTATAATGCCGCTGCAAGGCTTCCTTTGCCGCCTTTTTGTCGATCTTGAACGGAATCACGTAATCGGGCTTCAAAGCGCCGCTCACCTGCCCCATCATCACGACCGGATTGCCGCAGTACGGACAGGAGGTCGCCGCCGTGTTTTCATCACAAACGATCTCGCCGCCGCAGGAGTTGCACACGTAACTGCGCAGCGTGCTTTCTTCGCCCTGCTCCCAAGCGCCGCCGGCCGTGGTCTCCCAGTCCATTTCGTCGGGCTTTGCGTTTTGTACTTCTTCCTCGTGCGCGGTAAACGCTTCGGTGTCAAACTCCGTGTCGCAGTACGGGCACTTTATCTTCTGAATTTTACTGTCAAATTCCACAGCGCCGCCGCAGCAAGGGCATTTGTATTCTTTAATTGTCGCCATTTGCTCTCATCTCCTCACAGTTCAACGCAGGTCGCAACCTTTAGGCACGATCATTTTCATCAAACGGATCGCCGCACTGCGGGCAGAACTTTGGCGGGTGCGCGGGGTCTTCCGGCTCCCAGCCGCACTTGTCACAGCGGTACTTCGGTAAGCCCTCCGGCTTTTTCGCGCCGCAGTTTGCACAGAAATTGCCTTTGTTCACTTTGCCGCAGGAGCAGGTCCAGCCGTCGTTATCCGGCTTCTTTGCCCCGCAGTTCGGGCAGAAATTGCCGTTGACCACCGTGCCGCACGCGCACTTCCAGCTGTCCGCAGCCTGCGCCGCCTGCTGCTGACCCATGCCGTACAGCGCCTGTGCGTTCATGCCGCCCGCATTCATAGCCATATTTACGCCCATAAAGCCGTTCATAGCACCGGCAGAGTTGCCCGCGGCCGTTTTCATCGCGTCCGCCTGTGCGCCGACGAGCGTGGCCGCCGCCATAGTCGGGTCGCGCATCATCGCCGTGCGCTGTGCCTGCTTAATCATCTCGGCGTCCTCGTCCGGCAGTGTCACGGAGCCAAGCGCAATGCTGACGACTGTCAAGCCGCGCAGCTCGCTCCATTTTGCGGAAAGCGCCGTATTCATGGCGTCTTCCAACTCCGTGTTGTGTGCCACAATCTGGTTCGGACGCAAACCGAGGTCGGAAAGCTTGCCGAACGCCGGCTGCAAAGCGCTGATGAACTCGTGCTTCAGCTGGCTGTCCAATTCGTCGCGGGTATATTCCTGTTCCACATTGCCGCACACATTCGTGTAGAACAAAAGCGGGTCCGCAATGCGGTACGAATATACGCCGGAGCAGCGGACGGAAACGTCCACGTCCAGCCCGATCTTGTTATCGACCACGCGGAACGGAATGGGGTTCGGCGTGCCGAATTTATTGTCGATGAGTTCCTTCGTATTAAAATAATATACGCGCTGATCTTTGCCGGCGTCGCCGCCATACGTAAAACGCTTGCCGATCTGCGCAAAGGTGTTTTTAATGCCCGCACTGAGAGAGCCGGAGAAAACAGAAGGCTCGCTCGAAGCGTCATAGGTGAATTCACCCGGCTCCGCGCAAAGCTCCACCACTCTGCCCTGCTCCACGATCATCATGCACTGGCCGTCTGCCACCGCAATGCCGGAGCCGCTCGTGATGATGTTGTCACTGCCGCGCGTATTGGAGGAACGCCCGCTCGTGCGCTTTACACCCTTTGTGACAAGCACCTCTTTCGGCATCGATTCGCAATAGAAAAATTCTTTCCACTGATCCGCCATAACACCGCCCGCGGCGCCGACAGCTGCCTTAATAAGACCCATAAATAATTGCTCCTTTTCAATGGTTTCCGCACGTTATATTCCGCCCGGTGTTTATGCTCTAAGTTTAGCACAGAATTTTGCTGTTTTCAATGAATTTCGACAGCACACTCAACAAATATTTGCGCTTTCCTCTGCATTCAGGGAAGCATCCACGATGGAAACCAAATTTTTCAATTTTGAACCTGTGCCCAGAAAACCGGGTGCATATCCGTCTGTGCGGCTCTTTTTTAATCAAATTTGCTTTGCCTCTTCGCCGAGCGTGAATTCATAGTGCATCTCAAGCGCGGCAAACAGCTTTTGCATCACTTCGTTTGCAATGGCACGGATGTCGAGGCTTGCAATCAGTGCCATAACCTCCCGCTGTTTTTCCTCCGGCACGCAATAAATGCGCAGCGTCAGCTGCAAAAAGCGCTCTAACTTGCGTTCCAGCGTAAAATACACGTCGCACGGACGCGCCATATATCCGCGCATAATCGCCGCCGAACCGATGTCCGACTCATAAAAATCGCTCACACTGTACCCGGGCATATACGCGCCGAAAATACGGTGCAGCATTTCGGCCGTCATCCTGTGGATGATTTCCAAATTTTCCGGCAGCGTGTACGCCTCCACGTAAATTTGGCGCAGGTTCTCGTTCAGCTCTGCCAGCGTCAGCTGAATCGCCGTCTCCACCGCGTAGAGCTTTACGGGGTCTGTCTCCCCCTGCACAATCTGCCCCGCGATAGTAAACTGATTTTGAAACATGAACTCGGTCAGCTCGGTAAGCACACCGGCTTTCGTGCGGTACAAATTATAAAACGTGCCCGCGGAAACATCCGCTTCCGTCAAAATCTGCTTCGGCGGTGTATGCTTAAATCCCTGCTCCAAAAACAGACGCACACAGGTAGAAAGAATTCGCTTGCGCGAGGCCTCCTTTTCGTTGCGGTTTGCCATTTATACCCCTCTTTTCCCTGTTTTAGAATTGATTCTAATACTCCCAAATGAGTATACCACAACAAAAAGAAAAATCAAGTGTCGGTACACGAAAAAAGGGCAGCTCTTCGCCGCCCTTAACGAATATTTGTCTTTACCGCACGGGTTATATGTTCCGTAAGATCGCTTTTTTCAGCGTTTCGGCATTCAGCGGCTTCGAGAGATGCTCCGTCATACCGGCTTTGCGGCTGCGCTCCACATCTTCCGAAAACGCGTTCGCTGTCATCGCGATGATCGGCACCGTTTTCGCATCCGGCCGATCCAGCGCACGAATGCGCTGCACCGCCTCAAGGCCGTCCATCACCGGCATCATGATGTCCATTAAGATCACGCCGATCTCGCCCGGCGCGGAGTTTCGGAAGGCCTCCACGGCCTCTTTGCCGTTCCACGCCTGCATCGTTTCGGCACCCATGTCTTCCAGGAAGAATTCCGCAATCTCCATGTTGAGTTCGTTGTCTTCGGCCAGCAGCACTTTCAGCCCGTGCAGAGCCGTTTCGTCCGCCGCGCCATTCGCCGCCGCCTGCGCAGAGGGATGCTTGTCGATCTCAAACGGCAGCGTCACCGTAAACGCAGAGCCTTCGCCGAGCACGCTTTCCACCGTGATGGTGCCGTTCATCTTCTCGATGAGCTCCTTCACGATAGACATGCCGAGGCCCGTGCCCTGATACTGTGTGCGGGCGCCCTGCTTTTCCTGTGTAAACGGCTCAAAAAGCTCGTTGTTCACAAAATCTTCGCTCATACCGATGCCTGTATCACGTATCGTAAAGCGGAATGTCGCCGTGTTTTCGTCACAGGCAATCTCCTCCGCATACGTTTTGATCGTGCCATTTTCTTTATTGTATTTCGCCGCGTTGCTGAACAGATTCAATAAGATCTGCCGCAGATGCAGCGGGCTGCCGATAAGCTTTGCGTGCGCAAACAAAATCTTGCTGTAGGTATACACAATACTCGTTTTCGCCACCTGCGCCTCGTTCAGCGCGCGGACGTCCTTCATCACATCGTCAAGGTCAAACGGCACATGCTCCGGCTCCATATGGCCGGATTCCAGCTTGCTCATATTCAAAACATCGTTGATGAGCGACAGCAGGTGCTCGGAGGAAACATGGATCTTTTCAAGGCAGTCGTCCACGCGCTCATGATCTTCACGATTTTTCTTGATAATCTCCAGCATACCCATCACGCCGTTGATCGGCGTGCGGATATCGTGGCTCATGCGGGAAAGAAACTCCGTCTTCGCTTTATTCGCCAGCGTTGCTTCGTCCACCTCAGCCCGCAAGCGCTCGTGCTCCTTCTGCTCCTGTGCATGGAACTCCGTGGTGTTTTTCAGCAGCACAAGGCTGTGGATCATCGGCTTTTCCTCACCGCTCTTCGCATCGTATACGCGTGAAGACATCATCAGCGCCGTTTTCTGTATCCAGCGTGTCTCGCCGCCGGATACGCGCTCACAGTATTCCACCGTCACCTGCTTTTCTCCGCTCGCATAGCGCTCCAAAAGCTTTTCGGCCGTGTCGATTAACCGGTAGCTGCCCATCGTTTCGGGCAAAATCAGCATAGAATGACGGTGGCAATATTCGCCGTACAAACACGGTGCTTTCAAGTCCTCAATAAAGGTGTCTGCGCCGCGTTCACGACGGAAATCGCGCTCCACCAGATCATCCGTCAGATTCACGGAGTATACCGCATCCGCAGTCTCCAGCATCGCATCCACGTAACTGTCGTTTTCCAAAATGGACTGCTTCAGCTGCTCGTAATACTGCGTCAGTTGCTGCTTGGCGTCCGTCTCCGGCTGCACACTGTCGATCGTCTCAAACGCCAGTAAAAAATGGTGCAGCGTGCCGTCCGGGTCTGCATCCACAAAAATCGCCGTCAGTCGCCCGTAGTCGGCACTGTTCGCGCCGAAAATCTTGTGCTGCAATTCCACCACGCGGTTCTTTTCGGAAAGCGCCTCGCACAGCGCCGGCAGCTGTAATCTGCTGCGCACCGCCTTGCGGTCTTCCTGCGCCACGCGTTCTTCTGCAATCTGCTCCACAGCGCCGGAATAACTGCCGTCCGCCGCAAGGAAAAATGCCTCGCTTGCACGAATCACCCGGTAAGCGTCCTGCTTAGCGTCGCAGTACAGGCAATCGGAAAAGTTGCTGCCATATTTTTTCATGCTTTTCAGCAGCCTGCGATCCAGCTTCTTTTCGGCCAATGCTTCCTCGCGCTTCACGTGGTTTTTGTTGATATACATGTTTTTGTCTGCGAAGATATACAAATCGCGCATCGTGCAGTTTTCGTTCTCGTCGGAGACCGAAATGCCCACCGCGTAGCTCACCGGAAAATCGGGGTTCGCCGCATTGTACGTGTCCACACGGTCGCGGATAAGCTGTAAGCATCGCTGCATTTCTTCCTTGTCCGCGCCGTCCATAATGGCGATGAATTCGTCGCCGCCCGCGCGACCCACAAAGTAATGCGCCGGCACCGCCTCGCGCACCAGCTCCGCAAAAATGCGAATGTACGCGTCGCCCTTTTCGTGGCCCATGCTGTTGTTTATGCGTCTCAAATTGTTGAGGTCAAAACTGCAAACACCCACGGGCATCGTGATAATCTCCGGCGCGCTCAATAGCTCCTCACATTTATTTTTGTTCGGCAGCCCCGTCGCTTCGTCCATGTACACCTTTTTCTGCAAAGCGTGGTTCATGGCGGCGTAGTGCAGCGCCTTGATAAACTCATAACCGATCAGCATCATCAAAACTACGATGTCCGCCGTGATGTACCGCTCCAAAACCGCCAAAGAGGACGCGCGCATTTGCGAATATTCCTCCGCAAGGCCCGTCGCCTCATCGCAAATGCCGAAAAACCTTTCGCTTTTGTCGATGATGTCGGTTTTCTCAAAACCCTTTTCGCGCACAAGATAAATCTCCTGCTTCAGGCTTTCGAAGCAAGAAGCCAGCTCTTCCATTTTCGTCTGAAAACTCTTGTCGTCCAATCGCACAAGGGTAAGCTCGTCATCGCCGAAGCGCAGACCGTTGATAAACGATTCCACGCTCTCCATCATCCCGTCCTCCGCTTGACCCGCAATCTCCATTTTGACAAGGCGTTGCGTTTCGCCGCGCACAAGGCCCGCATAGTTCACCACGCGCGCCGTGCCCTGAATGCCCGAGACCAGCACCATCATCCAAACGATCAGCGCCGCCAAAACCACGGCCAACACGCCGATGACCGCCTGCACGGCATTCGATATTTTCTTGTTTTCCCTCATATTTTTCACCGTTTCGAATCGTTTGGAGTTATACATTGCCGGACCCTTTCCCAAAATCTTACGGTTCATTATAGCACATTCACGTTCTGTCTTCAACACAAAAAAAGGCCCGACCTTTGTGCATCAAACTGCCAAAGGTCGGACTGCTGTTTACTTTACGCGCCGCACCGGCCAATCTCCTCCACAAGCGTTTGAATGCTTTTGTACCATACACACATGCGCACCGCTTCCTTCCTGCTTCCCGTTCAGTATACCGCAAAAAAAGCGCACTCTGCTTGATTTTACTTGCGGATACATGAAGCCGGCGTGTTTTTCATTCACGTTTCTCCAAAACAGAGCGCCAAACGCAAGCCATAGCGTAAAAATTTTCAGACGATCACAAAAGTAAAAGCCCCTCTGCCGCGCTTTTCACCATTTCGGCATACTCCTTTTTCACGTTTTCCGGCTCCGTGATTCGGATTTTCCCACCGTAGCCGAACACCCAGCGGTAAAAGACAGGGCTTGCCGCCGTCTCCGTTTCCACGGTAAACGCATCGTCGCCAAAGGCCTTTGTTTCCACATTCTCGCCGAATGCGTCCACCACCGCATTCATCATCGCGTTGTCACACAAAAGCGTCACGCGCTCGCGGCGGCTGTCATACATGCTTGTCATCGTGCGGATATGCCGCATTAACACCTCTTTTTCGGGCCGCGGCTCCGCGTCCTCATCTAAAATCTCCGGGCAACGGTCAATACGATCCACTCGAAAGCTCACAAGCTTTTCGTGCTTGTCGGAATACCCCACAACGTAATATTCATCTGTATTCCATACAAGTTTATATGGGCTGAAAACATACGGCTTCCCGTCGTTTTTCAGCACACGGTTCTTGCCCGGACCGTAATGAAAATAGTAAAACGCAATTTTCTTCCGCTTTGCAATAGCCGCGTTGATCGTGTCCGCAATATAATAAATGCTCTCATTGCAGGATTTCCCGTTGTTCGCGCAAAAACCCTCCTGCAAAGCCTCGGCCTCATAAACGCTCGTCAGCCGGCAAAGCTTTTCAATCAGCTCCTCGCTTTTCTTTTCGGTGATGAACCCCGCAGATTCCACCGCGTCTGCAAGCAGCTTCAATTCCGGCATCTCAAATAAGCGGCTCGCAAGGTAATAGCGGTTCTGCGTCGTCTTGTGCGTGTAAATATCAAAGCCGCAGTCCACAAGCTGCTTGATGTTCTTGCCGACAGTCGTGCGGTGCACCGCAACGCCGCATTCCTTTTGGAGCTTATCCATAATGTTTTTTGTAGAAAGCTCGTGGTTTTCGTCGCTGTATGTGTTCAGAATTTTCAAAAGCGAAATCGTCCGCAGCTCGGCGTTGTCCTCCGCCTTCGGTGTCTTATTCGTCTTTGCCATAAAGCAGCACTCCTTTGCGCTCGTTCTGCGTTTATTATAGCGGACGAATCCTCACCATGCAAGTCCGGCAGCAAACAGGTGTCGTTATTTCGCTCACTTTTCCGATAAAATGCGTTCGATCTCCTCTAACGTGTCGGCAAAATAAACACCCTCTTGCCGCTTCTTGGTCGAAAGCCCCATCTCAATCATGTGCCCTAAAAGCGCCTTCAGCCCGTCGTAATATCCGTTGAGATTATAAAGAATGCACGGCGCGTCTAAATGCTTCAGCGATACCTTCGACATCACTTCCGCAATTTCCTCCAGCGTGCCCGTGCCGCCCGGGAACGCGATAAACGCGTCGCCGAGCTCAATCATTTTCGTCTTTCTGTCCGTCATGTCCTTTGTCACAATAAGCTCCGTCAGCCCGTCGTGCTGCAGCTCGGAGTCCACAAAAAACTGCGGCTCCACGCCGGTCACTTTGCCGCCGTTTTGCAGCACGCTTTCGGCGATCGCCCCCATTAGTCCGCATTTTGAGCCGCCGTAAATGAGGTCATGCCCGTTTTCGCCGATCCACTTGCCGAGCGCCTCCACCGCCTCTTGCAGCTTGGGGTCATTGCCTGCGTTCGCACCGAGATAAACCGTGATATTCATCATCATCCCCGCCTTTCTTTTCCCTTATCATACAAGAATTCGCCGAAGATTTCAACCGCTTCACTCCACACGGTGCATAAAAAACGGCGGCGCAAAGCTACCTAAGCTCCACGCCGCCGTTTTGGGATATATAAGTCAGGAGAGCGCCTGCCCGCATTCCGAGCAGAATTTACTGCCCGGCTTCACCGGCGCGCCGCAGCCCGGACACACCGTTTGTAGCTTTGCGCCGCAAGCGCTGCAAAACCTCGCGTTTGCGAAGATCTGCGCCCCGCACTGCGGACAGACTGCCCCCGCCGGAGCTGTCGGCGCCGCATTTACGGATACGCCCGCCGTCCGGAAGCTCGTCGGCTCGCCCATCGTGCAGCGATACACCACCTCAAAAATCTCGCTCGGCAGCTTTTTCTGCTTATATGCGCCGATGCCCGCCGTTACCGCCAGCGGCCACAGCAGAAAAAGCCCCACGGCGCCCGCGCCCAGCTTGTCCGCCCACTGGCCCTCACCGAGCGTCACATTGAGCTGCGTGCCGTTTACCGTAAGCTCCACCGTCGTCGCCAGCTTCATGCCGGAAAGCGTGCGCAGCGTATCGGCCTGTGCCGCCTGAATGAGGTACCCATTCGGCGTCGCCACGCTCTGCACCTCCATGCCCTTTTCGCCGCGCAAAAACGTCGTCACAGCCTCCAAAACCTGCTCTGCAGTCACTTGGTTCAGCTCAAATACTCTCGACTCTTTCATGTTGTTCCCCCATTTCTATTTCGCTTCGCGCAGCGCCTTCCAAAGCGCCGCATCATTTCCCAGTTGATAAGCGTCTTCTTCATGCAGCAGGTTCCGCTGCTCAAACCGTATCACACACGTTGTGCCGTCCGTTTTCACAAACGTCAAGCTCTGCTCGCTGTCTGTTGCACGCATGTCTGTTCTTTCGCCGATTTTCACCTCGCAAAGTGCGTCAAAAATCGTTTGCATCGCCGCCTTGTCCGTGATGCGGCAGGAAACGGGCGTGTCCATCGTGTAGCGATATTCCATGCAGTTCATCTCATTCACGTCAAATGTCTTTGCGAAATTTTCTGCTTCGCCGCCGCAAAACGCAAACACCTCGCCGGCTTCGCTTCTTTCCGCCGTCTTTCCTCCGCAGCTCGCAAGCAGCACGCACAAAACGACCAGCGCACACAGCAAAATAAAACCGCATCGCTTCATTTTCCCGCCCCCTTTTCTATCCCCTATCCTACCAAACGATCGTAACCGAAAAAAGCGTTTTCCCGGTTTTGTCATTGACACGCCGGAAAATGTCAAAACCCAATGCGTTCGCTTATGGCGGTTTCGGTCGAAGCGTGGTATAATCGCCTTAAATCAAGCATACGGAGGGAACCCGCATGAAATTTTGTGACCGTCTCAATTTATATATCGAAACACTCGGCTGCTCCGCCAAAACGCTTTCCGCCGCCTCCGGCATATCGGATGCCGCCATCAGCCGCTACCGCTCCGGCGAGCGTGAACCCGGCAGGGACAGCGAACAGCTTCTGCGGCTCGCACAGGGCATCTGCGCCATCGCCGCCGAAAGCGATTATTCTCCCGGCTTTTCGGAGGGCGAAGTTCTCTGCGCCCTCCGCGCTTCCCTGCACACCGAAAAATCCGATTTTGACAGCGCCGTTCAAAACCTCAAAAACCTGCTCACCGCATTCGGCATCAGCTACGCAGAGCTTTCCCGCGCCATGAATTTCGACGCATCCTACCTCTCCCGCGTCTGCTCCGGACAGAGAAAACCCGCAAACACAGAGGAATTCATCACGCAGGTCTGCCGCTATGTCACAAGGCGGTGCCTGAAAAACGACCAAAAAGAAGCCCTCTGCGCGCTCGTCGGTACACCCGCAGAACAACCTACAAAGCCCGAGCAATACACTGCGCTCCTCATGGAGTGGCTGTGCGCCGCAAAGCAGCGCGATGCCGAGTCCGTCTCCAAATTTCTCGCGCATCTCGATACCTTCGACCTCAATGAATATATCGAAGCCATTCATTTTGGGGAGATTAAGGTACCGTCGCTCCCGTTCCGGCTCCCTGCCTCGCGCAATTACTACGGCATAGAGGAAATGAAGCAGGGCGAGCTCGATTTTTTCAAGGCGACCGCGCTTTCCAAATCCGCCGCCCCCGTTTTCATGTGCAGCGATATGCCCATGGCCGATATGGCCGAAGATCTCGACTTCGGTAAAAAATGGATGTTCGGCATCGCCGTCGCGCTCCGAAAAGGACTGCATCTCGATATAATCCACAACATAGACCGCCCGTTTGAAGAAATGATGCTCGGGTTAGAGAGCTGGATCCCCATTTACATGACGGGGCAGGTCTCGCCGTACTACTTAAAAGGCGTGCAGAACACCGTCTACTGCCACTTTCATTACGTTTCCGGCGCCGCCGCGCTCACCGGCGAGTGCATAAACGGCTTTCATAAAGACGGCCGTTACCATTTCACGAATAACCGTGAAGAGGTGCAGCACAGCCGCCGCATCGCAGACCACCTGCTGCAAAAAGCGCAGCCCTTAATGGAAATTTATAAATCCCCACAGGCCGATCTGTTCCGCGCATTCCTCAAAAACGACGCAGCCACCGTCGGCGCACGGCAAAACATTCTCTCCGCTCCGCCGCTTTATACCATGCCGGAAGATCTGCTCGGACGCATTCTAAAGCGCAGCGGCCTGTCAGCAGCAGACGCAGAAAGCATCAACGCCGCACTCAAACAGCAAACGGAAAATATCGAGCAAATTCTCACTGCAAACACCGTCATCGACGAGCTCCCGCATGTAAGCGAAGAAGCGTTCCGTGCAAGCCCCCTCACGCTCTCGCTTTCAAATGCATTCATCGAAAACACCGTCACGTACACCTATGAAGAATACACAGCGCACCTTAAAGCCACCAAAATATTCGCTGAACAGCACCTAAACTACACCGTCCGTTTTGCGGAGAAACCCGCGTTCCGCAATATCCAAATTCAAATCCACGAAAACGAGTGGGTCATGCTGTCCAAAAGCAAAGCCCCCGCCATCCATTTCGTCATTCGCCACAGTAAAATGCTCAGCGCCTTCCAAAACATGATCTTGCCTTACGTTGAGGATTAACCGCCACCCGCGTCAACGGTGGTTAAAAGTTTTGCAACGTTCGCGGCGCTAATCGCCGTTTATTGCCGAATATATTCGCAAAAATCATTCACAACACGCTCCATCATTTCGTTATTCCGGCGCGAAACCTCGGCCGCGTTTTCCGCCTGCATGTTTCCTTGCCGTATCGCTTCCTGAATGTACTCGTCCGTAAATGTAAAGCTCGTCAAAGACTGTATCAAGATCGGCGCCACCGTCTCAAATTTTCCCTCCGGCGCAATGATGCCGAAAATGTTCGCGGCACTGCGCGAAGGCGTCACGTCCACACCGTTGATTTCATAGCCGCCCGCGTCTAAAATGCTGCCCTCAAACATACCCGTGCAGGCCGCCCCTGTTTCCGATGTAAGGCTCGCTAAGATCGAAGTTTCCGAAACCGCGTAGCTTGCAAGCGGCGTCGTAATGGGCGTTTCGCTCAAAACTGTCATGTTTTGAATTTTTGCAAATGCAAAGCTCTGGGGCATGATGCTGTCGTAAGCGTCTTGGTAATCGTCCATCGCGTTTAAGCACCCCGCAAGCGTCGGGTCCTCCAGCACCGGCAAATATGTCAGCGGGTCATTGCTCGTGCTCATCGATTGATACTGCGCCTTCGCTTCCGCACTCTTAAAGTACGGGCCAAGCTCGCCGTAATAGAAGATCTGCACATCCGGGTCATTCGGGTCCCACGCGCGGATGGAATAGCCCGCGTATTCGCCGCCGGTCACAATCTGCCACCCCTGCGGCAGCTGCATCGTGAACACCCCGCCGTCGTAATCAACCAACGTGTACGTCGCTTCAGGTGTCGGTTCCGCCGTCGGCTCCGGGGTCACGGTCACTTCCGGCTCGGGCGTCACTTCAGGCTCCGTCTGCGCATTTGAAGCTTCGGAGGACGCTTCCGTTTTTGATTCCGCCGTCTCCTCGTCCGGGTCTATCCCCGCTGCCTCAAACGCCGTGTCCGTGCCGAGCGCATCATATGTCTTGCCGCCTAATACAACACACCCGTCCTCACGCAGCGTAAAGCTCATTTTGCTGCCGCTTGCGTCCGCAAATGTAAAAATATACCGCGTGTATTTGTCGTCCGTCTTTACAACTTCGCCGAGCGTCACATCTTTCAATGCGCCAAAAATTTCTTCCGCTTGCTTTGCGTCCCGCACCGTTTTCGGTTCCGCCGCAAAGCTTCCTTTTTCTTCGTAAATCGTCAAGCTTTCCGCCGCAAATTTTCCCGCACCGCTCACTCGGTCAAACAGCGCGTTTTTCGCGCCGCAGCCCGCAAAATTCAAAAGCATTATAAGCGCCAACAAAGTCGCTGTCATTCGTTTCGCTCGTGTCATATTCGTCTCCTCAGTAGTTTAATCCCTGAATGTTCAGCACCGGCGCCAAATCGCAGTCCACAACATATACCATGCCGCCGGATTGCTGCGCCTCCTGCTCTTTGTTGTACAAGTAGTTCGCCCATTCCTCCGCGCTCAGCGGCTGAATGAGCGACTGCAGCGCGTCCTGCGTCGCCGTAAACGGCAGCATCGTCGTCTCAATGAGGAAGTATTGCCCGGAGCCGCTCCACGTTTCCACCGCTGTCTGCGCGTGTCCCGGCGTGAACACAATCATCGCGTGCATGCTTGCGGATTCCAGCACGCTCGCCATTAAAACCGCCGTTTCGATGCAAATTCCGGAGCCGTTCTCTAAAACTGCGTCGGGCATCAAAACACGCTGGCTCGCACTGAACGAATACGGCCCCATGTTGTAGCGTACGCCCATGCTGCTGATAGCGCTCTGTATCGCCGCCACCTGATAATACGTGATGTACGCGCCTTGGTCGGACGTAAAGCCGTACGCCGGCTGATACCCCGGCAGCATACCGTACTCCGTGCCGAAGCTTTGCTCCAGCCACGATACCGCATTACGGCGCACCTGCAAAATGCCGTCCGTTTCCGGCGTCATCCACGCCAAGATGTTGTCGTTCTGGATGATGCCGAATTCATCGCTGTAATTTTTATAATCATATACGCTGTGCAGCTCAATGTTCTTCGTCTCCTGAATAATCGCCTCGCCCGTGATCGTGTTTTCCACACGCAGCGTCATCTGCGTGTCCTTCGTCGTTGAAAGGTCGGGCATATCGGTGAGCACCGGCGGCTTGATCATCAAATACGTCATCTCCGGCGTCAGTGTCACTTTCTGCTCATATTTCTGCGTAAAGCCCGCAATTTCCGCCGTCACCATCACGTCGGTGTAGCCCTTGTCCGTATATAAAAGCAGGTTGATCGCCGAGTCCATCGAGGGGTACAAATTCGGAAAAATCTCCTCAACGGTCGAGTAGTCCGAAAACACGATCGGCGCCTGCGCGTCATACGCGCCAACATCTTTGCCTCCCTCGCAGGCCGCCAGAATCTCGTCCGCATACGCGTCGAGGTTCTCATCGAGCAAAAACGCGGCGTGGTTATATTCGCGGCTGTATAAATCGAACATCGTTTCCTCGTGCTGCCCGGAGGTAATGCCCACGCGCGAGATAAGCTGGTTTGCGGAATACAGTCTCAAAACGTCCGACCATGCAAGGCCCCACGAGCGCGATTCCATGTATTTCGTCATCACATCAAGGTTCGCAACGTATTTCGGCCACAGATCATTGAGCCACTCCGGCGTGTCCAACGTACTGAGTGCCGTTTTCACATTGCCCGCCGCCTCGTAAACGGAAATGAGGTACGCCTGCTCGTCGCTGCGGTCGCCGACCGTAGCCGTTACAAGCGGCTGCAAAGCGTCATACTGCGCCGTGTAAAATGTCAGCGCCTCCTGAATGCCGCCGATCACCTCAAGTGCGTCCTCAAAGTAAGCCTTCTGCTCCGCTTCCACAGCCTTGCCCTTTTCGGTTTTCGGCGCGTCGCAACGCTCGAGGCTCTGCATCTGCTGCCGCACCGCGCCCACCGCGTCGTTAAGCGCGTTTAGTTTCTCCGTACACAAAGTATAATACTCGTCCAGCACGTCAAAGCCCTCTGCATTCACAGAATTCTCATACACAATGCTGCTCTGCCCGGAAAGCTCGTCCGCCGCAGCTTCCACGTCCTTTAAAATGCTCTGCGTCTCCGTCACGGCCGCCGCCACCTGCTCCAAATACGCCTTGTCCTGCTGCACCATGCCGCATCCTGCAAACGATGTGCACAACAGCACCACCGCCAAAATAAAGCTTACCGCCCGTTTCCCATTTTTCATACGCGTCCCCCTTTTGCTCAACAGAATTATTCTTTGGTTCTATTATAACGAAAAGGTATGCCGCGTTTGAACCCGCTTTCCCGCCCTGTCCGTGACAAATCCGGAAACGAACACCTCCTTCAAAATAGAAATAGCCGCCTGATTTCTTTTGAAAACCAAGCGGCTATGTATGTGGCTTATTCTATTGTTCAAGCAAAGCGCAGAATGCAGAGCGGTGGGATCAATTCATATCGTTATTATCTTTAATGCCTTCGTTCATTTTCTTAATCTTCCTTTTCCACACAGAATACTGAGTTGCCCAAGCAGCGAGGAAGATCGCTACGAATATGCCTACATAAGACAGAATTCCAGCTGTCGAATGGGGCATCCAGTTGGCAAAATAAGAGATGGGGAACATAATCACGCAAGCAATTGCGAAGTAAATCCCGCTTTGCTTTGCAAGACTCCACGAATCGATCTCCCAAATAACCGAAGCCATTGCAAAGCCTGTGCCCATTATTCCGCTCAGACCGGTTTGAATGAGAACCGCATTTAATTCGCTCCCCATTTTATTCACAAGCTCCGGAGTGACCGGATGGAAAAAGCCATCCCCAATGCAGATTGAGATAATCACCGTAATGACATATCCGATTGCAATGCCAACAGGGAAACCAATTACACCTCGTCCAATCAGTTTTTTCTTCATTTCTGCCACCTCACATTCCTAACAGTTGTTTGATTTTGGCGACGGATCGCCGTGATACATAAGTAACCGTACCGTTTGAAAGCGTAATGCAAATTGTCCCGGCAAAGCTCAAATCAAAGCTCTTGACCTTTCTCAGATTGATAATATCCGAGTTTGATATTCGGACAAAAGTCTTGCTGTCAAGCCGTTGTTCCGCCTCGTATAGCCTCAGGCGGAGTGCATACTCGCCGTGATTTGTCTCGGCAAACACCTTACCTGATTCAGCAAAAACACGGTAGATTTCAGACGGTTCCAGAACCTCGACCACATCCTCCCTGAAGCCGGCAATGACCTGCGGTTGCTCGCCTGACAGTCTTTTTATGATTGCATTGACTTCATCGGTCATTTTGTCCGTCATCACGCTGATTTTTGGCTCTTTGCATTTTTCGTCTATCTTGATTTCAATTTGCATCGGTTCACCTCCTCGCTACGGTTACAGTATAGGAAAATCAAGAACTGATTTCTACCGATTCTCGATAGGTGGTTGTTTTAAGAACATAGGTGGTATTTTTTACGAGAATCTCATACTGGCCTGTATGGGCGGCTGATAAGTATCTGCGGTATGAGGTTGCTCCCATACCGCAGACGGATCATCCTTATATTCAGTTCGACAAACTGGAATTTATGTCAATGCGAACTCAATCTCATCAAGTTTATTTGTTGCGTTCTTTCTCCCTGTCTCCTTAAAGCCTATTCGACGATAGAGTCTCTCAGCATTTATATTATTCTCAAGGATCCACAGCGTAGGGGTATCCGTACATTGGCCTACTGCGTATAGTAACAATTTCGTTCCATAACCCATGTTTTGCATATCTGGAAGAATATAAAGATCCTCTATTAAACCCTTTGTTACAGAAACAACCCCTATTGGTTTTTCTTCTACAAGCATATAGAGCTTTGTTCCGTTGTTCATCTTGTTTCTCAAATACTCCCGTTGCCGATCTGGCGTGTGTGTTTCTATGAAATCAGGAGTACAAAATGCACGATGCGATTCCTTCCAGGATATTGAATGGATGGTTGCGGCTTGAAGAAGATTTGTTTCATCTACAGGTACTATCATACTTACCTCCACAAATTCTCATTTATTGTTTTTAATCAAAAGTATTATACCACATCTTTACGAATTTTTCTACCACTTCGACTATACTCACGACTTCATGACTTCTTAAATACTTGCCGAAAAAGAAGAACTGCCATCACTTGACAGCAGTTCTTCTTCGGCTGGTATTAAATTACGAATACAGCCTTGATTTTATTGCTCGTGTCTTTGGCGTAAAATTCGTTCATAATATTGAGCGCCTGCATCCGCGCCTTTTCCGCATCGTTCCACGGCACTTCACCGGGGGATACAACGACGATGTGTCTCGGCTGCGGCAGCGGCTCGGGCTGCGCGTTGTTGTGCGCCGCGATCGTTTCATAATGCGCCTTGCGGTCGGTGGGCGTAAAAACGCCACGATGCCGGTTTTGCTTTTCAATTTCCTTTCGCAGTGCATCCTCCGGCAAGGCGAACGCCTTTTTCGCGCCGGAGAGCTTGTATACGCTGCGTAAGATAGATGCAAAGATACTCATGATTTAGCCCCCTCATTTCCACGCCGTAATGCAGAGCCAGCTTTTCTTTTTGCGTATCTGCACATCGTGAAAGCCCGCCTGCTCCAGATACGTCTTCAGCTCGGCGTCCTTGTAGATGGTCATGCCGCCGATGATCTCCGTCCACTTCTTGTCCTTGTCCGTATCGCCGTTGCTTTCGTTGCAGATGAGCAATGTCCCGCCGGGCTTCAGCACCCGGTAAACCTCCCGGAAGCACTGCGGCAGATCGGGCCAGAAATAGACGGTTTCAAAGGCCGTTACCGCATCGAACCAGTCATCTGCGAAAATCATATCCGCCACGCTGCCTTGCAGGACGGTGCAGCGGCCCTCCGCTATGGCGGCCTCGTTGACCTTTTTGGATTTCTCCACACTGACGGGCGAATAGTCGATGCCCTTCACGATACCCTGCGGGCATTTTTTCAGCAGTCTCTTGATGTTCGCCCCTCCGCCGCAGCCGCAGTCCAGCACCTTGGCATCCGGAGTAAGCTCCAAAAAGCGAAGTCCCCACCGTGCCACAGGACTGTGCCCCAGGTTCATCATGGCGACCATGATTTTCCCGCCAAGCCCCACAGGCTTTCTGGTGTTCTCAAAAAATGACATCTTATCACACCTCCGATTTCACACATTCCGCATAGGTCAGCGGGAAGGATGCCTTCAGAACAGCGCTTTTCCGCACCGTCCAGCCGTTTTGCCGTAGGAAGCGCAGGTATTCCGCGCTCGTCCACTTGCTGCGGAGAGGGAAGCCTGCCATCCTCATAAAAAATGCCCTGACCTTGCCGGAAAACGAGTTTCCCGCATGGGTGAAGGTGGGCGCGATGAGCACACCGTCGTCCTTCAGCACCCGGCGGATCTCGGCAAGGGCTTTCTCCGGCTGCGGCACGATATGCAGCGCGTTGGACACGATCACCACATCAAAGGACTTATCCGCATAGGGCAGGCGGAACATATCCTGCACGGAGAAGTGCAGCTTGGCAGAGCGGGTATCTCGCTTTGCCTCAGCAATCATCTCCGCAGATGCGTCCGTCGCCTCGATGTGTGCCGCCGCGTTCACGATGTGCTTTGCGATCAGTCCCGTGCCGGTAGCAAGCTCCAACACCGTCTTGGCTTTTACGACCGGCCGGATCAGCTCATACATCTCGTCATACGCCGCCCGATCCTTTCGCATAAAGCGGTCGTAGCGACCGGCATTTTTGTCCCAGAAATTCTTGTGTTCCTGCATCGCTATCATTCCTTTCAATGTTAGATGTCGCTAACCGTTGCGCCTTGGAAAAGCCGCATCTCTGCGGCCTTTCGGCTTATTCAAATAGCTCCCTGCAAGCACCGTACACCAGCGTTTCCAGCACCTGCGGGTACAGTCCTCCTATTTGCTCCTTGTGTGAGACGGTCAGAATCAGTCCGCGTACTGTCGCGGCGGCAAGTGAAATCCCCCGTTTAGGAACAAGGCCATATTTTTCCAGAAGCAGACGAATGTGCGTCTCGTCATCGTGGTAATGTTCCTTTTTGATGTCATCCGGCAGTCTCTGCAAAAGCAGCTTCGCATCGTTTTCAATGAAAACCATGTCGCCGGTATCGGACAGCCGCCGGCAGACGGCCAGAACCGCCTCTGCCGCGCGCTCCGATGTTGGCAGGCCGCCATTTCTGTGCAACGCCTGGTCAGCCACCCCGTAAAGCTCGGAGTGGATACTTTCCAGAACCGCAAAGAAGGCCATCTCCTTGGATTCGAAGAATTTATAAAATGAGCCTTTTGCGATACCGACAGCCTTTGTCAGTTGATCCACTGAGGTTTTCTTCATCCCCAGCGTGACAGCGCAATGTCTTGTTTCCTTCAGCAGCGCCTTGTGAAGTTGTTCTGTTTCATAGTCGGTAAAAGCCAAGGTCGCACCCTCCCTGAAATATGACCATTTCGGTTCTTCCGGTCATATTATACCGCGCTTTTTTCTGGTTTGCAATGGGTGTAGAGAAAAAATCGCTAATAAAGCATTATATTGGTTTCGTCAATTTGCTTTTTAACCGCTCCCGCACCTACAAAAGGAACGGTATAACTTGAAAAGGTGAGCCTTTCAAGTGCAAATTTTATGTTCGATGCATATACATTGTCGCACTCCAAAAGTGCAACACCGGCATTGTAAAGGTTTCGCCTTGCCGTAAGTACCGCCTTGATTTCGTTTCTTTTGTCATTTGCAGTCATACTGTCGTTTCCCAGCTTATGCAATTTAAAACGCCTCCATCCTGTGCAATATCGTTTATATTTACGGCGATTATCTCTTTAGCAAAAATACATTTTGCTGCCTTTATTGCGCTTTCATCCTCAGAGACGCCGAAAACGGGCAGGAAAATATGCTTTTGCGTTTCAAGAAAATTAAGATAACTGCCGACGGCACTTATGCCGTAAGACTCAAAATACGGAAAATCGATAGCCAAAATCCCGCTTTTTCTCAAAGCCGCTTTAACCCTTTGCTCATAACCATTCTTACATGGCGTTGCGTTGCCAATCACCGTTTTTTCGTCTACAAACCGCACAACGCCGTCCGCATGACCGGTCATATCGCTTTTAAGCGACGGAATAATGATGATTTCGGCCTCAAGCCGGTTTTCGAGCTCGGATATAAGCACGGATTTTTCGTATTCCGGATTTTCGGAGAACACCCTGTCGGAAATGATTGCCTTTTCTTTTGACGGAGAAAACACAATATTCCCGCCGTCAAGATTGATGTTCGAGTATATTACGGGCAAACTGAGCTTTGGCGCGACATCGTTTTTGAAGTCGGTTTTTAGTTGGGGATCGCCTTTTAAATAACAGGGCTCATAGCGAAAGGATATGTATTTGCTGCTCCCTGTTTTGACCGGCATATAATCCTTTGCCCATATATCCTTCGCACCGTCGAAAAAAGTATATTCTTCACCGCATTTTGATAAAGCGGTAAACAGATTTCCCGCCGACGCAGCGTATTCGGGAATGGTTTTTAGAAGTGATGAAAAGTAGAGCATATTATTTACCTTTATACTTTTGGGGACAATACCCGAAATGATCGATGTACCAATTTTCTTTGTTGCCCGACTCATGGGTTGAAAGATAGTTATCAGCAAGACTTTCTAATTTAGGAAGCCTTTTTTCGCAAGGATATGATTTGTCGAAATTTTTGGCTATAGCCAACCTTAATGATATATAAGATTTTTTAATTTTCTCTGTCTCTGGATCAGAATCTGTTGCTTTAAGTCCGATTCGTGCAGTATATCCCACAATGTCATTCGTGTTTGTTGCATTAAAAGTCTTATTAAAAAGAATACAGCTTTTATCTGATTCAGATAGTGAATTATATGCTTTTCGAATCTTAGCGCTTAATTGCGATTGTGTTGTAAACTCACCATTCACTAAAGTGTATTTGAGTAAATACGATAGGTAATATTTGCTTTTATTCTTATCCTCGTCGCATAAAGAAAGGCAAATATCTACACCACTTCTGGAATCATCTGTGTTATGATGAAAATATAAAACACAAAATTTGCTTTGTTCCTCTTTTCCATGAATAAATGGATCCGAAAATTTCTTTGATATGTTTGAATAATATGCTTCTACCCATAAAGGCTCAACCTCTATGTTTCCGATTTTAATGACATACTCAGTTAGTAGTTTTTTCCCCAGAAGCTGCAGCTCTCTTTCAACAGCAGCGTAGTCTTCGTTAGAAACTGTAATATTTTCAAGATTGCGTATTTGGCATTTTAGATTCTTCATTACAATTCAATCTTTCATAATATATTTTACTTGGATACCGATTTTATTATAGCACACTTAATAAAAAAGATCAATTCCAAATCCTTAGAATCACAATTGGACCAGACTCGGAAACGGTATCTTCGCCAACAGTTGGTGCTAGAATATAAATAGTACAAGCCAAAATGAGAAATTTCAAATACACATAAGCATTGCGACTTTATGTCACCAGATGAATTCGAGCGAGTATATCAAGAAAGAACGCCCATTCTCTCTTGAGGTATTTCGGCATACGGGGCATAGCGGACACCTCCTTTTCGCTGCCGAATGCCGATTTGCTCCCGAAACGCAGAAACGCCCAAAACCGTTTCCCGCTGTATAGTTTCGGGCCGATTTTGGGCGTTTTCTTTCGATATGAACGGCTTTGTTTTGGCGGCGGTATCCTACCGCCAACCATCCAAAAGCCGCTGGTTGCCGCTTCCGGGCAACAAAAAAGCGCCGTATTGCTACGGCGCTTTTGTCTTGCTCGGAAGATGGAGCAAGGAAACACTATTCCATTATTTGTTATGCTTTTTCTTTCTGCTGGCAACCGTTATACCAATGGCAGCACCGCCGCTGACAATCAGCAGCGCAAACCACAATGCGGGGTTGGCGGTGTCGCCGGTGCGCAGAATCGGGGAAACAGGCTGCACCGTCGGCTGGGGCTGCACCGTCGGCGTCGGCTGCGCTGTAGGCTGCGGGGGCACAGTGGGCTGCGGGGTTGCCGTTTCCGTCGGCTTTGCCTTGACGGTGAACTTAGCTGTTGCCGTACCGTGTTGAGAAACAATCGCAAGCGTATGCTCGCCCACGGAAAGCGCGGCAACAAAATCACGGTTCAGCGTGATGATGGTGCTGCCCTCTCTCTTCGTATAGTTCTTTTCTTCCAGCGCAGTGCCATCAAGCTCTACACGAACAAAATCGGCAAAGGATGCATCAGAAGTGAAGGTCAGTTCCTTTTTCTCGCCCTGCGTGACCGCTGCACCATCCCCGGCTGTGATTTTCGGGGGCAGCTTTGCCGTCACGGTGGCAGCCTTGGTGATTTCCTTGGTTGCCGCAGCATCGGAGAAATACTTCTTGCAGCCGTCGCAGTACCAATACGCAATGTTGCCTTCTTCGGCAGCGGTGGCAGCCTTTGCGTCAATGTGTTTCAGGTCGGTGTGGTTGTTCGGGTCAAGGCTGCCATAGCTTGCCTTGCAAAACTCACAGACGGCATTTTGGGTGCAGGTCGCTTTGCCGCCGGAGTGCTCCGCGTAGCCGTTCTTTCCCGCGTTATCCGTCACATCGCAATTATCGTTGGCACACTCATGCCAGTGATGCGTTGCATCGGACGTCCAATCGGACTTCCAGCTATGGCCCGTAGCTGGAATCGGCTCTATTTTTGTTGCGCCGCACTTGTTGCAGCTATATGTCTTTTCACCCGCTTTTGTGCAGGTAGGCGCTGTTGTTACCGTACCGCTGTTCCAAGTATGAGGGCCTACGTCATCCTTTTCATCGCAACGGGAACACTGCTTCCAGTGCTCGTTATCATCATGTGTCCAACTGGTAGTAAAATCATGTCCCAGAACATCGCCATATTCCGCACCGCAAACTGCGCATTTTGCTTTTTCGGTGCAGGTGGCCGTGCCGCCGGAGTGTTCCGCCTTATGAAACACCGCGCCGCAGGTGCAGACCTGCCAGTGTTCCGTTTCGTTGGATTTCCAGTCGTTGCTCTGGTGGTCATGGGCGTCGCCCTGTCCCTTGAACACGGGCAGGGTTATTTTTGCCGCAGCCACATACTGGCAGCTGTCCCATGGAGAATTGTCGCGGCCAGCCTTAAGCTCATCCAGCACGTCACCGTTGGCAAATTCCGCGGCGGTTTTGGCGGTTCCATTGAGATCTGTGTCCGTGTCGCTCAGATAGTAGCAGTTGGTGGGTCTGCTATCATTATAGGCGGAGACTGCGATTTTACTAACATATCCGCTACCAGTGATTTCGCCGACATTATAGCAGTTGGAAATCTTTCCGTTCATATAAAATCCGCAGATACCTCCGGCGTCGCCACTGCCGTTGTCGCTTCTGTCGGTGATTTTTCCGATGTTATAGCAATCGCGGATTATTAGCGTACGACTATTATAGTCGACTAATCCGACAATTCCACCGACTCTGGCATCTATGCCTGTGCAGGAGACCGTGCAGAGGCTGGCGCAGTTTTCGATGGTTTCGTCCATAGCGTAGCCCGCAATGCCGCCACACCACCCCTGGTTAGCAGTACATGACACCGAGCCTGCCACCGTCAGTTTCCGGATGGTGCCGTCTTTTACGCAACCGAACAGACCGGCGCGACCGGGCTGGACATTGACGGTTACACTCAGATTCTTGACGGTGTGTCCCTGCCCGTCAAAGGTACCGGTATAGGCACTGTCTCTGTCCGGACCGATGGGCGTCCACGGTTCGTTATTCAAATCAATGTCCGCAGTCAGCACAGCATACGCGCCACAGTTCTGCGTCTGGCCGCCCGCACCGTTGACAATATCCCGGAACAGCTTCAGCTGGTCGGCGGTGCTGATTTGATAGGGATAAGCTGCGGTGCCAAGGCCGTCCATGTAAACGGTGTTATTGCCGACCTTGTAGGGCAGCGCAATGCTGCCATCCACCGTGCCGCCGGTCATAGTAAAACTGGCACTGGGTTTGACGACAAACACACTGTTGCCGCCATTCACCGCCGTGCAGCTCGCGATGCTGCCGTCATTCATGGTGAAGGTGCTGCTACCGTCTACATATACACCGCCGCCTTGCTGGGCAGTGCAGCTGGAGATGGTGCCGCCATTCATGGTGAATCTGCTGGTGTTGCGTATCTTCACCGCACCGCCGTAGTTGCCGGCAGAACAATTTTCAATCGTTCCGCCGTTCATTAAAAAGGAAGCATTTCCCTTGATAAAGATCGCACCGGCATCGTCATCCGCTCTGCAGCCGCTGATGGTGCCACTGTTCATAATAAAAGTGCAGCCATCACCGATATCCACCGCACCACTGTCATCACTGGCTTTGCAATTCGTAATAGCGCCGCCGCTCATCTCAAATTTGCCGCCGTCTGAGATATCCACAGCACCGCCGTCACCGTCAGTCATGCAGTTTATGATGGTGCCGCTTTTTAAGGTCAGGATACCGCCGTTGATACTGAAGCCGCAGTTGTTATTTTGACCGTCAATTTTACCGCCGGTACCGCTGTCCTTTACCGTCAGATTTCCGTGTTCATTCACGCTGAATATATCATCGCACTCCGTATCACCGCATGTCAAAGTATAGCCGTTCAAATCCAGCGTGACATCAGGGCGGTTGACGGTCAGGGTACTGCTGATGCTAATGTCCCCTGTCAGCCTGACGGTGTCGAAATTAACATCAGCAATAGCTGCAGTCAGTTCTTCCGCGGTGCTGACATCTTTTGCCGTCTCGTTTCCGCCAATTAACGACGTCAAGGCTGTCTCCGGCTGGGGGTCGGACACTTTCCCCTCCGGCTGGGGGTCAGACACTTCCCCCTCCGGCTGGGGGTCAGACACTTTCCCCTCCGGCTGGGGGTCAGACACTTTCCCCTCCGGCTGGGGGTCAGACACTTCCCCCTCCGGCTGGGGGTCAGACACTTCCCCCTCCGGCTGCACTGCCGCATCGTCTGCGGGCTGGGCGCACTTTGCACAGTTCTCCGGCAAAGCGCCCTCTGCGCCGCAGATGGGACAATCTGCGTTCATTGCTTCCGCCGTGCAGGCTGTTTCACAGCTGCAAACAGGCGGTTCTTCCGTCTCGCTCTCGGCAAATGCCGTGGTCGGCACAAGGCAGAGCACCATGCACAGAGCAAGCAGGATACTGAATAATCGTTTCTTCATCTTGTTTCCTCCATTTCGCCGTTCTTTGACAGCTTAAAATCGTATTTCATTTCCAACATGGCAAACAGCTTATACATAACCTCCGTGGCGATTGCCTTAATATCTAATGACTGAATAAAGGCAAGCACCTTTGCCTGTTCTTCCTCCGGTACACGATACACCCGCATCGCCGCCGTCAGAAAGCGGCTGAGCTTGCGTTCCAACGGAAAATGAATATCACATTTTCTCGCCATATAGCTACGCATCAATCCCGCCGTGCCGATTTCCATCTCGTAAAAGTCGCTCTCGGTATCATCGGGGAAATTTTCACCAAAAATCTGCTTCAGCTCTGCCGTGGTATGCAGGTAGATATACTCCGATGTTTCGGGCAGGGAATAGGCTTCAATGTAGATTTCCCTCAGGTTCTCATTCAGCTCGGTCAGTGTCAGTTGGATCGCCGTTTCCACCGCATAGGCGTAAACCGGCGGCAGCTTGCTGTCTGCAATGCTTCTTGCCACGCCGAACTGTCCGCCGAACATCGTTTCGGTCAATTCCAGCAAAATTCTGTCCTTGGTAGGAAACAGATTCAAATAGCTTCCTCTTGCCACACCTGCTTCGTCCACAATCTGACTGACAGAGGTGTTTTTATACCCCTGTTCCAGAAAGAGACGGACGCACACGGTCAGTATTTTCCGCTTTGTTTCACTGCTGTCTCTCCGCAAATATATCACCTCTCTCCAAACGTTTTAGTACGCATACCAATAATATCATAACAAGTACAAAAAGGCAAGCGTATTTGAAACTTTACCTCCGTAAATTGTGACATTTTCACAAACGCTGCCTTCTTCCATTACGATGTCCTCCCGCATCATGTATTCGTAGGGATGCAGCAGCCAGTCCCGGTATTTGTCCTGCTCGGCTTTCATTTTCTCATAAAGGCGAGCGTTGTAATCCTTTTCGCTCATAGCGAACACCTCCTTCAAAATAGAAATAGCCGCCTGATTTCTTTTGAAAACCAAGCGGCTATGTACGCTATATTCAGTTCGACAAACTGGAAGTTGTTAATTACAGTCTCAGAACAGCGATCAGTTCTTCGCCGTCCATTTCACCGGTTTCTTCGAAACGAAAGAGCGATACATCTGACGGGCAACTGCATTATCGGGTTCATATGATAGCCAACAGTATTCCGCTTCTCCACAAGGCATAGATTTTATGAACTCTAATGCAAGGCTGACCGCTTCTTTCCCGTACCCTCTGTTTTGATATGCCTTATCGATCATAAGACGCCACAGATTATAGTTTCCCTTTGCAATTTTAGGTGCATCCGTCCAATAATCATCAACATCAAAACCAATCATCAGGAAGCCTACAGGCTTATCCTCATCATATATACCAAACGGGAATGCATGACCGTTTCCCGTAATTGCAGTATACGCTTCAATGATGCTGATCTCATTGGTGGCAACGAAGTTCTTCTGCGATTCCGATACCGTCAGTTTCAGGATATCCCAGACATTATTACCATTTACTTTTTCTAAATGAAGCATATATCTTTACCTCGCTAAATCCCGATTTGTCTCTCACAAGCAAAAGTATTATACCACATCTTTACGAATTTTTCTACCACTTCGACTACCCTAAAACACCTGCACCATATTCAGTTCGGTGAACTGGGATTTATCTCTCAGCAGCGATCAGTACAGCTCTGCACGGCGAACCATCCGCACCGGATAGATTTAATGGCGCTGCATTTAAGAAATAACTGCCTTCCGGAACTTCTGCCAAACGGATTCCTTCAAGCAATACGATACCGGCCCCCAGCAGGATGAGATGTACCTCCATTGGAGCAGCTTCGGGCCCGACAGTCTGGGATTCGTTGCCGAGCAGTAAGATCCCCGAGTCGGCAAATACTTTCGCTGCCTCCGAAGAAACCTCCGCGTCTCCCTTAATAAGAATTCTCGTTGCCGCTTCCGGGTTCTGTTTTTTCGCTTTTTCAAGGATTTCCGCCGCTGCGGTGCCGGAGACAATTCCGCAATATTCCGCAACATAAGCCATTCCTACGAATGTGTCCAAGCCTATGGAATCAACGGTTTTTCCGCCTTTGATAAAGTGGAACGGCGCGTCGATATGCGTGCCGTTGTGAGCACACATACCAAAAGCCGTCAGGTTATACAAATCGCCCTTTTCTATTGAGCAAAGCTGCTTTTTTTCAGGCGCCGGATCGCCGGCAAATACCTGACAGCCGAAAACCTCTTGGGAAATGTCATAAATTTTCATTTCACATTCTCCTCCGTCAAATTTCGATTAGTCATTCTGATTTAAGAATATTATACTACGACATTGTGACTTTTTCTACCGTCAAGTTCGCAGTATAGTAAAGCCGTACCGCTTACTATTTTTTCTTTTACTGCTGAAACAGTATCTTTGATTGAATGCGTAGTTGTATCTATAACATTTAATTCATAGATTCCTAAATTGGAAAATTGCTTCCACATTGTTTCAACTAATTCAATATTTGTTTCTCTGTCTAACTTTGAGCGTTCGATAGCTCGCTTCATAGTTTCTTCTTTACTTGCCCTTAAAACGATATAGTGTACTTCATAATGCTCTTGAACAATGTTGAGCCACGGCTCTAAAAACCACGGTCCTACAATGCCATCTACAATTACATCATATCCGCCACGAGCATATCGCTTCGCAGCTTCTAAAAACGCTTCAATGACAATCAAATTTTGCTCATTTGATTCTGGCAAATGCGGTGGTATTGCCCCTTTACTCAAATAATGATAAAAGTCATCTGTGTGCATATGCACAGACTTTTCCAAATCTGATTCTTTTGCAACAGCAGATGCCGTTGTAGTTTTTCCTGTCCCCGGCGCACCTGTGATTACAATAATTCTACCTTGATTCATCTATATTTTACCTCCACAACTTCCGATTTGTCATTCTGATTTAAGAATCCTATACGACGATATTGTGACTTTTTCTACCGTCAAGTTCGCAGTATAGTAAAGCCGTACCGCTTACTATTTTTTTCTTTTACTGCTGAAACAGTATCTTTGATTGAATGCGTAGTTGTATCTATAACATTTAATTCATAGATTCCTAAATTGAAAAATTGCTTTCCTTCAGAATCCAGAAGAGGTGTAATACCAGCCCCGTATCCAGATTTCCAACAAAGATAATTAACTCCAGTCTCCTTATCTACAAGAAGTCAGTTTATAAACAATAAATTCTAATCAAACCTAATATGAGAAGATGCACAGGATAAAATAAATAGAAAAACCACTTGGAGAATACTTTCCCCTTTTCCATTCGCTTGCCATTATAGAAATATAAAATTACAATTCCTGCAAGAGCAATTCCTAACATACTTCCTAACGCATAAGCAATATTTGTACCTAGCGAAAATCTTCCAATACCACCTGCAAAATTAAAAAGTCCAAATAATAACATTGAAATAATAAACGTATATTTTATCTTATTTCTTGTTCCTCTACTCCATATAAACAACAGTGTAAATATTGGTGCCAATAATGCCCAATCGCTGAATAAAGAAAGTACTGTCAATCCCAAGATACATATATCTTTTAAAAATTTATTTGATACTTTATCATTCACAATTAGAATTATAAAACATATGAGCAATGTAAATAGCATATTCAAACCTTGAAATTCTAACACTCCATTTGTTGTAAACGCCATACAATATGGGATTTCAGAAATCAAGGCAAATATTAGCAGTCTAATCGCATAATTCTTTTTTGAATGAGTATATTGAAAGCCCTCTACAAGAAAGTAACACATTGTAATTGCTGTAAAATACCCTATGTCCAGAAATAGCTCCGACAGAAAATATCCTGATTTCATAAAGACTTGTGAAATATGATTCAACAGCATAGTCAACATGGCTATATATTTAATAACATCTCTGTTTAATTTTGGGTTACCATACGCCATTTTTGTTTCCATTTTTACCACCTCAAATACCGATTTGCATTTCCATTCATTTTAGAAAATGGGCAACTCCGATTGGAATTGCCCACTCGCTATACTTGCTATCTTAACATAACATTCAGTATCGAACAAGCTTTTGAGAAAAGGATTTCTCCTCTCTCAAAGGGCAAGTTGGCAAACTGGAATTTAGATCATGATTCATATGGATAGTAGTGTTCTGCCTTCGACTGAAATTCACATAATTTTAATATTTTCATATCCTTATCAAAATCTGCTATTGTAACACCATCAAAGCCATCTATCTTACCATCATAATTACATCTGAAGTACCATTCAACAATTAACGTTTGGTTTTGCTCGAATATTCGTTTGATTGTCCATTCCAATACTTGTCCCTTATTATTCCAATTTTCAAACCATGTTACAATTTGTGATAAGCCATGATATTCAGGTCCATAGCATTCACTATATAAAGCATTTTCAGAAAAAGTCTGTTTTACAATCTCAACATCGTTATCTAACCAAGACTGAAAATATTTCTTAATGACATCTACTTTCATATTATCCTCCACAAATCCCGATTTGTATTTCTGTTTGTTTTAAAAATGGGCAACTCCGATTGGAATTGCCCACTCATTGCACTAATTATGCGATTTTTTCTTGCTTGCACCGATTTCTGCATCAAATGATGTAAGTTTAATGTAAATCGCTGTTTTTTTAGTTTTTTATCAAACGAAGTACGTCCCGTCTATTTAGTAAAACGGTACATCTTTACATCATCTTAATAGAGCTTTGCACCTGCCGGAATTCTGTCATCTACCATCAGAAGATGGAGCTTTTCTTCGCCTTCTTCTTCGTGGATAGCACTGAGGAGCATACCGCAAGAGTCAATGCCCATCATCGCTCTCGGAGGCAGATTGGTGATTGCAATGCAGGTCTTACCAACCAGTTCATCCGGCTCATAAAAGCTATGAATACCGCTTAAAATGGTTCTGTCTGTGCCTGTTCCGTCATCAAGCGTAAACTGTAACAGTTTCTTTGACTTCGGTACTGCAACACACTCTTTAACCTTTACTGCACGGAAATCTGACTTGCTGAATGTATCAAAATCTACCATTTCCTCAAACAAAGGCTCAATCTTTACTTTAGAAAAATCAATCTTTTCAGACTCAGTTTTTACATTTTTTCAGGTGCTTCAGAAGCTGTATTATTTACATCATTTTTCTTATTTACACCATCTAAGGACTTCATTGTCGGGATTTTCGTGGCCAGCCTTAGATAAGCTCCGCTTAGCGTCTATAAGTCCCGACCGGCATCTACTCGTTTGAAGCTGGGGTAAGCTCAGTTACGCCTAATTCAGATAGCGGAAAATCTAATGGCGTAAGCCGTGGAGTAAGCTGGCGTAAGGTGGCTTCATTTTTTTGAAAACGAGCCGTGTGCTATACTGAAACTAACCACTTAAACAGTATAACACACGGCTTAACGAAATTCAATATTTTCCGTTCAGTTTACAAGCATTTCGGTTTTTCCATTCTAAAAATCTCTCTCGAAGCACTTGAACATCTTTCTCGGAATCCGTATGGAGGTAAATATGATTGCGGATAAACAGCGTTTTGATTTCCGCTGCCATTTGCAAAGTATCCGCAGTTCTTTTAATAATGAAGTAGTCAATAGTTAGTAGACACAAAATTTCTTATGCCACCAGTTCTGTTCTATATGGGACAGGTGGTTTTCCTTTTAGTTTGCGGACGGGTCGTTCATTGTTGAAATAGTAGATTGCCTGCTCAATGGTAGATCTCAGATCATCACACTCCCAGTAACGGAAGTGCTTGCGCAGCGTGTCCTTGAATCGCCCCCAAAAGCTTTCCATAACTGCGTTGTCGCGAGGGTTTCCGGCCCTTGACATACTTTGAATTACATTGTATTCTTTAAGCAGGTTACAATAACCTGCGGATGAGTACTGGACACCTTGGTCGCTGTGCAAAAGGACTTGGTGTTCGGTGCTCATTTTTCTTTTCAGAAGGCGCTCTGCCGGCTTCATAACGAGAAAATTGTCAAAAGTATCGCTGAGTTCCCATTCCAGAATCTCGTTGTTGAACAGATCCAAATAGCCTGCAAGATAATACCACTTGCCGTTATGTTTGATGTAAGTAACATCCGTCACAATCTTCTGCATAGGCCTCTCTGCTTTGAATTTTCTGTTCAGTACGTTGGCATAGCGGATGTGTTCTAAGTTGGTTCCCGTGGCCGTAGCTTTCCTGCGCCTGGTGTATCCGTGGATTCTCAGTCGCTTCATTGACTTCCAAACAGTAGGATCACTGACGATCCAACCGAATTCAAGGTACAGCTTATCCCTGATCTGGCGGTATCCCATCATTGGGTGGTGGGAATGGATGTCCAGGACATAACTATCCAGTATTTTATGTGTTTTCTCATACCGGTTTAACTGTTCTGCTCGCTTCAGCCACTTGTAGTAGCCGCTGCGAGAAACACCGTAGATTTCACAAAGTTCGCTGACAGAATGTTTGTCTGTCTGCTTTTGAATCTCGGCATACATCTCTCGGATCATCTTTTTCGGGCATCGCCCCCTTTTCGTCCGTTCCGTTTTTTTAAACGAAGTACCTCCGCCTCTTTCTTAACCAGCTCTCGCTTCAGCAGTTCGATCTGGTATTGCAGCTGCTCCTCGTAGGTCAGTTCATTCCGGCGCTCATAACGAGATAAAGGATTCCCGGGTTTCTTCTTAACTTCCAGCCCGGCTTCACCTTCTGCTAGATACTTTCTGGTCCTCTCTTGTATTAACCGATGACTGCATCCTGTTTCTCTTTCGAGCGACCTTGAAGTTTCTCCTGCTAAATTCCTCTTTACAATAGCTAACTTTTCTTCTTTGCTTCGCATCGTGTATTTACCAGCCATATTGCCACCTCCATGTCTATAATAGCATAAAAATAATGGTAGGCTCTTTTGTGTCTACCATTATTTTATCACTTCAGGAGTCGCTGATGGCTGAGGCGCAGATGCGCCGGAAGGCGTTCTGCCGGGAATGTCGATAGGCTCCGTCTCTTTCTGATAGTAGCCCATAACTGCCGTGGTCATGGCGAAGAGAAGGACGGCCATGCAGATGATCGGACGAATGATTCTTGTGATTCTTTTCATAATGCTGTCTCCTTGCCGCGCTGGGATAGCGGCGCAGCTCAAAATGTCATTGATTAGCTTCTTGTAGTGATGAAAAAGGAACAGCTCAGCTTCCGGGCAATACCGGAAGCTGAGCTGTTTGTTGGCCTTAAAGGGTGATAAAACGATTACCGTGCACGTTTTCTCTTAAGGTGGACGGCGCCGGCCAGAGCAAGGGTACTTGCCAGCAGGAGGGCGCTCCACAGCGGAAGATTGCTGCTGTATCCGGTGCTGGCGCTGGCAGTGCCCTTGACGAAGATGGCCTCGATGGTATGGGGGCTGCTGACATTCTCAAAGGTGTAGGACTTCACCGCGCCAATGCTCTTGCCGTCAATCTTGACATTGGCAACAGCATAGCCCTTATCCGGGGTGATGGTGAAGGTCTGATCACCACCCTCACGAACGCTGACATTGCCGGAGGGAGAAATGGAGCCGCCAGCCCCGGCAGTTGCCTTGATGGTGTAGTAGCTGTCGTACCAACCGCCGTCACTGCTGGACTTGTGATACAGCTCAACCTCGCCGGTCAGGGTCGTGTAGTTGTCATCATCAGGCGTGAAGCGCCATTTGTAGGTCGTGTTGGCCTTGACCGTGGTATCGTCGGGCAGGGGCTCGCCCTTGTCATCCACCCATTCCAGCTTGCCGTCACTGGGATTCAGAGTGCTTCCCTCGATGGTCAGCGTCACGTCCTTCAATGTTTTGCCACTGGTTGTGATCTTGGTGTACTTGGGCTCACCGGTGGGAGTGGCCGGTTTGATCATGAGCACGAAGGGGGCGCTGGTGACGTCGTTATAGTTGTTGTCGCCTGCCTTGGTCGCGATGACACTCACAGAGCCGACCTTGACCGGAGTCAGAACGCCGGTGTTGGGATCGATGGTCGCCTCGCCGGTGCTGATAGCATTGTCGATGCGGTAGGTTACAGCACCCATGCCGGAGCCGCCGGTAGTGGTCAGCGTCAGCTTTTCACCATAGATTACGGAAGTGTTGCCGGTGATGGTCAACGGCTTCTGATCGTCCTTTTCTGTCAGAGTGACGTTCAGCGTGATGGTGAAATCCTCGTAATTGTCACAGGACGCCTTGAGGATGAGGGTGATCTTGTCACCCGCCTTGCCGCCGGAGATGGCATAGGTCAGCAAGTTGCCGTCCGCTGCGAAGTCCTGCTTGGGCAGGACGATGCTCGCCTCGCTGCTGAACGTCCAGTCCTGCCCGGCGGGCAGTCCGGCCCAGTCCGGCGTGTAGGTGTGATCCGAGGTGTCCGTGTACTTCTGCTCCAGCTCGACCGTTTTGAGGTTGCCGCCATCTGCCTTGTTCACCGTGACTTCAAGTTCAATGTTCTCCACTGTGTTGTAGTTTTCGGTGTCCTTCGGAGTGAACTTTGCCTGGAAGGTCTTGGCGGCAGTCGAAGCGCCGCCCACAGATTCGCTGCTATCCATCCAACTCCAGCCGTCCGGCAGCGTCACATCCGCCAGCGTCTGACCGTATTTTGCCGTCAGCCCGGTGGGAACGGTGTAGGTCGGCGTTGCCTTTGCTACCACAAATTCGCAATACACAGCTTCAAATCCGTAGTAGTTATCCGTATCACCAATGCTGGCGTACATACGGTAGGTACCGGCGTTCAGCGCGGGCGGATTGCTGATATCCCACGTCTGAACAGAGCCGCTGTCCGCAGCGGCATAACTGTAGGTCACTTGAGCATTCAAATCGCCCGTCTGGTCTGTCAAGGTCGGTGTGCTGGGCGTTTTACCGTAAGTATAGCCCGCCATGCTGAGCTTGCCGTACTGCCGAGCCTTTTCGACAGTGATATTCGATCTTCCCGAAACCGTTAAATACTTCTCGGTGTCAGTCGGTTCGAAAATCCACTCGGCTGCATAGGTACCGTTCCCAACCACGGGTATATGCGTGCCGTCCACCCATTCAAAGGTTCCATCGACATCCACGTTGTTGACATTATCATGGAGCTTGCCGGAGAGAGCGATGGTATTCAGGGCGTCGCCGTAGATGATGGCGTTCTTGCTCAGCGTCGGTGTGCCGGTGGGAGTGATCCTGTTCTTCGCGCTGACGTTGACGGTCAGCGTGATGTCCTCATAGTTTGCGCTCTTGATCACTACGGTCACTGTGCCCACAGAGCCGGTGGTTTCCACGTCATTTTTCTGAACGGGCAGGGTCAGCTCGCCGTTTTCCACCTTCGCGCCGCTGGTGTAGTAGCCGTCATTTAGTTTGATTTCGCCGATCTCATAGGTGAGCGCACCGTACTCTTTGGGCGTTTCCAGCGTGGGCAGGGCGGGGAGCGTCACAGTGTAGGTCTTTTCGTGGCCGTTTACAATGGTCAGTGCGGTTTCCTTGGTGAAGTCAGGCGCAGCGGCCTTGGTGATGTTGCCAGTCGTGGTGAAGCTGCTCTGCTCCAGGGCGTAATTCTTCGCGGCCTGCCCCATCAGGGTCACTGTGGCAGTGACGTTCTTGCCGTTGCCCACACTGGCATCGTCAAAGTTGGCGGTCACGGTGTAGTCTGTGCCTCGGTTCAAGGTCACGTTGTCGAAGGTCACGCTGGAGATGTCCGCGTTTGTCGTGCCATCATAAGGCTTGGACGCAGCTGTTACCCCGGTGATCGTCAGCGGCTTCTTCCCAATGCGGACCGCCACGCTGGCGGGTGCGGTATCTTTGTGGTTTGCATCGCCAATCACCCGATACCACACGGTATATGCTCCGGCATCGGTGCCGGTAGGGGTGTCCGGGCTGTATGTGCCGTTCTCGGTCAGGCTGTACTGCATGGTGCCACCGCTGGTCACACTGCCCGCAGTAATCAGCGCCTGCTCCTGTCCGGTATAGGTTAGATTTTCCTGCGCCGTGGGAGCGTTGAAGGTGGGGGTAGCCTTGTTCACCTTGATGGTCACAGTTCCGGTCGCAGTCGCGTATTCCTCATAGCCCTCCGCCGGGGTGAACGTCCACGAAGCCGGATAGTCGCCCGCAGCTGGCTTGAACGTGCCATTCGTCCATGTGAATGTACCGTCAATCGCCTTGCCGCCAGCTTTCATCTTACCTGCGATTTTACTGTCATTCAGCGCTTGACCATAGGTAATATCGCTTGCGCTGATGGGGCCGTCCGGCACGGGAACATCCTTGTTTTTGGTCTTCACCCCGATGGTTAAGTAAAAATCCCGATAGTTATCCGAGGTGACCCGGACATCAATCGTGCCGACAGAACTTACCTTATCGTAATCTACTGCCGGAACGGTCAGCTTCAGCTTATACTGACTGTTTTCCTCCACAACCTCTGCCTGAACCGTGTCCTTGTAGCCGTCCGTCAGGTAGGTGCCCCTCAACGAATAGCTGACGTTTCCATACTCACAGGGAGAACTCAACTTAGGCAAGTAGTCGTTGGACAGTACCATTTCATAGGTTTTTGCCAGATCGTTGATGACTGTCACCGCAGGGTGGAGATCGGAACCGGGCGCGGTGGCCTTATTGATCTTGAAGGTCTTGTCCGTTTCCGAACCCTTCAGCGTAAAGTCCTTTTGGGTCGTGTCGTCTTCAAAGACATAGCCCGGATTCTTCAACTTGATGGTGAAGGAGACAGTCTTTTCGGTTTCGCTTGCATCGGCGGAATCATAGCGGGCGTTGGACACCTCATAATCTGTACCCTTAGCCAGCCGAAGCGTAGTACCAGTATAATAGCTGTCCGCGCTCTTAAATGTGATTTTCGCATTTGCAGGCAGATCTGTCGTTCCGTCGTATGTCTTAATGATGTCGCCGACCGAAGCCGCTACTTTGAGCGGTCGAACCGTCCATTCGGCAGACTTGCTTCCGGTATAATCGCCGTTGTCTGTTGCCTTGATGGTCAGCGTACAGGGGCCTACATCGTAGGTGCTAGCGCCGCGGGTGATGACGAAATCCACATTTTCTTCCAGCTTTGTGCCGTTGTATGTCACGACAAACATCGGCACACCGGTCGCAGACACAGAATTAAAGGCCGCTTCATTGCCATAGGGGAATGTGATCTCGGCATTGCTGAGATTCGGCTTGGTGACGGTCAGCTTCTTTTTGGCGCTCTGCACCGTATAGCCGTCCTTGGTGGCGGTGAAATAGATGGTGTATTCTCCGATTGTATCGAAGGAGTAATCTTTTGTATACCTCCCACCGGAATAGCTCGGCTCCGTCAAGGTGATGGGCGTTGTTTCGCCCGTCTTCAGGATGGAGAACGTCACCGTCACATCCTTCGCATTGCAGCTGGCGCAGAGCTGGACGGTCGTGCCGCGCTCCACCTTCGTCAGGTTCTTGCCATCGACCTTCAGATTCAAGATCTTGGTCGTGATGGGCAGTCTATTGATAATAACATTGTTCAACTGCGAGCCTTTGACATCATCCCGGGCATACCACTTGTGGGTGCCGTCCGCGTTGAGCATCTTGTATCCAAGTGCTGTGTCATTCAGAATCGTTTTCCACGTCGCGCCCTCTGCCAACGTCAATGTGCCGATCACGGCAGGCTTACCCGACCCGGCGAGTTTTGCTCCCCTGTGGGCAACGACCGCATCAATGCTGGCCGTGGTCGTGTTTTTCGTGTTGCTCAAGGTGGTGGTGTTGCTGCCCGCAGCCGCCTTGACCGTCACCGTGCCCTTGATGGAATGGCCGTTCAGGTCAAGTCCCGTGTCCTTTGTGCCGCCGATGGTATAATTGCCGGTCACGTCGGCCAGCAGCTTAAGGGTCGCGCCGCCGTATCTGTCTGCGTCAAGGGCTGTCTGCAAATCGGCAAATTTCCGCTGCAGGCGGTTGCCCTCGCCATTGTTCAAGGCTGTTTCAGCCACCGCGGGCGCGCCGCAGTAGGGGCAGGTAGTGCCATCAAAGCCGTTCTTGCCGCCGTGGCTGCACGACTTTACCACCAGGTCGCAGGTCTGGGAAGTGGCTTCCTCCAGCGTGAGCTGCGTGTCGTCACGGTAGTAAGCAATTCCCGCTTTCTGGGGAAGCAGATCACCCAATGTGATGTTATTATTCAGCCGCAGACCTTTTCTCAAAATCTTTCCGCCGTACAGCTCGACTGTGCCGCCCCAAACCTCCAGCTGGAGCAAAGTGGTATGGTCATTCTTCGGATCAAATACCAGTGTACCGCCGTCCCGCACGATCACTCCCACCGCGCCGTTGCCGCCGCTGCTGTCAATGACCGTCAGTTTACCGGTGCGAACCTGGCTCGTGGCCGTAAGACCGCCGACATTCAAGCTGTATCCGCTCAGACTGTGTCCGTCCAAATCCAGTGTGAGGGTTTTGCTGACATATGTATCGCTGGGCAGCATCTCGTTTGCCAGCAGCTTGATGGTCGTGCCGTTTACGGCGTTCTGAAACGCGGAAGCGAGGTCAAAGGCGTAGGTGGGCTCGGAGCCCTCAACTTCCACCTTGGCAACCACTTTTGCGCCGCAATCAGAGCAGGAGAGGGTAGTCTCGTCCACAGTATTGTGCGGGCAATGGTAGCCGCAGATGGGGCAGACGCCGTTTACCAGCACCGACTTTTCTTCGCTCAAGTCTCTGTGTGCGTGGCTTCTGCCGCAGTTGCAGTAGGCAATGCCATTCGTTTCATCATGGGTATAGCTGCATGTATGCGCCCCAATGCTGTATGTGTCAAACTTGAGTGTAAGTGCAGCGGCGTTTCTGACGGTGCCATCTGCTTTATAAATGGCATTGCCATCGGCTATCAGTTTAAGTACCGTGTTGTAGATGTCGCTGGCCACACCCTCTTGCTGAATGCAGACGGCGAGGACGTTGTCCGATGTGGCGTTACCGTTGGGGTCTTGCGCGTAGAACGTGCCTTTTGTCAGAAGATTGGTCAGCTTCGCGTTGTCGAGCATCGTCAGACCGCCGTTCAAGGATACGTTGCCCTGCAAATCCAGCTCGCTTTCACCTTCGGCGCGGATCGCGGGCTTGCGGCCGCTGCTGTCGTAGCCGCCCTGCGCGGTGAGGTCGCCCGTAATCACCAGCTTGCCGCCGGTGAGCGAGATGGCAGGGAAGGCGGTCGCGTTGGAAGCGGTGTTCTGGTTGATCTCGCCCGCGCCCTCGATGCGCAGTGTGCCGCCGGTGACGGTCAGGGGAACGCCTGCTTCTGCTTCCAGCTTGTGACCGTTCATGTTCAGCGTGAGCGACCCAGCCGCCGACCCGTTGAACATGACATCCTCGGTCAAATCCTGTCCCAGCGTTACCGACGCGATAGAAGCGTTATCCGCCGCTGCAGCCAGAGCGGCCTGTAACGTGTTGTAGCAACTGTTGTTATTGTCAACGACGATTGCTGCCACGCCGCAGTCGCACTTGCCGTTTTCAAAGCTGTGGGTGTGGGGCCTGACCGTTACATTGGTCAGCGTTTTTTCAGTGCTGTTCTGCGCGTTGTCGCCTTGGTAGAAGGCATAGTTATCTGCCAGCAGGGGCATGAGCGGGCTTGAACTGCTTCCGTTGGTGTTCGTAATTGTACCAAACGTGCCGCCGCTGATGGCGATGGTACCACCGTTATTACGGAATTTTACATTACCGAACGTACCGTCTGTGATGTTCAGCGTACCATCGTTGTACCATGTGCCCGCGTGCCCTGTGCCGCCGGTGACGGTAACGGTTGCGCCATCGCCTACTGTAGCGTTATACACCGTGCCGCCGCTGATGGTCACAGTGCCGCTGTTCCCGTTGCAGGTAAGGCTGCTTTTGTCATCTCCAATCCGGCCGCCCTGAATCGCCAGTGAACCTTTTACAAATTCGAGGTTTTTGATTTTGCCGCAGCTGCCCCCTTGAGCATTATCTACGACGGTCAGGTTGCCGTCGCAGGACTCAAGGATTCCGCCCTCCTCGTCAGGAACCACCTCGCCCACAGTGAGATAATCCACCGTCATGCCGTTCAGGTCGAGCGTCAAGGCTTTCTTGACGACAGCCAAAGTGGCATACTCGCCCCCTTCGACGTCGCTCCAATTTGTCGTATGGTCTGCCAGCAGCTTGACGGTGTTGCCGTCCTGCGCCGCGTCCAGCGCTGCAGGGAGAGTTTTGTATGTACCGCCATCCGTTCCGTCCGCTCTTGTCACGGAAGCCGCCGTAGGTTCGTTGACCGTGAGTGCCACGGTTGCTGACCGATCCTCTTTGTAGTTCTTGGTCTCGGCGGTCTTGGCGTAGACATAATATGTGCCGGGGTCGCTGATTGCAGTGTTCTCGTCAATCTTGGGCATGGCTTCGCTGCCCTCGTACTCCGAAGATCCAGCTATTGGTTTGTACTGCGTATAGTAATATGTCACCGCAGCACCCTCCGGCGCACCCTCGACAGACAGAAGCGGAAGAAGCTTTTCGCCCGCCGTGCAAGCCGGCTTGGAAAGAGATACGGTCAGATCGGGATAGGCCTTGTTGATGTTGCCGCCGATCTCAAATTTTTCTTCGCCCGCCTTGAGCTTGTACTTTACCGCGGCTTCGCCGATCAGCTCGATTTCCACAGTGACGGTATGCCATCCCGCGTCCGCGGAATCGAACGTCTTCTTGGCGGTAAAGCCCGTTCCTTCTTTGAGTTTGATTTCATTTGTGCCGTCTGTAAACGTCAAGTCGATTGGAATCGTGCCGCCGTCCGTCGTGCCGTCATAGCTGCGGCCAATGGAATCGGGCTTGCTGACGCACCAGATTTCCGTTCGCGTGTCCTCTCCGGGGATATATGTGCCGCCGCCACCTTCTGTCGGGCTTCCGGGGGCTACATAGATCCCACCGCCCTCGCCACCGGTCTCACCGCCGCCGATGACACCGCCCGATATGCTCACGTCCTCTCCCTCGGCGAAAGCCGCTGTGGGCAGAAGCGTCAGGCAAAGCACGAGCACCATAAATAAGCTCAATACTCGTTTTTTCATAAGATCCTCCTTTAGAATATACATATAGGGTTTATATCCAGCCCGTTCAAGCACAGGCACAGCTTTTATAGGTCATCCGGAATGAGCCGCAGCTTTTTCGCGGCGGTCTTGGCCTCCGCCCGGCGCTTCACGTTCAGCTTGTCGAGGATGTGGCTGACGTGGGTCTTCACGGTCGGCAGCTTCACATCCATGATCTGCGCGATCTCGGCGTTGGACTTGTCCGCGCAGAGCAGATGCAGAATTTGCAGCTCCGTGGGCGTCAACTCCTCACCGGGGGCAAGGCGGGGTTCGAGGAAATGCGGGTAGAATGCCGCCTGCTTCCGTACCGCCGCCATTATCTGCTTATACCACTTTTTGTCACCATCCCAGTCCAGTGCCTCCAGCAGCGGCAACACTGCCGTGCCGTATACGCTGACGGTGCGGATGAAGCGGTACTCCGCCGCCGCATCCAGCGCTGCCGTCAATCGCTCGCGCCACCGCTCGTCTTTCTTGCGGTACAGGGCAATGGCAGTCAGGACATTCAAGTGAATGCCGTCGATGATGCGGGCGCAGTTTTGGACATACGGCTCCAGCGGGGCAAGCGTCAGCTGCACCGTGTCCGGCCTGCCGTCCTCCAGCTCCACCATGGCCTGGGTGAGATACTGGTAGCGCCGCATGACGTTCAGGTGCGTCAGCTCCCGCGGGGCTTTTTCCCGATACCACGCGTCCGCCGCGTCAAGGTCGCCGGTGTGCATGTCAATACGGCAGAGCATGGCGTCCATATTGGGCAGAAAGCGTGTCAAACCGCGCTCGGCAAAGTATTCACGGAGCACCTCGATGGTGCGCCGCGCGTCGGCGGGCTGTCCGCTTGCCAGCTGGCTGCGGGCCAGCAGTCCACTGACGGCGAACTCCATGTCCGGCGTGCCGCGGTTGCGGACCTCGTTCAGCTGTGGGAGAAGGGACAGCATCCGACCGGCCACGTCCTCCCCCTTTTCAAACTTGCTCTCGGCGATGGCGCAGTCCGCAAGACCCACGCCGTCCCGCCCCAGCACCGCCTCCACGGGGAGACGGAGGGTTTTGTAGAGCAGGTCGTCCTTTTTGCTCCATGCGGAAAAGTCCTTGCCGCCGTTCATGATGCTGGGCAGCGCGCTTGTGACGGAGAAGGACGGCAGCGTCACTTCCTTGTTCATCAGCAGCCGGAACACAGCGGGAATGGTCTCCGTCAGACCGTTCACGCCCCGCTGGGGGAGAGAAATGTTCAGCCATGCAAGGCGGCTGCGGGCCTGCTTTCCGGCGGCGTCCTGCCTGCCGCAGCGCTCGGCAAATGCTTGCAGCTCGCCGTACCAGCGCTCCGAGCCTGCGTAGTCCATCGCCAGCGCGCAGAGCATGCTCATGCCCTGCATCAGCGAGGGAGAGGCGAGAATTTCCGCCTCCGGCAGGCTGCGGTAGTATTTTTCCATCTCGGCATAGTGACCCATGCCGGGGTGGAGTTCTGCATTGCGCACCAGCAGCTCGGAGACCTTGGCATGGTCGCCGCCCCTGGTATAGCAGTCCAGCGCGCTGGAGAAGTCCTCCTTTAACTCATAGTAAAGCCCGCCGCGGCTGAGTAGCGCGCGGCGCTTTTCCTCGGTATACTCCCGTTCCATCTCCCAGAGGAGAAAAGCTCGGAAACCCGACCAGAAGTGGAAGCGCTGGCAGTCGTCGTAGCGCAGCATAGTGGTGTATCGAAGAAGCCAGTCCAGCCGTTCGCCGGCACGGGGATCGCCGCTGACCATCCGCGCCATTTCCAGGTCAAAGCTTTCAAAGGGAGCCAGCTCCAACAGGAAGCGCCGCACCGGTAGGTCAAAGCGCCGGTAGATGGCGGTCTCAAAGTAGAGGAACACCTCGTGGAACACCCGCGCCACCAGCTCCGGTGTCCACGGCTTGTCTGGGGACATGCACCGCGCCGTGATGGCCACACCCAGCGGATAGCCCACGGATTCTTTCAAAATTCCGTCGATCTCGCTATCTGTTACATTTGCTCCCGAAAGCTGAAACAGTCGCCGCACATCGTCCGCGTCAAAAAGCAGGTCGTCGGCCTCCAGCACCGTCATCAGCCCCGTGTACTGAAACGCCGTCAGGCAGCCGGGCGGCACACCGCGCGAGAGCAGCACGAAATGGCGCTCCGGACTTGAGCGAATCAATTCGCAAAGAGCCTGCTGCCCGGCTTCCTCCTGCATGAGCTGAAGATCGTCAATCAGCAGAATGTCCCAATCCTGCGCTGACGGTGGGATCGCGCAGTCTGGGTCTGCCGCGCTTTGCCGCAGCACATTCCGCCCGCGCAGCAGCGCGTCCGCCAGCACGGTCTTTCCAAAGCCGCAGGGCGCGCTGAAAAAAAGGACTCTGCCATGCGCTATGAAGCTGTCAAACCGTTTCTGAACGGAGGACTTTATGATGATATTTTCGGTCATGTCTTCCCTCCCTTTGATACAGTGCGAGATTGTCATAAGCCTTTTGCCACCTATCTCAAATTATATTATACGCGGCTGTTCTGAAATGTAAATCATCCCAAAGGATGAGACGCGCTGCATAGCAAACGGCTGTGCAGGCCAGCATTTCGTGAGGTGAAAAAGAAATCGCACAGCATCAGGCCAAAATGCCTGCGCTGTGCGATTCGGTGTTTACTTATAAAGTCTTGTCACTTCTTACTGTGTCACAGGAGAATCAAAATTAAAGTCGCGGCGCAATGCGACCTGCCCATGTTCTGTGTGATATTCGTCTTCAACGCGCACAGAGCAATTATATTTCGACAATCGTATAGCATGGAAACGAGTTGAATTAAACGAAGAAAATAAGCTGTATACAATTCATATTTAATAACCAGTCTGATTAAATCATTTCCGTCAATCAATGTTATCGGTGTACCTTCTCTCGCAGCCTCTCTTGCCTTATTGGTAAATCGGCTGTTAGTAATAAATACTCCATAATCGGCTTGATATTTGTTCATCGCACCAAGAAATTGATTGATATCCGGCTCACTCACTGGATTTGAATTAAATCTTTTACACTGAATAACCACTCTGGTTGTTCTAAAATCATCGGCATCTACGTGATATATGTAATCGCTGATTTATTTCTTTTACCAATTCTTTAGGGTCTTCCGTTCGGAATCTTTTTGCAAACTCAATCATTATTTCCTGTCCTTCCTTGCTCATTTGCTCAAACATATCTGCCATCTCTTTTTCTCTCGGTGTCAATCGCATATACATTTCTTGTTTCTTATTCCTCCGATTTTAAGCTCATACAATATCGTATCGTCAGGAACATCTTAACTGTTATCCATCTTCTGTGCAAACATCGGTTTATAACGAAAAAATGGGCAATCCCGATTGGAACTGCCCATATATTTTGAAAATTATGCGATTTTTAAGGCTCTGCACCGTTTCAAGCACCATTTGGTGTAAATTTGGTGTATTTGTGTATTTTCAGAGCTTTTTCACAAATGAAGTACATCCCGTTTTGTAGGGTAAAACGGTACTTCTTAATAGAGCTTTGCACCTGCCGGAATATGGTCATCTACCATAAGGAGATGAAGTTTTTCTTCGCCTTCTTCTTCGTGTACTGCACTCAGAAGCATACCACAAGAGTCAATGCCCATCATTGCTCTTGGAGGAAGATTTGTGATGGCGATAAGTGTCTTACCAACAAGTTCTTCCGGCTCGTAATATGCGTGAATACCGCTTAAAATGGTTCTATCTGTGCCAGTTCCGTCATCAAGAGTGAACTGAAGGAGTTTCTTTGACTTCGGTACTGCAACACACTCTTTAACCTTTACAGCTCTGAAATCAGACTTTGAGAATGTATCAAAATCAACATCTTCTTCAAATAAAGGCTCAACCTTTACCTTAGAAAAATCAATCTTTTCAGGCTTTGAATTTGGTGTAGAAACTTCTTTATCCTTTACACCATTTTCGGATTTTACACCACCGAGGGACTTCATTGTGGGGACGAAATCGTCCACTCACGACTTAATTCCATTTTGTAAATTTTATCGCCTATACATGGGCTTTTATTCAACCTCTTTACACCATTCCCACTTGTTTCGTGAAAGTAAAAATGAGGTTTGGTGTAAAAAATGGTGTAAATGGTGTATAGCCATATTTAGTTTTGGGTTTTATAGCATTGCCATCAGTCTTGTGTATCATTCTACCACTTTCTCGTCATAAAGTAAAGAAAGCACACACCATATCTCTACGGCATATGCTCTCTTTCTGATTTTCTATAACTATTTACTGATTAAATTGTAATTCTAATCCCTCAAACTCTGACTTTCTTAATTCCTTTGTTACATCTGTGTAAATGTTCAATGTCGTGGATACGTCTTTGTGTCCGAGTGCGTCCTGAATAACTTTAACATTTACACCGGCTTCGCACATTCTTGTAGTAAATGTATGTCTAAGGGAATGGCAGCTAAAGTGAGGAAGTAAAACCTCTGGATTTTCACTTTCCAGAAACTGCTTATCATTACAGTTTCGTATAATGCGACAAATTGCTTTATTGAGCGTTGCTTGGTGCTGTGGCTGACCAAAACGATTTACAAAAACAAAATCAGTGTATCCGTCAACCGTAGCTTCACAATGCAGTCCGAGAAGTTCCTGCCTTTCTTTTTCCATAAAAAATGCTTCTTTCACAAATTCAAGCATAGGAACTTGTCGCATACCTGCCGGAGTTTTGGTTGTATTCACGTTGAAATAGCAGCCTTTCTTGCTTCCCTCAGTTCTGTGGTCATAATAAACCAGTGTATGATTCACATCTATAATCCCTTCCTCTAAATCTATGTCACACCACCTAAGTCCAGTTAGTTCGCCAACACGCAACCCTGTTCCAACCATAACTGCAAATATCGGATACCAGTACTGTGCTTCCGGTGTATTCTTCAGATAATCAAGAAAAAGTTCCTGCTCCGGTTTGGTTAATGCCCTGCGTTTTTCATTCTTAAAACAATGTGATTTTTTCAATTCACGCAAAACATTGTCCGTTGGATTACTTCTGATATAATCATCATCTACTGCCATTTCAAAGACCTGATGTAGAACGGTATGTATGCTATCAATCGTTGCGGGTTTCAGATGTCTTTCATCAACAAGACTGTTGTAATATCTTTTTATATCAGTCTTTTTTATAGACATTATGAATTGAGAACCAATCTGATTACGCACGAATGTCTCGTACATATATTTGTAATTCTCAAAAGTATTATTCTTTATTCCACGTTTCAAATCTCTCCAAAGTTCATACATATCGTTAAGTGATGTATAGCGTGCTTCTGCCTTGATACCGTCTTTCTTGTCCTTGTCGATTTCATCTTCCTTATATCTTAAATCATCCAAGTTCCTTGCATAAATACAATGTCTTTTACGGTTCTCATCTGTCCATCGGAATTGATAAGTACCGTCCGGACGTTGCGATTCCCCTTTGCGGAGAACCTTTCTTGATTTATCTTTTCTTTTAGTATTTGCCATTATGTTACCTCCTACAATTCTGTGCTTGAGTCAATAAACTCCTCTAACTTCTCTCGTATAATTAAAAGCCTGTCGCTTCTTGCAATTCTGAAACTGCAATCCTTATCCATCAATAGTGCCTTTAATCTTCGCTCTCCAATACCTGAATAAGCAGCCGCTTCCTCGACCGTAAGACATTTCTTTTCCCAAATTGGTATATCCTCCGGTGGTTGCAATAGCTGTTGCTGATATTCATAAAGTTCAGAACCATCTATTTTGTACATCTACATTCCTCCCCTCAAATAGAACACATCTGGTCTAAATATTCTTCAAATTGTTTGCGTTTAATCAGAGTTCTTTTTCCAATTTTCAATGTAAATTGTTTTGCTTCCGGTTGCTTTGTAAGTTCTCGTATTGTTTCTCTACCAATGCCCGTATATACATACATTTCATCAATAGAAAGTGCTATCTTATGCCACAACGGAACGCTCTCGCTTTTACTGGAAAACCACTCATCATTCAATCTGTTCATCATCTGCACCTCCCTTAAATTCCGATGTCTGAATAAATTTCTCGAATGCTTTTCTCTTGATAAATCTGCGATTACCCATCCACAATACAAATGGGCAGGCATATAGATTTGTTATTTCAATCAGTTTTTTCTCACTGATTCCTGTATAAAAAGACGCTTCTCTTATGGTTAATATAGGTTTATGCTCTAATGGCATTTCTTTTTTGCTTTGCATTTCGTCCTCCTTGTGTTGATGGCATCAGTATATTCATTTTTCTGCGATAAGCCCATTATGCAATCGGACTCATCGCAGATTTGACTTTTTACTATATTGAATACTGCCTTTCGAGGTATTCCTCAAAGGATTTTCTCTTGATTACCCTGCGACTTCCTATCCATATAACAAAAGGACAGTCCTCCGATTCTGACATCTCATATATCTTATTGGCACTTATCCCTGTGTAAATTGAGGTTTCCGTTACCGATAAAACAGGTTTTAACCAAAGCGGGATGTCATAACTTACAATTTCATATCTTTTCTTAGACATTCTGACACCCCTTTTCTCTTGCGTTGCACTGTCTTTCGGTAATCACATAATCCCAACCGGATTGATTGCATTTATCACAATGGTCTTTGACCTTTGCAAACGGGTCAAGGCGACGCACGATATAATCAGGATTGTGAATATAATCTTTCAGGCACTTTGGGCAAAGGCAACGGATATTTTCTTTCTTTTCTTCCTTATAAATCCAAAGTCCGAAAGTCTTTTTAAGCGTTATATTTATTCGCCTTAAAAGCTGCTCATCTTCAATCGTTCCGATGTAATCTCTGAGTTCATCTTTGTTTACTGTCTGAAGTTGCTCCAGTAGAACCATTGACGGCTTCTTGAGTCCAAACTCCTGACCGAGCAGGATATGTGACGGCAGGTATCTTTTCTTGATAACGCCTGTTACAGCAGCCACAATAATTGTTGGTGCGTTTCTGTTATAATCATCTGCCTGAATTACAAGCACCGGTCGTGTTCCGCTTTGTACCGAACCTGTTCGTGTTCCGAAGTCGTAGTAGAATAAATCTCCACGGCAAATTGTTTTTTCTTTCATATGTAAAACCTCACATTTCTAAATATTTTGAAGTGTCATTCGTATCCAGAATGAAATAACCCCTTCACTCATTGCACAAAAGGGTTCATTTTGGACACCCAAAATCAGAGGTTCTCATAAAATTTCTTAAAATTTTTCTTTGCTGCTTCAATAGATTTGCTGACAGAACTGTGATAAGTACCTTCTTCTACGGCTATTTCACGACAGCTCTTTCCCTCAATGACAAACTTATACAATCTTCGTTCCTGAGCTGGTTTCATCATTGAAAGCACTATTCTAACTTTCTCAATTTCACGCAGACGCTGCAATTCTTTCCTCTCTGCAATTTCTTCTGCTTCTCTGAGTTCAAATGGGTCAACAAAGTCCAAGAATGCTTCATTATGGAATTGCTCAAATAAATCATCTTCATAACAAAAGGCATCTAAATGTCTTGCATCTCGCATTTCACATCTATGAGTTTCTCTGTTATCGTCAATAATCACTTTTCCCTGTGCCATAGACAGCAGGACAAATGGAGTGTATCTGCTGATAATATCCGGATATTTATCCCACAGTTCTTCTTCGGTAAGTTCAGTAACAACTGCCCATTTCTCTGTGCCGGTATATCCGTCATATTCATATTTGAGGTTCATAAGTTTACAATCTCTTGCAAAAAGTTCTTCCTGATTATTTAATTTGTTGTTCTTTGTCATTTCCGTAATCTCCTTGAATTTGAATTTTTGAATTGGTTTGAAATCAAAAATTCAGAGATTACGGGTATTTAGCTATCTGGCACTGCCATGCGTTATAAAACATAAAAGTCCTTTCCCAAGTAAGGGAAAAGACCTAATACTGCACGAAGCATAATCGAATAAAACAGCAACAAAAAAAGCACCGTCGAATCTGGACAGCAAAGAATACTTCTATTCTTCACTTATCCGGCTTCGTACGGTGCTTGGTAGTTTAGCAAATAAATTGCTTATCTCCGCTTACTCGATTAGAAATCGTTTCGATATTTACTTGTAATCTTCATCGCCTGCAATTCCTACCATATCCGTTCCTACGGATTCTTCGGAAGTAAGCGAGATTTAAGATGTGGACATTCTTGCATTTCTGACACTTCACACTCAAATGTCCGGTTGCGTCTGAAAAAACTCTCTGTATCCTGAACCCGCAAGTCGGGCAAAGAATATCACGCTCTTTCAGGCTTTCTGCTTCTACTCTTGACAGAAGCAATCTCTTTTGTATTTCAGGTGCTACCTGAGTCTGTAACCTCATTGTGAAACACCTCCCAGATTTAACTCATTGGAAATGTACTCAAGGATATTGTGATACTCAAATAGCCCCATATCTCTCAATCTGATAACCAAGGCTGTATAAGATACTCCGATATAAGCTGCCATTCTGCGGATAACTGCTTTATCCTTTGAAGTAATGGTATTATCGCCATAAACTCTTATCGGATTTGACTGATTATATTTCGCCAAGGCATTTTCAATAATTCTTCTCGGCATTAGAAGCGAAGCTCCCATTGTATCTGCCTGCCACTCAACAGACGCAAACATCTGAGCCAGTTCCTCTTTGGAATAACTACGCTCACTGTCATACTCTGCATGAAAGCGTCCTTCACTCGGCATTGCATACATCTTACTCAAGATATGATGTGACGCTTCGTGTGCCATTGTAAACCTGCGACGTCCCTGCTCCTTTTCAGCAAGAAGAAATTTATCAAGTACGATGGTATCTTTCGGGAAAACAAAGGGAATAATTTTTCCGTCCTGATGTACCAGCAGTGGTGTTGCTCCATCTGCCAGAAAGCCAATCCTGCCTGCATCATCTTCTGCGAAAGAAGCGTATTCAATTCGTAACATAAGAAATTCTGTAATGAAATGTTCTATGTCGATGGATTGAATCACTCGATTGCTAAACTTATTAGCATAAGCTGTTATCAAGCCTTCGCTGATTTCTTCCAACTCGGCTCTTGACATATAAATACTCAAGTTGTGTCCACCTCCGACTCCACCTTGTCCGGCGGTGCAACTCCTCCGGCAAAGTTCTGTTGTATTTCCGCACTATCCAAATTGATTAGATAGCGAATTCCTTCAAGTATTCTCATTCGTCTGTCCTCTGTTATAGTTCTTTGATGATGTGACAAGCCACACCCTGAATGCAGCACTCATCTACAATGATGTCTTTCATCTTCTTATTTTCTGGATGGAGAATGATTTTCTTATTCTCATCATCTCGGAAATAGCGTTTCAATGTATTCTGATTATCCACAAGGGCAACTACTATATCGCCCTCATTGGCTTCTACCTGCTTTTTAACAACCACAAGGTCGCCGTCATCAATCCCTGCTTCAATCATAGACTGACCGCTTGCTCTTAATATAAAGAAATCTCCTTTGCCGAAAATAGCAGTAGGAAGTGATACATATTCTTCAATATTTTCTTCCTCATACTGAGGACTGCCACAAGGAATAGAACCTACAATCGGCGTCTGTGTCTGTTCGCCACTGTACTTACGGGTCACATTGGTACGAATCTCCTGCCCGTCATATTCAATCATATTCTTCTCAGCCATCTCTACCAAGTATTTATATGCTGTACCTCTGGCAATGCCAACAGCTTCCGCAATCTTTGTAGTCGATGGGGATTGTCTGTTTTGCAGGTAATAATCCTCGATATACTTTTTTATCTCACTCATAAGTTCAGGACTCTTGCTTCTCATACCTGCACCTCGCTTTCTTTTTTATCGGAAGCAGTTTGCTTTCGATAGTTTTATTATACCTGATACGAAAATTTTTTCAAGTAGGTTTTTCGCAAAAGAAAAGAGGTGTCGCAAATTGCTAACACCTCAAAATTTCTTTGCTTGCACTGAAATCATTAACTCCAATGGCTTACTATTTTTCTCTATTCTCATCTTTTCTTATACAATACAAGTTCCGGATTCTTACCGTCTTCTTCATAAGTGCAAATAAGAATAAAATCCATATCTGCAACAACGCCGAAACATCTATCGCCGCCGTATTCACATTCAAGCTGATTGCCCAGATATGTCTTTGCCTCATTCAAAAACTTAGCCGCTTGCCCATTCGGAAGCCGGTACTCAAGATTCACATACTTTCCCACAAGGGCATTCAGTTTTTCCACCTTTGGCATTCCGTCAACATTCAATTCGTTAATTTCATTGATTAACTTTTTCTTGAATTCTTCAAACTGACCGTTATCACTAAGCTCATCATATTTCTTCCAGTAATCCAAAGTAGGAAGCAGCTCTTTCATATAAGAACGGGCTTGTTCCTCCGTGAAATTCTCGCTTACCATATTCTTAACACAAACTTCAATCAAATCATCCATATCATTGTAAGTATATGTTCCGTCGGCATAACACCACTTACAATAGTCCTCATTGAAAGAACCATCGTGATTGTGTCCGATAATATCATCATCTTCAAGCGGCATTCCGCAGCATTGACAAATAAGCTTTCTCGGTGAGCCTAAAAGTGTATTTATGGAAACATCGAATACTTTTGACAGCAATTTCAATGTTTCCGTATTCGGAACTGTTTCTCCGTTTTCCCAACGTGAAACTGCCTGACGACTTACAAAAACTTTTTCTGCAAGCTCATCCTGCGACATTCCCTTTTGAGTACGAAGTTCAAGTATGACCTGTTTTGTATCCATTATGCAGTACCTCCCTTACACCTTTATTATAGTCTCACGCATTATCTCAAACAAGCAACTCGCAGTTGCTGTCCTTATTACTCGCCTTTTTCGTTCACGGCTAACCAAATTTCACAATGATAGTTTGGGGCGGTTGTATTCACAAACGGATAAACTTCAAACTCCACGCCCTAAGCATATTCATACTGCGAGCTTTGCGGGAAAATTCTGCCGTTTTTTGACATCGTATGCTTTGGAGTGTTAGATTTCCTGTTCTTTGTTTTCTTTTTTCTGCATACCCTCATCAGCTTGTGCAATCATCTGTCTGTACTGTTCTTTCACACTCTCCGGTGAAAGTATCTGCACCTTGCCACCGAAACCAAACACCCACCCGAAAAAGGTCGGACTGGCTGATACTTCGGTCTGTACCCTGAAAGAAGTCATATCATACGCAAGGGTTGTCACATCTTCTCCGAAACGGTCAACCATTGTTTTCATCAGACTGTTATCACACCGTAAATCCACAAGGACTTTCTCGCCTGAGAACATAAAGAATACTTCTTTTGTGTAATTTTCAATATCAAAATCATCAGGCATAGGAATAATGTCTTTATCCAATATCTCCGGCTTGGAAGCAATACGGTCTACCCTGAAATTGATAACCTTGTTTTTCTTCTCAGAATATCCGAGAACATAATAATAGTCCCCACACCAGAGAAGTTTATACGGACTCAGCTTATAAATCTCGCCCTTATTCTTCAGAACCTTTTTCTTTAATCCGGTATAATCATAATACTGAAAAGAAATCTGCTTGCCTGCGTTGATGGCATCGTTTATAGCGTCAATAATGTAATATATCTGCTCATTATCCGGCTTAATACGATTGACCACATAGTTATTACGCTTCAACTTTGCCACCTGCCCCGGACTGGTCATCGTATGTATCTTCTCAATCAGAGTTTCGCTTTTCTTCTTTGTAATGAACTTCGATGACTCCACTGCATCTATCAACAGTTTTAGCTCCGGCAGTTCAAACTTGCGACTGGCTACAAAGTATTTGCTCTGAGTAGAGTGGATAGTAACAATATCCATTCCAAACTCCTGAAGTGCTGCAATGTCTTTCGTAACAGTAGTTCTATGTGCTGAAATCCCGTATTCATCAACCAATATATTGATTAGCTGCGTCGTCGAAAGCGGATGTTCCTCGTCCGTTTGTTCCTCTAATATTTTCTTTAAGTATAATATTCTTGGTTTTGTTTCCATTGTTTGCCCTTTCCAAGTTATTACTCATATAGTCCTTTGAAAATTTCTCCTTGAATCTCGCTGATTTGTTCAATCGGGATAACTGTTTCATCCTGCATAATCAGTTTGCGTTCAAATTCATCAATCTTTTTCACTATACCGGAATGCGTGAGATATGCTCCTCCGGATTTTTTATCATCAGGCACGAAATAAGTTATTGATACTTCCTGTTCTGTGCCGATATTATCTCTAATCATATTTAACTGGTCATTTAATTTCATAATGACTTCATCGCTTAACTCTAACCGTTCATCTGTTAGCCTTGCAGTTTCCTTAATGGCTGCATCGTGTCCCGTAAGTGCTGCAAAAGGAGCAAACTGTGCTGCTCTGTCGTGAAGTGACATACGAGGATGGTTCTTTGATGTCGGATTCGGCAGATTGATTATATCGTCATAAGAATGATTGTCCATCTGTTGCAGCGCCTCCTTTGTTCAACTGGAATTTGTAATTACATTCCATACATATTGGCATTTTTTACAATTACTTTATCGCCTTTTTCTAATTGTTCCTTGGAAATACCTCGTAACCCAAGTCCAACATGCTCTGTTTTATATCCACAACCATTTGCTTTTCGTTCTTTTGTATGTACATCGACAGTAGTAATTCTGGATTCTAAGATATCTCCATTTGCTTTATAAATACACGCATTTTCCCCTTCTCTGCACATCCCTATTAATATGTTTCCTGTGGCAACTGTTCCAACCCCCATAATTGTAAATGCATCATCAATAATCAATTCAAAATTTTCTTTTAAACACGATGGAACATCTAATTTGTTCATGTATTCTTTTTCTCGTTCTTTTTTGCTTTTACCAAATAATCCCATAGTATTTCTCCTTTAAAACTTCCGATTTTCTTAATTCTACAAACTTGAATTTAGTTCATGATTCATATGGATAGTAGTGTTCTGCCTTCGACTGAAATTCACATAATTTTAATATTTTCATATCCTTATCAAAATCTGCTATTGTAACACCATCAAAGCCATCTATCTTACCATCATAATTACATCTGAAGTACCATTCAACAATTAACGTTTGATTTTGCTCGAATATTCGTTTGATTGTCCATTCCAATACTTGTCCCTTATTATTCCAATTTTCAAACCATGTTACAATTTGTGATAAACCATGATATTCGGGTCCATAGCATTCACTATACAAAGCGTTTTCAGAAAAAGTCTGTTTTACAATCTCAACATCGTTATCTAACCAAGACTGAAAATATTTCTTAATGACATCTACTTTCATATTATCCTCCACAAATTCTTATTTATAGTTCTATCCAATATCGTTGAATGATGCCACTCTCGCTCAGTCTAACATCATCAAACACTTGGCAAGCATATCTTCCTTATATTGCATGACTTACTCAGCATATGCACTTGTAGGTCTAACAAATTACAAATACATTTCTCTATTTCCGTAAATTTTGATTTCTCTAAGCCTTATGACCGCCGATTTGCCCGTTTCGGTCTTTGGCGGTTGCGCCTTCTTCAAGGTTCATTCCTTTTAACACAGCATTCTTGCCAAACTTCTTTTTGATACTCAGCATTGCTTCTTGCATACGCCTTTCTCGTTCTAATTTTTCTTCTTCCTCCGTCTGCTTCTTCCTCTGTGCCTCGTAATCGGTAAAGAGGTCGAGTTGCTGATATTCATTTTCCTGTTTGACGGATTTTTCATCAACAAGTTTATTCGCTGTAATTGTTATTCTGCGTACAAGCAAATGCTCGTCAACTATCCTGTCGTACAAATCCATCACAGCATTGGTAATCAATCGAGTAGAGGACGTCTTTTTCTTAAGGTTTGCTGTTCCGTGTGCGTGTTTTGGAACTTTGCGTCCATATCGGTCAATCGTAATCTCGCCTTTGTATTGATTTTTTAGGTTCGGATTACTTAAATTTTCAATATCATAGCCGATTGTCAACACAAGTTGGTCAGTTACAAGTCCTTTATCCACCAAATCAAGCACCATTTGGTCGGTCATTTCTTTTACAATCAACTTTGCCTTGTCATAATCATAAGGGCAATGCAATACCTGACCGGAAGATACACTGTTTGTTTCCGGCTTATATGCTTTGACCTGCTCCATTGTGCAAGGCTCATATCCCCAAGCGTGGTCTATGAGCAGTTCCGCATTGATACCGAACAGCTTGTACAGCAATTCCTCGTTATACAGTTCATTGGGCTTTCCGATAGAACATCTTGCAATATCGCCCATTGTATAAAGTCCGTGTTCCTCTAACTTCTTCGCATAACCATTTCCGACTCTCCAGAAATCGGTTATCGGGCGATGGCTCCACAATTTCCGGCGATATGACATTTCATCAAGTTCAGCAATACGCACACCATTCTTGTCCGGCTCAATGTGCTTTGCCACAATATCCATAGCAATCTTACAGAGATACATATTCGTTCCGATTCCTGCGGTTGCTGTTATGCCTGTTGTTTGCAGAACATCCTGTATCATCGTCATAGCAAGTTCTCTTGCAGTCATACGATATGTTTGCAGATAATCGGTCACATCCATAAACACTTCGTCGATGGAATAGGGGAATATATCCTCCGGTGCAACATATTTGAGATAGACATTATAAATCTTTGTGCTATACTCCATATAATATGCCATACGGGGCGGAGCAACGATATAATCTATCTCCAATGCTGGATTTGCGTCCAACTCTGCCTTATCATCGGAAGAACCGGTAAATGTTCTGTTCGGTGCTTTCCATCGGCGATTGTTATTTGCTTCCCTGACCTTTTGGACAACTTCAAACAATCGTGGTCTGCCGGGTATTCCGTAGCTTTTCAGCGACGGAGATACTGCAAGGCAAATTGTTTTTTCTGTTCTGCTTTTATCAGCAACCACAAGATTTGTTGTCAAAGGGTCACGATTTCGTTCCTTACATTCCACAGAAGCGTAGAATGATTTGAGGTCAATTGCGATATAGGTCTTTTGCTTTGCCATCATTCTATGCTCCCTTCTAAAATTCCTTTGAGTAAATTATGCTGTCGCTAGTGTCAATCCTCGGTATAAAAACCATCCAATACATATGTTGTGACTGGTGTTATATACAATTCATATTTAATAACCAGTCTGATTAAATCATTTCCGTCAATCAATGTTATCGGCGTACCTTCTCTCGCAGCCTCTCTTGCCTTATTGGTAAATCGGCTATTAGTAATAAATACTCCATAATCGGCTTGATATTTGTTCATCGCACCAAGAAATTGATTGATATCCGGCTCACTCACTGGATTTGAATTAAATCTTTTACATTGAATAACCACTCTGGTTGTTCTAAAATCATCGGCATCTACGTGATATCCATAGCCATCAATACCACCATCATTTGACACCTGAACACCTTTGTTGGTAAACTCCACTCCCATCTTCGTAAGAAGTGCTCGTGAAAATTGTTCAAACTTTGCTGGAGACATATTAGCGATTGCACTCTGAAGTTTCACCTTGAAATCATCTAACAATTCGTCATCTGTGGATTCATTCTCCTCGTCTTCAACCTCCAGTGTTTCTACTGGCTTGTTTTTCGATTTGTTCTTAGTCGAATGTTCCTCCCAATAGCTTCGTGCCTTATCCCTTACTTCTGCCTTAACATCAAAATCTGTTAAATCTACATTCGCTCCATCTTGAGTAAGTGTAATCTTTGGATTGAATTTCACATAAGATATGAGACCGACATAACTAAGCTCTTTAATAGCAAAATTAAACTTAAAATCAAATTTTTTGTACTGATTTCCTGTTTTATTAGATGTATATAGTTTCTGTTCAAATTCAGCAATATGCTCATCTAACTCACTAATTCTGTCTCTAATTTCAGAACGCTCTAACTGTCCACCTGCTTCCTGAAGGACTTGAAGGATTGGTTTAATAAGGTATGATACTTGTTCTTCTGTATTTAAATCGTCATAAAACATATTTACATTTACACCTCTCATTTACTGTGCATACTTCTTGAAATTCTCTGCCTGCTCAAGAACTTCCTTGTAAACATCATCAATGGTTACTGGCGGATAGCCGAACTCATCAAGCAGCAATATCAAATCCACTTGCAAGTTTGCCTTAATATCATCACGGGCAGACCAATCGGTATAGCGTGACTTATCATCAACAATCAACTTTATCCTCTTGGATAGTTCAATCATTTTATCGTCCGGATATTCAAACTCAAACTTCTTGGAAACTGCTTTCAAAATATCATAGAAAGCTTTTTCTTCATAATCTATACCCATATTCTTGAAGGAGTTCTTTTCTGTTTTCAGTTCAGACAACAACTGTGCAAGCTGCTCCGCAACATCATCAAGGACTTCGTTGGCATACGCTTCATCACGACGACGGTTATTATACTCATCAACAACTTTCTTGAGTCTGTCTGCAAATTCCACACCCATAATCTTATTGACTTTCTTAAACTCGTCAATCGCCTGAGAAAGAAGTCTTTGAAGTATCTTGATTTTCGTATTCGGCAACTGAATAGCATTTATCTTATCCATATACTCATCGCTGAAAATGTCCACCGATATATGCTTTCCGGTTTCAAATAATTCCTCAATGCCATCAGACTGAATTGCACCTTCAAGCATTTTGCGGACACGAGCGTTCATCTGCTCAATATCCGGTGCATCGCCTTTTGTCAACTTGAAAAGGATAGAACGGACAGCACAATAAAAATGGATATAATCCTTATCTTCATCAGAGAATTTCTCACTTGAACTACAAAGATTAAATGCCTGCTTCATTCTCTTGACTGCTGCCATAAATCTTCTTTCCAGTTCTTCAGACAACTGCACATACTCAACTGCACGGTTCAGGCAGGCAAGCTGTTCAGTAGGAGAACCGTTGAAGAAATCACTACTATTAAAGTTGTGGAACATCTGACCAAGAACTTCTAACTGGTCTTTTACAATCGTGATAGACTGCTCCACACCTTCAAATTCTTCGCTCTCAAAATTCGTATATTTCTTGAGGGCAGTGTTCATATTTTTCTTGATACCTATGTAGTCAACAATTAAACCTTTATCTTTGCCCTCGCATACACGATTTACACGAGAAATCGTCTGAATAAGGGTATGCTGCTGAATAGGCTTATCAATGTAAATCGTATCAAGCTCCGGCACATCAAAACCAGTCAGCCACATATCTACAACAATGGCAATCTTAAAGTTTGATTTCGGATTTTTGAACTGACGGTCAAATTCTTTCCTATCCTCTTTTGTGCCAAGCATATCAAATAGGTCTTTTTCATCATCTTTATTACGAGTCATAACCAACTTGATTTTTTCCATTGGCTTCAACTCTTTTTTATCTTTCTCACTCAGAACAACACCGTCATCACAAATCTTCTTTTCTGTCCATTCCGGTCTGAGTTCCTTTACTATCTTATAGAAATCGTATGCTATATTTCGGTTGGAACATACAAACATTGCTTTGCCTGCTACGGTTGCACCTTCTGCCACACGGGTTTCATAATGCTTGATAAAATCCTCCGCAACAGCACGAAGTCTATCAGGGTCGCCAATAATAACTTCCATTTTGGCAACTGCTTTCTGACTTTCTTCTACTTGATGTTCATTTGCCCCCTCAAGTTCACACTGAGCATAATATTCTTCAATCTGTCTTACCTTATCCTGATTGAGCATAACCTTGGCTGCACGACCATCGTAAACAAGATTAACTGTAATACCGTCCTTAACAGCTTCCGTCATTGTATATGCGTCTACAACACCACCAAAGACTTCGATTGTTCCATCAACCGGAGTTCCGGTAAATCCAACATAAGTCGCATTTGGTAAAGAATCGTGCAGATACTTGGCAAAGCCATAGGTTTTCTGAACACCTGACTCTGTAATCTTAACCTTTTGGTCGAGATTGATTTGGCTTCTGTGTGCTTCATCAGAAATACAAATAACGTTCGTTCTGTCTGTAAGAAGCTGCAAATCCTCTGTAAATTTCTGAATGGTAGTCAGATAAACACCGCCACTCTCTCGTCCCTGAAGCTCCTCACGAAGTTTCTCACGGGATTCAATGCTTACAACAGTTTCATCTCCGATATATTTCTTTGAACCGACAAACTGCTTGGAAAGCTGGTCGTCAAGGTCTGTTCTGTCTGTAATAATAAGAATAGTCGGGGAGGAAAAGTATTTGCTTTTCATCAGCATACGGGTAAGGAAAAGCATTGTATAACTCTTGCCGCACCCTGTTGCTCCGAAGTATGTACCACCTTTACCATCTCCTTCAGGGCGAAGATGTGCCTTGATATTCTCATACAATTTATTTGCCGCAAAGAACTGTGGATAACGGCACACTATCTTCAAATCCTTATCTGAGTTATCCGGAAAATAAATAAAATCTTTGATAACTTCAAGCAAACGGTCTTTTCGGAAAAGTCCCTTTATCATTGTTACAAGAGAATTGATACCGTCCAGCTCTTTATCGTCTGAGTTTATCTTCCTCCACGCATAGAAGAAATCATACGGGCTGAAGAAAGAACCATATTTATTATTTGCTCCGTCACTGATAACAACAAACGCATTGTATTTGAAAATCTCCGGAATATCTCTACGGTAACGGATTGTAAGCTGCTTATATGCGTCCATTATGGTCGTATTCTCTTGTACCGCACTCTTAAATTCAAGAACAACAACAGGAATACCATTTACGAACACAATGCCATCAGGAATACGCAACTGATTATTTACGCCTTCAATTTCAAACTGATTAACCACTTTGAAAATATTGTTTTCGGGAGTGTCGAAATCAATAAGTTCAATATAGAGGTCTTTCTGCGTTCTATCCTCACGATTAAGAATAAATCCATCGCAGAGCAACTTAAATACAGCTTTGTTTGCTTCATAAATCGTACCGGAAATATTACGCAGCATTAGAATGACACTATCCACCTCACTCGGTGTGATACCGTCTTTCGCATAGCGATTATAGAGGTATTGCTTCAGGTCGTCCGTAAGCAGAACCTCTGTCCTTTCTCTGTGTATCTGGTCGCCACTGACATAGGTGTACCCCTCGTCTTTGAACAACTCCATTATTGACATTTCCAATACGTGTTCATTAAAATTTGCCATTGCGTTCACTCCTTTTGCGTTAGCGTTTCTTTCTTTTGCTCTTATTTTCGGCAGCACTCACATAGTAAGTATTATAAAGCTGTTGTATTACCTCATAATACTTGTCCTCAAATGTTTCAGCTTGTGCATCTGTATATTCTAATGGATTTTGATTTATTTCTTTATCAGGTTTTCTATTTCTTATTGCAATAGCAATACTTTCAATCAACTCCATTAACCACATACACACTTTTTCTTCTTCACAATATGCAAGATTTTGAGAATTCCATACATAATTCATTGGTGGAATAGGCACATCTTCATCAAACTCCATTTTCTTATCAATATAGTAATAAAAATACTCATCTACATATTCCCCAATAGAGAGTTGATTTATATTGAAAGTTCTTCTGAATTTATTGTTCTTATTTATGGGTTCAAACACGCTTGGCGTACCATTCCACTGCAAATCACGGTATCTCTCATAGCTTCTATGAAAATACTTTGCTCCATCATACAGATAATCCTTACCTAAATTATATTGCTCAATATCCTTCTCCAAATCCATTATACATTTCTGTACCCAACGAGTTCCTTGTATTGAATTACTTTTATATCCTGCTTGATGCAATATTTCATTCTGAAGTTCTTCCGTACAACGGCAATATTCCGTATAAATCTTTCTGGAATGTCTTTCTAGTGGATGCACATTAGCAGCTACAACACACCACGGTAAATAATCTCTCTCAGGCTCATTATCAATTAAAAACAAACGTGCTTTCGTTTCTAATTCTTTCTGTTCCTTTTCATCTTGTAGCTTTTGAATTTCCTTTTCGTGTCGTGTTTGTAACCAATATATCAAAAACGAAACAGCTATTGTTGCCACTAATGACAATATTCCAATGACTATCTGAATTATTTCTGCGGTTGTCATACCTACCACCTCCGTTAAATGATAATTTAGAAGCAACTCTTAATACTGTTTTTGTCAAGATGTATGAAGAAACAGACGCGGATTCTTCCGTACTGCTTTCTGAGCTTTGTTCTTTAGCTTCGAGCAAACGAGTTTTTGCTGAGGATTATGTTTCTGACGGAGTTCCTTTTTATCGTGGAAAAGAAATTACCCAAAAACGGAACGGAGAACCTATTTCAGACCCTCTGTTTATCAGTCATAATCACTTTGCATCACTGAAAGCCAACTATGGTATCCCTGTATGCGGCGATATTTTAATTACCGCTGTTGGAACAATAGGAAACAGCTATTTCGTCCAAGATGAAGAATTTTATTTCAAGGACGGAAACATCATTTGGCTAAAAGATTTTATTGAGCCATCTCTAAATTACTATATTTACGACTATATGCAGACCCCAATATTCAAACGACAATTGGAAGGTATCTGCATAGGTTCAACACAAACGGCTTTAACCATTGTTGCCTTGTCGAATCTAAAAGTTAAAAAGCCAAGAACAGCAGAATTGGCACTATATTGTAAAAAGAGCAAAGCACTGCGTTCCGCAATTCAAACCAACAACGGTGAAATTGAAAGATTGACACAAGTAGCTAAGGCTATGCTTGCTTCTTTAAGCCGCTAAATTATCATTTATCTTCTGTTTCAAATCTATTCTATCGGTTATCGTCTTGTAGGCTTTCACTATTTTTCTCTGCTTTTCAATATCTGGTACTGGAAGTTCCACCATACAAAGCTCATTCCAATCGAAAATCTCTCTTACGCTTCCGTGTGACTTATACCTTGCATAACGGTCAAATTCTGGTCGGCTGAACCAAAGCATAAGATATTCAGGGTCAAGTTCCTCTTTATTTTCAACTTCAAAAACTGTATAAGAGCTTGAAATGATACAATCTTCTTCATCTAAATAAGCAATAGAAATTTTCTCTCCATTTCGTGAAGTAACGGGTCCGTATGCAAACTGTCCCGTTCTGACTATCTTATAATTCGATAAATCAGTTCCTACAATATTTGCGATTGAAGGAATAAATTTTTTACTTATACTTACGCCAAGCAACTTTGTTACGGCTAAATTCTTATTACGCTCGTCCACAAGTCGAATGTAATTGCCTAATATCTTATATCCTTTTTCCATTCCTACCACCTTAACCAATGTATTTTCTATGAGCAATTTTCACATTGCTCTGCTTGACCATTGCATATTGCAATGTCGTATCTATTCTTCTATGCCCCAAGAGCTGCTGAAGCTGCTCTATTGGCATTCCTTTGTCTATTGCCATTGTTGCAAGTGTTCGCCTGAATTTATGAGGGTGTACCTTATTTAATCCCAAGCGTTTTCCAAGCTGTCGTAATCTCACTTCAATACCTCCGATATTCATTCGATTATACGGAGATTGTAATGAAACAAAAAGTGCTGGATTGTCGTCCTTTCGGCTATTTAAGTAATTCTGCAAATGTATTTTTGTTCTTGCATCAAAATATACTATTCGCTCCTTATCGCCTTTGCCGAAAACCACACATTCTCTTTCGTTAAAGTCTATATCCTCACGATTTAGCAACACCATTTCTCCGACACGCATCCCCGTTGAAGCAAGCATATCAATCATCGCCAAGTCCCTGAGTTCTGTGCAATTATCTCTCATCAATTCAAGTGCTTCATCTGAATAAGTTTCCTTAATGTTTGTTCCGGTCTTAACCTTATGTATTCGCCTGACCGGACTTTTCAAAATATAATCCTCGTCCTCAAGCCAAGAGAAAAAACTGGAAAGTATTCGTCTTATATTATCTATCGTAACTTTACTTGATTTTTTCTTTGCTTGATACTCTGTCAAATAACAACGAATGTCGTCAGTTACGATATATTTGATACTCTTTCCAATACCATCAAGCATTGACTGTATCGTTGCATTATAGTATTTCAGAGTTTTCTCAGAACAGCCTTCAATACGCTTTGCCGATAGGAAAGATTCTACTAAATTCTGTTCTGAAAGTTCCTCATCTTTTTTTATCTTTGTTACCTCATAATCAAAAAGTGTATACTGCAACACCTCTTGCAATCTTTCTGTCTGTGCGTTATTCAGATAAGGTAACATTCCTTGAATAACATCAGTGATTAGGTTCTGTTTCATAGTCAATTCTCCTTTTCTTTTTTAAGAGAACGACTACCAGTGGCAGTCCCTTGTTTTAACTCCCGCCACTGATGGGAGTTCTATTGTAAATGATAATTTAGCGGCTTGACATTGTTGTAAGAATTATTTTCTGCAATTCTTGCAGTTTTTCTATTTCAGAAAGATTTTCTTCTTTGCAATAAATAAGGCTCATAACCTTTTGGGAGAAAGATTTCTGTAATTCAAGTGGTGGAATTGCTATTCCATAAGCATGAACATCGTTTCGATTTAGTGTGGGAACTGCACTACCACCAACAAAGCCATCATAATTTAGATTTTTGAGCAAATAAAATACCCACAACGGTTCTGCTTCATAAATTTGTTTTACATAGAGCGATGTGTTATGTGTCCAACAGTTGCAAAGGTACAATCTTGGGTTGCCAATATTGCCGCTTCGTCCCATTACAATAACAGGAGCTTCCGCAGTAAACTCATCATGATACCCAATTGTTCCGGTTGAACCTGCAACGGGATATTTACCACCAGTCATTTCAGTTCGAGGTAAATCATGCCCCCTTTGTAGTTGCAACACATCGCCAACAGTGCCTTGTTTCCAAGAAGATTTATCTGAGTTGGACTCAAAATATTTTTGATACAATGTTTGAGCAGTATCGTCTAAATTATCATTTATCTTCTGCTTTAAAGCAATTCTCTCCGTAATTGCCTTATAACTGTTCACTATTTCAAGCTGGTTTTCAATAGGCGGAATAGGCAATTCTAGTCTGCATATATCATCCCAAGTAATCCCACCACGAACGCTCCCGTCAGTATGTAACCAACAAATTCGGTCAAATTCCGGTCTGCGAAACCACATCATCAGATAATCTTCATTCAAAATGCTGTTATCTACTACCTCAAACATAAAATACGCCGGAGAAACAATAGCAGGTTCTTCTTCATCATACAATGCAACCGGAAGTCGTTCATCACGACCAACGTGCATTGGATTACACGCAAACTTTCCTTTTGTTATCAGTTTATATTTACTCAAATCCGTACCAATGACATTTGCAACCGACGGCATAAAGAACTTGTCTATGTTAATTCCCAAAACTCTGTCTGTTATGCTTTCTCTGTTCCGAGTATCAATCAGTCGGATATGGTTTCCTAAAATATCATAATTCGATTTCATATCCCAACTCCTTAAATACAGCAAGCAAATCTGATTTAGATTTTTCCTCTTGAGCAAGAAGTTCTTTGAGTTCTCCCTGCAATGATTTCATTTTGGTATCAAAGTCGATGTTCTCATCACGGTTGACAAACTCAATATATCTGCTCGGTACAAGAGTAAATCCTTTTTCCTTTACTTCATCAAAAGAAGCAGAATAGCAAAATTCCGGCACATTCTCATAAGTTTCCTCATAGCCTTCCTGCTGCCAGTTATGATATACACTTGTAACTTTGGCTCTATCTTCCTCTGTCAATTCAATGTACTTCTTCTCATAAGGACTGCCCATCTGTCGTAAATCCATAAAGAGTATTTCATCTTCTCGATTACGATAGCGTTTTAGCTTTCCATTCTGTTCCACGACACGAGCCTTTTTATTCTTATTGAGTACCCAAAGGGTAACGCTGATGTCTGTGGTATAGAAAAGGTTTCTCGGAAGAATAATGATTGCTTCTACCAAATGATTTTCTATAAGCTGCTGTCTGATTTTTAACTCTGTACCATCATCAGATAATGCACCATTGGCAAGCAGGAAACCTGCTACACCGTTTTGAGAGAGTTTGGAAACAATATTCAGTATCCAACCATAGTTTGCATTACTTGTAGGCGGAACTTCATAGCCGTTCCAACGAGGGTCATCTACAAGCTCATTTTCGGCTCTCCACTGCTTCTGATTGAAAGGCGGGTTTGCCATAATGAAATCTGCTTTAAGGTCTTTGTGCTGGTCATTGGTAAATGTATTGGCTGCCATTTCTCCAAGATTTGCAGAAATACCACGGATAGCTAAGTTCATTTTTGCCAGTTTGAAAGTGGTATTTGTGTATTCCTGACCGTAAATAGACACTTTCTTTTTATTACCGCTGTGTGCTTCTACGAACTTGATGGACTGCACAAACATACCGCCCGAACCGCAACAAGGGTCATAAAGTATTCCATCGTAAGGCTCAAGCATTTCGGCAATCAGATTTACAATACACTTTGGTGTGTAGAACTCTCCTTTACCTTTTCCTTCTGCAAGAGCAAACTTACTAAGGAAATACTCATATACACGACCTATAATGTCGTTCTCTTTATCATCTGTATTGATACGATTGATTTCATCAAGCAAAGAAGCCAACTTTGCCGTATCAATATGTAAGCGGGAGTAATAGTTATCCGGCAAAGCACCTTTCAGTGCCGGGTTGTTCTTTTCAATCGTATAAAGTGCTGTATCTATCTTCAGGGCAATATCGTCCTGCTTTGCATTTTCAATAATGTACTTCCAACGGCTTTCTTCAGGAAGATAGAATACATTTTCCTGAGTATAAAACGGTTTCATATCCGCATACTTTTCGCCGTGTGTAGCAATAATCTTATTACGGCATTCCTCAAACTTGTCACTGGCAAATTTAAGGAAGAATAAACTCAGAACAACGTGCTTATACTCCGCAGGCTCAACAGAACCTCTCAGTTTATCAGCACTTTTCCAAAGTGCTTCTTCCATTGATATTTCTTTCTTTGGTTTAGCAGCCCTTGCCATCTATAATTACCTCCGTGTTTTAATCTTCATCTAAAATAACTTCGCATATATCTCCGATGTCGCAGTGAAACACCTGACATATCCTCATCAGTACTTCAAGAGATACCGGCTCATTCTTATTTATCTTCGTTGCAGCGTATGATGTAATTTCGGCTGCACGCATTAAATCCTGTCTTTTCATTTGATTGTCAATCATAAGTTTTTGAAGTTTGTTATAGCATATCTTCATCAGTAACACCTCTTCATCTTATAATTCTTCTTCGTTACAGTTAGCCATTTAACATTATATATTAAATTTTCAGGCATTTCAAGATTTCAGGCAGAAATGTAACCTTTCAGACACCAAGGTGTCACTTTTTACAAACACCTAATACGACTCTTTTAAAGAATAATAAAAAAAGAGATGCCGAAGCACCTCAATTATACATTCTATTATTAACATTCAACGCAATCATTGCTATGACCTTTTCTATCGGCGGCTCTTTTCCGTCCGGTGCAACTGCTTTCCAAAAAGCGATTGCTTCCGGTTCAGCACTTTTCATTGCTTCCCGAATGGCAAACTGCATTTCCTCTTTTACTGCTTTTTCGGTTGTTCCATTTTCTTTTGCTATTTGTCTGAAAATGTCGTTCACTTCTACTTCCTCCTATGTCTATTAGTATGTGTCTATCACTGACAGTTGTTGTTATAGCATATTCTCTCTGTCGAAGTCCCGAAAAATTTGTCGATAGCAGAAATTTTTTATACTGAAAAAAAGAAAGCTCGTCGATTAGGACGAACTTCTGTGTTTTATGGAAGTATTTGCTTTGACTGCTTCACAAGTGTATCTATGACTTCATAAATTCTGTTTCTATCTTCAGGAGCAAGTTTTTCAAGCTTCTCATTCAGCATTGAGTTCTTGACTGTATATCCAGTTTCCAGAACATCTGTAAGAACCATATCCGATGATACACCTAAAGCATTTACTATCTTTATGAAAGTTTCGAGTGACGGAATTTTCTCTCCACGCTCAACCATACCAATATAATTTGTTGTCAAATCTGTTTTCTCAGCCAAATCTTCTTGGCGTAATTTCCTCGCAAGTCGAAACTTTCTTATATTCTTGCCGATTGTATCGAGCTTCATCACATCACCTCCCTTAGTGTGTTTCCATAACTAATAGTATAGGTTAAGTCGATTTCAAATCACACGCACCCAAAGGAAGTAAAACCAACTATTAGTGATGATTCCCAACTATTTTTATGTTATACTACAAAAGTAGTAATTCACGATTGTTAATGGCGAAAGACAAATCACAACCCAAGAGCCAAGTTAAACAATCTCCATAGAATAAACTTAGGGGTAAAAAGGAATGGACGAACAAAAGATAATATTCAGTAATCGGTTTGAAAAAGAGAAATTTGAGGATTACAAAACAGATTTGGGAACTGGCAACACAATCACTCCTGACTTTACGGAAGCTGATGATTTTTTGAAATTCATACAGAAGAACCGCAGAAGTGTTCCAAGTAAAGAACGAATTGCTGATAAGGACAAATTCATAAAGACCGTTTACGAACTATCCAATAGCTTTGAAATTGATGCTGACCTGATAGAATTTGCTGAGGGATATATCGCCAATATCTATGTAGATTATGCCTGCTACACTGGATATATCAAGAAGCTGTTAGCAATTCTTTTTATCCTTGCCGATGATATTTCCTTTTTAGATGGCAGTAAAGAAAATGCAGATATGCTTTTCAGCTTCACTTATCACACACACCATATTTTCCTGAATAACAGAGAAACAACCGATTTCTCATAATGTACCCGATGGCTACTCAACTGAGCAGCCATCTTTTCGATTTTCCAGACACCGTCTGGAATTTTTAATACGCCGGAATACCGTATCCATAGATATTGCCACTTCCAACTGCGTACTGTCTTTGCATGCAGGCGTCGCCTGAGTTACCCTCTACGGTATAAACTGTGCCATTCTCACACTTCTCTACGATACCAACGTGGTCTGTTGTACCGTCGCCTTCCCAATCGAAGAAGATAATATCTCCTGCCTTTGGTTCATAAGTGCGGTTTTGCCATTTTCCATTTGACTTAAACCAGTTTGCACCGTCCACACAACCTGCAAATTTCGGAACAAGTCCGCTTTCAATATACCCGCATTGGTCAGCACACCAAGATACGAAGCAGGCACACCATTCCACTCGGCTGTTAAAACCGTACCAACTCCAGTAAGGTTGTCCGCCCTGATTGCCTACCTGCGTCAAGGCAACCTCAACAATCGCCTGATTTCCTCCGGCAGTAAAGGCTCGTCCATACGGATAGTACCTCAGAACGTGAGCCGGATATTGGGTATCTCCATAACTGTCCCAACCAAGCCTTTGTGCCTGCTGAGTGGAAAACTCCACTGCATTGGCATAGGAATAACCGCCATACTTTGATTTTGCCCAAGAGATATATCCATTACCGAAGTTGTAGCCTTGCAAAGCAAGTTTAATATGCTCCATATCTATCGGACTTTCCACCTCTGCCGAAGTAAGAGCCGCTTTCAATTCCTGAACTCCACACTGGATAGAATATTCAGGGTCTTTAATTCCATTGGGTTCGTGTGGATACTTCGTATTGAAACTTCCTTCTGCTGCCTGCATAGGGTCAAGTCCTCTGCCGCCGCTTTCCTGCATCATAACCGCCTTGATAAGTTCTACATACTCGGGAATGCCGTACTCCTTGGCATATTTCTGTATGATAGGTTCATAGGCTTCTACCTCTGCACTTACCGGAGTATAGGAATTACTGTCACTTCCTCCTCCAAACATTGCTACGGCAGCACCAAACAACACGACTATCATAATAATCAGCACCGCTATCCAACCGCCTGCTGCGATTGCTGCTACAAGTGCTTTTGTCCCTGCAATAATCGCTTTGACTGTCGCAACAGTAGCTTTCGCTGTGGCTTTGACGGTATCTGCTGTGGCTTTCGCTGCTTTCTTTGCCGCCTGAGCCGCTTTCTGTGAAGTCTTAACCATTGCCTGAGCGGTTTTCTGTGCGGCTTTTGCTGTCTGCTGACTGGTCTTAATGCTTGCCTTTGCGGTATGCTCGGCAGTCTTAACAGACCTCTGCGTTGTTTTCGCTGCTTCCTTGCCAGCAAGTTTAATATTCTTCTTTCCTGCGGAAGTCGCAGATTGTTTAACCATTTTCTCCGGCTTTTCAAGTGTCCTGATTGCCGATGTTGTTTGCGTCTGTGCTGAAGAACTACCAACCGTTGTAGGTCTGCCTTGAGTTTTCTGAGCGTTAATTGCCTTTTCTGCTCTCTGCTGTTTGAAACGCTGTATGCCCTCTTTGGCAGATTGAATATTCTGCTTTGTTTCCTGAGCGCCTTTTCGTCCAGCTTTATCAAAAGCATACGCACCTTTATGTGCGATTTCATCAATTCCGGCTTCCGTCTTATCGGTAGCATATTCTTCCACAGTATTCTCATTTGCATTTACCGAATGTTCTGTTTTATCCTTTGTGGCGATATATGCCTGTTTCATTTTCTGACCGGCAATGGCAGCTTTATCCAAGGTCTTTATCGTGCCTTTGACCGTATCTCTTGTTTTAATATCAGCCACATCAAACCTCCTTCCTAAGCCGACTGAATAACTCTCTTGAATTTTGTCGAACTGTCGGCAATAAACTCGTTAATCAATCGGCTTTCTGCTTTTGTTTCGGGATAAGCGGTAATAGAGATTGTCTTTGCGTTCCAGTCAAGGGTGTAGCTGTCGCTTGCAACATTCGTGATATGGTGCTTTGCAAGGAAGTCTCGCAAACGCTTCATTTCTTCGAGGTCGTCGGACATAATCACATTCACATAGGTTCTGTCTTTTGACATTTTCTCGTTAATAAAGCAAGCAAGAGAACAACCGACACCGCCCGCAACGGCAACAACAAGCATTGCTATCTCGTTATTCGCAGAGACAACTCTTTTCGTTATCCAAAAATAAATGAAGTCGGATATGATAACCGCAATGCCTGCAAGTATCCACCGACTTCTCTGTACCAATATTGTTTTTGTCGTACTAAGGGCATTGTCCGCAACTTTCGCTGCGAACAACACCGCTAAATTTATCAAACTAATCATACAAGGTTCGTCCCTCCTTATTCAGCCACTTTCTTCGCCACAACAACCATTCTTCCGTTGTTACGGGAATATTCGCAAGTGGAAAGCGTAATCATTTTATCGCCATATTCTGCGTTTACTCCCGTATCATAGATTGCAAGTTCCTTGCACTTGGCAATATAAGCATCGAAATCATCTTCTGTATCTGCATTGACAAAATCATAATATCTGAAGCTATTTGGGCTGTCTGTATATACTTCTGTCTTGAAAGCTGCCACTACTTCGTATTTACCTTTCTCGGTAAGCGTATCAAACTGGATGATTTTGTGCTTTTCCCAAAAAGAACTATCTGCATACTTCATCAGTCCAGCAAACATCGAATTGTCATTCATATGATGACCGTAGATAACAAGGTTATCTGACGGAGCATCCACATCGCAGTTCTCCTGTACATACGGGCAACCATATACCGTGTAGCTTTTATCAAATCCGTGTCTTAAATAGAAATTCGGATTATCCTTTGACTGCATAACCGGATAATTGATTTTGGTATCCTCAACCTTTATCCATCCTACCATATCGTTGTTCTGCATATACAGTTCCTGATAGTCTGGCAAAAAGTTCTTATCTTCGGAATATGACATCGTATCCTCCGTATCGTCTGTACCCTCAACGGTTTCAATCAAGTTATCATAGAGTTCTGCCTGCATTTTAGAGTCGCAGTAGTCTTTGACCAAGAAGCCAACGCTCATAGCAAACACAACGCTTAACAGCGATATAACCGTAATTCTCATTTTCTTATTCATCGTTTTGTACCTTTACCTTTCCATATCTTTTCTTTTAGGTGGAGTCAAATCTCTACAATATTCGGGATACCTGAGTTTGATACCTTCCATAAAGTAAGGAGCATATCCGCAACAGAATAATTCATCCGGTGTGAAAAGATTTTCTTTTCCCTCCTCCGTGAAGCCGTTCCAAAGATTAAAAGCAAGGTGGCAGACCTTGACTGTTCCACTGGTCTGCCAACCGCCATACATCCCCTCCGGCACAATGCAATCGTTCTTAAAATCAAACATTCTTCCTATATTCATTCTGGTTTCTTCTGAAATGCCCATCACATAGAAAAATGCCTGATGATAGCAGTCATTGTGTCTGGACTTTTCGAGATTTTCAAAGACGAAATCTCTGTGTGCTTTATTTCTGAATTGAATTTTTACCATAGAAAACACCTCCTTATATGCCTTCACCGGGCTTCGTCGTCATCAAGCGATACAACTTCGTATTCTTCGGGAACTTGTTTGCAAACGGTACAAGAGAACTGCCCACCTTGATAAGTCCGTGTCCTGCGTCAACATTTGTGATATACGAAAGCTGAAGGTCGGAGATATTCAGAAGTTTTGCAAGTTCCAGTCTGTCGGTAGAAGCCTGATTAAGCATAATGATAAACTCGCTGTTCGCAAGCATTGTTCTTGCAGTATGGCTCTGCAAAAGGTCGTCCACATTCTGCGTGATACCGGTTGCGTATGCACCGTACTTTCTTACACGCTTCCAGAGTGTAAAGAGGAAGTTTGCAGAATACTCGTGCTGAAACAAGAGGTAAATCTCATCAATGAAGATAAAGGTATGCTTACCCTTTGCTCGGTTCTGTGTGATTCGGTTCAAAATACTATCAAGGACGACAAGCATACCGATAGGCATAAGCTGCTTGCCGAGGTCGAGAATGTCATAACAGATAAGTCGATTGTGAGTATCTACATTTGTCTGCTTTGCAAAAGTATTCAGCGAACCGTGAGTAAACAACTCAATAGCAAGAGCGATTTCCTTTGCTTCCGGCTCATCCTGTTTGAGAAGTTCATCTCTGAAATCCTGCAAGGTCGGAACCTGACCGGTATAATCGTTTTGCTGATAGGTGCGGTAAACGCTTGCAGTACAACGGTCAATGATGGACTTCTGCTTTGCTCCGAGATTTGTTCCGCCGATAAGCTGTTCGCAAAGGGACATAATAAACTCGGATTTCAAGATAACAGGATTTGCTCCGTCGCCATAGTCCTTGTTCATATCCATTGCATTGATATGGTTATTCGATGTTGCGGAGATATTGATAATCTCGCCACCAAGTGCATTTACAAGATGGGAATACTCCCTCTCAGGGTCGATGATGATTACATCAGCATCGGAAGAAAGGATAATATTTTCAATCTCCCCCTTAGCCGCAAAAGACTTACCGCCACCGGATACACCGAGAATAAAGGAGTTACCGTTAAGAAGCTGTTTTCGGTCGGCAATTATCATATTTTTACTGATAACATTCTGACCGTAATAAATGCCGTTCTCGTGGTAAATATCCTGAACCCTGAACGGAATAAACACTGCAAGGCTCTCGGTCGTAAGAGTTCTGAATGTGTCTATTTTCCTTGTACCGTATGGCATAACGGTATTGAGTCCGTCCATCTGCTGAAATTTAAGAACCGCAAACTGACAAAGATGTTTTCTCGCTGTTGTGAGCAACGCTTCCGTATCGTTATCGAGCTGCTCTTTGGTATCTGCGGTATGCACCATTGTGAGCACTGCGAACATCATTCTCTGGTCACGGGTGGTAAGGTCATCAAGGAACTCTTTCATTTCCTTTTTTTGCTGTTCCATATCATAAGGAACAGTTGCCGAAAAGTTGTTGTTCATATTCTGCTTTCTCTGCCAGTTCGTGATGTTGGTTTCTACACCGAGCAATCTGTTTTCGGCTTCTCTGACTGCTTCATCGGTAGGAACAGGTACAATATCAATGGACATCATCAGATTTCGGTTCATATCCGTAAGTTCCGCCACCATACTGTCCTTGATATAGGACGCATATTCACGAAGAAAGATAACCCTGCCATAACGGTTGCCGATTTTGAAATAATCACTTTCAAATTCTAAAGAGTCCGGGCAGATATAGTCCTTGAAATCGTGTCCTTTCTTTCGGGTTTCCTTAATATCAAAATGATATGAAGTTTCTTCCCCCACACGGAAGAAGTCGTGAATAATGCGAAGTCGCTCGTCCGTTTCAAGTTCCACACACTTACTGCCAAGTCGTGAAAAGTGTGAAATCAAATCTGCACCTACACGGGCAAAATAGGTTCTTGCATCATCCACATTCTTTTTATTGATGGAGATGGTCACATACTTATCCTGCACCGTTGAATTTGCTCCCGTCGCCTTATCAAGAAGCATCTTGTTGTATTCCTCCCGATATTCGTCTAGTTCGTCTCCGGTTTCAGGGATAAGGATTGTTTTCTCAAAGTCCAAACGGTTCAGTCGTCTGTTGTTGATAGTGAGTTTTGTGGTTGCTCCACTATCAAGAGAGTTAAGCAGTTCCGAATACTCAAGGAACATCGCTTCCTTATCTTCTCGGCTGGCAACCGCATAGTTAATATCCGTGAACTTAAAGGATTTGGAATACTTATCTTTACCAACTCTGAAGATACCGTCATCATAGATAGCAGTAACCGGAATACAGTCCTGCACACCCTTCGGCACAACAAATTTTTCCTTATCCTGCTTAAAGATGTTGTTTAATGTCTTAATCATTATTCTTGTAAGCCTCCTTTGTCTTTTTCTCAATGCTCGGTTTCATCAGTTCTAAATAGGTGTTTGTGGAGTGAAACACTAACTTCTTTGGCATAAGAAACTCGGACTTAATCCACGCCCAGATAAATTTCTCTGCTGTCATTCCGTTGTATTTCACAAATCCGAGAGCCGCAAACGGTACTGCTCCCAAAATACACACCCACGATACTGTTTCAGTTCCAAGATGCGGTTTGAGCAAAAAGTACAATCCTACTGCCACACCACACGCAAGGACAGAAAAAATGAACTGTCTTAGCGACAGTCCGAAAAACATTGATTCTGTGTAATTTCGTATTTCTCTGTTAATTTTTACTTCCATTAGAAATTCCTTTCTATGACAAATAAAAAAGCACCGCCATAACTGACAGTGCCACATCGTATCGTGCATTACCAAAGGTTTAAATAAGTAAGTCCTCTTGGTAAATTATCTTCTTCATTTTCTAAACTTTGCTGTATGTGATTATAAACATTATGAATACTTTCCAAATACAGAATAAAGGACTTTTTGTTCGTATCCCTATTACGATTTTTTAACTTGATATACTCATCACGAACACAATTCCATCCCTGCTCATATTCAAGTATTTCTTGAAGTTTGCAGTCTGCATTTTGTGATAAGACTCTATCTTCAAATGAATAACGATTGTTTTTCTTCCAATTCTTGATATATCTATACCCATTGTCCAAGTCGTCATCATCTAAATAATAAATTATCGCAAAATCACAACTTCTGATAATCTTGGAATGTTTTTTGTCAACAACCTTTATGGTAATAGAAGAAGTAGAATCTTCAGGTTCTCCGTACTTTGTACCTTTGAGCGACTTGGAAAAAGCTCGCATAAACTGCTCTTTCAGTTTTTTTGGATTGTCCCATAAATCGCTCTTTTGCAAAATTAGATTGTAGTCAAAATCATAACCTCTGTTACCATCTTTTATCTTAGTGACGAGGTGTCGATTTGCACTTCCAATCAATTTGAATTGAAAAGTCGTATCATATTCGGTTTTCATTATTTTTTGAACCTTTTTTATAATACTTTCAATTTCCTCTTTATAAGGCTTGTATTCTGCTTTGCTGACATATTCGTACATATACTTGACCATCCTATCTTTACTTCCTCAATCCGACCATTTAGCAAAGCTAAATCATTACAGTATATCACGATTTTTTCACTTGTCAATTATTTTTATTTGTTTTTGTGTTTTTCAGACAAAGAACTTTGTCTGACCATTCGTTTTAAAACCTCCGTTATAAGCCCATCATTTCTCTGATAATACGGTCACTCATCTTTACTGCACCGACAAGAACAAGCATATTAAATACAAGTTCTCCGATATATGACCATACCTGTGTGACTGCCGCAGCGTCCGGGTTTACTGCCGGCGGACTTGACGCAAACAGTGAGAAGATTATGCAGGCAAGCACGATAACTGCACCTTCAAGCAGTACCGCACAGTAACTTTTAATAAAACTCTTGCCCACATTCTGCGTTGGTTCTCCGGCAAAGGTAGATAGCGGTATCGGTGCTAATGCCGTATACATATACAGTTTGAAAAATCTGCCGTAAACCGTCATTATCAGAATGAATGACAACACCGTAATAAAAAGACCGCCTATCAGAGTCACTGCCCATAGCGGAATACTTTCAAAGAATCCGCAGTCCTCAATGGTTGTTACCATTTCGGATGGGAGCGTCGTTTGATTCGGAGTTCCAAATCCTGATGATGTCATAATGGTTGAAATGATACCTTGAACGATATTGAATAAAGCAAGCATAAGCTCCATACCGTAGGTTATGACACCTTTGGCAATGGCAAAGCGAACAAACAATTTCAGTGCGTGTTCCGGCTTTTTCACATCGGTAAAGCTTCCGCAGGTACGGACAACTCCCACCACAAAGAACAGCACTAATAGTGCAAGCCCGATTGCCTGAACTGCTCCGTTAATAGTTACCATCACATTCCATATGCTTCCGCCTTTGAAATCCTGCGGTGTTGTGGTTAAAAGCCGCCATATCTCGCTTAATTTATCGTTCCAAGTTTCAAGAGCGTTTTCGAGGTTTTGAACTACCCAGTTATCGCTCATTCATTCGCACCTCCTTGTAAAAATGGGGCATACCCGTTTTAGCGAGTATGCCCCGTGATAACTGTTGCTTCTTAGCCTGTGATAAGAGTAAGGATTTCTTTTGCGAAAGTAATGATGATACCTCCGGCAAGAGTAAGAAAACCGTTTGCTCTCTGGGACGGGTCGTGGGACTTCAAAGAAAGTCCGACCTGCACGATACCGAAGCCGAGTAGGATAAGTCCGATTGCACGGATAAGTCCGAAAATGAAATCGGACAGATTGTTTACTACCGTGATAGGGTCGTTCGCCGCAAATGCGGTTACACCTGTGCCGAGTACAACGGTCATCGCCAATACTGCCACACAATAAGCACGATAGCCTTTCTTGACTTTTCCGGTCATCGGCAGTTTAGAAGTTGCTTTGTTTTCTGTGTTTTTCTTAAAAAATCTCATTGTAATTTCCTCCTGTGATTAAAAATTGTTATCTACTTCAAAATCCTCATCGGACAGAAGTTCATAAGTGGTTTCTCCGTAATTGCTTTCCTCAACCTCATCCGGGTCAATGGCAAGAACGGAAATAGATGAGTGCGGTATCGTCACTTCTCCGTGCTTGTACGGTTTCTCTTTTCCGTCTGTGGTCAATGCCACATTCGGGTGCTTCAAGATGTCGTACTTAAAATCCATAATCGGTCGCTCCCCACGGATAAATAAAATCGCATATTGGTTATCCAGCATACGCACTTCATCCGGAGTGAGAAGCTCACGACCGCTTATCTGATAATTGGTGGAGTAGTTACCGCTTCGCCCGGAACTCTTACCGTAAGTGTTCGTGTCGATGGTTTCCTTACCAAGCAGCTCCGACACATATTTGTGTGTGCTTTGCTCGTTGCCGCCAAGATACAGAAATTCATCGCAGTTGCCCACGATACTTTCCCATTGCTTTTCAAACAAGGCTTTAAGCTGTGCCAAGTTCTGTAAGATGATACTGACCGACACTCCTCTGGAACGCATTACCGAAAGTATCTTGTCAAAGTCATCCGGCAATGAAACATTGGCAAATTCGTCCATCAGAAAATGGACGGGAACGGGAAGCGAACCTCCGTGGATATGGTCGGCAGCATAGAATAACTGCTGAAATAGTTGGGTATATAAAATCGACACCAGAAAATTGAAACTGGAGTCGTTATCGGGTATCAGGGCAAACAGAGCAACTTTTTTCTCGCCCATAGAGGGCAGGTCTAACTCGTCTGCCGAAGTTAAAGAAGCAAGACTTTCAAGATTGAATTTCTCAAGCCTTGCGGCAAGCGTTATCTGAATGGATTTCAGTGTCTTTGCCGAACCGGAATGATAGGAACGGTAATACTTTAGAGCAATATGGTCGGGATTGTTCATCTCAAGCTCTGCAAATAATTCATCGAGAGGAGATGGTCTTGTATCTTCCTCATCCTCAATCGAACCGGCTCTGAGCATTTCCATAACCATTGCAAAGTTCTGTTCTTCCTCCGGTGCTTCATAGTGTAAATAAAACACCAACGCCAAAAGGAGCATAGAAGCTGAAGTGTCCCAAAACGGGTCTTGGGACTGACTGCCCTTTGGCGTGGTGCTTTTGAATAAGTTAGTTACAAGTTTCTGCACATCGTTGTCGTTCTGAAGATACACAAAAGGATTGTAACAGTGGCTCTTTTCCATAGAGATAAGGTCAAGAACTCTGACCTCATATCCTTTTTTCTCAAGAAGTTTTCCCGTATCCCTCAAGATTTCGCCTTTCGGGTCAAGGATTACAAAAGAGGTATTGCACTGCATAAGGTTGGGCTTACAGTAAAATCTTGTTTTACCTGCACCGGAACCGCCACATACCAGTGTATTCAGATTTCGTCTGTGCTTTTTCGCATTCAATCCGATACGGACATTCTGCGTCATCAGCTTGTTATCGGAGTACGGAGACTGTCTGTACTTCTTATCCACGGCTCTTGCATTGCCCCATTTTGCAGAACCGTGTTCCTCCCGCCTGCGGTAGTTTCTCTGTGTGGAGAAATATATCCCGATACCAATTCCATAGCACAAAAGCAAAATGAGGACAGTTTTTACGCTGTCCTCACAAACTTCTATATGAAACGGATTGTTAAATACATTCATCAGGCTCGGCAATATCTCTGGCAATCCGCCTTTAACTGACGGAGCTATGAGAAGTGCCAGCCACACAACCGGAACAATACCGATGACGGAAAGAATAATCGCAGACTGTCTTTCGTTATCTCGCATCGCCGGAGCGTTCCTTTTCGATAACCTTGAATTTTTTCTTTGGGGCAGTCCCGACCTTGATAATCAGGTCGTCCACAGCATCGGTTGATTTACCCTCGTTCATTAAATCTGTTTTCTCATCATTGAGAGAACGGATAACGATACCGTGTTCATAATCATCCAACGCTATATGGTAAAGTTCTTCTTTCGCCATATCTGTACCTCTTATCTTTCATAATCTTTTGTGCGTGCCTGCTTTTTCTTGTACAGTTCGTCTGATACACGGGAATGAATATCCGTCATCGCATTTCTCGTCTTGGAAAGTTCAAAACGAATGTCCTTCGGCTCTTTGTTTGCCAGCTTATCCGGAATACGGTTAATGGCAAAATTCTGTGTATCAATACCGTACTTCTTGCAAAGCATATATCCGATACATACCGCCTGAAATCCCATATCGGAACGACTGTAACTGTCGCTGTTGATGGAAAGCTGTGCGTGTCCCAGTTCCTGTGCCACACACTGAGCAACCGCTACGCTGTCTCCCACATCACGCTTTACATACAGGGTCTGTTCCTCATTGTTATAGAACGCCGCCATATTCGGATAAGGGAGGTCGTTTGTCGCTTCCACATTCACAGGCGAGGAATCAAGCATTGTGGTAATCAGTGCTTTCGGGTCACGATTAGCTGTCGGTGCAGGCGGTCGTTTTCCATTGGTCTGTGCCACATCAAACACTTTCTTCACATTGTAGGAAATGCCTGTTGTACCGTCACGCTTTGCATATTCCACCGGTTCAAGAATGGAAATGCTCTTAGCACCCTTTGTGATTTTAATGTTCTCTTTGCTCCAGTCATCAAAATCTTTAAGCTGTACCGCCTGCGGATACTGCTTGTAAATCAAAAGTGCGTTGACTGCCGAATATCTGTCAAGTCGGCTCTGCGTATCAAGGAACGCTTTGAATTTCTCCGGCGAAGATACAATCTCTTTCGCCGCTTCATCCGCAAGCTGATACACACCGTCTTTCTCGGCTCGTTTCTTTTCGGCATATTCCTCTTTGGAAAGTCTCGGTCGCTGAGTGCCTGCTTTTGCAGGAGTAAAATTTTCTGTCATTGTAATTACCTCTCTTTCGGTTTCTTTGATTTTGTTTTCGGCTGTTGGTGTACCGTCTGTTTCGGTGCAGAAGGATGCTTTGCCTTATCTGTTTCCGGCTCTTTGCGTTCTGCTTCTTTTTGCTGTTTTGCCTGAGCCTTATAGCGGTCAAGTTTCTCTTTAACCGATGGCTTCTTCTGTCTGTCAACAGCAATACCCTTATCAGTTTGCATATCTTCCGGCTCTGAGTTTTGCCTTGACGGAGGGTTTTTGTCCGTTTTGGCGGTTGTGGGGTTTGACTGTGCGTTTTCCTCTTTCTGAAGTGGTTTTCGTACAGCTTCCTCCGTGATGATTTCATTCTTGGATTTTGTCGGCTTATCTTTTTCCACGGCTTCTCGTTTTTCAACCGCTTTCTGCGATTCTGTTACGATTGCCGCCTTATCCACCTTACCGAGTTCAAACCTCTCAACGATTCTCTGAATTTTAGAAGCGTCCTCCGCACGTGCGATAATATCAATCGGGACATTATCTCCCCTTGTGTTCTTATCTCGGAGAACACAATAGAGAACACCGTAGCGTTTTGCCTGTTCGGTAAACTTCTTCAAATCCTTATTTGGAATGGAAAATACTTTCAATTCCTTGCCCGACTTAATCATATTGGTAAGACGGGCTTTGCCTCTTGTCTTGTTCGCCTGCGTTGCTTCCTGTTTTAATACGGAAGCAAGAAGAATTGCGATATTCTTTGCGGCTGAACCGGTAAGTCTTGCAGCAACTTCAAAGCCTTCAAGGGATAACCTGACGACTTGTTCGGCTGCGTCACCTGAATTTGTCATTTCGCTTTTGCTCCTTTCGTTGTTGTTTTTCTTCTTCGGCTCTGATTGTTTCAAGGTTCTGCTCCATAACCTTTGACCTCTCGGCAATGTCGTCACAAAGACGAACCTCTTTGTTCAGCTCCCGAATTTTATCGCTTACCGTCGAAATCTGTTCTTTGACCTTAGACAGCTCATCGTCACTCATCTTTGTTCTTGCTTTTTTTCGCAGGTGCGTTCTGTCGTCATTCAAAGTTTTAATTTGACCTTTCAGCGACTCTTTATATGAGAAAAGCTGCTCGTCCGTAGAAATCTTTTCTCGTCCGAGCAGCCTTGTCTCTGCTGTGATTTTATCCAGCTTCAATAAATCCTCTTTCAAAAGATAGTAAAGCCTTGCTGTATTTTGTTTTTTGTATTTTGGCAGATAACCGAGCCTGTAACAGTAATGCAGATACAAGCCATACAGTCCGCCCACTTTTTTGATTTTGTTTTCTCTTGTAGGCAATCGGTACTGCCTGATAACCACCGTCTGCTTTGCGAACGGAACTATGCGTACTCTCTGATTTTCCATAAGCCTACGCCTGATTGCTTCCTCGGTATAATCTTCTCCGAGATTTTTAAGTCGTATGGGTTTCGTGTACCCTTTCGGTACAATCGTCCAATACTTTCGGCTCTCGCTTAGACAATGCTCATATCCCATCTGTGTAAGTGCGTAGTCAAGACTTCTGATATTTGTGCTGTGGGCAATCGCTTCATCTATAGCTTCTCGCACCATAGAATATCTGGTCGGCATTCCCGCCTGTTCCTGCTTATAGTAGTAAGAGGATTGCTTACTGCGATTCGGGTTTGGATTGTAATATAATCCATATTTCTCACAAATACGGTCGGCAACTTTTCTGAACTTAAACCACGAGGTATCTTGACATCGCTTGCCGTCTTTGAATGAAACAGAGTTGATTACATAGTGACAATGCAAGTGCTTAGTGTTCAGGTGCGTTGTAACAACAACTTGAAATCTTTTCCCCCACACTTCGTTTGCAAACTCCATCCCGATTTTCTGTGCAAGCTCCGGTGTGATATTTTGTTCCTTAAAACTCAAATATCCGTGATAGGCTTGTATGCCGTCCTCTTTACCGTATGCCTGCTTGACTGAAACAAACTGGTCACGAGCAGTGGTCGGATTACAGTTGATACCTTCCACGAAATATTCCCGTTCAGTTTTTTCTTCGTCCTTTGCATAGGAGAGAACATCGGCAAGTGCCTGATACTGTTCCTCGGTATAAATATCTGCCGCCGTCTTTTCAGGATTGGTAGCATAGTCGATAACCTGACCAAGCCTTGAATTGACTGCCCACAACTTGCTTACTGCCATTTCATTTCACTCTTATCGGGTCTTAAATAAGTACGCTCAATATCTGCCTGAAACTTATGCCAACGCTCCGCTTCCTTTTTAAGCTGAGGTGCGTCAACAAAGCCAAGTGTATTTGCTTTGACTGCAAGTTGGTTGATGTTGTTTCCGATAGAGGAAAGTTCACGCATCATATCGTAAAATCTTTCGTCCGGCTTTTCCCTCGGCTCATATCCTCGAAGAAGCAAACGGATAAGTCCGGCTTCACTCAGGCAAGCCTTTTTTGCTTTCTTCTGTAAATCCTGTGCTTCATCTCGACTGAACCTAACAATCTTCTGAATGTTTCTTTTCCTCATTTTCTGTGCCATCCTTTCTTGTGATGATATAGTGTCTATCCTTATTTATCTGAAACAGACACATAAAAGTGACTCCGATAAAGCCGCCGGCAATTACACCGACGGCAACCAATGCTATCTCACGCATAGCGTTCTCCTTTCTCTTGGGGTATTAGGGGCAACCCCTAACGAGGTATTTGGTAGTGTGCTATCCAAATACACTGCTCGCTAAGAATATGCAGACTCTCCGGGTTGCCCCATCGTCTGTCTTTTTATCGCTCCATATCTTTTGAAATTGGCTTATATGCTTTCGCTTCAACGCCCTTGTCCGTCTGATAAAAACGCTCCGGATACCGGAACTTATCCTCATACTTTTTCATCAAATCCTTTGGCATACTAAGAAAACTCTCCGACTCAATCGGTGCGTATGCGATAAAGAATTTGCCTGCAATAATGTCGAGGATTTCCTTATCATTGGAGTAGATTGCACGGTTTAATTCCGCACCGTTCATCTTTCCTTCTTCGTTACAAACGATTGCAATTTCATCATCAAAAGGCATATATTCCTCAATATATCCGCCTACGGTTTCCTGCATTGCTTCCAGCGTATCCTCAATCTCAATCTGTTTCGGATACTTACCCGGCTCAATGAGAAGTACATTTATTTTTTCGCTCATCTCTCAAAACTCCTTTCGTTTTTCTTTGAAATTCCTAATTTGATACACAAAAAGTCGTTGACATCTTTCCCGCACTTGGGCGGATCGTCAACGACTTCGTATCTGTCTTTTAATTTAATTTTCAATGCATTTGCCGCCTTTCTTCCGGCAATATCATTGTCAAAATGAAGCACGATACGGTTAATGTTCTTATTCTTTTCAAGCAGATTTTTCAGTGTAACCGGCACTTTGGACTTTTCCGTTTCTCTGTTAGGCGAATACACGCCGGAGAGAGAAATAAGGTTTAATTTGTGCCAATCCCTGCCCTCCATCTTTGCTAATGTGGCATAGGATAACAGGTCAATAGCACATTCAAACAGGTGTACCTCTATGCTTTCTTCATTTGTCAGCCTGAAAGAATATTGCTTCTTGCTTCCGGTGCAGTCGCCCATAATACGACTGCTGTTTGTTGCCCGAAATGCGGCATACTTTGCTTCTTTTTTCTCGTCATAACCGATAAAAACAACATTGTGATAGGGCAGTGACTCAATGATAAGTTCCTTATCAAGACAGTAGTTTATGATTTCATAATCAATCCCTCGACTGAAAAGATACTGCGTAACCACATCGTTACTTGGACTTTTCTGCGGTAAAAGAAGCTGCTGATTTTCATAACTCCGGCTTTCTTTTTCATAGACCGGAGCAGAAACAGCACACTGTCCCATAATGGTTTCAACCGCTTCTACAAAATCAAGTCCTTTGACTTTGATAAGATAGTCAAGGGCAGATTTGCCACCGATACCTCTCGACCACCACATCCATTTCCCGTTTGAAATCTTCAAACTGTCGTGTTCTCTGGTACAGTAAGTGTTACCACTATAACGGACAAGTTCGCCCGGTTCATAGGTGCGAAGATAGGTCAGCAAATCCATTCTCTTTGCTTCGATTATGACTTCCGGTGCTATATATGGCATACTGACCACCTCACATTTCTTCCTTATCTTTCATACGACTTCTCCTTTCGCTTCTCGGTGGATTCGCCCTCATCAGGCTCGCCGCCTACAATTTCATTTTCCTTTTTATCCATATTGAGTAGGATATTCAGCTCGTCCAAACGGGCGAGTTTCGACTTCAATTCTTCTTCCTGCACAAACGGTTTTTGCACTTCTTTCTGTGCGGTTTCAAACTGATTTTTCGTATCAGCAAGACTGTCCTTTGCTTTTTCAAGGTCGTCTACAAAACGCTCAACCGTATTATCAATACGAGTGATATTACCGAAAACATCATCGCCAAGCGATACCTGTTTGCTGGTTTCTCCTTTGACCGTTACGCAATAGGAACGCTCCGTCGTATCGAAAGACAGTTCCGTTTCAAATCCTCTGTACTTGCCGAGAGGGACTGGTGCAGGACTTGTCATCTCCTTGCAGGCTTCAATGATTGCTTTACCTGCGTCCGCCTTTTCAGAATAAAAAACACCCTTAACCTCCATTCCGACAAAGCGGTCATCTGTTGGTTTCGGGTGTTGTTTTGCAGTTTCTACATCTGCTGTCAAACCGTTAATGCGATTCTCAAGAGAAGTGATACGCTGCGGGTAATATTTAATTATCTTGTCCTCAAGGCTGTACTTTTCAGATAAGAAATTGGATTTTAGCAGTTTCAATTTCTGTACCTGAATGTCCAAATCCATCTTTTCCTTGATATATGGATTGCCGGTGGCAAGCATTTTAATCTCGGCATAAGACAGTGCGGTTTCATCAATATCTTCCGCACTTCTAACCGGAGATTTGCTCGTCATAATCTGTGAAGCGAATTTCTGCTTACCCTCAACAAGCTGATAAAGATATGCGTCAAAGGTCTGCTTTGTAACATAACGATAGATTTCCACCTTTGGATTTGAGTTGCCCTGACGGATAATTCTACCACTGCGTTGCTCCAAGTCTGCCGGTCGCCAAGGACAATCAACATCGTGAAGTGCAATAAGCCTGTCCTGAACATTCGTGCCGGCACCCATCTTTTGAGTCGAACCCATCAGCACTCTGACCTCTCCTTTACGAACTTTCTGAAACAGTTCTTTCTTTTTCACATCGGTTTCTGCTTCGTGGATAAATCGGACTTCGCTTTCGGGAACACCTCGCTCTATGAGCTTCTTTCTGATGTCATTGTAGACAGAAAATGTTCCGTCATTCTTTGGTGTCGATAAGTCGCAGAACACTAATTGTGCTGACTTTTTATCTTTGTTTTCTTCCCAAATGCGGTACACATTATCAACGCAGGCATTGATTTTACTGTTTTCAAAATCAGGCAGCATAGCATTTAGCATACGCTGGTCAAGGGCAAGTTTTCTTCCGTCGTTTGTTATCTTGAGCATATTATCTACGCTTGAATCCACACCTCCGCCACGAACTTTCTCGGCTCGCTCTGCAAGGGAGGCAACCATTTCTTTCTGCATTTCGGACGGTTCAACCGACACATTATGATACTCTGCTTCCGGTACAGGAAGATTAAGCATATCGGCTGTTTTAATGTCTGCAACCTCTTTGAACATCGCCATAAGTTCAGGCAGGTTATAGAATTTAGCAAAGCGTGTTTTCGCTCTGTATCCCGTACCCTCCGGTGTAAGTTCTATTGCCGTAACCGTTTCTCCGAATGTGGAAGCCCAAGCGTCGAAGTGCTGTAATCCGTTTTTTACAAGAGTGTTGTACTGCAAATATCGCTGTATGGTATAGAGTTCCACCATACTGTTTGAAATAGGCGTACCTGTCGCAAATACTGTTCCTCGTCCGCCGGTAATCTCATCAAGGTATCGGCACTTCATAAACAGGTCGGAAGATTTCTGTGCTTCTGTCTGAGCAATACCACCCACATTACGCATTTTTGTGTAAAGATAAAGGTTCTTGTAGTAATGGCTCTCGTCAATAAAAAGCCTGTCCACACCTAATTCTTCAAAGGTTACAACATCATCCTTTCTGCTTTGGTCGTTGAGTTTTTGGAGCTTTTGCTTGACGGATTTTCTTGATTTTTCAAGCTGTTTGACAGAGAAGTTTTCTCCTCGGTTACGCTTTAGTTCTGCAATTCCTTCCGTCAATTCATTCAACTGCTGTTCAAGAATTGCCCTCTGCCTTTCAATCGACATCGGAATTTTCTCAAATTGAGAATGTCCGATAATAACTGCGTCATAATCACCGGTTGCAATTCTTCCGCAGAACTTTTTACGGTTCTTTGTTTCAAAATCCTTCTTCGTTGCAACCAGTATATTTGCTGACGGATAAAGCTGCAAGTATTCCGCCGCCCACTGTTCCGTCAGATGATTCGGTACAACAAACAGCGACTTATTACATAGTCCAAGTCTTTTCGACTCCTGCGATGCCGCTACCATCTCGAAGGTCTTGCCTGCCCCGACTGCGTGTGCAAGCAAGGTATTTCCACCGTAGAGAATGTGTGCAACCGCATTTCTCTGATGTTCCCTTAATGTGATTTCCGGGTTCATTCCACTAAATGTGATGTGGCTTCCGTCATACTCACGAGGTCTGATACTGTTAAATTTTTCGTTATACATCTTCGTGAGTTTCTCTCTGCGGTCAGGGTCTGCCCATATCCAATCCTGAAAACCTTGTTTGATAAGTTCCTGCTTTGCCTGTGCGATTGCCGTCTCCTTTTTATTAAGGACAGCTCTTTTCCTGCCCTCATCATCTTCGATATAATCAAAGATACGAACATCTTTCAGGTTCAGCGTTTCCTCAATTATCTTGTAGGCATTGATACGACCTGTGCCGTATGTGCTATACGCTTTGACATTGGAACGGTCATAGGATTTACCCTCGATATTCCATTCGCCCGTATAGGGAGAGAAGTGAACTTTTATATTCCACTGTGCATATCTCGGTGTATCAAGGAACTCAAACATAAACTGCTGGATTACCTCCTGCGGTAGCCAAGTAGCACCGAGCCTTACGGAAATCTCACTTGCAGTCAGGTCTATCGGCTGAACCTTTTCCAGTGCTTCCACATTGATTTTGTAATCTTCAGGATACACCTCGGCAGATTTTTTTGCTGTGATAAGTTTCTCCCTGACATTACCGGAGAGATATTCATCTGCCATCAAATACTTTGCCTCGGTTACATTCCCGTACCCGTGAAGCGGATTTAAGAAGATAACACCTTTCAAATCCTGATAGAGTGTTTCTTCATTTTTACCTGTGAGTTTTGACATATACTCCATATCAATTCCGGCTTTTTCTCCCATAGAAACAGCAAGTGCTTCACTGGCGGTATCTACCTTTTCTACCGGCTTATGCGGCTTAATTGTACGCTTGAAGAACATATCCGCCTTGCGTTCCAGTTCTCCGTTTTCGTTAATGACTTCAAGAGCCGAAAGCAGGGCAAAGGAACTGTCGTCGCTGAAAGCAGAGATATTCGCTCGACTGTTAATCAGTCCGTATTTCTTAGTATAACTGTCATAAAGACTGTTGAGTTTTGACTGCTCGGCTTTGATTTCTTCATCCGGATAGTCCTCCGTTTGCAGTTCAATCAGGTTGCGAACGCTGTCACGAACCGCAATCATACCCTTGATTCTGTTCTCGGCGGTTGCCGACACCTCCACCGGAGTCATACGAGAATTCTCACGGAAATAGATTTTGTCGTCCACCACTGTGTAAGAAAAATTCCTTACCGTAGGGTCTGCCGGAATAGAATTGTCTTCTTCCTCGAGTTCATCTTCCACTTCATAATCGTTGATTTCTCCGTGAATATTTGCTACCGTTTCCGATAACAATTCGGATAAATCTGCGTTTTCAAAAGGTACGCAGGTTACTTCTTCTCCGAAGCGACCGCTTACTGTTTTCATCTCGCCCAGTATCATTTCAGGATGCTCTACAAAGTACGAGTTCATCGTGATACCGTTTTCATTCGTGCCAAGCTGTACCCAATCGGGTTCAATATCTATGAGCCTGTCACGCTTTTGCAGGAATAAAATATCCGATACAACTTCCGTACCGGCATTGCCCTTAAAAGTGTCATTCGGCAATCTGATTGCTCCCAAAAGGTCGGCTCTTTGGGCGATATATTTTCTGACCGACGAATTTGTTTTATCCATCGTGCCTTTGCTTGTAACAAGTGCCATCACACCGCCGGGTCTTAATTTATCCAAAGACTTGGCAAAGAAGTAGTCGTGAATAAGGAAATTGTACTTATCGTACCTCTTATCAAGTACTTTGAAATCGCCAAACGGAACATTACCCACAACTCCGTCAAAGAAACTGTCCGGTACATTCACTTCTTCAAAACCCTGTGCTGCAATGGACGATTTTTGATAAAGCTGCTGTGCAATTCCTGCCGAAACAGTATCAAGTTCCACACCGTAAATCTTTGTATTTTTCATTGACTCCGGCAACATACCGATAAAGTTACCAATACCGCAGGACGGTTCTAACAGGTTGCCCTCCTTAAATCCCATCTGTTCCATAGCCTTGTAGATAGCGTCGGTAACTTCTGGAGGAGTATAAAAGGCAGTCAGTGTGCTTTCTCTTGCGGTGGCATACTCTTCGGGAGAGAGTGCGGTATATAACTCAACAAATTCATCTGCCCACGCCGAATTGTTCTCATCAAAGGCTTCGGACAAACCTCCCCAGCCGACATATTTCGACAAAATAAGCTGTTCTTCGGGTGTGGCAAATCTGTTTTCAAACTCACATTCCTTCAGAACCTTTATGGCTCCCATATTCCTGCGAAAGCGTTCTTTCTTGCCTGCCGGCTCTACCGGATTGGAACGCAAATCAAAAGTATTTCTCTCTGCCATCGGAATATCCGGGTGCAAATCAAAACTCTTAACCTTGCTCGTTTTATTCTCCCACTGCGGTTTTATCGGTTCAGGCTCTTTATCATACCCGTTGCCGATACGAATGCCCTCGTTATACATCTCGTCGTAGCTGTCAAAGCCATTCTGATTTGCAATGATTTCTCGGTAGTCCTCAATAGGTACTTTACCAATATTGGTTGCTACCATATCGCTTCTTTCGGTATTTTCAATGAGTGCTTCCATTGTTTCTGTCGTACATTCTGTAAAATCCGGTGTCTGCCTGAAAGTTTTATCTGTTTCTTCAAACCATTCTGTACCTATATCGGCAAGGGTTTGATTTGCGACACTGCCAAGGTAATCAAAGAACTCATCTGCCGATTTATAGTTCTGTGCAGCATTTCTGATTTCATCAAAAGAAAGCGTATTTGTAACATACTGACCTCCGGCACTACTGTCCGGATTAAAGTACATCCAAATAACGCTTTCCTGTTCTCTGTTAATGAAAAATTCATCCTCATAATCTATTTTCTGTTCAGTATCGGTATCACTATGCGTGATATTTTCGTCTGTATCGGCTTTTTCTGCGGCAGGTAATACCGTTACCCTCAAGTGGTCATTCAGCGGATTTTCCTGCACTTTGCGGTCAAATTCTCCCCTTGAAAACTCCTTGTTGAACAGTGGCATTTCTGTATCATAAAGCATTACTCTCTCATCATCAAAAGATAAGATTTCATACTCCGAAGCACCGATATATACCGTGTCTCCAAGATGATATTCATATCGGGTATCAGGTAATTGCTGTTCCTGTGTTTGCTCTGCAAGCAGACTGCGGACATAATCAATCTTCTCTATACGGTTAATCGGGAAACCTACGCTGTCCTCAAAAGTGACATCTCGCATAGAAACATCGCCGCTTATTTTACCGACGCTTTCAATAACAAATCGACGGTCGTCAATCACAACTTCCTTACCGATAATGTCATCATTTGTCTGCTCCACTTCTTCAGGTGGTGCAGTAGAAAGAATTTCACGGTTTCTTTTCTGCTCCTCGATTTCTGCCCGTCGTGCTTCCTGCTTCTCAAGCCACTGCGGATACTGCTCCTTTTCCTTTGGATTTAAGTATCTGTCTGCACGGATAAGCTCTCCGATACGCTTTTCCACCTGTGTCCATTTAAGAGTGAATTTCGGTGCGTCGTTTCCAAATCCTCTTGAAAGAGTTATGCCTTTCCCGTCGTGGTTTTCATCAATACCTGCACCGATAATGACAGGGTAAGAACCTCCCCAACCGTATTCGTTTTTGAGAAAGTCTGCATTTTCTTTTGAAGATAAACTCTTTTGAAACTGCTCATAGATACGCATTTTACCTTCATAAACGCCACTTCCACGAGTCAGAACTGTGTCAATAATCTCCTGAGAAAAAGTAAAGGCAGAGGTTTTGTCTTCCTCTGCCTGACCGCCTAATATGAAACTCATCTGTCCGTCTGCCGACGGTAGCGGTTTCATTCTGTCATTTAATTCTCCCAAAAGCCGCATTGCTTCAAAATGCTGTGCAATCACGCTCCAGTTATAAAAACTCTGTGCAGTTCTACTGTCATAATGACCTTCCCAAAGGTGCAAAACATTTTGAAATGTCTTGTAACCTACCGTTCTGCCGTCCTGCAATGTGAGTTCGGTATAATCGTTATTGAAGATACTCTTGATATATTCGGTTCTGGTATCGCTATCGGTATTTCTCTCATAGAAGTCTTTAATATCTTCGAGTGAAACCGACAAATGCGGTGTAGTACCGAGTATTTCTCTTATAGTATCATCTCTACCGAAAAACGGTAGGCTCTTATCCTCGTTACTTCTGTCATAATATTCTAAATGAATATTATCTGTTCCTTCACGATTTCCTGTGCCGAGTTCCTGATGTTGTTCATCAAGCGAACCCACTTCATCATATCGTCCGCTTTCATCTGCTCCGTCAGTCCCTCTTGTTGTGCCATCTGTCTGATAAGCGTTTCTTCCAGTTCGGTCGCCCTCTGCTGAACTTCCGACAGGTGACTGCTCAGTATCCCTTTCGTCAGGAGATTGTAATACTGAACCTTGTGGTGTTCTTTCAGATAAGTTCTCCTCATCTGCGACCATTTGCCCTGAATTACCTCCGGCTGTTCGGGCAGAGTCAGGTTCGGAAGATTGTAATCCCCGACCATCGTATATGTTATCTCGTTCATAATCGCTGCTCCTTTCGTCTTTGATGTCTTTATTGTATTCCGATTGCCTGTTTGCTTCAATTATGCGATTTTGACGATTCAGTGCCATCACTGTCTTTGAGATTTCCGTAAGTCCCATTTCTGCAATGTCGCTTGTGGCAAATCCCAGAGCATTCATCGTATCCTGCGTATTGAAATTGGTAACATCTCGAAAATCATCGGCTTCAAAGTATTCTCCGGTATCAATCCCAAGCCTTGTCATCATCATATATGCCACGCTGTTTGTGACAACCTTTTTATACAGACTTGCAATCATCGTTTCGTCAAGTCCTTCTAAAAAACTGTCCTCGGAAGCATATATGAGGTCATTAAGATAATCCGGCAAATTATCTTCGGCGGCATTTTGTGCGGCACTCATAACTGCATCGCCCAAAGTGACTTTGTTATCCAGTTCTCCGAATGTGCTTTCAAGCGTTTCAATAACATCGTCTGTGTATTCGTCCCTCATATCCCAAAGTGGAACAGGACGGGAATATCTGCTCTCGTGGGTATCGGAAATATCGAAGTAATGGGTAAGTCTCTGCCTTGCTCTGTTTTCATCGGCAAAAACCGCAATACCTCTTGCTCCTTTATTTACCCATCGTCCAAAACTCCTGTTCCAACGCTCAATCTCAAGAACTGCTGTTGCGTCCGGTCGCTGTGCATAGATAAGCAACTGCTCATCATATCGCAGCTTGTAGTTCCTGCACGCAGACTGCAAGAAATTCTGCCAGTTCTGCGGATTGGAAACAACCGTCTTACAGGTTCTGTCATAGAGTTCGGATATGAGTTCATATTTTCTTGACACTGCTTTTGCACCTCCTTATCGTTCTTTTTCTTTGCTCTTTGCCGGTTTCGCCTTTTCCTTTCCGGCTGGTTCAACGGTATGACCGTTTCTTTCACACAGCTCTGCAAATTCACAGATATGAAAAACATCCGAACCAATTTGTGTGTGATAATCGTCGATATACTTACACTCACGCTCCAGTGTTGTTCCGTTTCTTGTGTGAATCAGGATTTTATCTCCGTCATTTACACGAAATTTCTCGTTATATCTACTGTCAATAAAGCGGATACTGTTTTCCTTATGTTCCTGACTGTTCATCCGTTCCACCTCCCAAATATGAGAACAGCTTGTTGGCTTTGGTTTCTTTCTGAAGTTCGATGATGAGTGCCATATCCGGTATCGTGATACCCGGAATCTTCAAAATACTCTCCATATCAAGCTGTTGTAGTTTCTTTTCCGTATTACAGCCGGAATCAAACAATTTCGCCATTAACTTTGTTTTCTGTTGAAATGTCGGTTTGCTCATCTTTCTATCCTCCTTATTCAATTTCTATGACTACACGAATACTGCTGTCGCAGCCACTACACTGTCTGGAAAGTTCCGGGAACAAAGACTGCACCCTCTGTCTTGACCTGCGGATAGTTTCAAAGCACGGTAAACCGTAGCCCTTGTAGTTGTTGACTATATCCTCAAGAGATAAGTCGCCGACTTTCAAATAACTGTATCGGTTGTAATAGCAGAGGATAAGCTGCATATCGTCATACCTTGTTTCAGGGCATTCTCTGAGGATTGAAAGCACCTTGCTGTCAACCGTTCTCTGCTTATTCATAAAGCACCTCCATAAAGTAAATGGACGGAGTTTTTTACGCTCCGCCCACCATTTTGTTTCTTATTTCTTTCTGTTTTTAATCTGTAAGAAGATAAAGCCGCCGATAATAAAGGCGACCAAAACAACTGCTACGATTGTCTTTGCGTCCATTATTCATTGCCCTCCTTTTTCTTCTTTCTCTTGGAAGCAACAACCGTTGCAACGATACCGAGTGCAGAAGCACCTGCAAGTGCTACCCAAAGACTGGTCTTTCTGTCATCGCCGGTTTTCGGTGTGTCACGAAGTTCGTTATGCATCTCGATTTCTACCGTTTCGCCGACCTTTACGGTCACTTTCTTATCGGCAGGTAAAATATATCCGGCAGATACATTGTCGCTGACCTCAGACACTGTGTATTCGCCGATACGAAGTCCATCTACGGAGATTTCGCCATTCTTATCGGTTGTAAAGGTGCTGTCATAACCGTTGACACCTGTTACTCTGAAAGTGAAGCCTTCCACCTTACCGTCGGAAGATGTCTTTTTAATTTTCAGGTTTCCTTTCATTGCTTCGTTGATAAAGCCGACTCCCGCTTTGTTTTCTACCTTGTAGGTAGTTTCATCTTTTTCAATGAATACGGAATAAACGCCCTTATCAAGCACAAATCCCTCCGGTGCTTTGGTTTCTCGTACAAGATATTTACCGTAGAGAAGTTCTTTCATCTCATAGATACCGGTTGCGGTTTCTTCAAGATTTCCGATAAGTTCATCGCCATCGTCCAGTTTACCGTCGCTATTAACATCCTTATACACTTCAAAAGTTGCACCTGTCAGTTTGTTATCCGGATAATCAGCGTCCACTTTGGTAAGTTCAATATTACCGTGAATATACTCGTCGGTAATTTCCACTTCGATGACCTGCTCATTCTCCCCGATGTTTACTTCGTAAGAAGTATCATCAAGCACAAAGCCTTCAGGAGCTTCGATTTCTCTTACAATCCATTTTCCATAAGGAACTTTGGCAAAAGAAAAACTGCCGTCCTTTTCAGATGTGGCAGTCATAATAGCGTGTTCTTTTGTAAACTCGGTTTCATCTGCTTTGAAAATACCGATTAAAGCACCGCCCAGTGCTTCTCCGTTCTCGTCAATCTTCTTACCAGATACAGAACCGTAAATGAGTTTGTTCTCAATCGGCTTACCGGCATTTACCTTGATTTCAACCGTTTCGGTATCCTGACCAGCATACTTGAATGTGAACGGATACTGTGTGTCGGAGAGGATATAATGCTTATCTGTGGTAATTTCCTTGATATAGTAACTGCCAAACGGAAGGTCTGTATTTGCAGTCGCTGCTCCGTTTTCATCAAGCGTGATAATCTCAATCAAACCGTCAGCCGGAATTACTGTACCGCTTGAAGATACAATATCTTCTTTTGCGTAAAGACCGAAGCTGATGTTTTTGATTTCATCGTTCTTGCCGATACCAAAGGTTTCATTCTGTTCTAAGATTTTTTCAAGAGAAATCTTCACTTTCTGTCGCTCGTTTACGAAGCTTGTTGCGGTTTCTGTTACCGCTACATCCTGTCCGGCATAAGTGAGTTCTACCGAATGCTTTTCTTTGTTGATGACCATACCTGTCGGTGCTTTGGTTTCAACAACTGTATATTTACCGAGATAGAGTTCCTTGCTCTTGGCTGTTCCGTCCTCATCGGTCGTTACGGTATCTACTACATCGCCCTTGTGATAACGAAGTGTACCATCCGGTGTGATAACATCTTCATCGGCTGTGATTTCATAAACCGCCCCTGCAAGTCCTTTGACCTTATATACCGGCTGATAAATCACATCTTCATCTTCCTCACCGGATACATTGACACCAGAGAATACTTCGCCTGTTTTCTCAACGGAAATCGTACCTTTCTGTGCCATATTCGGCTTGTCCACCTTAATCAATGTGATACCACCTTCCTGTGTGGAATTTTCTTCTGTTACATCAAAGGAAACAGGAGTACTGTCGAGTACATATCCATACGGAGCCTGAACCTCAACAAGAGAATATCCCTTGCCATAGTCCAGTTTTTCAGGTGTAACAAGCTGACCGTCTGCGTCTGTATAGAAAGTATCGATGGTTGTCGGTGTAGGATAAGTAAATGTCATACTTACTTTGTTACCGGCAGGGTCATAGATTTGGAAACCTGCACCTGCATACGGAATAGTTTTGCCTGTTTCAGCGTCTTTCTTTACCACCTTGATATAACTCTCAAAGTTGGCATTGTTGATGAGATAACGGTAGGTCTGTCCGTCCTGAGAAATGAAAACATCAAAGTCTTTCATAAACTCACGACCTTCCCAACCTTTGGTCTGATGAACGGTATATACACCATACGGCATATCCTTTGTCTGAGCAAAACCGTTTTCATCGCAAACAATGGTATCTCTTTCATCTTTGTCGGCTTTTTCAAATGAGCCTGACGATTTCAGATACACTTCAAATTCAGCACCGTTTTCCGGTGTCTCAATCTTGGTTTCCCCATCATCGGTATGCTTGATGATAGCGATATTGCCTTTCATAACCTGCTCTGTCACGTCATTTGCCACAAGATTGTGTTCAATCGTAAAGAGTTTTGGCTCTGCACCTACCTTGTGGATTGTCTTATCAAGAAGATACCCCTCGCTCGGTGTGATTTCTCTGATTGTCCAGTCGCTGTCGCAGACATATTCCTTAGTTGTGAACTGTCCGTCGCTGTCGGTTACATACTTATCCACAAGTGTGTCGCCTTTGTAGATACCATAAACAGCACCGGAAAGTTTAGCGTCTCCCTGAGCAGTGCCTTTTTCTCGGTCGCTCTTTGTTACAGTTACACTGAACTTCTTCAAGATATTTGTGAAATCTCGGTTTGTAACCTCTTTCCACTGAATCGGTGCAGTCTGTTTTTCCGGAACAACATAACGGATTGCTGTATCCACTTCTTCGAGCGTATACGGTGTGCTTCCACTGATAAGAACATCTTTGAATGTTGCAACACCGTTTTTGTCGGTAACTGCATATTCATCAACTGCAATGCCTGCAAGGGAAGTACCGTAAAGGTGGAATTTCACACCCTCCACAAGATTATCTTCCGATGATTTAATGACCTGAAGATTACCTCTCTTGAGAACATTGTTGAAGTTTATGGTTGCCACCTGACCGGCAACAACGGTTACTCTGTGGGTTTCCTGCGGAACATATTTGTCAATGGACTGCTCCGTAACGGTATATACGCCCGGCATAAGGTTATCAAGCTGGAACTTACCGCCGTTTGCTGTGGTAACTGTCTGATTTACTCCGTTACCTGAAATAGTGAAATTGATACCGTCAACCTTTCCATCCTCAGATGTTTTCACAATCTGACAAGAACCGTAGCTGACTTTCATCTTCACATATCCGGTCACAGGGTCGCTGACTTCCTGAGCATAAGTTACTACATCCTGCACGCTTGAATTTTGACCGTGCTTACCCTCAGACCATACGACAACACCTCTGCGGACACCGTTTTTCTTACTTGCGGTAATGGTAAATTCCTTACTCGGTGCTTTATCCATTGACACCGTAAGTTTGTTTCCGCTTGTGGAAAATGTTACACCACTGATACTCGCCTTGAAAGCATAATTGGAGAGTACACCGTTTGAGTCTGTAAGAGTTGTAACATATTTGTTTCCGTTCCATTCAAGTTCATTGACTTTCGCTGAACCGCTTGATTTAGTACAGAAGCTCGGCACAACTGTGTGATTCTGCACACTGCTGACCATACTGTTGTAGTAACTCATAATCTTACTGCGAAGCGGATGTTTTACATTGATAACATCTTTCACATTACTGCAACCACTGGCTGCTTTGTGATTAAAGTTTGCGTCACGCTCACCTACGACAGTTTCCCAAATAAGAAGCTGTGTTGCATAAGCGTGAGCAATACTGTTTGCCGCACTTTCGTTCTGCGACCTCCAGCTTGTTGAAATCGTTCCTCGATAGCCGTACTGCAAGATACGACCGATAAAGAGTCTGATTTCATCACCGGAGATAACTCCGTTTGCTGTGATATTGTTAAAATAATTTTCATCGTATTTGTTCATACTCTGACCGGAGCTGAGCGAAACACCCGGCTCGATACAATAGGCAATATTACCGGAATACGAACCGATTGCCTTTAAGTTGGTGTGGGTGGAACTGCCGGTATGCCAACCGTTCTTCAAAGTAAGGTTACTGTGTCCCCACACTCCGTCGTAATTTGCGTCGCCGTCACGAGGGAAATCGACCATATACACTTTGGTCTTTTCTCCACTTGCGGCAAACGCTGTGCTTGTCCCAATACTCATAAAAGCACTGAGACTGAGAACCGTCGCCATAACAAACGATACGGCTCTCTTGATTTTCGTCTTTACCATTTAAGTTTCCTCCTTAAAATGAAAGAACGCACCGATTATCTCAGTGCGTCCGATACTGTATTTTATTTTGTTTTTTAGCAGTAGCCGATATAGATTTCATATTCCGTATCGGATACCTTTTCTGCCCATACCCATACTGCGGTAAAGCCCTCCACATTTTTGTATCTGTTCAGCCTGTTTTGAATGTCATCCCTAATGCCTGTGCGTTTGGCATTGGCAGTGATAGGATTATCCCAACAATCTGTAGCGGTACTGTCCAACTTCAAACCGATACTTTGAGCATAACTCTTTGCGTAATTGACAGAGGAATTAACATCAAAACTCGGCTTTACTTCTTCCTTCGGTTTTGACTGCGTGGGTTTCACTTCTTCCTTAACCGTCGGTGTTTCCGGCTTTGACTGCGGTTGTTGCTGTGGCTGTTTCTGCTCTTGGGTACTGTCAGGCTTTTTCGTTACCTGAATGGGTTCATAGCTTTTTGCAGTTTCCGTCTTACTACCTGCCGTAGAAGAAACATCCGGCTTTTCCTGCGGACTCAGCTCTGTTGCTGCTTCACTTGATACCGTTTGCTCCCTTTCGGGAATACCACTTGTATCATCTGCTTTTTCTGTTTCGGTATTACCAGCCGTAGAAGAAATCCTTTTATCCGTGTCATTTCGTGCGGTTTCTTTGGCTGTGTTACCGTTACATCCGGCAAGCAAAATCATCAAGCAGGCAATCATACAAACCATCCATTTCTTTCTCATAAGCTATCGCTCCTTTCGCCTTAATCGTAATCAATCAGGCGAAAAACAACAAAGGTGCGAATATCCGAACTTTTTATCGTATCAGACATTTTATTTGCACTTCAAACGTGCGAACCCTTTATTAGACAGCTATAAGTTATGAGAGATAGGTATATTCAAGTGAGATATAATATATCTTTTCAGCAAGTAAACAGTAGGTATTAGGGGGTAGAGTGTGAGAAGGGGGAGTAACAAAATCGGCTATCTGCTGTCACGGTCTGCCCGATGCCTGAGATACTTGTTGTAATGCTCCAATGCTTTGCAGACAAAATCCTCCGTCTGACTGACGGGAATGTTTTTCGGGATAAGCTGTCTTACTCTGTCGCCCCTTAGCACAATCTTCTCTTTCTGGTTTGGCTTTTCCTCCGACATAATGGCTTGGATAGCTTCGGTTGTGAGTTTACCCTCATCGAAAAACTTTCGCATACGGATAGTCTGGTCGTGAGAGGGAGTTGCGTCGTTCATATCAATCTCGTCAACTACATCACGCTGACAATCTTCGTCAAGATACGACAATTCAACCGCCGGTCGCATTTTAATTCGCCCCTCATCAACAAATTCAAGCAGTTCGGGAACAAGGTTTGTAAGGCGAACATATCTTTTAATTTGGGATGTGCTGTCGCCCGTTTCCTCTGCCAAAAGACTGTTTGAGCGTGTTCCAATTAAATTCGGTCCCACTGGGTCCGAATTTTCTTTACTTGGTCTGCCTGCTTGTCTTTTCATTGCTTCCAAACGCATTTTGTAGGCAAAGGCTTTTTCAGAGGGAAGTATCTGCGACCTTTGGAAATTACTTTCCACCATTAGAATTGTGGCTTCATCTCGATTAAGGTCAACAACCTCACATCTTAGCGTTTCAAAACCGGCAAGTTCACTTGCTCGTTTTCGTCTGTGACCGGATACGAGTTCATATCTTCCGTCCTCTTTCTGCCTTACCGTAGCCGGAGTAATTACTCCACGTTCCTTGATACTCTCGACAAGCTGCTGCATATCTTCATCGTCCCTGACCTTGAACGGGTGGTCTGGGAAATCATCAATCAGCTCTAATGGAATATCTCGGATTTTAGAAAGTCTTTCTTCCTCTCTCTGTGCCTGCGTTGTAAAAAGGTCATCGAGCCTCGTGAGAGTGAAGTCGCTCTTTCTTCCTGCCATCGGCTAACACCTCCTTCGTAAATTCGGTGTATGCCTTAGACACCGTACTGTTTGGCTCATAAGCAAAAATGCTCTTGCCTTTGGAAGAAGTTTCTGCGGCTTTTACGGCAATCGGAATAGATGTGCGATACAGCTTAATCTGATTTCCGAAATTCTCCCGCAACGCTTCTACCGTACTTTTGGCGAGGTTTGTGCGATTATCCACCAAAGTGAGAAGCATACCGTCTATCTTAATATCCTGATTGATATACTTCTTGACTTTTGAAATGGTCTGCACAAGCTGGGTCATACCCTTAGCTGGCAAATACTGTGCCTGCACTGGAATAATCACGCTGTCTGCCGCAGATAGAGCATTGAGTGTTACCATACTCAGTGAGGGCATACAGTCAATCAGAACAAAATCATATCTGTCTTTGACCTGACTTAAATAATTCCTCAAAGTGGTTTCTCTGCTCATAGCGTTCATCAGGTTATATTCCATCGCCGAAAGTTCAAGGTTCGCCGGTAAAAGGTCAACACCTTCCTCGTGGTGCAGGATACCGTCTGTCGGGTCATTCATCGTTTCACTAATTACATCTGTAAGTTTTGTTGCAAGCGTAATACCCAAGTTATCCGTATCTCTCCAACCGAGACAAGTAGTTAAATCTCCCTGCGGGTCTGCGTCAATGAGCAAGACTTTCTTACCCTGCATTGCAAGACCAACACCAAGATTAACCGTTGTCGTTGTCTTTCCGACTCCGCCTTTTTGATTGCATATGGCAATCGTTTTGCAGTTTGACACCTCTTGCGTCCTCCTTTCGATTTATTCATAGCCAATAAAAACGGCTATGTAACTTGACCGTTTCATTTCCTAAACGGTCGTGGCAATATTTATTCTCAATATCCCTTGCCAAGCATATCGCTTTCGGGAAGTCGTTAAGGAACAGGCTGCTTATCTGTATCATAGGAATCTAACCTCTGCCGGGTACTCCGGCAGCTCCGTAGAGAAGTATCATTATCTTTCTGACTGTCATCGCCATATCGGTTGCAATCCGATACTCATAGCAGGAGTTCTCGCTGTTCTGAAATTTTCAGAAGTTTTGGCGTACCCACTAAAGTGGCTATCATCAGAATTAAAGTCTTAACGACCTGTGTATTCAGTTGTCAAAGAACAAGTGAAAAGGCTTCCGTTTTCATCATCAGGAATTAACCCCTTCACTCATTGCACAAAAGGCTTCATTTTGGACACCCAAAATCGCTTCTTTTCCGAAAAAAATTTCAAAAAATTTTTGACAACAAAAAAAGCCGCCTGTTTCGGTTAAAAAACAGACGGCATAAATGCTTGAAACTATTTGATTTTCAGTTTCTTTTTCCTTGCGGACAGCACTTTCAGAAGAACTTCATCTACTGCGTCGGTGTATCTTCCTTGTACTATGAGGTTATTTTTCAGATTGATAAGCGACTGTATCACTCTGCTTTGCTCGTCATCGGTTAGATAAATATGATATTTCTTTTCTCTCATCTGCTACTCCTCCAGTTCTCAAATGTTTTCCTTATTACCCTGACATCTTCTTGTGTGTCGGAAGATATAAATATATGTACGCTCTGAAATGCTGCTTTGATACGCTGTGCATATTCGGGTTCCGCTTCGTTTGGTTTCATCGGCAACTTAATGAGTTTGATTCCACGTTGTTTACAGAGATGTTCCTTTAGTATGTCTATCTTCTCCGAGTCCGTATTCACTTGAATGGCAATCTGCTCCAGTGGGATATATACATCAAGTGGAATGCCGAATAACCTATCAGAGCCAAGTTCAACTTTCAATCCTTTCAAATTGGCATAATAACTGATTACAAGAGCCGGAAACAATGACAGATACTCCTGCTCACATATTCTGCACCCTTTTCCGAGAACAGTACGCTCGTTTATCTTCATACTCCAAGAATGACCGTATCTGCATTGCCACCATGCTCTCTTTGCCGAATTTCTTGAAACTTCTGTCGGTTTTAACTTGTTTAATTCATAATCCCACTCAACAAGCAATTCTCTATCAGTTGTTGCAAGGTCATTGTATCCGGCAAGCACTTCTCGCTCTGCACAGACAGGGCAAACCGTTCCTTTCACACGGGCATTTATAACTGATTTCCACTCGTTTCCACATTTTCTGCAATGCCACCATACATTTTTCCTCGACTTTGCATTGACTTCATTCGGTTGCAGAGGATAGTTTTTCTCTGACCATTCTTTGGCTATCTGTGGGTGTGTACTTTTTAGGTCATTCTTGCCTTTTATAAATGTATAGCCACTGCAACAGGGACATTTACTGCCACCTGAGCGTGTAGAGATAAGCGTATTCCATTCATAACCGCAGGTATTGCACTTCCACCAAGCCTTGCTGTTTGCAAACGCCATAACTTCGGTAGGCTTCTTTTCATTCTTATCAGACCATTCGTCTGCAACTTCCGGGAACAGGGTTGCAAGGTCGTTAAATCCTGCAAGCACTTTGTTATGGGAGCAGTACGGGCAACCTGTTTTGTTGATGGTTCTGCTCTTTACAGTGGCTATCCATTCGTGTCCTAATTTACACTTCCATATCACTTTCTTGTGTGAGCCGATAGATACATCTGTCGGCTTGATTTCATTTTTCTCTGACCACTCCGAAGCCAATTCCGGCTTCAATGTACTTAAATCGTTAATTCCCTCAATCACTCTCGCACCGGAGCATATGGGACATTTCTCGCCACTGGAACGAGCCTTTATACTTGTTTCCCATTCGTGACCGCAAGTGCCTTTCCACCATACTTTTTTATTCGAGCCGAAAGTCACATTGTCCGGTGTCAGTGGTAAATTCTTCTCCGACCACTCGGCAACTAATTCGGGATGTACTGCTGATAAACTGTTACTCATATCAAAACCTCCACTTCCTCTGTGATTAAAGTATATGAAGTTTCGGCTTTTTCTTGTAGTTTACGAATATCCGTAAAATCAAAAAAGCCCTTTGAGAAAAGATTTCTCCTCTCTCAAAGGGCTCAATTAACTTTAATTTGTTTATTATTTTACAAAGGTTGCATCATCTCAAGAATGATTCCATCCGGGTCTTTGAAGTAAAATGCTTTGCTTTTACCAAATCCTTGTGAACTAAAATCAAAATACTGTGGTTCAGACAAGCACTCCACATGATTTTCGATAAGGACTTTGTAGACAGAATCAATGTCATCCGTGTAAAAGCATACTTCTGAGATAGATGTCGTAAACAAGTCTGATTTTACTTTATTTACATCCTCGTCTATAAATTGAATCAGTTCGATTGGTGGGGCTTCAACTGCCTTAGAACCATTCAAATAAGCAACTCTTGTCTTACAATTTTCCTTACGGAACATTTTATCTGTCTCTTCGCCTTCCATAAAGATTTCTCCCTGGAATTCAAGTCCAAGGACATCTTTGTAAAATGCAATTGACCTATCTAAATCTGAAACTGTCAATCCAACATGATATATTCTTCCAACCATTTTTATCTCTCCTAAATATGTCAATCGTTTATTAAATCTTGAAGTTCATTTATAAAGCGACAGATATGAAATCCATCACATACTGCATGATGCACTTGGATGGCAAGAGGAAGTATGATTTTTCCATCATCTCTGTAATATTTTCCCATCGTAAAAATAGGAATCAAATAATCATATCCTTTCTGCAAATTCAGATTGAAGCCATCAAAGGTTGACCATGGTATCATCGATACATTAAAAACATTTTCGGGTACATCTGGTTTTCCTATCATTCCATAATTACTTCCATACTGTTGCATATCATTTGCATACGCCATAGAAAATGCTTCAAAGTCTGATATATATGGTGTCCAAAGGTTGGAAAATGTTTCTGTATCCTCGTGAAAGATAGTATAACTGGGCATCATTTCATCATATATACCTAATTCACCTGCCTGATTAATTGCAGTTCTAAACTCAGAATGGCGATTTACAATTGTTGCAAGGTAATACAGCATAGCAGGATATAGCTTCAATCGCTTTTCCTTTATTTGTGTAATATCCAATTTCACAGTCATGCTGTATGTACAAGGTACATTAGTAAAGTAGTGTTCAAAATATTCATTTCGCTTCCAACTATTCCTATCTATTTTTTCAAATCCCATTTTAGCGACCCTCACAATCCCGATTTATTCTTCTCTCATTTTTGAAAATGGGCAATTCCGCAATGGAACTGCCCATATATTTTGAAAATTATGCGATTTTTAAGGCTCTGCACCGTTTCAAGCACCATTTGGTGTAAATTTGGTGTATTTGTGTATTTTCAGAGCTTTTTCACAAATGAAGTACATCCCGTTTTATAGGGTAAAACGGTACTTCTTAGTAGAGCTTTGCACCTGCCGGAATTCTGTCATCTACCATCAGAAGGTTCAGTCCCTCGTGACCGTCTTCCTCGTGTACTGCTGAAATCAGCATACCTTCGGAATCAATTCCCATCATCTTTCTCGGTGGCAGGTTCACGATAGCGATTGCTGTCTTACCAACCAGCTCTTCCGGCTCATAATACTCGTGAATACCGCTTAAAATCACACGGTCTTTGCGTTCTCCGTCATCTAATGTAAACTTCAGAAGCTTCTTTGACTTCGGTACTGCTTCGCAAGCTAAAATCTTAACTGCACGGAAATCAGACTTACTGAATGTATCGAAATCTACCATTTCTTCAAAGATTGGCTCTACCTTTACCTTAGAAAAATCAATCTTTTCCGGCTCTGAATTTGGTGTAGAAACCTCTTTAGAACTTACACCATTTTCGGATTTTACACCACCGAGGGTCTTCATTGTCGGGAACAGCAAAACATCGCGGATGGCCGGGGAATCCGTCAGCAGCATCACAAGGCGGTCGATGCCGTAGCCGATGCCACCCGTCGGGGGCATGCCGTACTCAAGCGCATTCAGGAAGTCCTCGTCCGTGTGGTTCGCTTCCTCGTCGCCCGCAGCAAACGCCGCGTCCTGCGCCGCAAAACGCTCTCTCTGGTCGATCGGGTCGTTCAGCTCGGAGTACGCGTTGCACATTTCCCACGTGTTGATGAACAGCTCAAAGCGCTCCACCTTCGTCGGGTCGCTCGGCTTCTTCTTCGTCAGCGGAGAAATCGCCAGCGGGTGGTCCATGATGAACGTCGGCTGAATGAGCTCCTTCTCGCAGTATTCCTCAAAGAACAGGTTGATGATGTCGCCCTTCGTGTGGCGCTCCTCATATTCAATGTGGTGCTCTTTTGCAAGCGCCTTCGCTTCTTCGTCGGTCTTCACCTCGTCAAAGTCGATGCCCGCATACTTCTTGATGGCGTCGTTCATCGTCAAGCGCGCAAACGGCTTCGAGAGGTCGATTTCCACGCCGTTATACGTGATGACCGCGCTGCCGCACACCTTCTCGGCAAGGTAACGGAACATGTTCTCCGTCAGCTCCATCATGCCGTAATAATCCGTGTAGGCCTGGTAAAGCTCCATCAGCGTGAACTCCGGATTGTGGCGCGTATCGACGCCCTCGTTGCGGAACACACGGCCAATCTCGTAAACCTTTTCAAGGCCGCCTACGATGAGGCGCTTCAGGTAAAGCTCCAGAGAAATACGCAGCTTCACGTCTTCGTTCAGCGCGTTATAATGCGTCTCAAACGGACGCGCCGCCGCACCGCCGGCATTCGAAACCAGCATCGGGGTCTCCACTTCCATAAATCCTCTGCCGTCGAGGAAATTGCGGATCTCCTTAATGATCTTCGAGCGCTTCACAAACGTGTCCTTCACTTCCGGGTTCACGATGAGATCGACGTATCTCTGGCGGTAGCGCATATCGGTGTTCGTCAGGCCGTGGAACTTCTCCGGCAGCACCTGCAGGCTCTTCGAGAGCAGCGTCACAGCCGAAGCGTGAATGGAAATCTCGCCGGTTTTTGTCTTGAACACCTCGCCGCGCACGCCGATGATGTCGCCGATGTCAAATTTCTTAAAATCCTTGTAGCTGTCTTCGCCCACGGCGTCACGCGCCACATAGCACTGGATTCCGCCCTTTAAGTCCTGCACATTGCAGAACGATGCCTTGCCCATGACGCGCTTGCTCATCATACGGCCGGCCACCACAACTTCTTTGTCCTCAAGCGCGTCAAAATCGTCTTTAATTTCCGCGCTGTGGTGCGTCACATCAAATTTCGTGATCTGGAACGGGTCTTTGCCGTCTTCTACAAGCTGAGCGAGCTTCTCTCTGCGCACGCGCAGCACTTCGGTCAGTTCCGCTTCCGTTTCCGGGGTCTTCTTTTCTGCCATTTTCTGCCTTCCTTTCCCCGCCGCACGGCGGTCACAAAAAAAGCGGGCGGATTTTCCATCCGCACCGCCTGATTCTCAATTAAGATACGGAGATGATCGTGTACTCCACGATGCCTGCGGGTGTCTCCACTTCAACGGTCTGTCCGACCTTCGCGCCGACAAGTGCTTTGCCCACGGCGGATTCATCGGAGATCTTGCCCTGGCGCGGGTTTGCTTCGTTAGAGCCCACAATGCTGAAGCTGCGCTCGGCTTCGCTGCCGTCCGCACGCTTCGTTTTTACAAATACGGAAGAACCGATGTGCACGGTATCCGCCGCAAGGTTTTCCTTCTCAATGACGCGTGCGTTGCTCACCATCACTTCAAGGTCGGCGATGCGCGCCTCAAGGATAGCCTGGTCGTTCTTTGCTTCGTCATATTCGCTGTTCTCGGAAAGGTCGCCGAAAGAAAGCGCTTCTTTAATTTTTTCCGCAACTTCTTTTCTGCGGTTGACCTTCAAATCCTCCAGCTCAGCCTGCAATGCCGCAAGGCCTTCCTCTGTAACATAATATGCCTTTTCTGCCATAGTAAATAAACCACCTTTATTTGTAATTCCGAAAAACGGGTAAATGCGTACACTAATGTTCTTTATTATAGCGATTTTGGTACCAAATGTCAATGTTTTTTAAGGCGGAAAAGTGTACAGAATAAGCCGTTTTCCCGCCCTATCTTTGCTCATTTCCCCCATTCCCGCCCTACGCCGCACAAAGCCCCCGCTTCTTTCATAAAATGCCTTTTCCGTTATGCGATAGATTTCCCTTGTGTTTTATACGGGATATGGTAGAATGAAAGCGTAAAATTAAATTTTCAAACGCACAACATGTGCAAAGCACAGTTACAAGGAGGCTCATCTTGAAAAAGTATCGGGCATCGGTTTTGATGTTTCTGCTTTTTGAAGGCGTAGCGGTTACGCTGTGGCTTACAAAAAGCAACCTGTTTTATTTATTCAATTTCAGCTACATAGGTTCTTGCCTTTCGGTCGGCTTAGCGCTTTTCACCGCGGGAAAACGCTATGCGCGGCAGTTCGTGCAGCTCGCAGTCGGTCTTTACATGCTCGTGTATCTGGGGCTGATGTCGCAGGAGAACATGCAGATTGAAGGCTTTTGGTACTATCTGTTTTCCGGCGTGTTCGAGGCGGCGACGATTCACTACGCCGTCGCAAAAATTTTCGGCCCGCTGCTTTTCGGCCGCGGCTGGTGCGGTTATGCCTGCTGGACAGCCATGGTCTTAGACTTGCTCCCGTTCAAAGTGCCGCAAAAGCCCCGCAAAGAAAAACTGGGCACGCTGCGCTATGTGATGTTCGCGCTCTCGTTCGCGCTCGTCTCCGCCCTGTTCCTGATGAAGTTCTCGAACCTCGAGCGCATCATGTTCTGGCTGTTCCTCATCGGCAACATTCTTTACTATGCCGGCGGCATCGCGCTCGCGTTTATTTTTAAGGATAACCGCGCGTTCTGCAAATATCTTTGCCCGATCACGGTCTTCTTAAAGCCGATGAGCTATTTTTCACTCCTGCGCGTACATTGCGATGAAAGCAAATGTGTCCAATGCGGCAAATGCCTGAAGGTTTGCCCGATGAACGTCGAGGTCAACAAAGAAAGCCGAAAGCGCAAAAACGCCACGGAGTGCATCCTGTGCTATGCATGCACCAAGGTCTGTCCCAAAAAAGCGCTGCACTAAAACGCTGTAAACCCTGTATATAAGAAAAGCTACGGTACCCGCGAGCGCCGTAGTTTTTTTATGTTCTCTTTTACGCCTTCACTTTCACCGGGATCAGCAAATCGATTTGCTGATTCCCCCGCTTTCCTGACTGTGCAAAATTCAAGCACGGAGATTTTCAGTTTTATCCAAACGCCGTGCGCAAAAGGGTCGTATCGGACATTGTCCGCACAATGGCTCCGTCGGCCGGCAGATATTTCGGCCTAAGGCCCAGAACGGCGAAGTTAAATAACCCGGAAACTTAGGGTTCAGCCGCCGCGCCGCTTCCGTTACGTCTTTCAATGTATCTTTTTCGCAGAACCCGGCGCGCAGAAAAATACGCCGAATATGCACATCATACGCAATATCTATATTTTCTTTATCTGATATTTCGACACCCAAATCGCGCCAAAGCAGCAAACAAGCAAGTGAAGCCTTTTTGTGGCTGATTCCAGAGAACGCCTCCAACCGCTCTACGATCTCCATGGCAGTCACATTGCCCCAGATATTCTCGGCGCAGCCGTCGTATTCCGATGTAAGTCTTTCGGCTGCCGACCACAAATACCGCCCCATATTGCCAGGATAGCGATGCAATGCCGGCTTTGTGCGTAGCAGTGTGCCTATTTCTTCCGACGAGCTTTCTTTGGCAATCTTCTGCATGGAAAAATGCCCTAACCGCTGCGCCAATTTATACGGCAGTGACCATGCGGTCTCTGCTTTCACCGATTGATCCGCAATCAGCCCAAACAAAAATGCATTGCTGTCACGCATCACGAAATCGCGCTCTGCATCTGTCAAAAGTCCGCCGTTAAATATGTTTTCTGACGTTCCGAATGTCATTTCATAATTCTGCAAAGCGTTTAAAATATCCTTATTTTCCACTGTGCACCTCCAAAATCAAGCTTTTCAATACAACTGAATTTCTTAATTTCATTATAGCACAGCTTTTCAGTATCGCAATACAGAATTTCTCGTCCCTGCTTGAGGTGGCGAGATTGGGCTCACTTTTCATCTTTCGTCCTCCACTCGGGCTAAGCCCGGTTTATCACTTTACGCCGCGTCAAAGTCAATAGAAAACATTGCGATTTTTCAAAATCTGTGCTATACTTCTTTCGTATTGTATTGTATCTCCTACGGAGAATAATAACAAGAAAGGAAAATTGAATATGAACAAGAAATTTAACGCAAAACAGCTCACTCTGCTCGGCCTGATGACGGCGCTTTTGCTGCTGATGTCCTTTACGCCGCTCGGCTATCTGAACATCGGGCCGCTTGCCATCACGTTCAACGTTATCCCGGTCGCCGTGTCCGCACTGGCCCTCGGACCTGTAGGTGGTCTCATCGCAGGATCCGTCTTCGGCCTCACAAGCTTTTTGCAGTGCATCGGCATCGGCGGCGTAAGCATGCTCGGGTCCACGCTTTTTAGCATCAACCCGTTTTTCTCCATTTTGCTGTGCTTTGTCCCGCGTATGCTGGACGGCTTTTTGCTCGGCTACATCTTCCGCTGTGTCAGTAAGCTGAACCGCGTCGCCGCGTGCTTCGTCACGGGCTTCGCCGCTGCGTTCTTAAATACGCTTTTCTTCATGTCCGCACTCATCTTGCTTTTCGGGCAAACCGAGTACATGCAGGGCTTGATTAACGGCCAAAACATTCTGCTGTTCGTCTGCGCGTTCGTCGGCGTCAATGCCGTGTTCGAGATGCTCTCGTCCACCGTCATCACCGGCGCCGTCGGCAGCGTCCTCTTAAAAGCTGGGTTTATTCAAACACCCGCTAAAAAAGCAGATTTAAAGGAGGTCCTCCCATGATCTTAGCCATCGATATCGGCAACACCAACATTGTCATCGGCTGTTGTGCCGATGGACAGGTCATTTTCCGCGAGCGCGTCTCCACAAACCCCACCGCAACGGCGCTCGAATATGCCGCCATGCTCAAAATGGCGTTTGATATGAACCGCGCAGACATCACCGCGGTTGACGGCGCGATTCTCTCGTCCGTCGTCCCGGCCGTCACGCTCACCATGCGCAACGCGGTGCACAAATACCTGCACCTCACGCCGCTCGTCGTCGGCCCCGGCATCAAAACCGGCCTGCGCATCCACATCGATAATCCCGCCCAGCTCGGCAGCGACCTCGTCGTGGACGCCGTCGCGGGCATCCACCACTATCCCCTCCCGCAGATCATCATCGATATGGGTACCGCCACCACTGTCTCCGTTCTGGATGCGGAGGGCGGATACCGCGGCGGCATGATTCTGCCGGGTGTGGCCGTCTCGCACGATGCCCTCGCAAGCCGCACCGCGCAGCTGCCGAAGGTCGCGTTCGAACTGCCGAAGCACACCATCGGCACAAATTCCGTAGATTGCCTCAAAAGCGGCCTGCTCTACGGCAACGCCGGTGCACTGGACGGCCTCATCGACCGCATCAACGCGGAATTAAACACCCCCTGCACGGTCGTCGCAACCGGCGGACTCTCCTCCGTCATCGCGCCTCTTTGCCGCAACAAGATCATCTTAGATGACGACCTGCTCCTCAAAGGGCTCTCCATCCTCTTTGAAAAAAACAAACCGAAAAACTGAAGACGCCCCCGGCGCTTCAAGTCAATACAATACACACAAAAAGCACGCAGATTTTCATGCTCTGCGTGCTTTCTTTATGTCCGTTTATACGCCGAACCCCCGTCTTTCCGCCTCTTTCAAAAGCGCCGGCTGAATTTCCGGGTACGTCTGGTTTTCCGGCAGAGCGTCGCATAATACAATTTTCTCCATCTCGCTGTGTATCTCCCCAAACGATGCGATTTCCGCATAAAACAGTCCGCCGAACGATTCTTTACCCGTCTCGTTCACGCGCGTTTTGCCCGTCACGGAGTACACGCAGATCGGACGAATCTCAAATTTCACCGCACCCGTTTCTTCCATAAGCTCGCGCTTCGCCGTCTCTGCAATCGCCTCGCCCGTCTCTCTGTGCCCGCCCAGACACTCCAGTGTCTCGCGCTCCTTGTGCTTACAAAACACCCATTTTCCGTCATGCTTCGCAATAACAACTGCAAAACGCAGCAGCTCGTCTTTCACATCTTCGTAAAACTTAACCGCCAACATAAAACGCCCCCGAATTTTCACGCTCTCTCGTCAATCGTTGTCAAAAGTTTTGCTCAACGCAACCTCACTTCTTCCTCCGCTCCGCCTTCCACGCTTCAATCTGCCGCAGTCGCTCCTTCACCCTTGCTTCGCTGCCCTGTTCCGTCGGTCTGTAATACTTCTTTCCGGCAAGCGAATCCGGCAAGCACTGCATCGCGGTCAGTTTTTCCGCCGTATCGTGCGCATATTCGTACCCCTCGCCGTAATGCAGCTCCTTCATAAGCCGTGTAGGCGCGTTGCGGATGACAAGCGGCACCGGCTCGGAGAGCATTTTCTGTGCGTCCTTTTTCGCGCTCTCATACGCCACATACAGCGCGTTTGATTTCGGCGCCATCGACAAATACACCACGGCGTGCGTCAAATTCACCGAGCACTCCGGCATACCGATAAAATGGCTCGCCTGATACGCCGCCACGGCGATCTCCAGTGCGCGGCTGTCCGCCATGCCCACGTCCTCGCTCGCGAACCGAATGAGCCGCCGCGCCACATACAGCGGGTCTTCGCCCGCCTCCAGCATACGCGAAAGCCAGTAGACCGCCGCGTCCGGGTCGCTGTTGCGCATCGATTTGTGCAGCGCCGAAATGTTGTTGTAGTGCTCCTCGCCGGTTTTGTCGTACAAAAGCGACTTTCGGCTGATGCACTGCTCCAGCGTCTCCATCGTCACGGTCGTCTTGTCTCCCTCGCGGTGCCCGTTCAAAACGACCATCTCCAGCGTCCCCAGTGCCGTTCGCGCGTCGCCGTTTGCAAACGCCGCCAGCATTTTCAACATCTCGTCGGTGATCTCCACCGTCTGGTTACCGAAGCCGCGCGGGTCTTTGATTGCGCGCTTCATCAGCTCCACAAGCTCATCCTCGGAAAGCGCCTGCAAAACGAACACCTTGCAGCGCGACAAAAGTGCGGCGTTCACCTCAAATGAGGGGTTCTCCGTCGTCGCACCGATAAGCACGATGCTGCCCTTTTCCACAAACGGCAAAAACGCGTCCTGCTGCGCCTTATTAAAGCGATGGATTTCGTCGATGAACAGCAGCGTGCGCTCGCCCATGCGGTGGTTCTGCTCCGCCTCGCTCATCACGCCGCGAATTTCCTTGATGCCGCTCGTCACAGCGCTGAAATTGATGAAATTCGCCTTCGTCCGCGCCGCAATAATTTGCGCCAGCGTCGTTTTACCCACGCCCGGCGGCCCCCAGAAAATCATGGAAGACACGCGGTCTTCTTCAATCAGCTGCCGCAGCACCTTGCCCTTGCCGAGCAAATGGCGCTGCCCCGCAAATTCCTCCAGCGTCCGCGGCCGCATCCGCGTCGCAAGCGGCATGTCCTGCCCCGCCCGGTTTTCAAATAAGCTCTGCTGTTCCATTTCGCGTCTCCTCCCGTCTGCAAAACCTGCATAAGCCCTGACTTTTGATCACGCAAACCTGTGCAAATTACATTCAATTCGCTTTCCGCCAAAACAGCACCTCCGAAAGTGCCCCGTTTTCACGCGCAGCTCCACGGTTTTCACCGCTCCAAAGCCCCGTTCGGCCGTATATTCACCATGCTTTTCAAGTAAGCGATCCATGCAGATAAGCTTTCCCTGTCAAATTCCCGCAGGGCTTTTGCATATAACCTGAACGCCTCTGCATCGCTTTTTTCCATAAGCCGCAGCGTCTTTTTGGGCCATTCCACTTCCTGCGCGACCTCCGTCACCGTTTTCTTCGGAAGATGCTCGATGTAGTCAAGGACTTTCGCTTTTAACTGCCCGGCAATGCCGTGCTCGTCCAGTACGATTTTCCCGTCCCAAACCTGCACAAACTCCTCCGGGTCATAGTCCGCTGAAAACGTTTCCGCCGGATATACGAACACGTCCAGCACCACGCCGTCCACAATGGACGAATCGTGTGCTTTTTCTTTCCCCGCGATGATAAGCGCGTCAAAATCGCTATTCAAATTCGCACTTCCGTCTGCAAACGAGCCGTAAACAATAACCGCATCCGGCTGATACGTCTTCTTCAAATAGCCCACAATTTTCTCTGTATTTACCATTTCTTTCACCCAAAAATTCGCTCCACACGTCGTTCAAAACCGCAGAAAAACACACCGTCTTCATGTATAAAGCTCAAAACACGCGAAAACGCCCGCATTAGCCTACACCCCTCCATTTTCAGCCCGATTTCACTGTTCACGGCTGCAAAATCTCGTTCAGCCGCAATTCGACCATGGTTTTCAGGAACGGCAGACCATTTAAATCGGCGTTATCCACGCGAAATGTACACATGCACACACCGGAAATGCGTTTGCCGAACACGGTTTTCACCCGTCCGCCACCGCATGCGCCGCATTTTTCGCAGCGATTCACGTATTTCAGGCCGATCTCCGACGTTTCCGCGTCACCTAACGGCGCTTCATACGCCGCGCTGTTGTCTGACCACACTGTCCACGCATTTTCAGGCTCGTCGGGATCTTTCACTGCGATAAAACATACGCAATTTTTGTCCGATCTCGCCCAATAATAGATCTTTTCCGCCCAGTCGCCCGAGCGGTCGCGGTGAAACATCAGCCCGTGCGACTTCAAAAACGCAGTAAATTTCAGTGCCGTTTCCCGCATTTCGCCGGTCAGATTTTTCGAAATCTCCCGCTCGATCTGCTCTTGCATTACGCTTCGCCCCTCTCCGTTTTCCACCATCATTAACGATTAAAACCGCATTTCGTCTTACTTTTCCACCGTTTTTGCCATCATGGTCAAAAGTCTGCGCACGGCGCGCTGCCAGCGTTTGGTGACGCCCTTGCCGTGCCCGCCTTGATTCCACTCGAAGAATATCTTGCAGCCGTGATTGCTTAAAATCTCCTTCGCCTTTTCCGTGCAGTCGCCCACCGTCCGCATGACGGGCGGGCCGCCGAGCGGTTCGCGGTCGCCGAGGGATAAGTATATTGTGGTGTCCTTTTTAGGCGGACAGTTCTCCAAATATTTCAAAAACTGCGGGTACCACAAAGAGCCGGAAAGGCTTGCACCTGCACCGAATTTTTCCGTTTTCGTCAGCGCCCAAAGCGCAAATAATCCGCCGAGCGAGTACCCCAGCAGCGCACAGTTTTCGGGTTCCGTCGGCGCGCCGAAACGCTCCTCTAAATACGGCAGCGCCGTGTCTGTCAGGAATTTTAAGTAGTCTTCCCCGCCGCCCGAAAACGGCTCACCGGGCCAAATGGGCTCCGCTTCCCATGGGATGAAATCCCGGCCGCCGTCGATTTCCGTAGAAAAAAATAATACCTCCGGCGCATCTTCGGCGAGTAGCATCATCAGCTTTTCCATCTCCCACCCGCACAGCACATAGAGCCGCTTGGGTTTTCCCTCCGGCAAAAGGCAGGTGCAGAGACGGCCATCGAGCGTGAATACAATCGGATTTTTGGGCATAGTATCCCCCTTAAAAAACGGAGGCCTGTTCGTTCACTGCACGCAAAACGCGGTTTTGTGCACGCTCACGCACACCGTTTTAATCGAACTATTGTTTCTTTTAGCCAGTATAACACATTTTTTCGCAAAAAGCAAGGACATGAGAGGCCATTACAGGACATCTTTTTGCACAAAAATCCCGGCCGAAATTTTACGACCGGGATGTTGCTTAAAGCTTCAATTTCAGTTTACTTGCACAACTCATCTGCGAGGGCGTCAATCTGGGCGCGGGAGGCATCGTTCAAGGCGCACTTTACGGTGACGGTGGTATCCGTGTAGGTGAGGTTCTTGCTCGTTTCCAGCATCTTTTTCATGACCTTTGCCGCCATAGGCGCCCACGCGCCGTTTTCAATCATGCCGACGGTACGGCCCTGATAATTGCGAGCGGTGAGATGGTCGATAAAGCTCTGCATATGCGGGAAAATCGTCGCATTATAGGTCGTTGTGGCGAGCACGAGCTTGCTGTAACGGAACGCATCGGCAACGACCTCCGCCATATCGCAACGGGCGAGGTCTGCGACAACAACGTTCGGGCAGCCGCGCTGATTCAGCTTTTCGGCAAGCTCCTCCACAGCTTCTTTCGTGTGGCCATAGATGGAGGTGTAGGCGATGACAACGCCCTCGTCTTCGACCGCGTAGGACGACCATGTGTTGTATTTATCAAGATAATAGCCGAGATTTTCGTTTAAAACCGGGCCGTGCAGCGGGCAAATGATGGCGATGTCGAGCGCGGCGGCTTTTTTAAGGAGCGCCTGCACCTGTGCGCCGTACTTGCCGACGATGCCGATGTAGTAACGGCGGGCTTCGTCTGCCCAATCTTCCTCCACGTCAAGCGCACCGAACTTGCCGAAGCCGTCTGCGGAAAAGAGGACTTTATCTGTACTGTCGTATGTGACGATAACCTCCGGCCAGTGCACCATGGGCGCGGTGACAAACGTCAAAGTATGACGACCGAGCTTGAGCGTACTGCCCTCGCCGACGACAACCTTGCGCTCCGGGAAATCCGTGCCGAAGAACTGCTGCATCATGACGAACGCCTTGGCAGAGGAGACAATCTGCGCCTCCGGGTATGTCTCCATAAAGACGGCGATATTGGCGGAATGGTCCGGCTCCATGTGCTGCACAACGAGGTAATCCGGACGACGGCCGTTAAGCACCGTTTCAAGGTTTTGCAGCCATTCCACGCCGAAGTGGGCGTCTACCGTATCCATGACGGCAACTTTTTCATCGAGGATGACATAGGAATTATAGGACATGCCGTTTTCTACGGTGTACTGTCCCTCAAAAAGGTCTACGTCGTGGTCGTTTACGCCGATATAGCGAATATCTTCTGTTACAAACATGTAAAAGCACTCCCTTATGTTTTGAATGTTCTGATTTCAGTATACCACAGTTTTCGCACGATGCAAATGCTTTTTAAAGATAGTGAAATGCCAGGCGCAGCGCAGACAGATTCGGTGTGAAGCTGCGCGACCTGTGCCGAAAGCTTGTGAGGAAGAATACCGGCACGTGTGATACGCAAAAACGGCGCTCCCGATTGGGAACGCCGTCTGTATGCTGTTTATAAAACCGATTAGTTGAGGATGGTCTTCTCGGTTTCTTTGTCGAAGAGGTGCATCTTGTTCATGTCGAGAGCGATCGTGATCTTGTCACCGGTCTTAGCGGTGGAAGTCGGCTCAACACGAGCGGTAAGAGCATTGCCTTCGCAGTTGAGGTACAGATAAGTCTCTGCGCCCATCAGCTCGGTAACTTCAACGTCAGCCGCAGCTCTGGTCTCCGGGTGCTTCTCGATGAACTCCGGCTCGTCGTGTACGTCTTCCGGACGGATGCCGAAGACGATCTCTTTGCCAACATAGTTAGCGATTTCATCGTTAGCCTTGTTAGCCGGAACCTTAATCTTAGCTGCGCCGAAGGTGACGTAGTAATCTGCGCCTTCCTTAACAAGGGTAGCATCGATAAAGTTCATCTGCGGGGAGCCCATGAAGCCTGCAACGAATTCGTTGACCGGCAGATCATACAGGTTCTGCGGGGTATCGACCTGCTGGATGAAGCCGTCCTTCATAACAACGATTCTATCACCCATGGTCATAGCCTCGGTCTGGTCATGTGTAACGTAAATAAAGGTGGTGCCGAGTCTCTTATGAAGCTTAGCGATTTCGGTTCTCATCTGTGCACGGAGCTTAGCGTCCAAGTTGGAGAGCGGCTCGTCGAGCAGGAAGACCTTCGGGTCACGGACGATAGCACGGCCGAGAGCAACACGCTGTCTCTGACCACCGGAAAGAGCCTTCGGCTTTCTGTCGAGCAGGTGGGAAATGTCGAGGATACGAGCAGCCTCTTCAACGCGGCGCTTGATCTCATCCTTCGGGGTCTTTCTGAGCTTCAGACCGAATGCCATGTTGTCATAAACGGTCATGTGCGGGTACAGAGCGTAGTTCTGGAACACCATTGCGATATCTCTGTCCTTAGGAGCAACATCGTTTGCGAGCTGGTCGCCGATGTAAAGCTCACCCTTGCTGATCTCTTCGAGGCCTGCGATCATTCTAAGCGTGGTGGACTTACCGCAACCGGAAGGACCAACGAGAATGATGAACTCCTTGTCTTCGATGTCCAAGCAGAAATCTGTAACAGCGGTAACGCCGCCGGAATAGATTTTATAGACATTTTTAAGTGTTACACTTGCCATAAGATTTTTCCTCCTGATGATGGGTTGTTATACGTCAGAGCCTGGCAGCCATATGTGACGAACAACGTCTCTTTTCAATGCACTAAGTATAGCAGAAAATCGGGTCCCTGAACAGTCCTTATTTGCCCAAACTTTTTCCTTTGAGTTTAGTTAAAATAAATAAACGGCAAAAATTCTTGATGCTTTTTGTTCAGATTATTTGTGCAGGTTTTTCAAAAACCAACGCTGCGGCGCTCGGATCGAGAATTTTCGATTCGCCGGGCGAAAGTGTGGGATCGAGCGTTAAAGCGCCGATGGATTCGCGGTGAAGGGCCGTGACGGTCTTGCCGCACGCTGAAAACATACGCTTGACCTGATGGAACTTCCCCTCCCGAATTTCCGTCCACGCGATGTGAGGATCGTCTTTACTGATTTCGAGCACGGCAGGGGCGAACTCATTTTCGCCGCTTTTGATGCCTGCGGCAAAGCGCGCGATGTCGCTTTCTTCTGCGGGGAGGTCGAGCGTGGCGCGGTAACGCTTCCAGACGTGGCTTTTCGGCGCCAGCATGCGGTGGGCGTACTCGCCGTCGTTCGTTAAAACGAGAAGGCCGGTGGTGTCCTTATCGAGACGGCCTGCAGGGAACAGATCGCGGCGCTTAAGCTCCGGCGGCAGGAGGTCTAAGACGGTCTCTGCGCGGCTGTCACGCGTGGCGGTGAGCACGCCCGAGGGCTTATAGAGCATGATGTACACAAACGCGCTGTACCGCACGGGCTTTCCGTTGACGGTGATCTCGTCCTTTTCGGGGTCGATCTGGATATCGCTTTTGCGCACGGCTTGTCCGTTGACGGCGACGGCACCGCTGCGCACCAGCGTGCCGACCGCCTTGCGGCTGCCGATATTTTCGTTTGAAAGGAATTTATCAAGTCTCATGTTGTTTCACTTTCCGTTGGATTTTGTGTGGATTCGCCGGTGTCCGGCGCGGGCGACGCGCTCTCTTTGATGACCGACTTCGGCATCTCATAGCGGGCGCTGTCTGCCGCAAAGCCGTGCATGAAGCCATCCTCTGCGCCGGACGCGACATCGCCGCCGATGATATTGCCCTCAAAGACGAGGAGCGTTGCGAAGACGCCATCGGGCGTATTCGGGTAGTTTGTGATGCGGTAGCGGTACTGCGTGCACTTTTCGCCGGCATAGGGCAAAAGGTCGAAACCCTGCGCCTGCTGCATCGTATTATACGCCGCATAGACATCGTTAAATTTTGCGGGAATGACAACCTCGCGCATATCCTGCGGCTCCGCTTCTGCCTCCCAGCCGAAGGACGTTAAAAACGCGAGGCGCTCCTCCCCCGTCATACCGGGGAATGTCTGCCGCTTTTCGCCGCGCGGGATGAGGAAAAACGCGCTGACGGCTATGGCGATGAGCACAAGCACCGCCAAAATTCGTTTTTTGTTCGCGCCGAGCGATACAATCATATTGCTGCCACCTTTCACCGCAGAAAACCGGGTAAGACTTTCTTTTCGGTCATAGGTATGCGGGGCGGCTATACTTTATGCTTCCTCGGCGGCGGCGAGAAAATGCACGCCGTACTGCTCGAAAAAGAGCGTGTAGCCGTTAAGATGCGGCATGCCGTTTTGAAAGGTGATCTCGTAGTTTTGGAACGATTCCGAAAGGCCGGTGCCGCGGCACTTGGAGATGCTCTCTTTGAGCGTCCAGTACGTCAAAAAGCGCGCGGCGGGATTGGGGCTGCTTTGTATGTCCCGAAGCTCTGCGGGCGTACAGACGCGCTCTGCGGCACTCCCCCGCACGCGGCGGGGATATTCGGCATCGATGCCGACATTTTTCCGCGACACGGCGCAGCAGACGATGCCCTTAGTGTGGCTCAGGCTGATATGGGGCATGTTCTCCCCTTTTAAATACGGTTTGCCGAGCGGAGTTTTTTCCACAACGGGCGATGCGATGCCCCACTCGTCCTTTAAGACGCGATACAAAAGTGCGTAAGCACGGTCATGCAGCTCCTTTTGCGTGAGCGAGGGCGGAACGTTTTCCACATAGCGACGCATCAGTTTTCCTTCTTTTCATCCATCCACGCACGCAAGCGGCGCAGTGCTTCGTCTGCGCGGTCGTTTTTCATGGTTGGGAAGGCGCGCAGCAAACGGCGCTGGGTGTGACGCTGGAGCTTGGAGGTAACGCTGTTCCACTGGGCACGGAGGTCTTCGGCAGACTTCTGTGCTTTCACACGGCGGTCTTCCAGCGACGCACGGTATTCTTCGTACTTCTCCGAAAGCTGAGTGCGCTGTGCCTGAAGCTTCTCTTCGAGGACAGGGCGGGCTTTTTCGTTGAACTCCTGCTTCTGCTCGGTGATCTTCTCGTCTGCAAGGAGCGTCAGGCGACCGAGGCCGTTCGAGATGGCGTCGCTCTCTTTGCGCAGACGCGCGGACATATCGTTGATGACGGTGAGCTTTTCGTTGAGCTTGCGAATGGTAAGCACGGTGACGATGGTATCCGTGATAAACAGCGCGATGAAAATACCGACCAGAATTGCGCCGAGCGTGAAGGGAATCCAGTGCACGAGCGACGCGATAGCCGTATGAACAATGCGGATGACGACGACGACACACAGACCCCAGAGGATGCTGAATTTTAAGCAAATGTAGCCGCCGAGGTTGAAGGGCTGGTTGGAATAATCCCACCACGTGGTGTGGAAGAATTTTTTGAGCGCCCAGCCGCCGACAAGCTCGATAGCACTGGTGAGCAGTGCGCCGCCGATAAACAGCAAGGGGATGTTATCCGAAAACGGCAGCAAAACGAGCAACACGAGCGACATGCCAAAGCCGTAGATGGGGCACACGGGCCCGTTTAAAAAGCCGCGGTTGACGAACTTGCCGGTGGTGACGGTGGCAAAAATGACCTCCGAGCACCAGCCTAAAAACGAATAAACGGTAAAATACCAGAGCAGATCATAAAATGTCATGGGTCTCCCCCTTATTATGGATAGATTTTGAGCGAAAAGGGGCATACTGCACCGTGCCGTGCGGTATGCCCCGGTTGTTCGGTTTTACGGCGTTCTACGCAAATCAAACGCAGATGTTTTCGCCGACAAGGCCGACGTACTGACCCTCTTCTGCCGCTTCCGGGTGCATAAGCAGCCACTTGTTGCGGGCGAAAAGCATTTTGTCTTCCTCGGTCTTCGGCGCGCGCTTTTCAATATCGGTGTTCGTGCCCTTCGGCAGTGCGACGACGCACTTGAAGCCGCCGTCGTTTGCATTGCACGGCGCATAGTGCAGCGTGGTGGCGTAAACCTCGATAACGGTGCCGGCGGGCACGAGGAACGCTTCGACCTTAGATGTATCGTACTTGCCGTTTTCGATGTCCTGCTCGGAGCCGATGAGCAGGATGAGGTCGGTAACGGCGATGTTTACTTCACTATCGCGGTGATATTCGAGACCGTTTAACTTATGGTTGTTGCCGTTGCAGTAGCCAATCTGCACGGGCATGCCGCCGTAGAGCGTGTAGGCGATGTCTTTGGCAGACGCGCAGCTTTCGAGAGACTCTGCACCGGGCACATAGACGACGTTTTCCGGGCAGGGCGTTTCCGCCATGGCGGCGATGATATCGGAGCAATCGAGCCCCGTGATGACTTTGCCGTACTTTTTAAAAGCGGTATCCGAAACATTCTGAATTTTCATGGTTTTTTCATCCTTGCTTTCTGTTTTGAATCTAACCACATTATACCGAGGTGCAGAGGAAATTGCAAGACGCTGAAGACGTAAAAAAGCGAAGCCTTTTAAAAAACGCACAGGTAGAGAAAAAGCTCCTCAAAAAACTTCGAGAAGCTTTCAATAAACTTAATTTACAAGGTGATTAGCCGCCCGTCTCGCGCTTGCGCTTTTGTTTTTTCCAGATGATGATGGCGATGTAGACTGCGAGGAAGACTAAGATGATGGCGATGAGAACAACGGATTGGCCGGGTCCGCCCATTTTGACCTCGGCCCAGAGCGTATCGAGCAGATTGCTCGTCTCGCTCGGGAGATTGACGAAGACCTCCGTGCGGTCGAGCACATCCTGATCCGGGTAGTAGATGGGATTTGCAACGGCATCGGGATCAAGATAGTCTTTCGCGGCGGTCTCCGGGGTGGCGTAGCCGACGAAATCCATATTTGCACCGGCAATTTCGGGGTCACACATGAAATTGATGTACAGTTCGGCTTCTTTTTTGTGTTCGGCCGTTGCCGGGATGCACATGGCATCGACAAAGTAGTTCGTGCCCTCTTCCGGGACAATAAACTTGATGTTTTCGTTGTTTTCAACAAGCGTGCCGGCATCGCCGGAATAGTACGGTGCAAGCCACGCTTCGCCGCTTTCCATTTTGTCAAAAATCTGATCCATGACGTACGCCTGTACGAGGGGCTTCTGCTCCTTTAAAAGCATAGCCGCCTGCTCCCACTCGCTTTCGTCGGTGGAATTGAGGGAGAAGCCGAGGCGCTCCTGTGCGATGGCGAACGCGTCGCGCGGGTTATCGAATATCAAAATCTTGCCGCTGTACTGCTCGTCCCACAAAATAGACCAGCTGGTGACGGGCTCGGTGACATAATCGGTATTATAGAACAGGCCGACGGTGCCCCATGTGTACGGCACGGAGAATTTGTTTTCGGGGTCGTAATCGGGGTTTCGGAATTGCTCGTCGATGTACTCGAAATTGGGAATATTACCGAAGTCCAGCTCCGCGAGCATGTTCTCGTTTATGAGCTTCGAGATCATGTAATCGGACGGGACAATGACATCGTAGCTTGCGCCGCCGCCTGCGAGCTTGGAGTACAGCGACTCGTTGCTGTCGAACGTGGTGTAGTTGACCTCGATGCCGGTGCGACGGGTGAACTCGGCATTGACATCCAGCGAGCCCTCGGTGCCGTTTGAAATATACTCGCCCCAGTTGTAGACATTGATGGTCACACCGGTGGGCTCTGCGGTGGGGTATTCTTCGGAAAAATCCCAGTCGTCGGCTTCATCGGCAAAGACGGGCACGACTGCGGTGCAGAGCACCAGAAGCGCAAAAAAGACGGCGAAAAATTTCTTTTTCATCAGGCACGCTCCCTTTCTGCCTTTTTGGCACGACGCTCTTCACGTCCCTGGCGGACATTGATGATGATGAGCAAGAGCATGATGCACACAAAGAGCACGGTGGAAAGCGCGTTGATCTCCGGGGAGATGCGCTTTCTCGTCATGGAATAAATGTAGATGGGCAGCGTCTGCGTGGTGCCGCTTGTGAAGTAGCTGATGACGAAATCATCGATGGAGAGCGTGAACGCCATGATCATGCCGGTGACGATGCCGGGCATGATCTCCGGCAGCACGACTTTAAAGAACGCGCGTACCGGCGGGCAGCCGAGATCCTGCGCGGCCTCGAAGAGGTTCGGATTCATCTGGCGCAGCTTCGGCAGAACGGACAGAATGACATACGGCAGGCAGAACGTGATGTGCGCGATAATGAGCGACGCCATGCCGAGGCTTTTGCCGCCGAACAGGCTGACTGCCGCGACGAACAGAAGCATCATGGAAACACCGGTGACGATTTCCGGGTTGACCATGGGAAAATTGGTGATGTTCATCATGACCTTTTTCGGCATACGCTTCATGCGGTTGATGCCGACCGCCGCCATGGTGCCGAGTACAGTGGACGCGAACGCAGAAACGACGGCGATGATCAATGTATTGAGCAGCGCCTCCAGAATATAGCGATCCTCAAACAGGCGCTGATACCAGCGCAGTGTAAAGCCGGAAAACTGGGTGCGGCTTGCGGTATCCGTATCGTTGAACGAGAAGATGATGAGCACGATGATGGGCGCGTAAAGAAAGATGAAGATGAGCGCCGTGTAGACTTTGGAAGCCGTTTTCACAGAATCATACCTCCTCCCACATTTTCACCGTCGTCGAACTGGTTCATGATGCCCATGCAGATGAGGATGATGACCATGAGGACAAGTGAAATGGCAGAGCCGAGGTTCGGGTTATACGCCGAGCCGAGGAACTGCATATCGATGAGGTCGCCGATGAGCAGGTTTCCGCCGCCGCCGAGCATTTTAGAGATAATAAATGTGGAAACAGCGGGCACGAACACCATGGTAACGCCGGAAATGACACCGGGCATGCTCATGGGCAGGACAACTTTAAGGAAGACATTGCGATTGTTTGCGCCGAGATCCTGCGCAGCTTCGATGACGCTGTTGTCGATTTTGGTGAGCACAGAGTAAATGGGCAGGATCATGTACGGGATGTAGTTATACACCATGCCGAGGACGACTGCGCCCGCGGTGTTGATCATATGGATGCGCGGCAGACCGACGGCGGCGAGCATATTGTTGATGAGGCCGTTATCCTCAAGGAGGGACATCCATGCGTAGGTGCGCAGCAGGAAGTTCATCCACATGGGCAGCATGATGAGCAAAATGAGGAAGCTCTGGCGGTTCGGCGCCGCTTTGGCGATGATATACGCGAGCGGGTAGCCGAGCAGAAGCGAAATAAACGTTGCGAGTGCGCCGAGCCAGATGGAACGCAGGAAGACGTTGGAATACTGGCCGACGCGCGCGATGTTATCTAACGTAAAAGCGCCGCTTTTATCGGTAAAGGCAAAGAATGCCACAAGACCCATGGGCACGATGATGAACAGCGTCATCCAGATCGTGTACGGGGCGGAGATGAGTTTAGTCCTCATGTTCGCTGCCCTCCTCCTGGAGCGCTTCCTCCATTTCGTCACTGAACGTGCTGTAATCGCCCATAGTGCCGGAGTAAACGGACTTCGCCATGACGTGAATGTCGTCCGGCGTGAGCGCAAGGCCAATCTTATCGCCGACATTGGCGCTGTCGGTCGTCTGGATCATCCACTTGAAGCCGTCAACATCGACGATAATCTCATAGTGTACGCCCTTAAACGTGACGCTGGTGACGACGCCGTTGATGTGTGCGGCGGCGGAGCCGGTGGGCACGATGTCGATATCCTCCGGGCGGATGACGACGTCGACCGGGGCCATTTTGCCGAAGCCGCTGTCGAGCGACTTGAAGCGCTGACCGGCGACCTCGACGAGGTAGTCTTCGATCATGGTGCCGTCGAGGATATTGCTTTCGCCGATGAAGTCCGCAACGAAGGCGTTTTTCGGTTCGTTGTAGATGTCAATCGGCGAGCCGATCTGCTGAATTTCGCCCTTATCCATGACGACGACCGTGTCACTCATGGAGAGCGCTTCCTCCTGGTCGTGCGTGACGAAAATGAACGTGATGCCGATGGCCTGCTGGATTTTTTTGAGTTCGTTTTGCATATCCTTGCGCAGCTTTAAATCGAGCGCAGAAAGCGGCTCATCGAGGAGGAGCACCTTCGGCTCGTTTGCGAGGGCGCGCGCAATGGCGACACGCTGCTGCTGACCGCCGGAAAGCTGGCCGACACCGCGGTGCGCCATGCCGTTTAAGTTGACCATATGCAGCATTTCGGTGACGGTCTTTTGAATTTCGTCTTCTTTCTTGCCTTTAAGACGCATGCCGAACGCGATGTTTTCATAGACGTTCAGGTGCGGGAAAAGTGCGTACTTTTGGAAAATCGTATTGACGGCGCGCTTATGCGGCGGCACGTTATTGATCTTCTCGTCACCGAAAAAGACATCGCCGCTATCCGGTGTGACGAAGCCGCCGATGGTGCGCAAAACCGTGGTTTTGCCGCAGCCGGAGGGTCCGAGCAGTGTTACGAACTCGCCGTCACCGATGGTGAGGTTGAAGTTCTTTAAGACCTGCTCGCCGTCAAACGATACTGCAATGTCTTTGAGCGTGATGATTGGTTTTAACATGGAAAGCATCCCCTTTGCGGTTTGGTGGGACCCTTGTCCCCCGAAAGTTGCGCGGTCTTAGTGAATCACACACCCCGGCTGCATGATGCGTACTGCTTCCGCAAAGGATTTTTCACGGCCGCAGGCTTTCGCCCGCGATCCGGCCGCGGCAGGAACACTTTTCCGAACAGGATAAAAGCAACACAACGCTTTGTGTGTTGCCCGTTTTATCGACCTTTTCGGAACAGCCGATTTTATTTGGTTTTAGATGCAAACGCAATACGTTCAGTTTACGGAAAAAGTCAGGATTTGTCAACCGCTTTTGCGTAAAATATGAATAAAGTTTGACGATGGATTTGTGTGCATTTTTAAAAATGGGATTTTCAGGAATGTCAAAACAGGATTTATGCGGGTTTGCGAAAAAAGAGCGCCGCCCGAGAACCGAGCGGCGCCGAAAAGAGAGGAAAAGTATGTTTTTCCTTATGATCGGATTTATAAAGTGGAATGTGCGCGGCTTTGAAACGCAGTGTCATTCAGAGTGCGGTCACGCATGGGGCAATAAGCACGGGCCGAATGCACACGACGGCGGCGCATGGGGCGCACGGCAAGAGAAAGGCCTAAAAGCGCCAGCAGCACAACGACCAAAAACGGCAGAATACCCTTTGCAGACCACTTCGTGCCCGCCTGCGCGGAAGCGTTGACGACGACAGCCTTCGGTTCTGCGGCCTCGGGCGCAGCCGCGGCGGAAACAGCGCTTTCAGCGTCATCGGTATCGACCGAAGTCCCCGTGAGGCTGTGCAGGGCAGTGCTGAGCATTTTATCTGCCATATCTCTGCCCTCTGCGCGCGCGACGGCTTCCAGCTGCGCGGCAACGGCGGTGTAATCGTCCCGGAGGTCTTCCGTCGGTTCGGCGGAGACGGTTTCGGTATCCGTTATCGCTTCATCGGTCTCATCCGCCAAAACAGGTGCGGCGGCGAGCAAAGCGATAAGCAAGGCTAAGAGCACCGGCACGGCATGACGCAGTGTGCGAAGAAGGGCGCTTGCTGCCTCAACACTGTTTTCGGTTTTTATCTGCATTTCTGCCGCCTGCATGCACTTCTCACCTGACATTTAAAAATTACAAAGTAATAACATTTGTTACACTTCTGTTACATTTTAGCATACAGAGCACTGAAAAGTCAAGAGGAAATGATTTGAAAAGTGCATAAAAAAGCCCCGTTTTTCTTGAAAACGGAGCTTTCGTTACAAAAGTTACAAGTTATGCCATGACAATGACGCTGAGCACGATATAGACGGCGTAGGCGGCGAGCATTAAAACGCCCTGCCAGCGCGAGAATTTCTTCGTGATGAGCGTGGGCACGACAGACAGAATGCCGATGATGAGACATGCCGGGATATCGACCATGGCGACGGTGGGCGACGCGGGGAGCTTGCTGCCGTAGATGAGCGCACATACGGGCAGAATCAAGGTCAGATCGATGATATTTGCGCCGATGATGTTGCCTGCGGAGAGCGAGCCTTGCTTTTTCGCGATGGCGGTGAGCGTGGTGACAAGCTCCGGCAGAGACGTGCCGATGGCGATGATGGTGACGGAGATGACGCGATCCGAAACGCCGCACATGGAAGCGAGCGCGGAGCCGTTATCGACAAGGAGCTGTGCACCGGCGACCGTGCCAACCGCGCCGATGAGGAACTTGACAACATTGGTGATGACGGATTTTTTCGTGACGGGCTCATCGAGCTGCTGATCCTTTGCCCCGCCCTTGACGGCGACAACGGCCTCGTGGACGTTGTCGTACATGGCGATGACGAAAATAATGATGAGCAAAATGCTGGCAACCACGCCGACGCCGTTATCAAACAGTGAGAAACATACGGTGACAGCGGCAGCCACGAGCATGAGAATCATTTTGAGCATGTAATCTTTGCGGCGGATTGCCATAGGAATGGCGACAAGCGCGATGCCCATGATGAGACCGAGGTTCGCCGTGACGCTGCCGATGGCGTTGCCGATGGACATATCCACCATGCCGATGCCGCTGCCGGGCGAAAGTGCCTCGGCGGCACGTGCGTCGAGCGCCGCAAAGATGGAGACAAGCAGCTCCGGCAAAGTGGTCGCGAAGCTGACGACCGTTGCGCCGACAATAAGCTTCGGAATGCCGGAGGCTTCCGCCATCCACGATGCGGCATCCACAAAGAAATCGCCGCCCTTGATGATGAGCACGAGACCCACGATGAGCAGCAAGACTGTAATTGCAATTTCCATTTGCAAATTCCCCTTTTTTTACGCTTTCAGAGCGTTTTCGTTTTCTTCTTCCGCAAGATCACGCGGAGAAAGACATTATTTCTATTATAGCGGGGAACCGCGGGAAAATCCAGTCTTATTTGCCTTTTTTGTCAAATTTTACGGTTTTATTCGTCGGACCCAAGGCTGCGGACGAGCTCTTCGAGCTTTTCGGCCTGTTCGTACGGAATATCGCACCACGGGCCATCGTCCTTTTTATAGAACAGATTGCCGTAAACCGTGATCGTACTCGTTTCGCCGTTTGCGTATTCCAGCGTGAAAATGTTGGCCGAGCCGCCGTATGCGTTCGGGTCGCCGCTCGTTTCCGCCGCGTTCTTTAAGAGAAGCAGCGGCATGATCTGCCCGATTTTTTCCTCGTCCGTGAAGACCTTCACGTCGCTTACGGGCTGTGTTTCTGCCGTGATGCGCACAGGCAACACGACCTTGCCGCCGATGGCGGGCGCGGTGCCCTGATCTGCGCCGTCTGCCTGCGCGGTCTCGGCGGCGCCTGTGACTTTCGTTTCGTCGCCGGTGTAATCGGCTATGCCGCTGAGGTGCTGCGCGATGAAGCCCCAGCCGAGCAGCAGACACACGCACGCGGCGAGCGCGGCACACCATTGCAGCGTGACATTTTTCACGTGCGGCAGCTTGCGGCTGCCGTCCGCTTCCGCGATGTATTCTTCCTTTACACCGCCGAGAGCCTTGAACAAATCGATACCTGTCATACTTTTCCCGCCTTTCTTTAAAGCCAGATGTCTTCCCTTTGGAGATAGTCCCGCAGCTTTTCACGCGTGCGGTGGAGAGACGTTTTGACGCGGCTTTCGCCGCAGCCGTACTTTTCGGCGATGGCTTTTACGGAATCCATATACCAGTAACGGCGCATGAAAAAGAGCCGGGCATCGACGGGGAGCGTCGAGAGAAAGCTGTTTAACGCTTCGGCAATCTCGCGGCTTTCCGCTTCCCTTGCTGCTGTTGGGTCTGCGATGCACGCCGAAAGCTCCTCCGTGAGCGCGGAGACCTCTGCGCTGCGCTTTTTCGCGCGGAGCTTGTCTAACTTATCACACGCGATGTTGCGGCAGATGCGCGCCAAAAACGCAAAGAGCGCGAGCGGGCGCTGCGGCGGCATGGCATTCCACGCGCCGAGGTACGTATCGTTGACGCACTCCTCGGCATCCTCTGCTTCGGGCAGGATGCGCCCGGAGAGCGTGTGGAGCTTTGCCCCGTACTTTTCGTCCGTTTCGTGCACGGCGCTTTCGCTGCGCGCCCAGTAGAGCTCGATGATCTCATGGTCTTCCTTCATGCTTTTGTCCTCCCTTCCCCTTCACTTTATAAGTAGGCGTTTTATATCGGCAGGTTACACGGATTTTGAAATTTGCGATAAAAGCTTGTCCGGAGACTAATGAATCAGACGCAACTTTTGCGGGTTAGCCGTATTCAATACGGGTTTAGCCGCGCATTTCGAGGTACTCGTCGTAGGTGGTAACGCGGTCGAACGTGCCGCCCTCGGGCAGAATTTCGATGATGCGGTTCGCGACGGTCTGGGTGAACTCGTGGTCGTGCGATGCGAACAGCACGACACCCTTGAAATCGATGAGGCCGTTGTTGACGGCAGTGATGGACTCGAGGTCGAGGTGGTTGGTGGGCTGGTCGAGCAGGAGTACATTGCTGCCGAACATCATCATGCGCGAGAGCATGCAGCGCACCTTTTCGCCGCCGGAAAGCACCTGCACGGGCTTATAGACGTCTTCGCCGGAAAACAGCATTTTGCCGAGGAAACCGCGCAGATATGTTTCGGTGGTGTCTTTGGAATATTGCTCGAGCCAGCGGATGATGGAATCTTCCGTATCGGTGAAATAGGCGGAATTATCCTGCGGGAAATAGGACTGACTCGTCGAAACGCCCCACTTGAATGTGCCGGCATCCGGCTCCAGCTCGCCCATTAAGATTTTGAAAAGCGTCGGCACGGCGAACTCGTTTGATGCGGTGAACGCAATTTTATCCGTGCGGCCGACAGTGAACGTGACGTTATCAAGCACCTTTACGCCGTCTACGGTCTTTGTAAGGCCCGAGACGGTGAGGACGTCTTTGCCGAGCTCTCTGTCCATCGTAAAGCCGACATACGGGTAGCGGCGGGAGGACGCGGGCATTTCTTCGACGGTGATCTTATCGAGCAGCTTCTTTCTGGACGTCGCCTGACGGGACTTCGACTTATTTGCGGAGAAGCGCTGGATGAAGTTCTGGAGCTCCTTGATTTTTTCCTCCGCCTTGCGGTTCTGGTCGCGCATCATGCGCTGCATAAGCTGGCTCGACTCATACCAGAAGTCGTAGTTGCCGACGTACATTTTGATCTTGCCGTAATCGACATCGACAATATGGGTGCAGACGTTATTTAAAAAGTGGCGGTCATGGGAGACAACGATGACGGTGCCCTCGTACTCAATGAGAAAATCCTCTAACCATGTGATGGCTTTGGCGTCGAGGCCATTCGTCGGTTCGTCAAGGAGAATCATATCCGGCTGGCCGAACAGCGCGCGGGCCAAGAGTACTTTAACCTTTTCGGTCTGGTTCAGAGTGCTCATGGTGTTATACATATCGTTGCTGTCGAGGCCGAGACCCTGCATGAGCTTTGCGGCTTCGGTCTCGGCGTCCCAACCGTTGAGCTCGGAGAACTCAGCTTCGAGCTCGGCGGCGCGGTTGCCGTCTTCTTCATCAAAATCGGGCTTTGCGTACAGCGCGTCTTTTTCCTGTGCGATCTCATACAGCCTTGCATTGCCCTGCATGATGGTATCAAAAATGGTTTGGTCTTCGTAAGCAAAGTGGTCCTGTTTCAGAACGGACATTCTGTATTTGGGGTCAAACGTGACCTCGCCCTTACTGGGCTCTAAATCGCCGGACAAAATACGCAGAAAGGTGGATTTACCCGCGCCGTTTGCGCCGATGATGCCGTAGCAGTTGCCCGGCAAAAACTGGAGATTGACGTTTGAAAAGAGGTTTTGACCATCAAAATTGATGGCGACCCCGTTGACATTCAGCATAGTTTGGTTCCTTTCAAATGGTGCTTTTATATTTTCCTTTTTATCTCAGTGCAAACCGCTCCACGGCTTCCGCAAAGCCGTCTTCGATACACGGTGCGACGACGGCGTCGGCAATCGCTTTCGCTTCCTCTATGCCGTTGCCGACGACGGCGGCGAAGCCTGCGGCTTTCAGCATGCCGAGGTCGTTGCCGTTATCGCCCGCCGCCATGGTGTTTTTGGGATCGATGCCGAGGACCTTGCAGAGCGAATACAGTGCGGTGCCCTTATCGCAGCCCTTTTTATTGATCTCGATGTTGTCGACGTTCGAGAATGTAAGCTCGATGCCGCCTAACTTTTGCAGGCGGGCCAAAATTTCCGGGCGGACGCTTTCCGGGATGAACATCATATTGATCTTTTCCGGCTCGGCGTGCGTTTCTTTTAAATACGCGGAGAGGTTGTCCGTGAACGTATAATCTTTTGTGAGGAAGTAATATTTTTCTTCCGGGAAGCCGAAAACGGTGCGGGCTTTATCCGGGTTGCCGCGCTTTGTAACGCCGCGCCCGTGCACGTAGTATTCCACATAAAGCTCGTAATCGTCAAAAATTTTCTGCACTTCGAGCGCGGTCTCGGTGGGAATGAGATCGGTACAGAGCACTTTGTTTTCCAGAATATCCCACACGGCGCCGCCGTTTGAGGTGATGGCGTAGCGGATAAACGGCAGTTCGGTGAGGCACGGCGGAATAAAATTGCGCACGCGTCCTGTGGCCGGGACGACCAGAATGCCTGCGTCGTTCGCCTTTTCCATGGCGCGGCGGTTGCGCTCTGAAAGCTCCGCGAAGCCGTGCAGCGTGGTGCCGTCCAGATCGAACGCGATGAGCTTGATGTTTCTTTTTGCTTCTGTGTTTTCCATATATACAGATATGGACTGCCGTGCAGTCCATTGCGCTCCTTTCCGAAAGTCATACCAATTAAATATACTGTAAAACCCGGAATAAAACAAGGGCTTATGCGAAATTTTGCAATTTCACAGCGAAATTTTGCAATTTCTCGTCGAAAACTCGCGTGTTTTTTGAAAACGGTTGTTTTCGGCACTATGCAATGCTATACTGAAGCCAACAAAGGACAAGGAGTTGTTTATTATGGATATGTCCCAAAAATCAGACACGACCAAAATGCGCCGCGCCGACCGCGCGATTTCCCGCGAGGATGCGCTTGCGGTCATTGACCGCTGCGCTTACGGCACACTTTCCCTTATTGCGACGGACGGTACGCCGTATGCGGTGGCACTGAACGTGGTGCGTGACGGTGAGAAGCTGTTCTTCCACAGCGCGATGGCGGGGCTGAAGGTCAACTCTCTGCGCGAAAATCCGCAGGTTTGCCTGCTGTTTGTGGAAAACCCGACGATCTACGAAAAGGGACTGACGACGCTCTATACCTCCACTGTGGTGCGCGGCAAAGTGACAGAAATAACCGATTTCGATGAAAAACGCCGTGCGCTGCGTCTGCTTTGCGACCGTTTTGTGCCGAGTTTGACGAAAGAGGAAACCGGCTGCGTGGAAACGGAGCCGAAATCGACGGGTGTGTGGTGCATTGAGATTGAATCTGTCACCGGCAAGCAGAACCGCCGCATGGTCTGATTTTTAAGAGATACAGAATTGTATAATGCATAAATGTGTTCCGTAGTGTCGAAAAATTCGTGCTGCGGAACATTTCTTTGTGGAATTTGTTGAAAGAAGCGGCCGGATATGGTATACTGAAAAAAATTGTGTGCGATTTAGGGGTTCGCGCATACAAACTTGGAAAAGTGAGGCGTTTTAAATGCTTTTACCGGTCGTTTTTCTGTGCAATGCACTTTTATTATTGACGGTTTTAAACAGCCGCTTTCGGCTGCTGGCGGAGGCCATTGTTTCGGGCGGCGTGTTTGTGCTTTCTATTTTGCTGAATCTGCTGCTCTCCCCTGCCTTTAACGACGCGACGGGGCAATTCGGCAATGGCATGAATGTGCTCTTATTGCTGGTTGCGGCGGTATTCCTCTACACGAACAATTTGGCGCAGAAGCTGAGCCTTTCTCTTTTGATGATCTGCAACTACGCATTTTTGCTTCCCGTGACGACCACGCTTTTGAAAGCGCTGCCGTTTGCGGGCAACGGCATATGGTCGGCGGTCATCGGCAGCTTACTGTACATTGTGCTGACATTCCTCTCTTTTATGACGCTGGCACACCCGTTTCGCTATTTTGCACAGCGCGGCGTTTCGGTGCTGTCTGTGGGGCTTTGTGCGGCGCTTGTTGTCTGTTTATTCTGCGCAAACGGAATTTTGCCGACTTTTTTCGGGCTGAACAGCGTAACGCAGCGCCTGATTCTGACAGCGGCGCTGTACCTTGTTTTGGCGTTTACGGTGCGTGCGGCGTTTAACGCGGCAAAGTACCAGGAGAGTGCCTGCACGGCGGAGCACCGCGAGCAGCTGCTCGGCGCGGAGGCGGATTATTTCCGCGCGATGGTGGGCAACGTGACAAACGCAAAGAACGCGCAGGAGCACCATGATTTTGTTTTGCATGAGATCGCGGCTGAGGCGCAGGACGGCAGCTGCGAGGGCGTGCTGAATATCATCAAAGAGGAAACAGTCCTGCACGATCCGTATTTACAGCGATACAGCGAAAACCCGTATGTGAATGCAGTGCTGGCGGGCAAGGCGGCCTACGCGGCACACTGCGGCATCGTTTTGGAAAGCAATGTGGAGCTTGGCGCGGTACGGATGAAAACCATTGAATTCTGCGCGATTCTGAACGATATGCTGACGCACGCCATCGACTGCGCGGAGCACTCCGGCGCAGAGGAGCCGCGCGTGCGCATTACGGCGCTGCCGGTGGAAAACCGCATCACGTTTGAGGCGGTGTACTCGGCGCAGAAAAAGCAGAAAAAGCGCACACCGGCGATGAAGAGCTCCGTGAACGACCTTGTACATAAACTGTTTGAGCCGAAAAAGCCGCAGGTGCTCGGCATGGAAGTGGTACGCGGCATTTTGGAGCGGTACAGCGGCGCGATGGACCTTTCCGCGGCGGGCGGTTCCGAAATTTTGCGCATCATCATCAATAATTGACGGTTTTAAATTTACTCTAAGGGGATAAAACATGGCGGACAAAAAGGGAATTCTTTATAATGAGGCCGCAAAGGCGTATTTTTACGGCGACTGTGTAAGCTCCATTGAACCTTACGGCGGCGGGCACATCAACGACACGTTTCTGGCGCGCACGGAAAAGGGCAACTTTGTTTTGCAGCGCGTGAACGGGTATGTGTTCCCACACCCGGATGAGATCATGGACAACATGGTGCACGTGACGAAATTTTTGGCGGAGAAGCTTGAAAAGGCCGGCAAAGACCCGAAGCGCGGCACGCTGACGGTTTTAAAGACGAACGACGGCAAGGATTATTATATCGACAGTGAGGGCAACTACTGGCGCTCGACGATCAATTTGGAGAACACAACGGCGTATGACTTTGCGGAATCTCTGGAGATGCTGAAAAAATCCGGCGCGGCGTTCGGTGCGTTTCAGAACATGCTCTTTGATTATCCGGCAGAGACGCTGCACGAGGTCATCCCGCACTTTCACGACACCCCGGCGCGCTTCCGGCAACTGATGGACGCGGTACGTGAGGATAAAGCCGGGCGCTTAAAGAATGTTGCGGCCGAGCTGGAATTTGCAAAGGCACGCGAAACGGACTGCGGGCTTTTGATGAACCTGCTTGAGGAGGGCAAGCTGCCGCTGAAGGTGACGCACAACGACACGAAAATGAGCAATGTTTTGATCGATAACGCGACGGGCGATGCGGTGTGCGTCATCGATCTTGACACGGTGATGCCGGGCCTTGCGGCGTTTGACTTCGGCGATTCCATCCGCGCGGGCGCTTCCACCGGTGCGGAGGACGAAACCGATCTGACGAAGGTGCACTTCAGCGTGCCGCTCTTTAAGGCGTACACGGAAGGCTTTCTCGGCGAAGCCGGCAAGGCGCTGACCGAGACGGAAATCCGCACGCTGCCGGACGGTGCGAAGCTGATGACGTTTGAGGTAGGCATCCGCTTCCTTGCGGACTACCTGAACGGCGATGTGTACTTTAAGACGAAGTACCCGCAGCACAACTTAGACCGCGCACGCAACCAGTTCCACCTTGTGGCGGAAATGGAAGCAAAGCGCGATGAGACGCAGGCCATTGTGGACGCGTATTTGTGATGAAATATTAAATTGAATATAGTAAAAAATCCTGCACAGCTTATAATGCGTGCAGGACTTTTTATGTTCAGATTGTTAAATTACTTGCCGTTTTTGAACGCATCCATGTTGATGAGCTCGCCGCCGCGGAGGCGGGATTCTTCGGCTGCGAGCGCCATGAAGTGGCTTTCGAGGGAGTGCTCCAGTGTTGTGGTGCGCTCGGTGGCTTCGGTCTCGTTGATGAGCATATCGAGGAAGTCGTTCACGATGCCGCTGTCGCCGCCGCCGTGACCCTTGAGGTCGTTTGCAAGGAGCTTGACATCGATGATTTCTTCCGGCTCGCCGAAGACGCGGACGTGGATTTTATTCGAGAGCATATCGGCTTCGATCTCACCGTTCGTGCCCATGGCCTTGAAATAACGGTAGCACTTTTCGGTGAACGCGCACATGGTGAAGCTCATGGTTGTGCCGTCCTCGAAGAGAAGGTTCGTCTGCTGGTGGTCGACGACGTTGTTGTCGCACATATAGACGCAGCGTCCGTACTGACCGTTTTTCAGTGCTTCATAGGTGCGCTCTTCGGTGGGGTTCACGCCGCAGGCAACGCCCGCCATCCACGTATTGCCGTTGCGGATGCCCGTTGCGGGGTTCGTGATGTAGATCTTCTCGGCGTCGAACTTGCAGTTTTCCTTTGCTTTGCAGCCGCCGAGGCAGTACGGCGTTGCGCCCTCCGGTGCGCACTCCTTTTTGAAGAGGTGCGTATCGCCGACGGAGGAAATGGCCTTACATTTTTTGCCGAGCAGCCAGGTGTAGATGTCCATATCGTGGCAGCACTTCTGGAGGATCATGGGGCTTGTCTGGTCACTGTTGCGCCAGTTGCCGCGCACAAAGGAGTGCGCCTGGTGCCAGTAGCCGACGTTCTCGTTTGCACAGACGGAGACGACATCTCCGATCTTTTTGCTGTCGAGAATGGACTTTAATGTATTATAGAACGTGGTATAGCGCAGAACATGACATACGATGATCTTGCCGGGGCAGTGCTTTGCAACCTCGATGATACGCTTGCACTCCTGAAGATCCGGGGAGATCGGCTTTTCCATCAGGATATTATAGCCCTTTTCAAGCGCCGGAATGGCGTGGTTGACATGCTGGCGATCCATGGTGGAAACGACCATGACATCGGCAAGCTTATCCTGCGCGAGCATTTCCTCTGCGCTTGTGAAGCAAAGCTCATCTTTGATGCCGTAGAGCTCTTTCGCTTTCTGTACCTTTTCCGGGTTGATATCCGCTACGGCGACGACCTTCATGCGGTCCGGGAAAAGCTTCTGCATGGAAGCGTATGTGCTGCCGCGGTCGCCGAAGCCGGCGATGGCAAATGTGATGGGTGCTTTCATGGATTTTACCCCCTCTTCCTTTCGTAGAGAAACGAGATTTAATAGAATCATACAAACGGAAAGGTGCGGGCGAAGACAGGGCCACCGCACACACCTTGCTGCTTTCTGAATTTGATTATACGGGCAATAACGGCAAAAAGCAAGCCGTTTTGGGCTTTTATGCCGTTTAATTTACAAAACGGACTTTGTATCGTAATGGCGGTCCTTGAGCGGGACGTAGGTCTGACCGGTGGGCAGCGCGCGGTACGCCGGGCGGATGATGCGGCCGCCCGTTGTGAGCTCCTCGATGCGGTGGGCGCACCAGCCGGAGATACGCGAAACGGCGAACATAGGCGTGTAGAGATCCTCCGGAATGCCGAGCATCTCATAGACGAGCCCGGAATAAAAATCAACGTTGGCGCATACTACTTTCTCGTTCCCCGTAACTTTATGGAACGCGTCTGGCGCTAAGCGCTCGATGCGCTCATACAGCGCGAACTGGTCGGCGTAGCCGGTTTTGGCGGCGAGGGAACGCGCCTGTTTTTTGAGCTCGACGGCACGCGGATCGGACAATGTGTAAATGGCGTGACCGATGCCGTAGATGAGGCCGCTCTTGTCCCCCACCTCGCGGCGCAAAATGCGCTCGAGGTAGTTTTCCACTTCGTCATCGCTGTCCCAGTGCTGCACATTCTGCATGATGTCCGTCATCATCTGGCGTACCTTGTGGTTCGCGCCGCCGTGACGGAAGCCCTTCAGGGAGCCGATAGCTGCGGCGATGGTGGAGTAGATATCCGTTTGCGCGGAGGAAAGCACACGCGTGGTAAATGTGGAGTTGTTACCGCCGCCGTGCTCTGCGTGGAGCACCATGCAAAGGTCGAGCAGCTGGGCTTCCTCGTGCGTGAATTGACGATCCTCGCGCAGGGCATTCAAAATCGCCTCCGCCGTTTTGTGCTGCGGCTCGAACGGGTGGAAAAACATGGTCTGTTTATCGTAATGGCGGCGCTTGACCTGATAGGCATACGTCATGATGGCCGGCATACGCGCAATGAGCGAGATGCTTTGGCGCATGTTATTTTCGAGTGAGAGATCGTCCGGGTCGTCATCATAGGAATAGAGCGTCAAAACGGCACGCGCGAGCTTATTCATCACGTCGCGCGACGGGTTTTTCATAATAACGTCCTCGGGGAAGTATTCCGGCAGCTCGCGGTTTTCGTAAAGGAGCTGACAGATGCGGTTATACTGGCGTTCATCGGGCAGCTTGCCGAAGATCAAAAGCCACACGACTTCTTCAAAGCCGAAACGGCCTTCCGCGCGGCAGCCGTTGATGATATCCACAACATTCATGCTGCGGTATGTGAGGCGGCCGCTATCCGGAATCTTCACGCCGTCGCTGATGAGGTAGCCGTGCACATTACAGACGTGCGTAAGACCGGCCATGACGCCGGTGCCGTCGCGGTTGCGCAGGCCGCGTTTGACGTGGTAAAGCTCGTATTCATCCTTTGTAATCTGGTTATTGGCACGATACTCGGCGCAAAGCTCGCTGACTGTTGTGCTGCTTGCACTTTCGTTTATCAATCTTTCCAAAACTGCTCATCCTTTCCTGCGCGGCTCTTCGCACTGCGTTCCGCACATTTTCGCGTGGTAGATACATAATAACGCAGAGTTGCGGTTTCGTCAAGCGTTTTTGAATTATGAAACTCAATACCTTTCATTTTTATCTTGATTTATTCTACAAAATTAAATTCAGCACAAAATATTGCATGAGTGACAATAAGTTTTTTCATCTCGAGGTGTAAAATGAAGCTGAAATCAAAATGGCCGGTACGCAGGTTTTTCGCATTTTTGGGTGCGCTGTATCTGTTTTGCGCGGTAACGCCGCTGCTGTTTGCGGAGAGCGGCACGGCAAAAAGCGAATCTGTTTTTCGCATTTACGACACGGCAACAGAGACGGTCCGCACAGTGAACGATCTGGATTTTCTCTGCGGGGCGCTGCCGTGTGAGATGGCTGTTTCTGCCCCCGACGAGGCATTAAAGGCACAAATCATCGCGATACACACGCTCTATGACCGCAAGCGGCGGGAAAACACGGGGAAAGATTTTGATTTTACCTGTGACAGCGCGGAAAAGAGCATCTACACGGTTGATGCGGGGCTGACGGACGAAGAACAAAACCGCGTGCGGGCGCTGTGCTTATCGGTGCTCGACAAAGAAATTTATTTTGAAAACGAGCCGATCAACGCGTGTTATTTTGCGATTTCTGCCGGGTGCACGCAGCCGTTTGAAAACGTGTGGCCGGAAAAAAACTACCCGTACCTCACCGCTGTGGCGTGCCCTAGCGACCTTTTGGCGCAGGGGTTTCAGAGCACGATGACATTTACGGAGGATGAGATACGAGCCGCTTTCTCAGAAATTTCATTTGACGATGCGCCGGGAAAGTGGTTCTCGGATATTCAATATTTTGACACGGGGTATGTGAAAAAGCTTACGGTCTGCGGGGTGGAAATGACAGGCGTGCATGTGCGGGAGGCGCTCGGCTTACGCAGCGCGAGTTTTACGGTGACGTATGAAAACGGCGCGTTCACATTTACGACGCTCGGTTATGGGCACGGCGTGGGCATGAGTCAAGCGGCCGCCATAACGCTTGCGGAAGGCGGCATGACGGTTGACGAAATTTTGGCACGGTTTTACCCGGGAACCGACATAAAATAGGAGATGCCCTGCCGTTTTGCGCATCGGCAGGGCAGTTTTCTTACGGCGTGATAAGATTTTACTTTTTCGGGATAACGGGGATCCAGATAGCGGACTCGTAGTCGGTGCTGTCCGGGTCGCCGTCTGCGGAATACCACTCGATGTTGTACTTGCCGGCAAGGTCGTACTCCTTGTTGCCGGGCAGCCACTCGCTCCAGATCTTGGTGTTCACGCTCTGTATGGCGTTCGGCAGCGTGCCGACGCACGCGAATTTTGCCCACATGTTTGCGGGCACGGTGTAGAGCTTCATGCCCTGCGGCACCTTGCCGCCCTGATATGGGCCCGCGATCATATAGCGGAACTTGCCGGGCGCAGGCGCATCCTCAATGCAGATGCCAAATTCACCGATGTAGTTTTCCATGATGGCGTGCTCAACTTCGGTTTTCGGTTCCTTGCCCGCGAAGATGTTCGGCGCGTGGATTTTGTACATTTCCGCCCAGAAATCGGGGATTTCCTTATACGATGTCTCAAACGAGAACAGGCGCTCGAAGCCGATGACGGTAAATGCTTCTGTTTTTTCTACGGTGTAATTCATTTTGCTGCCTCCCTGAATCTTGATGCTGACATGAAGCGGGAGAAAAAGCTGCATTTTGGAGCGATCGCGGCGCACCTCGATCGGCGTCGTGCCGTGAAAGCGTGTGAATGCCTTTGTGAAGCTTTCCGGCGTTTCGTAACCGTATTCGAGCGCGATGTCTATGACCTTTTCGTCGGTCTGCGTGAGCTTTAAGCCGGCCTCAAACAGACGGCGGTTGCGGATGTACTCGCCAAGCGTGTAGCCCGTTAAGACTTGAAAGCCGCGCTGCAGGCAGATCGTTGAAATGTGCACGTGCTTTGCGACCTCCTCCGGACCCGTGACGGTGAGCAGGTTTTGCTCCATGTACTCGATCGCATCCTTGATGACCGTCAGCCACTCCATTTACGCTCTCCCCTTTCCTCTGTCGCTGTATTCAGTATAGGCGATTTTGCGGTTCGTTTCCTGTCTGAAAGGAAACAAATCTGTCTTTATATTTCAGAAAAAGCGATATCGAGCAGGTGAACGGCGGTTGCACCGCTAAAGTTACAGCTTGGATAATAAATGTACATATTTTCCTCCGAATTCCAAAAATTAGCATGCTCCAAAAGCCATTTGGCTACGCCGTCTTCGTTGTTTCCGCCAATGACGGCAGTGGCGGCGGCTTTCAGTTCTTCGTCGGCGTTTTGGACAGCGTAGGCTTCGTCCGCAACACAGAACATATCAAGGTCGTTTTTACCATCGCCAAACACGACGAGCTTCTCGCACTTTAGCTTCTCTTTCAGCTCGCGGACAGCGTTCGCTTTGGAGGCGGTTTTCGGCATGATTTCGAGCCACTGCTCGTCGGAGTAGATATCTTTGGAGTAGACAACGTGGTAGGTTTCGCGGTATTTTTCGTAAAATGGCGCGAGTTTTTGCGGGTCGCCGATGCAGGTGATGTAGAAAAGATTGCCGCGCGTGAGCTCTTCCGTCGTATACACCTCGCGAGTACGGGGATCGTTTACGCGGGTATCGGCAAAGCCTTTCAGGCCGGGCGTGCACTTTTCATAGATAAAGGAAAAATGCTCTTTTCCGTCCACATTTGCGTACACGATAGGGTAGATATTCGCCTTGAAGAGTTCATCTAAAACCACGTACACGGAAGCGTCAAAGTAATTTGCGAGCAAAATTTTCTCCGTGACGTTATCACGCACGAACGCGCCGTTATAGATGATGAGCGGAAAGTGCGTGTTGAGCCCCTTAGTAACCGTTTTCGCGGTGACAAGCGAGCGCGCCGTGGCGTAAGAAAACAGCATGCCGCGTGCCGTTAGAGTATTGATTGTTTCCGCCGTGAACGGTGAGACGGTTTGGTCGCGGCGCAGCAAGGTGCCGTCTAAATCGGAGACGTAGAGCGTTTTGGAGCCTTTCATATTTTCCCTCACTTTTGAATTTCGGCGATGAGATATTTTCGGAGCTTTTCGAGGTTGTCTTCGGGGAGGTTCTCTGCCGGATGCGTTTTCCGGCTTTCCGTGATGCGGGCGAGGTGTGTTTTGATTTTGAGAGACAGAGTTTGGCAGGATAGCAGACGGTTCACAAAACCTCCTGCTTCGCAGTATTTTTCTATTATTATATACCGCTTTTTTTCACCGTGTCAACCCAAAACAGTTTTACAAAAATCAAATCAGTTCTGCGCTTCCTTGCGGTTTGCAGAACGGTACTGGGTGGGCGAAACGCCCACGATGGATTTGAAAATACGGTTAAAATGATTGATGTTATTGAAGCCACAGGCGTAGCAGATGTTCAGCACACGGTCGTTTGTCTGCGTGAGCATTTCCATGGCCTGACGGATACGCTTTTCGTGCAAATATTCGACAAAGGTTTGCCCGGTGAGCGCTTTAAAAAGATAGCTGAAATACGACTGCGAAAGCAGGGCGCGGCGTGCGGCGGACTCTACCGTGAGTGGATCGCTTAAATTGTGATCGATATACTCGAGCGTTTCCATCATGGCGTCGCGGTGATGGCTGAAAAGCTGCATTTCGGGCTTATCGAGCAGGCTTTCTCTAAAGCTTCTGCCCAAAATGACCAGCAGCTTTAAAAGATCGGCCTTGATCATCAAAAGGTAGCCGTCCTGCTTCTTTTCGAGCTCTTCAAATAGCTCGTCGAGCAAGCGTTCCACTTGTGTTTGCGCTTCGCCCGTCAGACTCAGGCGCGGGCGCACGTCACACTCGGTGACAAGGAACGGCTCAATATAGGAAAAATCAAACAAAAAGCGACCGTTTTCAAGCTCCTGATATCGGTTCGGCTCCGGCCCGAACACAAATGCGGGGTCAAATTCGATCTCCACCACCTCGAAATCGCTGCCGGGGCTTGGGAGCAGCTGATGCGGGATATACGGCGGGATAACAAACACATTACCGCGCACGAGGTCGAACTGATTGTTGTTGATGCGGTGGATAAGCTTGCCTTTTGATATGTAGTTAATTTGAATCACGCTGTGACGGTGCAGCGGGGAAAGCGCATTTTTATCCTTATATCGCATACAGAAAAACGGAAAATTCTCCGTTTTACCATCGCCAAGCGGATAAAGCGGAATATTTGAGTATTCGCTGCGATCCAATTCTTCAATTTTCATGCGGTATCTCCTCCCCAAAAGGGCTTTGGGCTTTATATACTATCATTATAGCATGGTTTCTTGTTTTTTCCAGCTCAACTTAGCCGTGTGTATGGTTTTCCTGCCGAAACAGCAAAGCCCCGCCTACGTGCAGCGAGAAGTGCGGCTGCCGCAGGGGGGACCTGCTGTGCTTTTCTATTGTTCTTCCAATCTTCGGGAACGCATAGGTAAATTTTAATCCGAATAACGCGAAAGGAAATCGCGCACAAAATCGTCGTCGGTCAGCTCCGGGTACATGGCGCACACGCGGTCAAGCTCTGCACGCTGCGCTTCGCCGAGCACCTCATCGGGATTCAGCGTCCAGGTGCCGTCCAGAAGGCCCTGACGACGTAGAATCTCATGCAGGCCGACAATGCAGCCCACAAAATTGCCCTTGACGTCAAACAGTGCACCGTTGGCATCGGTAATCCGTGCCGCAAGTGTGAGCAATGATTTTGGGATGTTGCCGCTTTCCATGGCTTTTTTTGCCTCTGCAAAATACTTTGCCGCCGTATGTACCCACACCGACCAGTGGCCGAGCAGGCCGCCTGCAAAGTGCACGGTGCGCGTTTCTCCGTCTTTTTGAAATTGAAACTCCGTGAGCAGGTCAAAGAGCAGGTTATCGTCGTTACCGGTATAGAGCGCGATTTCTTCCGAACGTGAGGAGAGCGCGGCAGCACGGACGGCATCGAGCGTCATGTAGCGGTCAAACGGCGCGGTTTTGATGGCGCACACACCGGGAATTTCGCAGAAGTGCTCCCAGTACGCATATGAAAATTCACGACCGCCGACGGCCTTCTGGAGATAGAATCCGATGACCGGCAGAATTTCTGCAACGGCGGCGGTACGCTCTAAAAGATAATCTTCCGTGCGGTCATTTAAGCCGCCGGGGCTGAGCAGAACGGCATCGTAGCCGAGCGAAGCGGCGAGCTTCGCTTCCTGAACGGCCTGCTCTATGGGGCCGCAGACGCCGGCGATTTTCACCACGGTCTTGCCGGTATCCGCTTCGTATTGCGCCATGGCTTCCGCTACGGTACGCAGAACGGGCTGCAAAAGCGCGATTTCGGGCTTTCGAATCTCGAACTGCGTGGTATGCACTGCCGCAGCGATACCGCCCGCACCGGCTTCGAGATAATAGCGCACAAGGCGCTTTTGCTTTTTGGAATCGAACATTCTGTTTTGATCAAGCACAAGCGGCATGGCCGGAATGAGCACGCCGTTCTTTAAGTTTTTTGCAGCTTCCGGGCGCATCAGAAATTCCCCTTTCTCTCTTCAAAGTGGGTCGGCTTATTGAGCGTGCGTCCGCCGTCTTTGATCCACTGCGCCTGCCATTTGATCAGCTCGGAAAGCGAGACAGTGGGATAGCCGAAGTGACTGAAGCATGCGGCGGCATTGCTGAGAAGCGCCTCCGGCTTTTCGGCGCCGGAGAACGTGGGGGTAACACCCAGCGCTTTGCCGAGCTGCTCGCAGGCGTAGCGCACGGAAACGGTCTCCGGGCCGGTGATGTTGAGCACCTTGGCGGGACTTTCGGCGAGCAGAAGTGCGCGCAGCGTGACCTCGTTGACGTAACCCTGCCAGACGCAGTTGAAGCAGCCCTGCTCGAGGGAGATGGTCTCCCCCGCCAACATGCGCTTTGCGAGGTCGTATAGAACACCGTAGCGCAGATCAACCGCATAGTTCAATCTTAAAAGCAGCACGCGGCTGCCGTATTCGCGCGCGGCGTACTCAAAAACACGTTCGCGGGCAAGGGAGCTCATGGCATATTCGCCGATGGGAGACGGCGCAACGGATTCATCTGCGCCGCCGGACGCGACCGGCATGAACGGATATACATTACCTGTGGAGAATGCCACAATGCGCGCACCCTTATAGCGGCGGGAAACCAGCGTGGGCAACGCGGCGTTCATGGCCCATGTCAGACAGGCGCTGTCGCCTGTGCCGAACTTGCGCCCGGCAAGGTACACGACGTTTTCCGCGTCGGGCAGCTTTTCCAACGCGCCTTCTTCTAAAAGATCCGCCGAAATTGTTTCTATGCCGTTGTTTTCGAGGAGGCCGCGCGCGATGGGATCCGAAAAACGGGAAACCGCGATGACGCGCTTTTTGACACCGGCCGCCTGCACGGCGCGTTTTGCCATAAGGGCGAGATTCGGCCCGACCTTTCCTCCCGCGCCGAGCAGAATAATATCGCCGGAAAGGGCCTTTATGTCTTCAATCAATGCTTCGGACGGCTGAGAAAGCAGCGCATCGAGCTTATCTTCTGTCCACATGGGTCATTTCTCCTTTGGGGTAAAAATCAGAGTGAAAAGTGTTTGGCTATCGTGCAGAACGCTGCGCAGCCGTGCAGCATCAGCGATTCGTCAAACGTAAACCGCGCGCTGTGCAGCGGCTCGGTGTGTTCCGCGTCACCGCTGCCGAGCAGCAAAATGGCACCCGGTACGCGTTCTGTGAAAAACGCGAAATCCTCTGCCGTCAAAAACGGTGCGGGCCACTGCACGGCCTGCGGCAAAATTTTTAATAGACAATCAACGGCTTCGTCATTTGCTTGCAACGGCGGGTACTGGCGGACATATTCCACGTCGCCATGTACATTATGCTGTGCGGCGATGGCCTGCGTCAGGCGGCAGATCTCTTCCTTCGCACAGTCGCGGGCTTCGGCGCTCATGGTGCGCACGGTGCCGTCGATTACACAATCTTCCGCGACAACGTTATAGCTGCTGCCGGCGGACATATGCCCTGCGAATACCAGTGCCGATTCTTCGGGCGGCAGCGCATCGGGGACACGATCCAGTGCGCGAACCATGTCTACGCCGGCCTGCAAGGCGTCTTTGCCCTCGCGGCGCATGGCGCAGTGGGCGCTTTTGCCCGTAAAGTGCACGGCAAAGCGGTCATTCGACGCCATCTGCGTGCCGTGCTTTACGGCAATCTGCCCCACGGGCACAGCCGGCCAGATGTGAGAAGCGAACGCCGCCAAGGTGTTTTCCGGCAGACAGTCGGCTTCGATCATACGCTTTGCGCCGCCGTCGATTTCTTCCGACGGCTGAAACACAAAGCGAATGTTATATGGGATATTTGCTTTCGCGCGCAATACCTTTGCCGCGCCCATCAGCATGGCTGCGTGGCCGTCGTGGCCGCAGGCGTGCATGACACCGGGGTTTTCGGACGCGAACGGCAGTCCGGTTTTCTCCTGTACGGGCAATGCGTCAATATCCGCACGAAACAGAATCCACGGCTTTTCGGGATTCGTATTCAAATCGGCATACAGTCCCGTTTCCGCGCAGGAAACAGGCGTATAACCGAGTTTTTGAAGCTCTGCCGCAAGGTAAGCCGCCGTTTCATGCTCTTTGCCGGAAAGACACGGGTGCGTGTGGATCGTGCGGCGAATCGTTTTCATATACTCCAACAATTCTTTTTCCATTTGCTGCTCCGTGCTTTTAGGCGTTTTTCTTCTCCGCAAAATAGGTTGAGACCTTGCGGATGGCCGCGATAATGTCGTCTATATCCGCATCCGTATAGAACTCGTTGAAGCTGAAGCGGATGGCGGTGTTGAGAATATCCTCTGCCGTGGGGCAAAGGCCCGGGGCGTAATCGTGCGTATGGCCATTTAGTTTGCAGCCGAACGGGCAGTTTGTGCCCTGATAGCCGCGCTTATTGATGAAAAGATCGTAATTATAAATGCAGGACGGAATGTAGCCGCGCTGGTTCGGGATGCCCTCTGCCGCAAGCGCATCGGAGAATGTGTTGCGGTCGACGCCCGCTTCTTTTTCATCGATGCGGAACATGTAGAACCAGTAGGTGCTGGTGGAATCCGGCTGCACCTTCGGCGGGTAAATGCCCGGCAGGTCACGAATGGCATCGCTGATGCGGTCGCCGATCTCGTGCAGACGTGCACAGACCTTCGGCATGCGCTCCATTTGCGCCAAACCGACAGCACCGGTCAGCTCGTTCATGCGGTAGTTCGGTGCGATGAACGGCACATCGCGCGAGGCTGCGGATTTGCCAGGCAGGCGCTGATAGTTTTTATCAGCAAAGCGCAGTGCCGCTTCGTACATTTCTTCGCTGCGTGTGACAACCAGACCGCCGTCGCCTGCGGAAATTTGTTTAAAATCGTTTAAGCTGAAGCAACCGACATCGCCGATGGTGCCGAGCAGCTTGCCCTTATACGTTGCCATGTAGCTCTGGGCACAGTCCTCAATGACCTTTAAATTGTGGCGGTGCGCGATGTCCATGATCGCATCCATATCCGTAGGGCCGCCGGTGAGGTGCACAGCGATGATGGCTTTGGTTTTATCCGTAATCTTTTCCTCCACGGACTTCGGGTCAAGCGTGTAGCTGTGGGGATCGAGATCGGCAAAGACCGGAACGGCGTTCTGGAACAAAATGCCGATGATGGTGCCCATATCGGTAATCGGCGAGGTGATGACCTCATCGCCGGCCGTCACACCGCAGATGCCGAGCGCCACATGCACAGCCGCCGTGCCGGAGGACGCCGCCACACAGTACGGCATATCGTAGATTTCCGCGAATTTCTTCGTGAGTGATTTGACTTTATCGCCGTACCAGTAAAACAGCGTTCCCTGTTCCAGCGCTTCTTTCAGGTGATGCAGGTCGTTTTCACCGAAGCGATTGCCCGCACCGAACGGCGTGGACTTTAGTTTTTCTCCTCCATACAGAGCCAGTTTTTCCGCACACATAGTTATGTTCCTTTCTTAACTTTTCAACACATTATTTTGATGTGAGAGCTTCTATGTTTGAGTACAGGATCTTTTGTTTATCCTCCTGCGGGATATACGCTTTTTGAAGCGCGATCCATGTGCTTTGCAGGCAATTCAGCGGGTAGCCGGAGCCATAGAGGATTTTCTCCGCCGGAACGGCTTTTAAAACATCTTCAAACACCGTACACGGCGACTTGAAAAATGATGTTTCCGCATAGAGATTGTTATTTTCTCGGAAAGCTTCTGCAATTTCGGTCACTTCATAGGTCTGCATACCCGTGTAGATGAACCGAACGCCGGGATAGCTTTTCGGCAAAGCCTCTTTTTCCTCTTTCGTGATGATGCGCGGTGTGATGAGGTAATTCAATCGCTCGTCTTCCAGTCGCATAGTCACAAGAACGGGAATATGCAGTTTCTCGATTTCCGCAAAGAACGGTGCGAGCTTCAGGTCATCGAGGCGATACCGATGATACCCCGGATACAGGCGCACGGCGCAGATGTTAAATCTCGCCATAGCCTCCTTTATGGACGAGACTGCGGCGGGAAGCATGGGATTCACGCCCACCACCTGCCGGTACGGGGTGTTTTTCAGCTCCTCGGCAAGCAGCTCCTCCGCCTCCATGGGGTCGTTGTAAAAAATGCTGTTCAATGATGAGACCCAACCGCCCGTGATGTTTGCTTTTTCATGAACCGCTTTAAGCCCGTCTAAGCCGCCGTGATAAAACCGGCGGAACGGCCATGTACCCAAAAAGCCGTTGCAATCGAAACCCATGATGTTCCCACTCATTTCACCGACCTCCTTTTAAATATGTCCGCCGCGTTTTTCCATGCGATCTTCTCGCGTTCTTCCTCGGTGAGATCGGCCTCCAGAAGCTGACCGTAGCTCGTTTGAAACGCGAGGTCCGGCATATCGCTGCCGAACAGGATTCGGTCAACGCCCAAAATACGCACGGCATACTCTAAATCATCGGCGTGAGAAATGGAGCCGGAGAAATCTGCCCAGACATTCGGCAGATCCTTCACACAGCGCAGCTCGCGCAGGCAGTTGGCGCCGATGTGCGCCATGATGAACCGCGCTTTCGGATACCGCCGCGCAAGCGCCGCCATGTTTTCGCCGAGCGATTCGTTCGGCAGCTGATCGACCGCTTTATGAAACGTATGCACCAGAACCGGGATGTCGTAGTGAATGGCCTGCTCCGCGATGGGATTTACGCTGGGATCATCGCAGAATACGGACGCCCATAGCTTGATGCCGCACATGTCGTCATCTTCGATGCGGCGGCGCAGCTCGGAAAGCGAATTTGCATTGCGTGGGTTTAAGTAGCAGTACCCTTCCACAAGACCGGGATGCTCCCGCATGAACGACACGACATAGTCGTTCAAACGTGTGACCTCCGCTTCGTCCGGGCAATAGGTATGTAAACCGGAAACATATACTTTGTCGATACCGAAGGTCTCGCACATAGAGAGGATGCCTTGTTTGGACTCCTCCACGCAGGTTTCCCACAGGTGCGTGTGCACATCGATCAGCATGTTATCTCCTTTCGTCTTCCGCGATTACGGAAAAATCGGGCGGAAGTGCTTTGCTGTGATCAGACGCTTTAATGCGGACATATACGCTGCCATACGCATGGTGACCTGCTTTTCTTTGCAGATGCTCCACACCTCTTCAAACGCTCTGACCATGATTTCTTCCAGGTGACGGTTAACTTCTTTTTCTTCCCACATGAGCGACTGAATGTTCTGCACCCACTCGAAGTAGGAAACGACCACGCCTCCGGCGTTTGCCAGAATATCCGGCACAACGGTGATGCCGCGCTGCGTGAGAATTGCATCAGCCTCTACGCTTGTGGGGCCGTTTGCGGCTTCTACGATATATTTTGCGCGGATTTTGCCGGCGTTTTCCGCCGTAATCTGATTTTCGAGCGCCGCCGGGATCAAAAGATCGACATCGGCTTCAAGCAGCTCTTCGTTTGTAATGTGACGGACGTCGTCGATGGTGTAGTCCTTCAGGAAACGGCCTTTTTCCGCTGCGATAAAGGCACGAACCTTCGAAACATCGAGGCCGTCCGCACAATAGATACCGCCGGAAACGTCGCTTAACGCACAGATTTTAACACCCTGCTTTGCGAGCAGATCCGCTGCGGCGGAGCCGACATTGCCGAAGCCCTGTACGGCGGCGCGCGTGTTCTCCGGTTGCATGCCGAGCTTCTTCATCAGCTGCATAGCCGTGATCATCACGCCGCGGCCGGTCGCTTCACTGCGGCCGAGTGAGCCGCCGATCTCCACCGGCTTTCCTGTGACGACACCCGGCACGGTGTAGCCCTTGAGCATGCTGTATGTATCCATGATCAGGCCCATCGTTTCGGCATTTGTGTTGACGTCCGGCGCGGGAATATCCTTTTCCGGGCCGATAAGCGGCAAGACCATCGCCGTATAGCGGCGGGTCAGACGCTGCAGCTCGCCGCGGCTGAGCTTTGCGGGATCGACCTTGACAGCACCCTTTGCACCGCCGTACGGGATATTGGCAACGGCGCACTTCATGGTCATCCACAAAGCAAGCGCTTTCACTTCTTCAATATCCGAATCCTTATGGAAACGGATGCCGCCCTTGCACGGGCCGCGCAGACTGGAATGCTGCACGCGGTAGCCCTCAAATACCTGCACGCTGCCGTCATCCATGACGACCGGAACGGAAACCTTTAATTCGCGCTCCGGGTATTCCAGCGTCACGTATTCATCGTGCTTATAACCGGCCTGCTCTGCTGCGCCGCGCAGCACCTCAAGTGCGTTTTCATATGCGTTGTACTTCTTTTCCATAACGAACACCTCCGTAAATTTATCCGGCCCTTACCGGATCTTCTGTCTGTATCATACGGCAGATATCCGTTTATTTCTCCCTTTTTTCTTCGGATTTCTTGACGTTTTCTACGCTGCAAAGAAGCTTTGCAGAATGTGCAAAGTGCGGCGTAAAATACGCTGATTTTTAAAAATTCGCCGTGTATTCGAGGGTTCTTTCCGTGTACGCGGCACGGTAAACGCGCAGGTCTTTGTAGCGAATCTGCGACGCGTAGGTATCAAAGCCGACCTTGCCGCAGCCGACAAAATCTTCCGGCGCAGGGTCGTACATTTCGCAGACGAGTTTACCGTTTGCGTAGAAAAAGCAATGCCCGTCAATGACACCTGCGATGATATGATAAAGCTTGCCGCTTTCGAGCGGGTAAAGCTCCGTGAGGCAACGCGGCTTGCAGGTGGGGTATTTTTCGATGCCGGCTTTATCGAGCCACCAACCGCCGAGGCCGAAAATGTAGCCCGGCCCGGCATCGTGATGCACGCTATCCCAACCACTTGTTTTCATGACGAAATTGAGGTCGTTTTTACACGGCGGGATTGCTTCGGCGTCGAACTCCATGATGAGGTTGAAATCCCAGCTTTGCTTTGTATACAGCATGCCGCCGGAATTTTCGCGGTGCACGCCGACAAGCCACCCGTCTTTCACGCTCCAATGTCCGCTTGGGGCCTCAAAATCTTCTTTGAGGCTTTTCGGTGTAAACGGTGTATCGTAGACGACTTCGCAAGCGTCCAGATCGATCATTTTTTGATCGCAGTAAACCAATCTGCTCATGTGTATTCCTCCTGATTAGGCTTCCGGCGCGATGCGGCTGGCGGACACGATGCGCCCGTACCAGTTGGCATACGGCACGAGACCCTCTTTGCCGTTAAAGGAACGACGCGGCTCCGCGAGCTCTTCCAAACTGTTTTCGTCTCCGTTTAAGTAAGCTTCCACCTGCTCTTTTGCAGAGCGCAGGCGGATAAGCAGCGAGCCGTAGCGCATATCCATGATGTCCCAGCCCATGGCTTTGTTATCGATAAACCAGTTTGCTTTGTGGCACCGTCGCAGCTGCTCCGCGTATTCAATCGTCTGCGGTATTGCCTCCGCCGCAAGCGTTTTGAGTGCTTCTCTATCCCCCGCACGGTACGCCTGCGTCAGGCACAGACCGAGCTCCGCTTTTGCGGCGAGCGTTTTAGAAAGCAGCATATAAAATCGGAACATTTCGTTATACGCACCGTTCCGCGTCATGGCTTTTTCAAAATGCGAAGTAAGGCTTTGATAATGCTCACGAAGCGGAAGACCTTTGATGTGGTAATCGAACAGGCCCATCAGCGGATCCTGCCAGAGAAGATATTTTGACGCATTCACCTGCTCCAAATTGCCCGGCTTGCAACCCGGAATTTCATCGAGATAGCGCAGGTCATCAAAATCCTCATACACCGCGCCACAGCAGAACGCAAAGCGGCGGCGAAATTTCTCTTCGTCAAAGACTTCGGCATAGCCGTGTTCTGCAAACAGCTGCAAGCCCAGCAGGTTTGCCCAAATGTTGCACTCCGTGCCGTTATCGCCCCAAATGGTGGCAAAGACGCGGCGGATGCCGTTTTTCTTGCAGCTTTGCAGCGCAGGGTGCGTTGTGGCGTATGTAAGGCCCCAGTTTGCGCCGAAGCCCACCCACGTCCACACGCCGCCGGCGAAAATCGGCTCGCCGAACAGGCGGTGCGTTTGGATTCGGCTGTCGTAAAATGCTTCGTCCTCGTGGTAATAATCCCAGTACACCATGTCGATATCCGGCGGCACCAGCGACGCAGCGTCCTTCGGAATATCGAGCTGCTCTTTATAGTAATCCCCGCCGCCGAACTGGCGCAGGAACATATCGCTCCACATTATCGGCTGTAAGCCGAGCTTGCGCACGATCTCCATGACGCGGCTTAAATGCTCCTGCATGATGCGCTCGCCCGGCACAAGTCCGTGCTCTGCAAGATAGCGTCCCGTGCCGAGATGCCACGCTTCGTCCATGCCGATATGAATGCGCTTTGTACGAAACGGCTTGACAGCGGCGCGGATCAAATGCTCGATGAAAGCATACGTCTCGTCTCCACCGACAAACAGCGTTTCATAATCTTCCTTGATGTTATCGAATGCAGGCCACTTTAAAACATCAATGAGGTGCGAAAGTGTCTGGATGCACGGTATCATCTCGATGCCGAGCAGATACGCATAATCGTCACATTGCTTGAGCTCTGCTTCGGTGTAGCGGCCGCGCATATAGCCGAAGTACGGCTCTTCTTCGACGGTATAGCTGTCTTCGCAGTACAGCATGAGCATGTTCATGCCCATCATCGCCATACGGCGCAGCATGGCTTTTACGGAGGAAACGCGCAAAACAGCGTTGCCCTGCGATACATCGAACATGGCGCCGAGTTCATCGAACTGCGGCGTTTCCGCTGCCGCATAATCCGCAGAACTCTCTTTTAAATGCTCCAAAAGCAGAGAGAAGCCGCGGAAAAAATGGCTTTTCTGATGATATCGGATCACGGCGCTTTGCCCTTTCAGCGAAACCTGCACGAGGTTTTCCCCGGTGTGTTCCGCAAAAAGCTGTAAGCCCTCCGTATCCGAAAGGGCAAAATCATAATCCTCGCACAGTAAAATGAGCCCCTGTTTCAGCTCGCTGTTCAGCGATGCGATGTTTATTTGTATCATATTCGTCGTCCTTTCCGCATCGGGTATACCCGGTATACTTTCCGCTTTTATTATACCCGTTCCGGGATTTACGTGCTTTGCGTATTCTCCTGTGCGCTTGACGACTTCTGCGGGGTCTCTTTGCCGCGCAGCCCGGCGCGGTATTCACTCGGTGTGACGCCCATGTGCTTCTTAAAGACCTTAGCGAAATACAGGTAATCCGGGTAGCCGACCTGCTCGCCCGCCTGCCGCACCTGGCACCCGCTGCTCTCAAGCAAAACGCAGGCTTTCTGCATACGCAGGTTCGTCAAATAAGCTGTAAGCGTTTCGTTTTCCGATTTTTTAAAGAGCTGACTGACGTAATTCGGGTTGAATCCAAATACGCGGGCGACCTCCACGGTGGAGAGCTCCGGGTCTTTATAATGCTCCTGCAAATACAGAAGAATGCCGCGCATGGTCTCCGAGCGCGCGGGCTCCGTTGCTTTTTCCGTTTCGCGTTTTTCAAGCTTTCCGAGCAGTGCCGCGGCCTTATCGAGCAGAGCGTAAAGCTCGTTTTCGTCGAACGGCTTTAAGCAAAAGCCCAAAACGCCGTACTCGATCGCCTTACGGGCATACTCAAATTCGCTGTACCCGCTCAAAACGGCGAACAGCATATCCGGATACATTTTGCGTGCTTCCCGTAGAAGATCGAGTCCCGACATATCCGGCATTCGAATGTCCGTAAAGACGAGATCCGGCTGCAAATCGTGAATCTGCCGCAGGCCTTCTTCCCCGCCGCGCGCTTTACCCTCGACGGTAAAGCCGTGCGCTGCCCAGTCTATGCGACGCTCCAAGCTGACAAGAATCAGCGGCTCGTCGTCGATCAATACTACTTTATACATGCTTTTCCCCTCCGTATGTGAGCGGCAACTCCATATCGATGCGCACGCCGTGCCCCAGTTCTCCCGTCATGTGAAATACGCCGGCACCGCCGTAGATTAAGCGAATGCGACCAATCACGTTTTCGAGTCCGATGGAATCGGGGGACGGCATTGTATCGCCGCATAACATTTCGTTAAAATACGACATTTTTTCCGCGTTCAGTCCTTTTCCGTTGTCTTCCACCCATAGATGCAGTTTTTTGTCTTCGCGTCGGACACCAACTGTCAGCTGTCCGCCGGTACCCGCAAACTGCTCGCGAAATCCGTGGCTGACGGCGTTTTCGACAAGCGGCTGCAAAAGCATTTTAGGCATTTGGCAGGACACGGCATCGTCATCCACACAGAAATGCACCTCAAACACACCCGGAAAACGCCGCTGCTGAATGCTCAGATACGCGCGCGTCACGGCAATTTCCTCGCGCACCAGAACAAAATCCTGCCCTTTTACGCTGTATTTAAAAATCTGCGCCAGACTTTTCACCATGTCTGCGGTTTGGTCGGCATTTTCGAGATACGCCATGCCGATGAGACTTTCCAAGGTGTTATACAGAAAATGCGGGTTAATCTGGCTGCGCAGCTGTAAAAGCTCTGCCTGCTTTTTTTGCAGCTGCGCTTCGTACAGATTTGTTGTGGTCTGCACAAGGTCGTCCGTCAAATCACCGACTTTGCGGATCATATGATTGAACTCTTCGGAAACCTGTCGGATCTCGCGATAACCGGAAAGATGCAGCTCGTTGCCGAAATATCGCTTTTCCTCATGCTCGATACGCTGCATGTGGGAGATCAACTGATAAAGCGGCTCGTTGATTTTGCGATTCAACCAAAACATGACGGTAATCATCAAAATCACGGCGCCCGCCATCAAGCATATGTCGCTTTTGCGGATCTGGTCGAGCTCCTGCATGATGTTCTCCTTCGGTAAAATGCTGACAAGGCTGCTGTTCAGCGCCTTGATGTGTCCCGTGTGCACCAGATACGACCTGCCATTTACGATGATCTCCCGTTGACCGTCCTCAAAAATATCCGCACGTGCCAAAATCTGCTGTTCCATTTCGGTAGGTTCGCGGTTTGAAGCGCAAATGCCGTTTTCGTTTAAAAGAAAAAGGCTCATATCATACTGATCCGTGAAATTCTCGAGTCCAAGCGTTTCAAGCTGTACAACCATCGTCATGCGACCGAGGAAAAAGCTGGATGTATAATTCCAAATATCATACATGGAGGTGGAAAGCAGAAAGCATCGTTTGTTTTCTTTACCGATCGTAAGGCCCGGCGAAAGATCGTAGTAAAACTGCGGCTGCTCCGGCAGCTTTTGGATTGCATCCGAAAGCACCTGATTGTGGTCCGCCGCATAATACGTAATGCCGTTGTAACCCTCGACCACGATTTGCCGAATATCCGGGTTGACGAGCATAACGTCCATGGTAAGCGAATCCAGTTCGCGGCGCGAATCAAACGGAAGCTCCTGAAATTTTCCCTTGAAAAATGCAGCCATGGTGCGGTTGATAGCAAGACCCTTGAGGCTATCCTCCAGCGTTTGCAGCTGTGCTTGCAGCTGATCTTCCAACTGCGTGAAAACCTGTGCGGTGTACGCTAAATTGGACTGCCGCACATGCTCTGAAAAAATCTCGTAACCGGCCGTGAATACCGCTGAAACCACGAGGACAAGCACCATGCATGCCGCACCGATATATGTAACGATGGGCATGCCGCTTTCTGTTGATTTTCTCCTCATTTTTCTGCCTCCCACTCATGAATTTGGTATATATTCTTTTTTGCATTATACCATTTTTCGTGGCAAATGAACAGAACGGAATGAAAAAGAACAAGGCAGAGCCGACGTCCTTTGCGCCGACCCTGCCCTGAGGCAAAGGAGGGAATTCACATAGAGTTATCCGTATTTATCTGCCTGCATCCTTATAAAGCTGATTCATCTCTGCGATGACCTGATCGTAGCCCTGACTCATGTAGCTGTCGACCATATCCTGCCATGCGGCGTCGATGTCGTCGGACGTCATCAGCTGATTGATGATCTCCTCGTAATGGTCGTCCGCCGTTGCAAGATCCTTTGTTTCATCCAGAAGGAGACCCTTTGTGTTCGGTGCATCGGCAACGGCTGCTTTCTTCTCATCAAACATCAGCGTCTGATAATCGTCATAGAGCTTAATCTGACCATCGGTATGACCCGGGGCAATATCCTGGCGGTACGGACCCCAGAAACCGAGAGAGTAGAGACCTGTGCACGGATAGCGCTCTGCGACCGTCATGGGGGAGCCGTCTTCCTTTGTCATCGGGAGGACTTCATACTTGCCCTCTCCGAGCTTTTTGTAGGAAACACCTTCGATGCCGAGGGAAATGTCTTCATAACCTTCAACGCTTAAAAGGTAATCCATAAGTGCCATGCAGCGCTGTGCCTTTGCATCGTCCACATTGCTGCTGAGATATGTCTCAGACCAATACTTGCTCGGTGCCGGGAATGTGGTTTTGCCGGTCTCGCTGTTTGCAAAGAGCGGTACGAATGCCACGATCTCATCAAGGGATTTATCGGGATAGGCTTCGCCGAAACGTTCTGCCATGATGCCGGTACCGCTGTATGTCGGGCCGGAGTGTGCATAAGCACCCGCCTGACCGTTGAGGAACTTATCGCGGCCGTCTTCACCCTTATAGATGATATAGTCCGGGTCGATGACGCCTGCATCGCAGAATTCTTTCATGACCTTAACGCCGTTGAGGAAATTCTTTGTCATGAAGCACGGCACAAGAGAGCCGTCTTCTGCAAAGCTCCAACGGAAGCCGTTTACGGCATCCGGGCATTCGCCGTTCATGAGAACCGTCATCCAGCTGAACGTGTAGCCTGCAAGGCCGACTGTATCGGCTTTGCCGCTCTGGTTCGGGTCATCTGTTACAAACTTTTTCAAAAGGTCCAAAAGCTCGTCCGGCGTTTCCGGTACTTTCGTCACACCGACATTCTCCATCCAGTCACGGCGAATGGCGATGCCGTAGTCCGTAATGCCGTCTTCATCGCTCTGATAGTTCGGGCGCGGAATGCCGTAGAACACCGGATTTGCCTCGGTTTCCGCCACTTCGTTCATGGCGCGGCCCTCCGCGTTATCCAGCATTTTCGCAACATTTTCAAAGCTTGCCCAGTTGTCCGGCAGCGCACGCACAACACCCTGATCGCGCCACTTGCGGAACGTATCGGTATACGCAGCATCGTACGCGGTGATGTCCGGCAGCTGATTTGTTGCGGCCCAAAGCTGAATCTTCTCGCCGTAGTCACCCCAAGTTACCGCATACGGTTCAATATCGATATTGAACTTGTCGTACAAGCGGTCACGCACTTCGTCTTCGCCGTCGATGATCGTATCGCCGATGCCCCACACCGCGATGCTGAGCGTCATGTGTTCTGCATAATCATCGCTCTGAGAGGACTCTGCGCTCCCGTCGGATGAGCCCTGAGACATGCTTTCGTCTGCCGCAGAACTGCCCTCTTCCTTTTTGCTCTCCGTTCCGCCGCCGGAGCAGCCCGCCATGCAGGAAAGCATCAGGGCTGCGGCCAGTGCCGCTGCGGAGATTTTCTTCCATAGCTTCGTCATACTTACATCCTCCTAAATCTTGAAAGTTTATTATACCATCCGACCGTTCGGATTTTGGTACTGTGTAAAATTGAGGTTTTTTGCAGATCAGCCCTTTACGCCGCCGAGCATGATGCCCTTGGTGAAATACTTCTGCACAAACGGATAAACAACTAAAATCGGTACCGTCGCAACGGTAACGGTCGCCATTTGCAAAGAAAGATCGTATACGCTCTTTTCCTGCGCGATAATGGCGGCCTTTACGCCGGTCATGGAATTTGTGGTGTTCAGCAGCATGTTGCGCAGCAAAAGCTGTAACGGATACAGGTTCGGCTTATTGATGTGCAGCATCGCCATCCAGTAGGAATTCCAGTTGCCAACCGCTACGAACAGCGCCACCGTCGCGATAATCGGTGTGGACATCGGCAGAATGATCTTGAACAGAATCACCATATCGTTCGCGCCGTCAATCTTTGCGGATTCTTCGATCGCGAGCGGCAGATCTTCTATGTAATTTTTGATCAAAATAATGTTGAACGGCCCGATAAGACACGGGAAAATCATGCACCAGATGCTGTTGCCGAGACCGAGCTGCTCAACGACGAGATAGCAGGGGATCATGCCGCCGCCAAAGAACATGGTGAAGATGAGCATATTGAAAAAGAATTTACCGCCGAACAGCGTTTTTTTTGTCAGCGGGTAAGCTGCCGCCACCATAATAACGACGCTGAGCGCCGTACCGACGACCGTAACAAACAAGGTGTTGCGCACGGAGCTCCAGAACTGCGCGTTGCCGATAACAAGCTCATATGCACTGGTATCGAATACGGTAGGCCACAGATAAATGCTCTGCGCATGAATGTCCTCGTAGGTGCCGAATGAAACAATCAGCATGTAGTAAAACGGAAACGCGGTGATAAGCGCCAACAGACCCATGAAGACGATCAGGAAATAATCAAAGCCTGTGTAATGGTTCAGTTTTTTCTTTTTTGCGGGCTTTGCGTGCAGAGAAGCGGTTATTTCACTCATTTTGCTGCCCCCTTTCAATAAATGCCTCTGCCGTTAAGCTTTTTAGTGATGGTATTGCCGATCAAAAGCAGAACGAAGTTGATGACAGATTCAAACAAGCCGATGGCCGTAGTGTAACCGAAGTTCGCCGCCTCCGAAAACGACTTGCGGTAAACGAGCGTATCGATGATGTCGGCACTCTGGCGGACCGCTGCGTTGGAAAGGTTGAAGAGCTGGTCGAAGCCTGCGTTCATCATACTGGCAATCTGTAAGATTAAAAGAATGGCGATGGTGCCGCTGAGACACGGCAGCGTGATATGCCGCACCAGCTGCGCGCGACCCGCGCCGTCGATGCGCGCCGCCTCGTACAGCTCCGGACTGATACCGGAAATGGTGGCAAGGTATATAATAGCACTCCAGCCCATTTCTTTCCAGTTGGAGCTAATGTAAACGAGCGGACGGAATGTGTTCGGATCACTGAGCACATGCTGCTTCGGTAGACCGATCACTGTGAATATCTGATTTACGATGCCGTCGTTTGAGAACAGATTGAAGAACAGGCCCGCCACGATGATCCATGAGATGAAGTGCGGGAACGTGTAGACCGTCTGCACAACTCTTTTGTATTTATTGGAGCGGATCTCATTGATGAGCAGCGCCAGCATAATCGGAATTGGGAACTCGAAAATCAAACGGCCGAGGCTGATGGACAGCGTGTTAATCATGGCATTTGAAAAAGACGGATCCCTAAACAAACGCAGGAAGTTATAAAAGCCATGATTTTTGGTCCACGGGCTTCCGAGAATACCTGCCGAAAAGTTAAAATCTTTAAACGCTAAGATTACACCATACATCGGATAATAGTTGAAAATAAGCAGCAGTACAACCATTGGCAGCAGCATTACATACAGGAACCTGTTCTCCCATATGCGCGACCACAAGCTGCGCGTACTGCCCACCGGCTTTTGCACGGCCTTCTTTGCCATAACAGCATCCTCCCTCTGTTTTACTGCGGCGAACCGCTGCGCCGCACCGAATTTTCTTTGATGAAAGGATTTTAACACACTGTGAACACCCTTGATATGGAGAATTCTTCGTAAAATATGTACTATTCTTAGTTCTTCGGAAGTTTCACTAAAGTTATCATAAAATCGCATGATCTTTTATTGTTAAAGTCAAAAAATCTCGTAAAATCCGTCAAGTTTTGCAGAAAATCGGACTTGAAATGTGCGCAGTGCTGTGCAAAAATCAGAGTATATATGAAAAGAACACGCGGTATTTTACAGTGCCGTAAAAGAGAAAGGACATTTTTATGAACGCAAGACGAGAAGCTTTTTTAGCTGCTTTGCCCTGCCGGAATTTCTGTATTCTCGGTGCGGATTATATTCCGGTTGACCCGTTGAGCGGCAAGGAACGGTTTGCTGTTGTCAGCTATGCAGGCGGCGCCACCGGCGCGCTGATCTTAGTCGATCCCGAAACCAAAACGTGCGAAAACTACCCGCTGCCGTATGATGCCGGCGCATGGGCCGTGCTGTACTTAAAAGAAAAAGAAATGCTGCTGATTGGCACATGTGCCGATCACGGAGCGTTGCATCGGTTTGACTTGAAGACGCGGACGTACCTTTCCTCGCTGACCGTCGAAGGCGAGCGGTACATCTGGAATCTTGCCCGAGGCGATAACGGCAGAATCTACGGCGGAACCTGGCCGGGCGGCGCGCTTTTGGAATATGATCCGGAAAAAGAAACGCTTGTCAGTCTCGGACATGTCGGCTCCGACAAAGAAAATTGCTACACCAAAAACGTTACGCCCGTCTGCGGCGGTGTGGCGGTAAACTCCGGCTTTCACGAGAATACCGTTTGGCTTTATACTTTTGCAAATCAAAAATTCATGCAGGTCGGCGGCGCGGGCGAAAACATCGCTGCGGCGTTTGGAGATTGCCTTTTGACGAAAACCGATACGGCGTACCGATTATATAATATAAAAACCAATCAATTTTTAGTGCAATTTGCCTTCGACGAACAACCGGAAAATCTACCGAACGACGTAAAAGCGTATTTGGAAAAGCAAAACGAACCGCTTCCCTACGGACTGCTCCCAGGCGAAGCCGGCAACCATATTGTCACGCGCAAAAACGGAAAGCGCATCGGCATCAAGGGGCAGGATCTCATCTGGGAAGAAGACGATGGCTGGCATTTTGAGTTGCTCGCCGCCGAGCCGATCCCGTGCAACATCATGACGCTTGCGGCCGACCCGGACGGTTTGATCTGGGGCAGTGCAGAATTTGGTCAGACGATTTTCAGCTATGACCCAAAAACGGGTACATTTGAAAACTCCGCTTCCGTTGCGGCGGCCGGCGGTGAGGTATACGGCATTGTACCGCTTGACGGCAGGCTGTACCTGACCTCCTACATACACGGCGACCACATTTTGTATGACCCTAAAACGCCGTGGGATCAGTATAATAACATCAACCCGCGCCTGCTCGGCTCTTGTGCGCCGAAAATGGTGCGTCCGCACGGAAAAAGCGTGCTTGGCGCGGACGGAAACATCTGGACCGGCTGGTGGGCAAGCTACGGCGTGCGCAGCGGCGGCATCACAAAGATCGACACCAAAACGCAGAAAGTCACCAGTTGGTTCGGCATTGCAGGCGACCAGGCCATTGAGCATCTTTGTGCCGCGCCCGAATATCTCTATGCCGTGACAAACGGCGAAGCCAGCGGACTGATGGCGGACCGGGACACTTTTCGGGTTTTGAAAATCGCTTATGAGGGCAAAGTTGTCGGGCAGCGCGTTTTTGATAAAGGTGTTTTATTCTTCAAAATTCTGTATATACAAAACCGCCTTGTTGTCAGCCGCACAAAATCGGACGGCACGCCGGTGCTTTCCGTACTCGACCCCGACACGTTGGAAACACGCTGCGAAATGCCGCTCATCGGCAAGACCGGCGTGGATGCGTACAACGATGACTGTATCGCGCACGAGCTTTTAGACCTGAAAAACGGTTTGTGCGCCGTATTCACCGGCAAAATGATTGATTTCTTCAATCCCGAAACAAATCGCCTTACAGAGCAATTTGAGGCCCCGGGGCTTTGCCGTACCGCGACACTTGCGCCGGACGGCACGATTTGGTTTGCTGTGGGCGAAAAGCTGTATCGCCTGTAAGTTTAAATTACACGTTCATATCCCTATATAGAAGAAAGCCGCTGCGGTTTCCCGTGTGGGAGGCCGCAGCAGCTTTCTTTTGTATCACCTATTAAACTATTGTCTTGTTTTGATTTTCATTTCCCGTCGGCTTTTCGAGCTTGCGAATCACCTTTGCAGGGTTCCCGGCAATAACCTGCCAGCCCTCCGGAAAGCTTTTCGTCACGACCGAACCCGCACCCACAACGGTGTGGTCACCCAACACCACGCCGGGCAAAACGGTGGAATTCATACCGATCCAGCAGTTTTTGCCAAGCACGATGTCTTTGCCGGGCTGATGCTGCTCCAAATCGGTCAGCACATGGTTTGCCGTGACAAGACCGACATTCGGCGCGATATAACTGCCTTTGCCAATGACGATTTTGGCGGCGAAATTCTGAAAATAGCAGCCGAACGCGTTAAAATCGTTCATATCATCCGGGTCGAAAATCAGATTTTCCGCGCTGCTTACTTCATTGCGGAAAGAAACCGGGAACGGAATATCGCGATTGATGCCCTTTACCTTCTGCATCCACAAGTTTCGCCAGCACCATGTCCAGCCGAGACTGGATTCCTCAAACCAGCGGCCACGCAAAAACTTTTTATCGTAAAACAACGGCATAATAAGTTTTGAAAAAAAGCTGAATACCGGTCGTTCCAAAAGCATCTCCCCCTTTTCCTCCAGTGTAGAGGAAAAAGTAGAAAACCTCCAGCAGAACTCTCTTTTTTGCTTGACGGATACTACGAAAAAAAGCATCTTTTACAGCAGCTTCGAAAGCCGCACCGAGGGAATCGAAAACAATAACAAAAACGCGGTTACAGGGGGGATTTTGCGACTCCTTTCTTGGTTTATGTTTTTAAGGTTTGCTTTTCCGCAAAAAAACTTTGCACATAAAATGCACAAAGTCTTCTAAACAAGATATTATTTTACAGGCAGGCTGAGATGGCACGCTGGGTGTCCGTCGTTACAATCGTATTCGATCGAATAACCCACATCTTTTGTAAAACTCACCGCGCAGAAGCCTGCTTTCATTTTGACTTTCTGTCCGTTCAAAAACGTCACCGAATGCCAGTCGTAAGCTGGGTTTGTGTGCCAATCTACGGGGACTTTCGGGTTTTGCTCCCCTGTTGTCATATAATCCGTTTGTATGTCGGCGTAAAACGACCGCAGGTTCGCCCAGTCCGTTGCGACCCTTGCCTTATGAAGCTGTGCGCTGAAAACCGGAATCGCGACCGCAATGAGTATCGCGATGATAGCCACGACAATCAGCATTTCCATAAGCGTGAAGCCTTTTTTATTTACCCGACGGTACGGTTTTATTTTCTGGAGCAGGACGGTTTTTAACATTTTATCCTCCTATCACAACGAAAAACATAAATACTAATAAAGCTGGATTTTATTATAATAGGTTGGCATTATGTTGTCAACATTTTAGCAGCGTTATCAATTTACCTTGCAAAAAAGTCGTACCGCTTTAAGTCTCATACCAAGCCGGAAAGCATTTCCTTCACCGCATCGGTACCTTCAAGCACAATCTGTTCTCCGACCGGATTACCGTTTTCAATCGGTCTTCTGTTCTCAAACGTTACGCTTTCCATATACTGCTTCAGATTCATTTCTTTTACGTTGATCCCGGCACTCAAATGGAGAATTTCAAAGGAATCTGCAGACATCTTATCCAGAAGTTGTCTTTCTGCCATCTGTTCTTCCAGTATACTTTTTAATTTTCTGTTTCTCATATGTACTATTACAATCAGGACAAGAAACAAAATGATCAGCACGGCTATGAAAGCCAAAACTGCCATGGAATGCGGTTGCTTCGGAAATATATATATTTCGTTTCTGTCATAACAAAACCCTCTCTATGTTTCCCGGCTGCTTTTCCCATGCATCCAGAAAGGCAATTACAGACAGTTTTCCAGAACATCTTTCAGCTTATTCATATCCAGCGGTTTCGCGATATGTCCATTCATGCCTGTATTTTTGGCCAACTGTACATCTTCTGCAAAAGCATTGGCAGTCATGGCAACAATAGGCAGTTTTCCCTTTTCACCATGAAGGCTCCTGATTGCTGCAGTTGCCTCATAACCATTCATGACAGGCATTTGGATATCCATAAAAATAAGATCATACGAACCTTTCGGAGAAGCTTCCACTTTTTCAACTGCGATTTTTCCATTTTCTGCTGTTTCCACTTCTGCCCCTGTCATCCGCAAAATTTCAACACCAATTTCTCTGTTCAACTCATTATCATCAACCAGCAGAATCCTTTTTCCTGTATAATCTGCTTCTGACAGTTTCTCCAGATCATTTCTCGCTGTATTTTCTTTTCTGCCTGAAGTAAACTGCCGCAGTGTAGCCGTCAGCCGGGAACGGAACAGCGGTTTTGCAATAAAAGCATCTACACCTGCCGTCTTTGCCTCTTCTTCAATTTTGCTGAATTCATAGGATGTCAGTACAATGATGGTAATCTCTTTCCCGATCCTTTTCCGAATCTGTCTGGCAGTTTCTATACCATCCATCTCCGGCATCTTCCAGTCCAGGATAACAGCAAAATAATCATCTTTTAACTCATGACGTGCATAACAACGTTCAACAGCTTCCTTGCCAGAAAGAACCCATTCACCTGTAATACCGATTTCTTTCAGTGTGGCAATTGTACTTTCACAGCACGTCTTATCATCATCCACAACCAGAACCGGTAGATTCATCAGATCTCTGTCCTGTTCTTTTTCTTTTTTCTGAAGCTCCAGATAAATTGTTACCGTGATTTTAGTTCCCTTGTGCAAGGTACTGTCCACTTTAATCGTGCCATTCATCAGGTTCACAATATTTCTGCTGATTGCCATTCCAAGACCGGTTCCCTGAACTCTGGTTGTCCGGTGGTCATCTGCACGGCTGAAAGGATCAAACATGATTTTCTGGAATTCCGGTGACATACCGATTCCATTATCCTCAATCGTAAATTCATAGCATCCAAGTTCTGAAAATCCATTGGGTTTTTCCTCTATCGAAAAAGTAATATTTCCACCATCCGGTGTATACTTGATCGCATTACTCATCAGATTCACAAATACCTGCTGAATCCTCAAGCTGTCACCACAGACAGCCTCATGCTCAATACGATTGATGTGTATATCAAAATTATGTTTATGTTCATCAAGCACCGGTTTCATAAGTGTAATAAGATTATCTACCAGCTCTGACAGATTGAAATCTTCCTGTGCCAGTGTCATTTTTCCACTTTCAATACGTGCCATAACCAATACTTCATTGATCAGCCCCAGCAGATGGCGGCTTGATTCTGTGATCTTGCCGAGGCATTCAATGACTCTGTCCTTACTCTCAACATTTGCTCCTGCGATTGCCGTCAGACCCACAATCGCATTCATTGGTGTCCGGATATCATGGGACATATTGGAAAGAAATTCTGTTTTCGCACGATTTGCATTTTCTGCGGACCGGTAAGCCTCTTTCAGCGCCTGACGGGATTCAATCTCTGCTTTCTTCTCCTGTGTCACATCCATGGATGCCAGCAATACCTTTTCCAGCTTTCCATTCTTCCATTCCAAGGGAATATAAGAAGCGATTTTATAAGTCTTTTCATCCAGGCTGCAATACTCAAACTTATAAATATCATTTTCACTTTTCAGTTTTTTCCGAATATTATCCAGGGTTATCAGGATATCTATAGCTTCCAATGGTTCCAGTGTCTTATATTTTTCAAGAACCTGCATCTGAAAATCATGATAAATTCCCAGAGGTTTATATATCATCTGTCCATTCAGAGTGTAGCATTCATATCTGTCATTTTCCAGATCACAGACAACAAAGCGGTCAAACAGACGCACAATACTCTGAATCAGCTGCTCCATGGAAGCATTATCCGCTGCCATCTGCAGATGCCGTTTGCTCTCTGCCTTTGCCTCTGTGATATCACGCAGAAAGATCATGGCATATTCTGAATCCTCTATTTCGCCACGTATGACCACATTGCGGACCCATCGTTCTTCTCCATTCAGAGTGATACGGCACTCTAAAGACAATTCGGTTTCCAGACCCTTCAGCCTTTCTGCAATATAACCGCGGTCGTAAAAAGAGGATACCGCCTTCTTATCTGTCTCCACAACATAGGAATCCACAAAATGCCGAATCAATTCATCCCACGTATGACTCTGTTCAAAGACGGTCATCAGGGACGGTTCAACCTTAAAGGTATCAAAAGTATTCGCTTCCAGATTCACATAATACTCGCACAGATCTGCTTTCGTAAAAGCCCGGTGGAAAGCAGCAGATTTTTGTGCCTGCATGATTTCTTTTTTCTTCGCATCAATGTTAATAAAAATCCCGGCAATCCTGCTGGCAGAACCATCCAGACGGCGTATTCCTTCTGCCGATGCCCGAAACCACTGGTATTGATTATCCTTCATTCTCATACGATACTCTACCTGGTATTTTGTCCGGTTCGTCTTATCCTTAATTGCCGCCTGAAGCTGCGCCATTACTCTTTCTTTATCCTGTGGATGCAGAAGATCTGACCAGGATTCCAGTTTATTCGGAAAGTCCAGAGTGTCCTGATAGCCGAGCATTTTTCGGAATTCATGACTCCAGTTTACATTCACAATCTCACTGTTTTCGTCACAGTCAAAATACCAGAAGCCGGAACAGATAGCCTCATTGAGCAGTGCCAAATTTACATGATCCCAGTTGAACTGTACGGACATAACCCAGATCTGTCTGCCCGCCTCATCTGTCGCATCCTCTTTACAAAGCCGTATATTTTTCACTGTACCGTCTGCTGCAAGGATCTGTGCTTCCCCTGTTCCGTGAAGCTGCAAAAAGCGGTCTCGCTCCAGTACATATTCCTTGTCATAAAAGAAGTTTTTCAATGAGCCTTTTGTCTGTTCCATGAAAGTATCGAATGTATATCCTATACTATGCAACAGCAGATTATTCACAGACAAAATAGACAGGTTTTGGTCATAAGATCCTGTCATTATACCTACCCCGCCATTATTTTCCAGTGTTTTCCGTACGGCCTGTGACATAGCCTGTGTCTGTCCCGTTACAGTCTCACCTAAAGAATATATGTTTTCTGCATAATTTTCCATTTTCATTTTATAAAAAAGCCTCTCTTCGTCTTATGCCTTCTTCATCCTGCTTTTATCTGTATCTTCCAAATTAGATTCATTTATTGCCAAGCCCTCTCTATGCTTAGTAAACAAATTTTTATCAAATCATATTGAAATGTCTAAACGCATCCATGATGGCATCTTCCTTCTCCTGTGGGCAAGATACTTTTTGTCCATCGCCGGATCCAATATTATAATTTTCACGTTTATCAAGACCTGCCTTTGTTTTGATTTGACCAATAGATCCGGAATGTACTTTAAAACCATATTTACGCAATACATAATCTTAAATTTCTTTTTATGTAGCACTCCCTGATTTACCTTGAATCTTCTCTGCATCCAAATCAACACCGACATATCCATTGACTTTTTTCCTACTCAAAAGGACTACCGTTTCGACATGCGCGGTACCCGGGAACATATCGACGGGGGTGACGGCCTCAATATTATAGCCCTCGGCGGTAAACTGCTTTAAATCGCGGGCGAGGGTGGCGGGGTCGCAGGAGACATAGACGACGCGCGTGGGGCGCATGGCGGCGATGGTCGTGATAACGGCGGCATCGCAGCCCTTGCGCGGGGGGTCGATGACGATGACGTCGGGGCGCTCGCCGCGCTCGTAGAGGATGCGCGCGGCGTCTTTGGCGTCGCCGCAAAGGAACTCGGCGTTCGTGACATGGTTGTGCGCGGCGTTTTTGCGGGCATTTTCAACAGCGGAGGGGATAATCTCTGCGCCGATGAGCTTCTTCGCGCGGCTCGCCATGGAAAGACCGATGGTGCCGGTGCCGCAGTAGAGGTCAAGCAGCGTTTCCGCACCTGTAAGCCCGGCGTACTCTGCGGCCTTGTTGTAAAGCGCCTCCGCCTGCGTGCGGTTCACCTGATAAAACGCGTGGGGCGAAATTTCAAACTCCAGCCTGCAGAGCGTATCGCGGATCGTGGGCTTGCCCCACAGCGTGCGCAACTCGCGACCCAAAACGACATTTGTGCGCTCGCGGTTGATGTTTAACACAATGCCGGTAATTTCCGGCACAGCCTCGCGCAGCATTTTGACGAGCAAGTCTTCCCCGTGCAGCTTTGCGCCGTTCGCGACGATGCACACGAGCACCTCACCGCTCTTTTCGCCGCAGCGCATGTAAAGGTGGCGCAGAACGCCGCTGTGCGCCGCTTCATCGTAGATGCTCTCCCCGCTCAGTTTTTGCCACGCACGGAACGCTTCCGCCGCGCGATCAAACACCTCGGGCTGCAAAAGGCAGGTGTGCGTGTCGATGATGCGGTGGGAATTCACGGCGTAAAAGCCCATCTGCATTTCGCCGTTTTTGGAAAGTCCGATGGGCAGCTGGCATTTGTTGCGGTAGCGCGTGCGGGACGGCGCGCCGAGGATCGGCTCCATGGGGATATTTTCAAAGCCGCCGATGCGCTCCAAGGCGTCGCGAACACGCTGCGTTTTGATCTTCAGCTCCGCTTCATACGTGATGTGGCGGTAAACGCAGCCGCCGCACGGGCCTGCAATGGGACAATCCGGTGTGGTGCGATCGGGCGACGGCGTAAGCAGCTCCTCGAGCCGCCCGAACGCGTACTTTTTGAGGACTTTTACGACGCGCACGACGCAGCGGTCGCCCACGGCGGTACCGGGCACGAACACGGCCATGCCATCTGCGCGGCAGATGCCGCTGCCCTCGGCGGTCATGGCGATGATCTCCGCTTCAAACAAATCATTTTTCTTTATCATGGAAAAACCTCCGTCAAACACAAAATTCTCTTTTTCATGCATAAAGCAGAGAACATGCGGGTAATTTAAGGGTGAGATACGATTTCAAACGGCTTATGTGGAAGAACACGGTCAATTTATATGTGCAAAATATACACAAATTTTTGTTTTGATTTGTGCGACAATAGCAAAAGGGAGATTGTTTCAGAAACCGTTGACAATCGATATTTCAGTCGTTATAATAGAGACATAACAAATGACAACGAGCTCTGCGGTAAACGTTACCGCGACTTTTCAATACAACTCCTCCCCAAAAGAGAGCAAAAGGCGAGATTCATTTCTCGCCTTTTGCTCTTTTCTGCATTACTTTTTACAGAAAGCTTTTGAAGTCTCCGCAAAAAGCGAAAAGAGCGATAAAATCACGAAACGACGTTCTGTGGCGTGCCGTTCCGGAACGCTTTCAGGTTCTCGGCGACAGTCTTAATGAGACGGGCGCGCGCGTCTCGGGACGCCCACGCGATGTGCGGCGTGACGATACAGTTTTGGGCGGCGAGCAGCGGGTCATCCTTTTTCGGCGGCTCGTGCACAAGGACGTCAAGCCCCGCTCCGGCGATGCGGCCACTGTTCAGCGCTTCGGCAAGGGCAGCTTCGTCCACAACTGCGCCGCGCGCCGTATTGATAAGGAACGCAGTGGGCTTCATCAGGTTAAGGCGCTCCGCATTCACAAGCCCGCGGGTCTCGTCCGTGAGCGGGCAGTGCAGCGAGACGACATCGGCATTTTTGAAAAGCGCGTCGAGCTCCGCCCACTGATAACGCTCGGGCAGTTCCCGTTTTGTGCGGCTGTATACGAGAATTTTCATGCCGAGCGCCGCGCCGAGCTTTGAGACGGTCTGCCCGATATGTCCGAAGCCGACGATGCCGAGCGTTTTGCCGTACAGCTCAAACAGCGGGTGCGTGCTGTGGCTCATCGTTTCGGCCTTATCCCAGTCGCCGCCGCGGGTGGCGGCGCTTATTTTTTCGGTGTGATTGCACAGCTCCAAAAGCAGCGCAAACGCCTGCTGCGCGACGGTCTCCACGCAATAAAGCGGCACATTGCACACGGTGATGCCCAGTTCTCCTGCAGCTTTGACATCGACAGTATTATACCCCGTTGCAAGAAGGCCGATGAAGCGCAGCTTCGGCAATTTCTGCATGATTTCGCGGCTTATAACATTGCGGTTCAAGATGACAGCTTCGGCGTCCTTTGCGCGCTCCACGATTTCTTCTGGCTTAGTGGAGTCATACACGGTGACGCTGCCGAGCGCCCTGAGCGGCGCCCACGAGACGTCGCCGGGGTTTGTAGAGCCGCCGTCCAAAATAACGATATGCATAGCGAGGTCCTTTCTGTTTTCATTTTTTATCCTACATGTAAAAATGTGTTATGGCTCTTTCTAACGGCCGTTTCTGACCGCCGTTTAACCCCCCTTGATAGGGTTTCTTACGGCTGAACAGTCCCCCGGACTGTTCGGGCTCGTCGTTTCTTTCGCTTGCTATTATACCGCATTTTGTTTTTTGTTTCAACGATTTTGCGCGCCGTTTGTCAAAGGATTTTGTCATCCTCTACACATATTTGCAGTTTTTAAAACTTAGAATTGCAATTTCACGAAAATCCGATTATAATAATTCTGTTAAGCGGGAAACGTTTTCACGGCGTTTGCCGCCTGTGTATTTTCGGCAGATAAACAGAACACAAACAGCAGAATACCGCGGTTTGCGGAGGAACGGGGGACTTCTATGAACTACGATCGAACACCATTTGAAACGGACAAGCCCGGCGAGGAATGTGGCGTTTTCGGCGCATACGATTTTGACGGACACGACATTTCTTCTTCCATTTATTACGGATTATTCGCCTTGCAGCACCGCGGACAGGAAAGCTGCGGCATCGCCGTCAGCGACACCGAGGGCCCCAAAGGCAAAGTGGATTACTACAAGGACATGGGCCTTGTAAACGAGGTATTCGACGAGGAGCGCCTCAATCGCCTGCACGGCAATATCGGCGTGGGCCATGTGCGCTACTCCACCGCCGGCGCGAGCAACCGCGAAAACGCGCAGCCGCTCATCATCCACTATATCAAGGGCACGCTGGCCGTAGCGCACAACGGCAACCTGACAAATGCCGTTGACCTCCGCGAAAAACTAAAGTACAGCGGCGCTATTTTCCAAACGACCATCGATTCCGAGACGATTGCCTACTACATCGCACGCGAGCGCGTACAGACGAAAAACGTGCAGGAGGCCGTCAGCCGCACGATGGACAAAATTGAGGGTGCCTATGCCCTCGCGGTCATGTCCCCCCGCAAGCTGATCGGCGCGCGCGATCCCTATGGCTTTAAGCCCCTATGTATCGGCAAGCGCGACAACACGTATTTCCTATCCAGCGAGACCTGTGCGCTTGACGCCGTGGGCGCGGAATTCGTCCGCGACGTAGAGCCGGGCGAGATTGTCACCATCACGCCGAACGGCATTCTCTCCGACAAATCGCACTGCCTCCCCGCCGAAAAGCAGGGGCGCTGCATTTTTGAGTACATTTATTTCGCCCGCCCGGACAGCCGCATTGACGGCATCAACGTGTATTCCGCACGTCTGCTTGCCGGCCGTTTCCTCGCGAAAGATTCCCCCGTGGATGCGGACATCGTCGTCGGCGTGCCGGAATCCGGCAACGCGGCAGCACAGGGCTACGCCATGGAATCCGGCATCCCCTACGGCACGGCATTCGTGAAAAACAACTACGTCGGCCGCACATTCATCAAACCGAAGCAGAGCAGCCGTGAATCCAGCGTGCGCGTTAAATTAAATGTCCTGCGCGAGGTTGTCAAGGATAAGCGCGTCATCCTCATCGATGACTCCATCGTGCGCGGCACGACGAGCGACCAGATTGTGAACATGCTGAAAGACGCCGGCGCAAAAGAGGTGCACATGCGCATCAGCTCGCCCCCGTTCCTGTGGCCGTGTTACTTCGGCATCGATGTGCCGGAGCGCCACCAGCTAATCGCCTATAATCACACGGTCGACGAGATCTGCAAGGAGATCGGCGCAGATACGCTCGGCTATTTACGTTTAGAGCGTCTGCCGGAAATGGTGAACGGTCTCGGCATCTGCACGGGCTGCTTTACGGGCGACTACCCCATTCCCGCCCCGGAAGAAGACATTCGCGGCGAATACGAAGCGTAATGCGTCTCTGTCGGCGAAAAGGCTCTGCTCACAAACGCGTGGTGGATTATCGTCATTCCCGGCGTGTTTCTCATCGCAACACTCCTTTGCATCACCAGCCTCGGCAGTACCCTGCAAACGGGTTCGAGCCGCCGCCACAGCAATTTGTAAAATCGAATTTACCTGTATACACAAAAACGCTCCCGGCATAAATGTAGATGTCCATAAAACAGCATCAGTCGGGGCACCCTCCGTAAGGAAGGTGCCCCGGGGCGGCTCTTGTATCTCAATTTAATAAATTCTTGGAAACGGTGTAACCCTTGTGGTTAGGCCGTTTTCTCTTTGCTACGCTCAGCGAGGTGGTGCTGGAAGGCTTCTTCCATCTCCTCCGGGGTCAGCTCGTGGAGGATGCCCACGCCGCTGTAATAGATGTCCAAAAGCTGCACCCGCTTGCCGTCGAGGTATCTGGGCGCATACACCACGATTTTATCCATAAACTCGTGGATCAGCTCAGGGGTCAGTGCTTTCAATTCCGTGATTTGCTTCACCTTCTGAATGAACCGCTGCAAGCTCTCGGTCTTATCCGTTTCGGCTTCCAGATAGGCCTGCATCTCCGGAACGGCTGCTTTCAGCGTTTTCTGCTCCTCCTCATAGGACAGGGACAGGGTGGCATAGCGCTCGTCAGACAGCTTTCCACTGGCGTTGTCCTCGTAGATCTTCTGAATCAGGGTATCGATCTCCGCAATGCGTTTCTTCACTTTGCCCAGCTCCCGGCGCTTGGCGGCAAGCAGCTTCTTCTTGTCCTCCGTGTAGCAGTCCATCTGCTTGCGGGCAAACTCCTTTTCAAACACCTGCACATTTAAGAGAATGCGCTGCATACTCTCTAAGACGATTTGCTCCACCACTTTCTCACGGATATAATGGGCAGAACAAACCTCGGAGTTCTTGCGATAGGAGGAACAGAAGAAGTACGCCTGCTCCCGTTTGTAGTTGTTGGTGACACTGTAATACAGCTTCTCTCCGCAATCAGCGCAGTACAGCAAACCCGAAAAGGGACTGACGATGCCGCTTTTCGTGGGCCTGCGGCGGTGCTTGCGAAGCTCCTGCACTAAGGCGAAGGTTTCCCGGTCAACGATGGCAGGATGGGTATCCTTGAAGATTTGCCATTCCTCCGGCGGACGCTCGATTTTCTTCTTGTTCTTGAAGGACTTGGTGGTGCTGCGGAAGTTCACCGTATCGCCACAGTATTCCTGTTTGCCGAGGATGTCCGCCACAGTGGCCGAGCACCAGTTGTAGGGCACAGCGGGTGGCTTGCTGCAATTCCGGCCGATATTGCCCCAATGCTCCGTAGGTGTGGACACTTTTGCCGCTTTCAGGCGTTTGGCAATCTGCGTCGGTCCAAGGCCGTCCACACACCAAGAGAAGATCTGCCGCACAGTCTTTGACGCTTCTTCGTCCACGGTCCACCCGTTCCTGCTCTCCGGGTCTTTTAGGTACCCAAAGGGCGGGTTGGTGGTCAGCGGTGCGCCGGACATTCCCTTGCTCTTGAACACATTGCGTACCTTCTGGCTGGTGTTCTTAGCGTGCCACTCATTGAATAAGTCCTGCATCGGGACAAGGTCGCTGATGCCCTTTGCGGTGTCGATGTTGTCCATAATGGCGATGTAGCGGACGCCGAGACTGTCGAAGCCCTCTTCCAGAAGCTGTCCAACGATCAGGCGGTTACGCCCCAAGCGGGAGTGATCCTTGACGATCAAGGTGCCGATAAGGCCCTTTTCCGCCAGCTCCATAATCTCCGTGAACGCCGGTCTTGCGAAGTTCGTACCTGACCAGCCATCATCAATGAACACACGGGTGTTTTGAAAGCCGTTTTCCTGTGCGTACTTTTCGAGGATGGTTCGCTGATTTTTGATGGACCCTGACAGGCCGTCCTGCTCATCGTCACGGGACAGGCGGCAATACAGGGCTGTGATTTTATCCGGTTGCTTTGTCATGATGCTCCTTTCCCAGCCGGATATGATCGAATTTGTAGGTGAGCTTATTCTACCATATCCAACCGTAAACTTCAACGCTTTAATGTGGTAGTTTCAAATCTCTTTGTTATTATCATCGCTTTTCAGGATGATGCGCTGTACCTTTTCGGTGATGTTCTCCCGTGCGTTCTCGCTGAAAAAGGCTCTTACGGCATATACCGTGCCGTCAATTTCTCTGGTGAAATTCAGCGGCTGCACATAGGCGCTCCGCCGAAACCACGCAATGCGTTCCTGCTTCGGCATCGTTACAAGATGGTCTGTAATACGGTCAATTTGCGCATAGATTTCATTATTTCGGTCTTTCATCGTGCGTCACGCTCCCTTCTCTGCGATTTCTTTTGTTGCTGCTCTTCCTTGGCACGGATTTCATTGGCAAAGTATAAATCCGTCTTTTCCTGTATCTTGGCAGAACGCACCTCAATGGCCTTATTCAGCTTCAACTGCTTTCGCAGGGCAGTAATCTGCTCCGTCACACCCGCCTTTTCCTGACGCAGGATTTCCTTTTCGGCAGGTACGGCACGGCGGATCTTGTTTTGCAGCTTGGTACGGCGAGAGATTAAACTGTCCATATCTCCTTGGATTTTCTCTCTATCGGCATACAGATCGTCCAGCATTTCAATACCGTATTTGCCCATATACCGCACTTGCTGGGACAACTCGTCCAGCTTTCGCAAGTCCTCTTTCAGGTATGGACTGGTGGGTTTGTGGTCGGTATGCTTCGGTAAGTACCCCAGCAGATAGCAATAGTGTAGGTACAGCTTGTAGATATGACCGGTCTTATGGAACGGCTGAAACCAGTCCGAAAGCTCCTGTGGCATTTGGGGCGGATAACTGATATACGCCCTGCGATTGCCGAAGGTGGCATACCTGCCCATAGAGCGGCGTATGTTCTCCGGCGTCCACCTTTCATCCAGAGTGTCCAGCCTTGTAAAGTGCTCATATTGGGGCAGACGGAGTTTCCAGTGCTTGCCCGTGAAGTCGGTCACATACCCTTTGCGCCGCAGATAGTCCTCCATATAGTAGGGGGTTCTGCTGAACTCCATTGCCTCTCGCACATCGGTACGGTAGACATTGTAGCGGGTGGGCTTGCCGCTTTTCTCATCCAGCCAAACAGGACGAGAAGGTGCTTTGTGAGGATTCTCAATGACGGACAGTCCGTATTCCCGACAAAGCCGGTCTGAGGCTTCTCGCAGACGCTGCTGTTCTGCTTTGGAATAATTGTACTTGCCGCCGTCCCGGAAGGACACGGAGTTGAAGCAGAAGTGACAGTGCAGATGTTCCTTGTCCAGATGGGTGCTGACGATGATCTCAAAGCGGTCGCCCCACATCTCCTTTGCCAGTTTCACGCCGATCTCATGGGCAAGCTGCGGCGTGACCTCCTCCGGCTTAAAGCTCTGATACCCATGCCAAGCGATATAGCCGTCCGTCTTACCGTAGCGCTTCTTGGTAAGGATCATCTGCCGCAGCGCCGTTTCCTTCAGGCAGTTGATGGCGGTGACATACTCACCCTCCTGCGTAGCCTCTGAACGCTGGACATAGGAAAACACATTGTATAGGTCTTGCAGCTCCGGGGTTTTCGCTGCCGTCTTTTCCGGGTCCTCCACATAGTCGATGAGGTCTTTCAGTCGGCCTTCGATGTGCCAAAGAGAAGTCGTTGCCATTAGATCGCCTCCTGCAAGTCCAGCACCAGCCGTTCGATTTCGGCACAGAGTTTCAGGGCGGACGGCCCATATTTGGCACACTCTTTCAAATCGGAATGGGCCTTATATAGCTCCTCCATCAGCTCCCAGAATACATCCGGCGGTTTTGGCTTCGGGTGAATGCCCCGGCAGAGCTGGCGGACATATTCGCTTTGGGTCAGTCCGCACAGGGCGCTGTTGCGCTCCAATTTCTCTTTTTCTTCTTCGGTCAGGCGTACTCTGATACGCACTTTTTCTTCCTTCATTTTGTCATCTCCTTCAGTCAATTTTGCTTTCTCAGCAGGGTTTCAGGGGTGCGGGTCGCCGGTGGCGACCTCTGAGCGCTTGAGCTCAGAAGCACCGACCGAGCCGGTAGGCGAGAAAACGCCCTGAGAGGTCCGCACGCCGCAAGGCTGCGGATCCGGATTGTGGGGACCACAATCCGATGCTCGTTATTCCTGTGGACAGCACCTTATGTTTTTAGATTACTCTGCCGCTTCCCCCGAATGTCGTTTTTCTATTCCTGCCCCGGAATCTCACCGCAGCGTTGTTCTGCTTGCCCCCATCGGGGAAGTCGTGGCAGAATCATATCCCATTCGGACGGTCATTCAGTTGTCAGGTCGGCTCTTTGCCCTCACGCTAATCAATTGAGAATTTATTTTCGATTTGAACGAAGTAAATTTTGTAAACTTTCCGCAAACGGCAAAAAGAGCCGGTACACAGCACATCAAATCAGCGGGAGATGATCTCTCGCTATATCTTTGATGAAACTATGTACCGGCTCTGCTTTTCAGAAACCTTCAATGTCTGCTTTTTCCGCGACTCAGGCAGACACTGCATCAGGAGCGGCGCAGCCGCAATCTCTTTCGACGGCTGCCTTGTGTTTCATTTCAGATATTCAGTTGTGGCTCTCTAATGAGAGTGTATAGATTATACCATATAGAACGCCTGTTCGTCAATGGGCTTTTAATGCTTTTTCGCTTTGAGGGACAGGAATAGCTTAAATGCGTTCTTGCAGAAAAGTACATATCCATAATGCTAATCTCCTTTGGAGGATTCGTTGCAAAACGTTTTAAAATGTTTTGCAAAATGTTTATATAGCACAATTCCTAAAAAAATTTGTAGTGGGAACAAACCGAATATATTCCTACAATCCATTCATGCCCACCCATTGAACTGCCGGAGCTGTCTCGCCAGCTATAGTCCGCTGAAGACTGCAAGTCCTCCGATATAAACAGCATCCCATCCCAACATTGATTTCCTGTAGTTCCCCAATTATCCTTGAAAATTCCTGCTTTTCGTGATACCATGTGGTAAAAATGAGTTTAATAAAAAGAGATGTGCCGCATTCTGTAGGAATGCGGCACCCGGCTTTCTCACTTGTCCGAATTCAGCAGCATGGTAAGCTGATCGCCGGAGGCCACCACCCGGCCGTAAAAATCGGTGGTCACATTGCGGCCTTTCTTGTAGTAGCCCAGAGGACGGCCGTAAAAATCCTTGATGGTCTTGTCACCGTTGTTTTCCTCCACCACCGTGCCGATCACCCGCCCGTAAAAGTCCTTGATATTGGTTTTGACAGACATTGTTATCCACTCATTCCTTTGTTTTTTCTACAGCGTATCACGGTATTTTTGAAAACTTAAGTTAAATCGAAATATTTTTCAATTCGTTACTCCCATATCCACCAGTAGTCAAAAGCCCTTCTATACTGATTTCCCTTGGGCGGCAGGACATCCGGCGGGATGCATCGGACAATATGCTTCGAGCATTTTTTCAGCTGGCACTGGATATTGCTGTTCTTATAGCGCCTGATGAGGATGATTTCGCCGGATTTTTTCTTCCGGCTGTCTACCCAAATGGACAGCTTGCAGTTTCCGCTACCGGACAGCTCCCGGCACAGCCGCTCCTTGTGCCGCTTTCTCTGCTCTATATGGAGGGCGCGTTTTTCCTTTTCCCGGCGATGCTCTGCCAAAGGATCCGACTCACAGTCGCAGGTCCATTCTTCTTCCCGTGCCATATCGCCTTTCGCCTCCTGTCCGTTTTCGCTGACCCGCATTTGTTTTTGCAGTGTACCATGTTTTTTTGAAATCCCAAGTTAAATGCGAATTTTCTCAAAAGTACTGCGTGCAAAACGGGTGCAGAGCCCCTGTGCTAAAGCCTATCATCGACAAAATCATGCAAGCCCCACCACATTTGTGTGGGGTATCAAAGCCGGCATCCGTACAGCGGCAAGATTATCTGCGGAAAGCATGGGACATCGTTTCATAGGCAGTCCCTCAAAACACAGGATGGTGAAACGGAGTTTTGGAAGTGCAAAATGTATCGCGAGCATGGCAAAGCCGGTTATGACCTGCCCACCATTCGCACCAGAGAATTGGATGTGATTCTGGCGGAGCAGTTTCAAAAGCTGGTGAAGCACCAAAGGCAGATCATCCGTTTGGTGATAGATTCCATCACGGACACGCAGCAAGGAGAAGATCATTCCGACAAAATAGCACGGTTGGAAGCACAAATACAACAGCTGGAGGATAAAAAGGATAAGCTGCTGGAGCTGAGCGTGACCGATGCCATCACCATGCAGGAATTCAAAAAGCGGAACAATCGGTTCAATGAACAGATTATTTTGCTGCAAGCTCAGGTAATTTCCTTGCAGCAGCGGGAACGGTAAAAGCAAAGCACGGCAAATAGATACATGGAGCTGGCCGCAATCGTCATAGAGCGTCCGGGTACAGAGCTTGTTTATGTAACCGTTGTAATACTGCAAGACCTGTTCCACGGCCCCGGCGTCACCGGCGCGGGCCGCCTCGATCACTGCAAGGGGCAAAGGCTCCTTATATCTGGTCTGCTTCATTCTGCAATACCTCCCGTCAGTCTTGTTCTCATGGTTTCCAGCGTCTTAGTCCTGTGCCGCTGGACGGCGCTTCGGGACATTCCCATGAGTGCGCCGATCTCGCCGTCTGCCAGTTTCATGACACAATGCAGTATCAAGATGCTTTGTCCCGGCTGGGGCAAGCTGGCAAAGGCAGCGGCCACCAGCCCGTCGCTGATCTGAAGCTCACAGTCATAGGCCGGAAATATAAAACTGTCGCTGGGGTACTGATCTATCGTGCATAGCGTGTCCAGTTCCGAAAGCGGCAGCGTTTCAAAGGATGTTTCCCAGCCACGCTGACGCTTCCTTTCCCGGAAGTAGTCAATGGCTTCATGGTACAGTACCAGCTTGCAAAAATGGTCAAACTGGCAGCGCCTCCCGTAATCATCAGGGGTAACTTTCATCTTCTCACCCCCTTTCCGTGGGGAGTGAACAGGATGATCCTGTCCGTTGTCAGGGGCCTATGCTGGCCCTGGTCTGCTGACCGCCTCCTTTTCCATCTGATTTTTTGCCGGAAATGACAATCCGCGAAAATCGACAAAAATCGCCCGGCAGGTCGTAAACCTACCGGGCGACGATTTGAAGCGTTTTGTTGTTTTCTTACATGGTATAGTTCATACTCATAGCCGGAATATTCCCGTGGCGGGGCAAGGCTTTTTTTAAGCGGTAGAAGTGGATTAGATTATAATGATAGTAAAACAGCATGGCGGCGTCCTCCCGTGGGCCGCCATGCCTTTAACTGCTGGGAATGACAGAAAGCAAGCAGCGGCCTTGATTTCTCAAAACCGCCACCAGTGAATATAAATTAAGCGTGAAAATGGGTCTGCCCAGCATCGGTTTTTTTCTTTTCTGCCGCTGGGCAGATGTTTTTTCTTTAGATACATGATAAGAGGAATTTTTGAAGATTCCATAAAGATTTGAAAAATGGACGGACATAAAAGACGTCCATTACACTATCGGAAAATCAGCAAGGAAGTTTCATAGTAACCTTTGCGCCGCCGGTTTCTTTTGAATTTTCTAAAATAAGCTGACCATTATGTTGTTCCATAATCGAATTTGTAATATATAGACCCATACCAAAGTGTAACTTTGAATTGCGGCTTTGATCGCCCATATAGAACCGTTCCTGTGCGTGGCATAATGCCTCTTTAGAAAACCCCGTTCCCTCGTCTGTGACTGAAATTTCCACGAAACCGTTGTTACTCTGAACATCCACATAAAGCGTTCCGCCTTGCGGGGAGTAGTCCAGCCCATTACTGATAACATTCATAATAGCACGTTCTATCAGCACCCTATCAAATTTCAGCATTTGAGGGAGTGAAACAGTATTCATTTGCAGCCGGATTTCTTTTGTCCGGCATAGTGATTCCATATAACCGAACAAGTGCTGCATGAACGCTGGCAAGTCTATACTTTCAATATGGAGCTGATAACCAACCGCCGCCCGTGATATATCAATCAGGGTTTGAATATATGACTGCATCTGGCCGGAGCTTTCCACGACGTAACCAGCGTATAATCGTTGCTCATCATCAAGATTTGTTTCTGTGAGTAAATCAGCATTTCCTTGAATAACCGTCAGAGGCGTTTTCAAATCATGGGCAAGCGCGGCGATTTGCTCTTTCTGTGTCTGTTCGGTTTTCCATTGCCGTTCTAACGAAATTTTCAGATTATCTTTCATATCTGAAAAAGATGCAAGGACATCTTCAAACTCTTTGATTTTGGCGTGTCCTACTTCAAAATCAAGGTTTTGCTTTGAAACCTCCGCAGTTGCTTCAAAAAGCGGGGTCAGTTGTGTACGCAGGTTCTTAGCAAATCTGGCGGTCAGTATGATAATGACCAGCAGCGAATTTACAGCCATCAGGATAAACGCAAGCGTGTCAGGAGATGGAAAATATTCCGGTAGCCATGACACTGTAAATTGAGAACCAATATAATACCTTAAAACGCAAAATTCGTTTTCCCGGACAACAAGTGCAAACTGCCTCCCCGTAGCATATTCAATATATTCTCCCTTTGCGTACAACAGGGCAATTTCTTTTTCATCATCGTCCATATTGCTGTAAAGCTCATTAAAGTTCTTGTCCAGAATTAAGTAGCCGCATCCCTGTGGAATCACAACCTTTGTAATATCCGGGGCAATCGTCAGCGTTGGAATGATCTCTTTTACCTGCAATTCACTTAGATTTGCTCTTGTAGCTAATCCAGCATTTACAGCAAGTCCCTCCAAACCAGAAGGGACAATAATTGCCGCTACCAGCATGACAATGAGGGAGATAGCAAACTGGCGAAACAATATTTTCAATGTAGGTTTCTTTTTCACTCCCATTTATATCCTATCCCCCATACGGTGCTGATCGGACTTATTTTGAAATGCTCCAATTTCGCACGAATATTTTTTATATGCGTTGAGATCGTAGAGTTATCGCCTATTCCATCAAACCCGAAAACGGCTTCATAGATTTGTTCTTTTGTAAAAACCTGTCCCCGGTTTTTCGCAAGGTATTCACAGATTGAATACTCGCTTTTGGTAAGGGGAACCGGCTGTTCTGAAACATACAGTACCTTTGCGGAAAGGTCAAATCTTATATCAGGCTCAAATGAAAGTGTGCTGTGATGCTCCCTTTTTTCTCTGCGTAAATGTGCCGCGACACGGGCGCGAAGCTCCTGAATACGAAAAGGTTTCGTAATATAATCATCCGCACCGACGCCCAATCCAAACAATATATCTTCCTCTAATGTCTTTGCGGTCAGAAAGAGAATCGGGCAGTCTACCATATTCCTGATCTGTTTGCAAAACTCAAACCCGTCTGTGCCAGGCATCATCACATCCAAAAGAATGAGGTCATAGAAATGCAGTTTTTTGATGTCTACATCATCCGCATTTTGACAGACTGTTATCAAATATCCATCTTTCCCCAAACTGTTCTTAATCAATTCCAAGATAGAAACTTCATCGTCAACTACAAGTAAGTGGGTCAAAAAATCACCTCCCGCCCCATTATACCACATTGTCGAGGTTACTCATCATTATTTTTAATGTCAGCTTTCCGATATTCATTGTTGATATTTACAGCTACGGCATTGCTTATATCCACATCCACAATACTGTAAACGTAGCCGAAACTGAAATCTTCCCCCGCCACATTTTTGAAGCGTTTCGATACCTGCCCGATTTCTTCTTGCAGTTCTGACATTTCAAGACATTCATCCGTTATGGTATATGTCAGGCCGTTATATGAAATTTCATCATAGTTTGCGGCGTTCAGCTCATAATACGGCAGAGATTCATTTAACGCCTTATTTTTATCGGCGGTATCGCGGAGCGCACCGCAGGCCGATAAGCATATAAGACTTACAAGCGCAATTACCACGGCAAACAGGCACTTTTTATTCACTGTTTTTACCTCCCTCCCAACCATGAAACCAAACCAAACTGGCAATCAGCAGACAAACAGTGCAGCATACAGAAATAATCATACCGCTGAAAAAATCGGTTTTTACCTGTGCATACAGTTGGGGGCTATTCCATGCAAGCACAGTGTAATCCATAGCACGAACGCCCCAGGCCCAGGGAATATATTTCCATGTAGCGTCACCAAGCCCTGTTATCATAAGGGCAGCTATTAAACTCCCTGCAATTCCCAATCCCACAGATGCACCTTTTCCGAAGCTCATTCCCACAAACAAATGAATCAGGTAAATGGGAAGCATGGTAATCAACAATAGAATCCCTGCTTTCAGGTAAAGGCTTGCCGGAGCATCCCTATATAGTGCAGCGAATGTTCCTAACGCTAAAAATGTTGCACCCATAGCACAGATCATCAGAAACCCAAGTTTACCAATATACGTTGCTATGCGAGATGGGATTGTTCCTAACAAAAGCTGATAATGCCCGGCCTGATTTTCAATCTGAACAACCAGACCCACGATAATGCCAATCAAGAACGGAAATGCAACGGCCAATACTTCCAGATAGGCACTGATTTTGGTCGCCGGTTCCCAACTGGATATATGATAGTAACCCGCAAAAATCGCCGCACATATAATCGGAATCATGCTGTGCATATAGAGCAAAATGCTGTGTTTACACTTCTGATATTCTGCTTTCCAGCAGCGAACCACAGATACCATAGTTACCCCACCTCCTTTTTTTCAAACCATTTTGCCGTTAAACATGACAGCGCCGCAAACCAGGCCAGCGAAATGACCAATACAAGTATAATCATCCAAAATGCCATTGCCGTACTCTGATCTGCAACCGGCTCACCATTAGGCAAAATACCTAACACGGAAATCATAAGATGCGGCACCCAGCTATACGGGCAGATCATCCACAAAGAGGTTGTAGCCGTGAAAATCCCTAAAACGCTTCCAAGTCCGGCATTAAGAATAACCGTGACAAAGATACCAACTTTTTTTGATAACCATAAGCACAGCGGAACTTCCCATAGGCTTGCAATGACAATACAAGCTGTTCCGGCCGCAGCCTGCCAAATTCCGATTGTCAGGGGAATTTCGTTGATAACTAATATTGCAAAACCGCCCAACAGATTTAGCGCCAGGAAAATGAAATTCCCCACACAGGAGTAAATACCGGCCACTCCAATTTTTGCTTTCCAGACTTTGTTCTGCGAAACAGGCAATGAAGCAACGGCACGATATTTTAGTTTGCCATTATCCCGCTGCTCAACCAAAGCGCAGGTAAGCGTGAGAAAGCCGGGATAGAGCAGTATATACCACCAGTTATAAGAATTGAGCTGGAACCAAAGAGGGGCAAAAAAGTTCATAAGCGCTGTTACAAATGGAGCCAGAACGATCAGCGTTTTTGTGAAAGTTCTCTTATGTTTTAGATTCTCGGCCTGAATATATCTCATTTCCATTTAATACCCCTCTTTTCCATTCCTGCGAATAACATCCATAAAGAGTTGTTCCAAATCTTCACCGGCGCGAAGCTCTCCCTCATATCCAAGGACGCCGCCAGCAATGATACCCACATGATCTGCAATCTGCTGGACTTCTGACAGAATATGGCTGGACAAAATAACTGTAATCCCTTTGCAGGGAAAAGAGCGAATTAACTCTCGAAGTTCCTCAATCCCTAAAGGGTCAAGGCCGTTAGTCGGTTCATCCAGAATCAAAAGCTGGGGACTGTTCAGCAATGCAATAGCAATACCAAGCCGCTGCTTCATACCAAGAGAAAACTGCCCGGCCCGTTTCTTGCCGGTATTCGTGAGCTGGACAATTTGCAATACCTCATTAATTCGTGCATTGTCCAGACCTAGCAATGTAGTTCTGACTTTGAGATTTTCGTATGCAGTCAGATTTTCGTAAAGCGGGGGCATCTCAATCAAAGCACCGATATGCTCCAGATCATTCCGCTTCCACGGGTGGCCGTCAAACTCGATGCTTCCCGATGTGGGGCGCAAAATGCCGGTGAGCATTTTTAAGATCGTGGATTTGCCAGCCCCATTCGGCCCCAGCAGACCATAAACCGAGTTGCGCCGGATGTTCAGTGACACATTGTTTACCGCCATTTGCCCCTTGAAATTTTTGCAGAGGTCAGTCGTTTTCAAAATCATATCCATATAATCAAGTCCTTTCTTTGATTTTACGGATAGCATACCGGGCAATTTTGAAGATTTCATAAAGATTCCCGAAAACAGAATATGAACAATACACCGTAACCGTGGAGCATATCGCAACAAAGCACCAACCTACGCCTTCAGGGCCTTAAAAAGCCCTATATTTCAAGGTTTTTCCCGCATAGTCGGCGGGGTATGTGAGTGTTTTATCCTATCCCCGCCATAGTGCCGCTCTAAATGCGTAGAATTTACCAGCAGAAAATCACCGGTTTCTCTGGCTCCATACTCCCAGATATGGTATCATGGAAAAAATCAATCTGACGGGGGTATCAGGATGGACGGACAAGAAAAGCTGTTGGACTATACGGCAGCGCTGGAAAAGGCGCTGTGGGCGGATCTGAATTACGAAGAATCGATCCAATCGGAAACGGTGGCTACGATTCTCGACCACGCTGTGGTACGCGAGGACAGCAATGATAAGCATATCCACCTGGAACTCTATTTAAGGCTGGGTCAAACGGCTTCAGCCTATTATGAACGAGATAAATTAGCCTTTCAGACTATGTTTTCAAAACAATATACTACTGTGTACCAAACGGCAGGATTGCTCCCGAAATATGTATGATGTGGCTTTCGAATTACACCCGAAATGAGAAAAGCCGCCGTCTGTTGACGGCGACCTTACTTGTGCAGTGTTAGCGATAAATAAGCTCGTTTGATACGATTTCCATAGCGGCGTTTTTCAGATTGTTCATCTTCTGTACCCACAGCATTTGATTTTCCGCTTTGAGCGTTTCCGTCACGCCCTCTTTTTCGGTAAGCTGCTTTACCAGCCGAGAGAACATTCCCTCTGCCTGCCGGTTAATGTCAGCAAGGTAACCATTCAGTTTGCCTCTGGTGAGCAGGGAGGTATATAGCGCCTTGCGGTGGGTTTTAAGATAGCGACGATGCCGCTGACCAAAGATGCCGATATGTGCCGTTTCTTCCTTCGGCAGTTTCAGACAGGGTAGATAGTAGTCTCCCTGTAGCTCATACCAAAGCCCATTCTTCTCGTTGTAGATGTACCTCTCCATTTTGTAGCCCTCCAATATGATTGTTTTTTTACCTACAGTCCAATCATTCCGGCTGATTACAAAAGCCGAAGGAGGCACTTCCTTACGAAGTGCCTCCTTCCCGGCAGTAATGTCTGCCGGAATTGTTCTTGCCGTACATTGAAGCCATATGATATGATTAAACAGACTGATAAACTTGAGTTTATTTGATTAAGGAGAATTGAAAATAATGTTGGAATTAAAAAGATTGTCAGTTGATGATGGCTTAGATATTTACACAATGCTGCAAGAGATCCCTGCTGAAGAAAATGGATTAATTAACAAAGCCAACGGATTAACATTTGATGAGTATAAAGAATGGCTGATTGTAAAACAGAGGGATTCTGAGCAAGAAGGGATTGTAGATGGTTGGAAAGTGCCTTCTACAACTTTTTGGCTATATGCTGATGGTATTCCGGTTGGATTTGGTTCTGTCAGACATTTTTTGACTGAGGCATTGAGAAAAGCAGGAGGAAATATCGGGTACGGAATTGCACCAGCGTTTCGTGGAAAAGGATATGGAAAAGAACTGCTGAGATTATTGCTTAATGAAGCGAAAGAAATGGGAATAGATAAAGTGTTAGTAACCATTCTTTTAGATAACATAGCATCTCAAGCTGTGGCAATAGCAAACGGAGGTGTTGTTACTGAAAGAACTGACGAGAGAGTTTTCATTTGGATTGATACTAAGAAATAAAAAGGAAAATCAATTCCAATTTGTCAAACAGTAAGGGCGCACTTCTATACACCATTCGGTGTAGTGCGGTAATGTGCGATTTTGCACCGCATCCAAGCCTCCCGCGTCAGGGGGAGCCATGGATATTCCAGTCCTAACATAAAAAAAGAATCCGACCTTTGATTGCAGCCATAGGTCGGATTCACTTTTTTATGAGCAACCAGCTAAAAACCGGGAGCATTTTTCATTTCGTGTTTTAGCCGCAAAGGTGCCGCTTCAAAAACAGTCTACTGTATAAGGTTTTTATTCCGCCTTGGAAAGCAGTCCGTCGATGAACTGACGGGCAAGTCTCGCGGAGCGGTTGCCACGCTCCAGCGCAAAGCGCTCGGCGAGCAACTCCAGTTCCTGCGTCGGCATATCGATGCCGTTTTCCTCCGCAAGGTGGCGCACGATGTGCAGGAACGTGTCCTTGTTCGGCTTGCTGAACGTCACGTGGATGCCGAAGCGCTCGGAAAGCGATGCAAGCTCCTGCATCGTATCGTTGCGGTGAATGTCATCGCCCTCACGGTCGGAGAACTTCTCCTTGATGATATGGCGGCGATTACTCGTCGCGTAGATTGCCACGTTCTGCGACTTCGCCGTAACGGAGCCCTCCAGCACCGCTTTCAGTGCATTGAAGTTATCGTCGTCCTTGAGGAACGAAAGGTCGTCGATGAACAGAATAAACTTCAGCGGATTCGCAGAAAGCTCATCGAGAATTTTCGGGATAGACTGTAACTGATCCTTGCGCACCTCGATGATACGCAAACCCTCGCGCCACAGCGCATTGACAACGGCTTTCACCGTAGACGATTTACCCGTACCGGCGTCGCCCGTCAGCAAAATGTTCGCCGCGGGCTTGCCCTCAAGCAGCGCCTTTGTGTTATCGATGATGATCTGGCGCTCGCGGGCGTAATCCACAAGGTCGGAAAGCTCCGTCTTGTCCGGGTTGCTGACCGGCACGATCTCGGCATTCTCGCCAAGGTAGAACATACGGTTTTTGGCGTAAATGCCGTAGCCGTACTTGCCGATGTTCTCGGTACGCTCTGTGTAGCACGCTTTAATGTCCGGCGCTTCGCTGACAAAGCCGGGTAAAAAGCCCCTATACTCCATCGCACTGCGCAGCGTTTCCGGCGTGAGCTCCGCCGTCATCTGCAGCGTTTTAAGCTCTTCCAAAACGGCCTCGCGCAGGTAAGCGGGGATCTCTTCCTTTTTGCCCACGGCCTGCACGTAGACGTTTTCGCTGTTTTCGCAGATTTCGCGCACATACGCGCCGAGTATGCCGCCGTTTGCGCGGTACAGCGCAGAGACGAACGACGCATACAGCGCCGGGGACGGCTCTGCGAGATACTTACGCAGACTATTTATAACCGCATCTTCCTGTAATTCTCTGAACACCGCCAGCGTGGAAAGGCGGATGCTCAACTCCTGTAAACTACCCATCAGTTCAGGATCGCCCCCGAAGCACCGCTGGAGACCAGCGCCGCATAGCGCTTCAGGTAGCCGGAAAGCTCTTTCTTCTTCGGCACAAAGTTCTTCATGCGTTCATTGAGGACAGCCTCGTCCACCTTCAGCTCAATTTTGTTCTCCGGAATATTGATGCTGATGATATCGCCTTCCTCCACAACGCCGATGGGGCCGCCGGAAGCCGCTTCCGGGGAAACATGGCCGACGCACGCACCGCGCGTTGCGCCGCTGAAACGGCCGTCCGTGATGAGCGCCACGCTGTTGCCGAGGCCCATGCCCATGATAGCAGAGGTCGGGTTCAGCATCTCGCGCATACCGGGGCCGCCCTTCGGACCCTCATAGCGGATGACAACGACGTCGCCCGGTACGATCTTGCCCGCGTTGATGGCCGCCTGTGCGTCCTCCTCGCTCTCAAACACGCGTGCCGGGCCTTCATGCACAAGCATCTCCGGCAGAACGGCAGAGCGCTTTACAACGCTGCCCTCCGGCGCAAGATTACCGCGCAGCACGGCGATGCCACCGGTCTGACTGTACGGATTCTCGATGGGACGGATAACGTTGTGGTTCAGGTTTACGCAATTCTTGATGTTCTCGCCGACAGTCTTGCCGGTCACGGTTATGCAGTTCGTGTGCAGCAGACCCTTTTTGCTCAGCTCGTTCATCACAGCGTACACGCCGCCCGCTTCGTCAAGCTCTTCAACGTACGTTCTGCCCGCCGGTGCCAGATGGCACAGGTTCGGGGTCTTTTCGCTGATCCGGTTTGCGATGTCGAGGTTGATCTCGATGCCGCACTCGTGCGCGATGGCCGGCAGATGCAGCATACTGTTCGTGGAGCAGCCGAGTGCCATATCGACCGTAAGAGCGTTCATAATGGCGTCCTTCGTCATGATGTCACGCGGGCGAATGTTCTTTCTCAGCATATCCATGACTGCCATACCCGCGTGCTTTGCAAGCTCGATACGTGCGGAATATACCGCCGGGATGGTACCGTTGCCGCGCAGACCCATGCCGAGGGCTTCAGTCAGGCAGTTCATGGAGTTTGCGGTGTACATGCCGGAGCAGGAGCCGCATGTCGGGCAGGTCTTGCACTCATATTCGCGCAGCTTTTCTTCGGTAATCTTACCGGCGTTGAATTCGCCCACCGCCTCCGAAATGGAGGAGAAGCTCGTTTTTGCGCCGTCTACGTGGCCCGCAAGCATCGGGCCGCCGCTGACGAACACTGTCGGCACGTTAAGGCGCGCCGCCGCCATCAAAAGGCCCGGCACGTTCTTGTCGCAGTTCGGCACCATGACGAGCGCATCAAAGCCGTGTGCCAATGCCATGGCTTCGGTGGAATCCGCAATGAGGTCGCGCGTGACGAGCGAATACTTCATGCCGGTGTGGCCCATTGCAATGCCGTCGCATACCGCGATCGCCGGGAAGACAATCGGCGTGCCGCCTGCCATCGCAACGCCAATCTTTACGGCGTCCACAATCTTATCGATATTCATGTGGCCCGGGACGATCTCGTTATAGGAGCTGACGATGCCGACGAGCGGACGTTCGATCTCCTCCTCCGTGAGGCCCAGAGCATGGTACAGCGCACGGTGCGGCGCGTTCTGCGTACCGATTTTCAGAGAATCACTTTTCATTTTATTTCCTCGATCCGTGAAATTTTGGCTGTGGCGCGGCGTCCCACATGGAAAAACGCGCCGTGTGTAAATAGGGTTTAAGCCATAGAGGAAAACTCCCCTATGGCTATCCCCTTAAAACAGATTCTGTTCAAATCAGTTGTTGATGAGCTTATCCTCGTCGCTCCAGCTGTACAGCTTGCGGATATCCGCGCCCACAGCCTCGCTCGGATGCTCGGAAGCCAGCTTGCGCATTGCGTTGAAGTGTACCTGGCTGCCTGCGGAAGACATGTCGAGCAGGAATTCCTTTGCGAAGGTGCCGTCCTGAATGTCCTTCAGGATCTTCTTCATGGTCTTCTTCGTCTCCTCGGTGATGATCTTCGGGCCGGTGATGTAATCGCCGTACTCTGCCGTGTTGGAGATGGAGTATCTCATGCCGGCAAAGCCGCTCTGGTAGATGAGGTCAACGATGAGCTTCATCTCGTGGATGCACTCAAAGTACGCGTTTCTCGGGTCGTAGCCTGCCTCAACCAGCGTCTCGAAGCCGGCCTGCATCAGAGCGCAAACGCCGCCGCAGAGAACTGCCTGCTCGCCGAAGAGGTCGGTCTCGGTCTCGGTACGGAACGTGGTCTCCAAAACGCCTGCTCTTGCGCCGCCGATACCGAGTGCATATGCGAGGCCGATGTCCCAAGCGTCGCCCGTTGCATCCTGCTCGACCGCGATGAGGCACGGTACGCCCTTGCCTGCCTGATACTCGCTTCTGACCGTGTGACCCGGGCCCTTCGGCGCGATCATGATGACGTTGACGTTCTTCGGCGGCTTGATGCAGCCGAAGTGAATGTTAAAGCCGTGTGCAAATGCCAGGGTCTTGCCCTCGGTCAGGTTCGGCTCAATGCTCTCTTTGTACAGTGCAGCCTGCTTTTCATCGTTGATGAGAATCATGATGATGTCCGCAGCCTTTGCAGCCTCAGCGCTTGTCATGACCTTGAGGCCCTGTGCCTCGGCCTTTGCCCAGCTCTTGGAGCCTTCATACAGACCGACGATAACGTCAACGCCGCTGTCCTTCAGGTTCAGTGCATGTGCATGACCCTGCGAGCCGTAGCCGATGATGGCAACGGTCTTGCCTGCGAGCTTCTGCAGATCGCAATCCTGCTGATAAAAGATTCTTGCCATGATAAATTACCTCTTTCTGTGCATGAATTGGTATGTTAATTTAAATGGACAAACTAAATTAGAAATTGATGGCCTGACGGATCGTCGTGCTACCCTTTTCAAGGGAAACATTGCCGGTGCGGCAGATCTCAAGGATCTCGTAGTCGCGCATCAAATCGACGAATTCATCGATTTTTCGCGATTCGGAGGTCAGGCAAAGCATCAGGGAATCCTTGGAGTAATCCATGGTCGTCGCGCCGAACGCGTCCGCCGCGGCAAGGATGTCGCTGCGCGTTTTGGAATCGTTTTTCAGCTTAATGAGCATCAGCTCGCAGCTGACGGAGGTGTCCGGGGTGAACTCTTTAATGGAGCAAACGTCCGGCAGCTTATAAAGCTGGTTCACGAGCTGCTGCTTCTGCGTCTCGCCGCCCTCAAACGTGACGGTGATGCGGGAAAGCGCGTTCGATTCCGTTTCGCTGACGGTCAGAGAAATGATGTTGAACTGACGTCTTCTGAACATGCTCGTCACACGGTTCAGCACGCCGAACTGGTTATTGACCAGAACCGCTACGGTATATCGATTCATCTCATTCACCCACCTTCATGATAATATCGTCCATGCTGCCGCCCGGCGGGAGCATGGGCAGGACGAATTCGTCCTTATCGATCCTGCAATCGATGACATACGGGCCGTCGCAGCTGAACGCGTGCTCAAACGCCTTGTCGAGCGCCGCCACGGTATCAACAGCCTCGCCGTCCGCGCCGAACGCGCGCGCAAGCGCCACAAAGTCAGTCTTGCGGTCGAGAATCGTGTTGGAATAGTGCTTATTAAAGAACAGCGTCTGCCACTGACGCACCATGCCGAGCACGCCGTTATTCATCAGAAGGATGACAACCGGCACGTTGTAGGTTACGGCAGTGGTGAGTTCGTTGAGACACATGCCGAAGCTGCCGTCGCCCGTGACGAGCACGCTGCGCTCGCCTGTGCCGACCGCCGCACCGATGGCCGCACCGAGGCCGAAGCCCATGGTGCCGAGGCCGCCGCTGGAAATGAAGCGGCGCGGCTTTTTGAAGTTCACGTTCTGCGCCGCCCACATCTGGTGCTGGCCGACGTCCGTTGCAACGGCGGTATTCTCGCCGAGGTGCTTGTTCAGCGTCATGATCGCGTTACGGGGCGTAAGACCCGGGCGAATATCGAGATAATCGTTTTCGGTTTCTTTTAAGGCCTTCACGGCCTTTTCCCAGTCGGGCTTCTGCTCTGCGTTGACGAGCGGAATGAGCTTTTGCAGCGTCAGCTTCACGTCGCCGCGCAGGCCGCAGGCGGAGTTCACGGTTTTCGAGAGCTCGGAGCCGTCCACGTCAATATGGATGATCTGCGCAAGCTTCGCAAACTTCTCGCGGTTGCCCGTCACGCGGTCGTTAAAGCGCACGCCGAGCGAAATGATGAGGTCGGCGTCGTGCATCGCCATAGAGGAAGCGTAGTGGCCGTGCATGCCCTGCATACCGAGGAAACGCGGGTGGTCGGTCGGAATGCCGGAAAGACCCATCAAGGAGCAGCCGATCGGCGCGTCAATCTTCTCGGCGAGCGCCAGCATTTCTTCCTGTGCTTCCGAGGTGATGAGACCGCCGCCGAAGTAAATGAACGGACGCTTCGAGGCGTTGATGAGCGCCGCGGCTTCTTTGATGCGCACGTCCTTCGCCGCGTGGCGTTCTTCGGGCTGTACGGGTGCCTGCGGCTCGTAGTCACAGACCGCTGTCTGCACATCCTTCGGCACATCGATGAGCACCGGGCCCGGTCTGCCGGACTGCGCAAGCGCAAACGCCTCGCGGATGGTATCCGCCAGATTCTCCACGGAGCCGACGAAGTAGTTGTGCTTCGTAATGGGCAGCGTCACGCCCGTAATGTCGATCTCCTGGAAGCTGTCCGTGCCGATCTGTGTCGTCGGCACGTTGCCGCAAATCGCGACAAGCGGGATGGAATCGAGGTACGCCGTCGCAATGCCGGTCACAAGGTTCGTTGCGCCCGGGCCGGAGGTGGACATCACCACACCCACCTTGCCGGTCGCTCTTGCGTAGCCGTCCGCCGCGTGGGCAGCGCCCTGCTCGTGCGCCGTCAGCATGTGGCGAATTTCATTCTGATATTTGTAAAGACTGTCGTAAACGTTCAGGATCTGCCCGCCCGGATAACCGAAAACGGTGTCGCAGCCCTGTTCAATTAAAGTTCTGATGAGGATATCTGCACCTGTAAGCTGCATTCAATTACTCCTTCGTTAAGTATTCGAGGATGAGGTCGCCGCACTGTTTGCAACCGACCTTCGTCATGCCGTCTTCCATGATGTCGGCAGTACGGTAGCCCGCGTCGAGGTACTTGGAGACCGCATGCTCCACCGCATCGGCTTCCTTCGCCATATCGAAGCTGTAACGCAGCATCATGGCGGCGGAAAGAATGGTGCCGATCGGGTTTGCAAGGTCCTGACCCGCAATGTCCGGTGCAGAGCCGTGGATCGGCTCGTACAGGCCGCAGCTCGTCGCACCGAGGCTCGAGGACGGGATCATGCCGATGGAGCCGGTGATCATGGAAGCTTCGTCGGAAAGAATGTCACCGAACATGTTCTCCGTCACGATGACGTCGAACTGTGCCGGATTCTTCACGATCTGCATCGCGCAGTTATCGACGAGCATATCGGTCAGCTCCACGTCGGTGTATTCGTCCGCCAAGCGGTGCATGACCTTCTTCCAAAGGCGGCTCGTGTCGAGCACATTGCTCTTTTCTACGGAGCACAAACGGTGATTGCGCTTTCTTGCCGTCTCAAATCCGATGCGGCCGATGCGCTCGATCTCCGCTTCACTGTACTTCATAATGTCCGTCGCGACCGGCTGGCCGTCTGCATCATCGGTCTTATGCTCGCCAAAATAGATGCCGCCGATGAGCTCGCGCACGATGATGAAATCGATGCCCTTTTCGACAATAGATTTTTTCAGCGGAGAAGCGTCAGAGAGCTGCGGCCAAATCTTCGCCGGGCGGTTATTGCTGTAAACACCCATACCCGCGCGCAGGCGCAGCAAACCCTTTTCCGGGCGCTTCGGGCCCGGCACATCATTCCACTTGTCGCCGCCTACGGCGCCGAGCAGCACACTGTCGGAAGCTACGCACTTATCGAGCATTTTCTGCGGCAACGGGTCGCCCCACTTATCGATGGCACAGCCACCCATATCGACGTCTGTATAATGAAAGGTGTGTCCGTACAGCTCTGCAATTTTATCCAGCACGCGGAGCGCTTCGTTTACGATTTCCGGGCCGATGCCGTCGCCGCGGATCACCGCGATATTCTTCGTCATTTGTTTTCCGCCTCCTTGAGGGACTTCAACAGGCCGCCTGCTTTGATGATGTTCTGAATGAACGGCGGGAACGGCTGCGCCTTATACGTCTTGCCGGTTGTGACGTCGGTAATGATGCCGGTATCAAAATCGACCGAAACTTCGTCGTTTGCGTTGATCTCGTCTGCCGCTTCCTCGCACTCGAGAATCGGCAGGCCGATATTGATGGCGTTGCGGTAGAAAATACGCGCAAATCTCTTTGCAATGACGCAACCCGTGCCGCAGGTTTTAATGACGAGCGGTGCGTGCTCACGGGAAGAGCCGCAGCCGAAGTTCCAGCCCGCCACAATGACGTCGCCCTTTTCGACCTTCTTTACGAACGCCTTGTCAATATCCTCCATGCAGTGGAGCGCAAGCTCCTGTGCGTTTGGGGTGTTGAGGTAACGTGCGGGAATGATAACATCCGTATCGACGTTATCGGGATATTTGAAAACCTTGCCCTGTGTGTTCATGCTTACGCCTCCTTATATTCGGTGATGTAGCCGGTCAGTGCGCTGGCTGCCGCCGTGTGCGGAGAAGCCAGGTACACTTCGCTGTCCACATGACCCATGCGGCCAACGAAGTTACGGTTCGTTGTGGCGATGCAGCGTTCGCCCGCTGCCAGAATGCCCATATAGCCGCCAAGGCACGGACCGCATGTCGGGGTAGAAACAACAGCGCCCGCATCGATAAATGCCGTCACGTAGCCGCGCTCCACGCATTCGCGGTAGATCTGCATCGTGCCCGGAATGATGATGCAGCGGATGCCGTCCGCGATTTTCTTGCCGTTCAAAATGCTGTACGCCGCTTCCATGTCTTCCATTCTGCCGTTCGTGCAGCTGCCGATGACAACCTGGTCGACCTTAATATCGTGCAGCTCGCTTGCCGGGTGCGTGTTCTCCGGCAGATGCGGACAGGCGACGGTCGGCACAATCTTTGCGAGATCGATATCGATAACCTTTTCGTATTCCGCATCGGGGTCTGCTTCGTATACAACCGGCTCGCGTTCGCTTCTGTCCTGTAAATAGGCAAGCGTAATATCGTCCACCGGGAAAATACCGTTTTTCGCACCGGCCTCAATCGCCATATTGCAGATGCACAGGCGGTCGTCCATGGAGAGGTTCTTCACGCCCTCGCCGGTAAACTCCATGCTCTTATACAGCGCGCCGTCCACGCCGATCATGCCGATGATTGTGAGGATAACGTCTTTGCCGCTGCAATTTTCCGGCAGCTTGCCGGTCAGGTTAAATTTGATCGCGGACGGAACCTTAAACCACGCCATGCCCGTTGCCATGCCGGCTGCCATATCCGTAGAGCCAACGCCTGTGGAGAACGCGCCCAGCGCACCGTAGGTGCAGGTGTGGCTATCCGCGCCGATGATGCAGTCGCCGGCGGTCACAATGCCCTGCTCCGGCAAAAGCGCATGCTCAATGCCCATCTTGCCTACGTCATAGAAATGGCTCACGCAGTGGCTGCACGCAAACTCGCGGCACGTCTTGCTCTGTTCCGCCGCCTTAATATCCTTGTTCGGCACAAAGTGGTCGAGTACGATCGTCACTCTGTCCTTATCGAAAACGTCTGTAAAGCCCGCTTTCTTAAACTCATGGATCGCGACCGGCGTCGTGATGTCGTTGCCGAGCACGATATCCAGCTTTGCATTGATGAGCTGACCGGCGGTAACTTCACTGAGACCCGCGTGCGCCGCAAGGATCTTCTGCGTCATGGTCATTTTCATTTTAGTCTCCCCCTTTGATCATATTATTGTAAGCGCTCAACAGCGCCTTTGTATTCGCCTTTACAACGTCGGTGTCGGTGCCTGCGCCCCAGAACATCGAACCGTCTTCCTTTTCAAGGCCGATGTACGAAGCCGCCACGCTCTGCGAGCCCTGTCCCTGCATACTGTGCTGGGTAAAGACCTGCAGGGTGTACTCTGCACCGGTGTACGCACGCAGCGCGTTGTTGATCGCGTTGAGGGAACCGTTGCCCTCCGCTTCCATCTCGGTCTCTTCGCCGTCCTTCGCGAACGTGATGCCGATCTTCACGTTGTCCTTGTCGCGCATAAACTCAAAATCCGTCACGGTAACACCGTTCGTCAGATTGAGGTAGTTCTCTTCAAAGATATTCAGAACCTCATCCGGCTTCAGTTCCTTGTGCTCGTGGTCGGAAATATCCTTACACAGATAGCTGAAGTGCTCGCGCATTTTCGGCGGCAGGTTATAGCCGTACGTCTGCTCCAGCAGATAACCGATGCCGCCCTTGCCGGACTGGGAGTTGACGCGGATAACGTCTGCGTCGTACGTTCTGCCGATGTCCTTCGGGTCGATCGGAATATACGGTACGTTCCACTGATGCAGCTTATTTTTCGCTCTGTATTTCATGCCCTTTGCAATCGCATCCTGGTGGCTGCCGGAAAACGCCGCAAACACCAGTGCGCCCGCATACGGGGCTCTTTCGTACACATGCATACGCGTGCATTTTTCATATTCGTCCACAAGGTACGGCATGTCGGAGAAGTCAAGCTTCGGGTCAACACCGTGGGAGTACATGTTCATCGCAAGCGTAATGATATCCACGTTGCCGGTACGTTCGCCGTTGCCGAACAGCGTACCCTCTACGCGGTCTGCGCCGGCAAGGAGCGCCAGCTCGGTGTCCGCAACGCCCGTGCCGCGGTCGTTGTGCGGGTGCAGAGACAAAGTCACGAATTCACGGTACTTGAGGTTCTCGCTCATGTACTCGACCTGCGAAGCATACACGTGCGGCATGCTCATTTCCACCGTGACCGGCAGATTGATGATGACGTTGTTCGTCTCGCTCGGCTCCAGAACGTCGAGAACCGCGTTGCAGACCTCGAGTGCGTATTCCGGCTCGGTGCCCGTAAAGGACTCCGGAGAATACTCAAAGCGGAAGTTGCCTTCGTATTCGGCCGCAAGTTTTTTAACGAGCTTCGCGCCGTCTACGGCGATCTTCTTGATTTCTTCCTTGGACTTCTTAAATACCTGCTCGCGCTGTGCAACGCTGACGGAGTTATAGAAGTGGATAATCGCGCTCGGTGCGCCCTTGCACGCGTCGAATGTCTTACGGATGATGTGCTCGCGGCACTGGGTGAGCACCTGCACGGTAACGTCCTCGGGAATCATGTTGTTGTCAATCAGCGTGCGGAGGAACTCATATTCCGTCTCGCTCGCCGCCGGGAAACCGACCTCGATCTCCTTAAAGCCGACCTGCAAAAGCACTTTGTAGTATTCAAGCTTTTCTTCAAGGCTCATCGGGATGACAAGGCTCTGGTTGCCGTCGCGCATATCCACGCTGCACCAGATCGGCGCCTTTTCAATGTGGTCTTTTTCCACCCACTTGTTATATTCTTTCGATACCGGGAAGTATCCGACCTTATATTTGCTTGCGTCCATCATTTTGCTTTCTCCTCTCAACCCTTGGTGGTTCTGAAGCCTGCTTCACGCAGGGTGTTTTTAATCATTTTTACATGGTTGTTGTCGCGCGTCTCCATTTCGATGCGCAGGAAGCAGCCGTTAATGCTTTCGGTGTTGCCTTTTTCGTAATGCACACCGGTCACATTGCCGCCGCAGTCCGCGATGATCGAAGAGATCTCCTTGAGCTGACCGGGCTTGTCGATAAGCTCGATGAGGAGGCTCGCGGAACGGCCGGAGTTCATCAGGCCGCGGTCAATCACGCGGGAAAGGCTCGTCACATCAATGTTGCCGCCGGAGACGATGCACACGACGCGCTTGCCCTTTAAGTCAAATTTATTGAACATCACAGCGGCAACGGAAGCAGCGCCCGCGCCCTCCGCGATCATTTTCTGCTTTTCGATGAGTGCCAAGATTGCGCTCGAAACTTCGTCCTCGCTCACCAGCGCAATGTCATCCACATATTTTTTGACAATCTCAAACGTGTTGTCACCCGGGCGCTTCACGGCGATGCCGTCCGCCACGGTCTGCACGGTGTCGAGTGTCTCGATCTTGCCGTCGTGAATGGAGTTGTACATGCTCGGTGCGCCGGTCATCTGTACGCCGTACACCTTCACGCTCGGGCGGATGTGCTTTGCGGTGTACGCAATGCCGGAGATGAGTCCGCCGCCGCCCACCGGCACCACAATGGCATCGATGTTGTCAAGGTCATTCAGAACCTCCAGTGCGATGGTTCCTTGGCCCGCGATAACGTCTTCGTCGTCAAACGGGTGCACGAACGTATAGCCCTCTTTTTCTTTCAATTCAATCGCCTTGTTATACGCGTCGTCGTAAACGCCTTCCACAAGGCAAACCTCTGCGCCGTAGCCCTTTGTGGCCTCCACCTTGGAGATCGGTGCGGAGTCCGGCAGACAGATGAGCGATTTGATGCCGTTTTTCGTTGCCGCCAGCGCCACGCCCTGTGCGTGGTTGCCCGCGGAACAGGCAATAACGCCTTTCGCTTTCTCTTCTGCGGAAAGCTGGGAGATCTTATACGCAGAGCCGCGCACCTTAAAAGAGCCGGTGATCTGCAAATTCTCGGGCTTTAGGTACAGGTCGCAATCCGGCGCGATGCCGTAGGTCTTCACGACGTTTGTTTCGCGGATGATGCCCTTTAGAACGGTTTGTGCATCAAATACTTTGTCTAATGATAACATATTCCTCTGCCTTTCTGCTGTGTTCGGTTAAAAGCCTTACGAATTTGAAAGTTTGTGCCCTCAAACTTGCAGCTTGTTTCCTTGTTCTTCCGCTTTGAAGTATAAAAAAACGCCTCAAAGCCGTTTATGCTTTGAGACGGGTGTAATAACTAAAATATGCACTCGCGGTACCACTCAAATTGCGGAGAACCTCCGCCACTCTTCGAAGTCCAATAACTTCTATGCACTGACGTAGCAATCACGGGATACCCTACTGAATTCGCTGTTCAGGCATCCGGCTCGGAAGGGAGAAATCTCTGCATCTCTGCACCGGTTCACACCTGCCACCGGCTCTCTGAAACAGCTCTGCACAGACAGTCTTCGTCATCGCTTTTTGTTATGAAATTGAATAGATTATAACACCCGTTTTTCTCGTTGTCAATGCTTTTCGACCGCCTTGTCAAAATTTTTCTTTTGTAAGTTTTGCAGGAAATACCTTTTCTCCCACCGTTTTTTCCTTTTTCGCAAATCGGGCGCTTTTTCCGCAATTCACGCAAAAAGTGTGGAAAACGACGTGCAAAATCCTCAGTTCTGCCATAGCCAAAATAAAAAAGGTATGATAAAATAAGAAGGTTGAAAAAAGACTATGTATTTTCGGGTGATTTTCGTGACAAAAAGCATGACAGAGGGTAAGCCCCTCAAGCTTATCCTGCAATTTGCGGTGCCGCTTTTGCTCGGCAACCTCTTGCAGCAAATGTATAATCTGGTTGATGCCGCCATCGTCGGCCGTGTGCTCGGCACCGGCGCACTCGCCGCCGTCGGCGCTACAAGCAGCGTGCAGTTTCTGGTACTCGGTTTCTGCATCGGTATCTGCATCGGCTTCGGTATCCCCATCGCCAAAAGCTTCGGCGCGGAGCGTCTTGATAAAATGCGTTCGTACATTTTCAACTCCGTGCTGCTTACCGCCTTATTCGCGGTGCTCATCACGGCGGTATGTTCTCTGTGCTGCACGCTCATTTTACAAATGCTCTCCGTGCCGCAGGATGTTTTTGACGACGCCTACGCGTATCTCATCGTCATTTTCCTCGGCATCCCCTTTACCTTATTATACAATCTGCTCTCCAGCATCCTGCGCTCCGTCGGTGACAGCCGCACGCCGTTCCTGTTCCTCGCCATCTCGACCGTCCTGAATATCGGTCTTGACCTGCTCTGCATCATTGTCTTCAAGTGGGGCGTTGCGGGCGCGGCTATCGCCACCATCGCAGCGCAGGCGGTCAGCGGCATTTTGTGCCTTATCTATATCCGCTTCCGCGTACCGCTCCTCACGCTTTCCCGCGCAGACTGCAAAGCGGATGCCGAATCCATCCGTGACCTCGTCGTCATGGGCATCCCCATGGGACTTCAAACCTCCATCACGGCCATCGGCAGCATGGTCATGCAGGCGGCGAACAACGGCCTCGGCAGCGTGTACGTTTCGGGCTTCACGGCCGGCATGCGCTTAAAGCAGTTCTGCATGTGCCCGTTTGATGCCCTCGGTTCTGCTGTTTCCGTCTTCTGCGGTCAGAATCTCGGTGCAAAAAAGCCGGAGCGCATTCGGCAGGGCGTACGGCTCGGCGTCATCGTCGGCGTCGCCTACGGCTTCTGCATCGGCCTTGTCATGATCTTCTTCGGCCGCAGCATGTCCATGCTCTTTGTTGAATCGAGTGCAGGCGACGTGCTCGACGCTTCCGCAAAATATCTGCGCTGCATGGGCTACTTCTTCTGGAGTCTCGGTATCCTCAACATCTGCCGTATGGCGACACAGGGCATCGGCTTCTCCGGCCGCGCGGTATTCTCCGGCGTAACGGAAATGTTCGCGCGCTCCATCGTCAGCCTCGGCTTTGTCGGCGCGTTCGGCTATACGGCTATCTGTTTCTCGGATCAAACCGCGTGGATCGCCGCCGTGCTCTACATCACCCCCACCTGCCTGCACTGCATTAAGAAGGTCACAAAGCAGATCGAAGCGGAAAAAGCGAACGCCAATCTATCCGAAAGCGTTGGTTAAAAGCTTTTGATCCAACTTTTTTCAAAAAGTCGGTCAGATTCCAAAGGTGAAACCTTTGGTCGTCGTCCGCAGACGACGAAACCCTTTTGCCTACCCAAAAATCAGGAGTGATAGTAAGCAATGCTTCGCATTGCTAGAACTGTCCGGTGGACAGTTGAACCGCGAGGGACTCAATTAGGGGGTCCCTTGAAAGGCTTGCCCTGCAAGCCTTTAGAAAAAGCTCCCCCATCTCAACTATATAAAAGGAACCCATCTATGAACGAAACTATTGTAACACTCAAAAAAGGCGAAGGCCGCGCTTTCAAAGCGGGCAGTCTTTGGATCTATGACAACGAGATCGAAAGCATCCACGGCACGTTCAAAAACGGCGCTGTCGTCACCGTGCAGGAGCAAAACGGCTGCCCGCTCGGCCGCGGCTTCATCAACCAGAACTCCAAGATTCGCGTCCGCATGCTCACCCGCGACGCGTCACAGGAGATTGACGACGCGTTTTTAGAGATGCGCGTGCGCAACGCCTGGGCATACCGCAAGCGCACGGTCGATACCTCCGCCTGCCGCGTCATTTTCGGCGAAGCGGATTTCCTACCCGGCCTTGTCATCGATAAATTCTCCGATGTCCTCGTCGTCGAGTCCCTCGCGCTCGGCATCGATAAAATGAAGCTGCAGATCATTGACATCTTAAAGAAAGTCCTGCTCGAAGACGGCATCAAAATTCGCGGCGTGTACGAGCGCAGCGACGCCAAAGAGCGATTAAAAGAAGGCATGGACCGCAAAAAGGGCTTCATCGGCGACGAATTCGACACCGATGTCGAGATCGTCGAAAACGGCGTGCGCTACATCGTGGACGTTAAAGACGGCCAGAAGACCGGCTTTTTCCTCGACCAAAAATATAACCGTCTCGCCATGCAGCGCATCTGCAAGGATATGGATGTGCTCGATTGCTTCACACACACGGGCTCCTTCGCGCTGAACGCCGGCATCGCGGGCGCAAAGCACGTCCTTGGTGTAGACGCGTCCGAGCTCGCCGTCGCGCAGGCGCAGAAAAACGCCGCTCTAAATAATCTTTCCGATACGGTCGAGTTCAAGTGCGCCGACGTTTTTGACCTGCTCCCCGCGCTCGAAAACGAGGGCAAGCAGTTCGACGTCGTCATTCTCGATCCCCCGGCGTTCACAAAATCCAAAAACGCCATTAAAAACGCCGTCAAGGGCTACCGCGAGATTAACCTGCGCGGCATGAAGCTCGTCAAGGACGGCGGCTACCTTGCCACCTGCTCCTGTTCGCACTACATGAACGCCGAGCTCTTCGCCCAGACCATTGGGCAGGCCGCGCGTGCCGCGCACTGCCGCCTGCGTCAGGTGGAGTTCCGCACCCAGTCGCCTGATCATCCCATTTTGTGGAGTGCCGACGAATCCTATTACCTCAAGTTCTATATTTTTCAAGTCTGCCACGAGCACTGAGGAGGCGCTTTTCCTTGAAGTTCACAAACGACCTCGGGTCGGATAACATTAAAGGCCTCGTCTGGACCTTGGCCGTTCCCTCCATGCTCTCGCAGCTCGTCAGCGTACTGTACAGCATTGTAGACCGTATGTACATCGGCAATATTCCGAGCAACGGCACGCAGGCGCTCGCGGGTGTCGGCGTGTGCGGTCCCATCGTCACGCTCATCTCGTCGTTTGCGTTTCTCGTCGGCATCGGCGGCGCGCCGCTTGTCAGCATCAATCTTGGCGAAAAGAACATAGACGCCGCTAAAAAAGTCATCGCAAACTGCTTCGTGTACATTTTGGCTCTCGCTGTGCCCGTCACGGTGCTGGCATATATCTTCCGCCGCCCCATTTTGCTCACGTTTGGCGCGACCGAGGCCGTTTACCCCTACGCCGAGACCTACTTTTCGCTCTATCTAATCGGCACGGTCTTCGCCCTCACCGCCACAGGCATGAACCAGTTTATCATCACACAGGGCCACAGCCGCAGCGGCATGCTTTCCGTTTTAATCGGCGCCATCATCAACATTGTGCTCGACCCCATTTTTATCTTCGCTCTCCGTATGGGCGTCGCGGGCGCGGCCATCGCCACGGTCATTTCGCAGGTCGCAAGCTGCGCGTTCGTGCTGTGTGTCCTGTTCGGCAAACATATCGAAGTTCCCATCACATTTGGCGGATACGATTTAAAAGTCATCGGCCGTGTGACGAGCATCGGCATGAGCGCGTTCCTCATTATTCTTTTCGATAACGTCATGCTCATCTCGCTCAACATGATGCTTCAGCGCTACGGCGGCGACAACAGCGACATGCTCCTCACCTGCAACACCATCGTGCAAAGCTTCGAGCTGCTCATCACCATGCCGCTCGGCGGCCTCACCATGGGCACGCAGACCATTTTAGGCTACAATTTAGGCGCACGCCGCCCGGAGAAAATCCTTCGCGCGCAGCGGTACATCTTCGTCATCGCGGTCAGCTTTTGCGCCCTCATGACGCTCGCCGCACAGACCATTCCGCATCTTTTTGCAGGCATTTTCACCAAAGAACCCGAATACATTGCCATGACGGCGCGGCTCATCCGTATTTACACGCTCGGCACCGTGTTGCTTGGCATGCAGTACGAGATTGTGGACGGCTTCACGGGCATGGGCGTCGTCAAAATCGCGCTGCCGCTTTCGGTCTTTCGCAAGGTCGTCTTCTTTGCGTGCATTTTCATTCTGCCGCGCTTCCTGCCTATCGAGCAAATCTTCTTCTGCGAGCCCATCTCGGATATTTTCCCGCCGCTCGTCTCCATTTTGGTCTACACGCTCACCATCAAACGCGTTATTAACCGCGGTCCGCAAAAGCAGACCGCCTGACTTCTGTAAATTTTTTCCGAAAGGACTGTTTTAAATGACATTTCGTTCCGTACCGTATGACTCCCTGTCTTTAAATCCATTCACAAAAATCGGCAAAGAGTGGGCCTTGCTCACTGCCGGCGATGAAAACGGATTCAACACCATGACCGTCTCCTGGGGCGCCATGGGCTTCATGTGGGGCAAGCCGTCCGTCACCGTGTATATCCGCCCGCAGCGCTACACGAAAGAGTTTGTCGATACCCGCGATACTTTCACGCTCTCGTTCTACCCCGCAGAGAAAAAAGACGCACTCTCCTACCTTGGTAAAGTTTCCGGTCGCGATGAAGACAAGGTCAAAAAAGTCGGCTTCACCCCGGCGTTCACAAACGGCAATGCGTATTTTGAAGAAGCGGAGCTCGTGCTCGTCTGCCGCAAAATGAGCCGCACGCCGTTAAGACCCGAGCAGTTTCTCGACGAAACCGTAGACGGACGCTGGTACCCGAACAAGGACTACCACGAAATGTACATCGCAGAAGTCATCGATGTGCTCGTCAAAGAATCATAAAAAACAGAAAACCGCCGCATACCGGAAAAGTTTCGGTATGCGGCGGTTTTCTCATATCTATCCTGTTTTTAAACGCATTCACCGAAGCAATCCTTAATCTCCGTCATACGCGTCATCTGCTTTACGCCAAACGGACAGCACTTCGGCAAGTATCGCGTTATCAAATAGTCTTTTTGCGCGTTTTCCTTGCGATTTTGCAGGGATTGTGCTACCATGTTTCCTATAAATTCAAAAAAGGAGGGACACCGCATGACGTTTGTCTCCACAAAAAAATTTGAAAAGCCCATCCCGGAGGGCATGTCCCCGCAGAAAGCACCGTGCGGGTCTGCCTTTGCAAGATAAAAAATTCGGAGGTATTTCCCGTGTCTGATAAACTTCAAAAAACCCCGTTGGCGGTCGTTTTCAATATCGTGCTCGCCGTCGCGCTCGTGCTGTTCATCATCAGCGCCGCTGTCGTCTTCACGCTCAATTTCCGTCCGCTCTATTATTTTGACGTTGACCATTTAAACATCACCGCCATGTCCGGCCTGCCGCGCGAGGAAATTTTGCAGAACTACAACGTGCTCATCGATTACAACTCCATTTTCGGCACACAAGTTCTGAATTTCCCCACGCTCGCCATGAGCGAGAGCGGCCGCATCCATTTTGAAGAAGTCAAAAACGTGTTCGGCGTCTTCGAGATCACGCTCATCGTCAGCGGCATTTTGAGCCTTGCGGGCATCATCTACCGCCATTTTAAAAAGAACCCGGGGTATCTGCTGCTTTCCGGCATTTTAACGGTCGCCATTCCCGCAGCGCTCGGTGTACTCATCGCCTTAAACTGGGAAACGGTGTTCGTCCTATTCCATAAGATTGTCTTCCATAACAACTATTGGATCTTCGATGCCGCAACAGACCCCGTCATCACCATTTTGCCCGATACCTTTTTCATGCACTGCGCTTTGATGATCTTGGCGCTCGTGGTACTGGGCAGCATCATCTGCCTGCTCGCATACAGGCACGCAAAGCATAAAAAGACGCACACCGCCTAAAGCTTTGCTGAAGCTCCGCTTTTCACACTCAAACAAGGAGGGATCTGCTTTGCAGACCTATAACTGGCCATATAAAAATGAATTAGATATCATCGAAACGCTTTCCTGCGACGTTTTGGTGCTCGGCGGCGGCCTTGCCGGCTGCTATGCCGCCATCGCGGCGGCACGGCGCGGACAGTCCGTCATCTTAGTGGAAAAAGGTGCCACCGCCCGCAGCGGCAGCGCAGGCACCGGTTTCGACCATTGGGAATCCGCCTGTACAAACCCCTGCTCCACCGTCACGCCGAAGGAAATCGCCGAAGCGTACGTCGATGAGCAGTGCGGCTACTCTAACGGCATCGCGCACTACATCGAGTGCCGCGAGGGCTACGACCGTCTATTAGACCTTGAGTCGTTCGGCGGCAAAGTCCGCGACACCGACGATGAATTCAAGGGTGCAGAGTTCCGCGACGACGAAACGAAGCTGATGTTCGCCTACGATTATAAAAACAAATTCACTCTGCGCGTCTGGGGCAGCACCTTTAAGCCCGCTCTTTTCAAGGAGCTTCTGCGCCTCGGCGTGAAAGTGCTTGACCGCACCGAAGCTACCGCATTGCTCACCACCGCCCGGAACGGTAAAAAGCATGGTGCGGGCGCCTGCGCCATGGACGTGCGCACCGGCAAGTTCTACATCCTCCGCGCCAAAGAGACCGTTCTCACCATGAGCCGCCCGGCGCGCGTCTGGCTTTTTAACCCGGATATGACCGGCCTGTGCGAGTTCCGTCCCATGCAGAGCATCGGCAGCGGCCACGCCATGGGCTACAAGGCCGGCATTGAGTTCACCATGATGGAAAAATCCGTCAAGGGAGAGTTCTCCGCCGCCGGCCGCAGCTTTCCGCCCTACGGCGCAGGCAATAATCACAACACGTGGTATGCCGCGACGATGGTCGACGCCCGCGGCGTGGAAATCCCCTACGTCGACCGCGACGGTAATGAGCTTAAAACCGTCTCCGAGCGCTACTACCCCGCTCCCGGCCAGAAATTTTTCTTAAAGGGCGGCGTCATCGATAACCCGAAGTACGAGTACCGCGGCCCCGAAACGCTTGATTTTGAAGAGCTCATGCGCCGCGGTTACCAACTGCCGTTCTACGCAGACCTCAGCCGTATGCCCGACGCGGAGCGCCGCGTCATCTGGGGCATGATGGTCGGCGAAGAGGGCAAAACAAAAATTCCGATCCTCAAAAATTACACGGAGCGTGGATTTGACCCCAAAAAGCACATGCTGCAAAGCTACGGCACGGGCTGGCAGTCCGCAAATTTCCTTGAGCAGGAACGGCAGCTGTTCGGCGCGCCGGGCGGCGTTTGGCACGACTGGGACCTCAAAACAAACATCGACGGCATCTACGCCGCCGGCGACCAGCTCTACGCTTCGGACTGCGCCGGTTTCGCCTGCGCCACGGGCTACTACGCCGGCCGCAAAGCCGCCGCAGCTGCCAAAGCACTCGATGCCCTGCCCGACTATAATGAAGCGGAAGCCGCAGCCGAGCGCGAACGCCTGCTCGCCCCCATCCGCCGCGCAGACGGCATGGATTGGCGCGAACTCAACATGGCCATCTCCAAAGCCATGCAGAACTACTGCGGCGGCGTAAAGTGCGATGCGCTTTTGCATGAGGGTCTCGACCTGCTCGAAAGCTTTGAAACCGAGATCGTCCCGCAGATCAGCTGCAAAAACCCGCACGAGCTCATGCGCGCGCACGAGGTCTTTGACATTTTGACCGTCTCCAAGTTAATTTTGCACGCCTGCCTCTCCCGCAAAACGTCGTCCGAGCCGTTGTTTTTCAAGCGCACGGACAGCACCGAGACCGACCCCGAGCGCGACCGCCGCTTCATCACCGTCCGACAAGAAAACGGCGAAGTCATCTACGGCAGCCATCCGCTCTACTATTTCGGCGACCTCGAGACCGAGTACGAAAAGCGCAACGGGGATTACATCAGAACCGAGCAGAAGGGGGCGTATCGGAAATGAGCGAGTTTCAAAACAAAATTCTCACGGCAGCACCCGTGCCGTGCAGCACACACCCGATTCTTTACGATGAAACAAAATGCGTCGGCTGCAACGCCTGCGTCAACATCTGTCAGGTGGATATTCTCATCCCCTCGCCCGAAAAAGGCAAGCACCCCATCGTGCTCTACCCCGGCGAGTGCTACTACTGCGGCGCATGCGTCATGGCGTGCCCGCACGACGGTGCCATCCGCCTCGAGCACCCCCTCATGAACCGCGCAAAGTTCGTCCCCGTCCGTTACCCGGAAGAGAAATAACCAAAACATAAAAACACAAAAAAGCCCTGCCTGTGCCTAAAAAACACAAGCAGGGCATTTTTCATTTTCTACGATACCTAATCAAACAGTCGTGCAAAACGCCGTCTTGTTTCTCGAAAGACGTTTCAGAAGATCAGCTGTTGATGAGCTGCTTATACAAACGAATGTAATCGTTTGCGGAGCGGCCCCAGCTGTTGTCGCACGCCATTGCGCGCTCCACAAGCACCTTCCAGCCGTCCTTGCTCTCGTTATACGCGTAGATCGCGCGGTGCACGGAGTTCAGCATATCCTGCGTGTCATACGTCTGGAACGTGAAGCCGTTGCCCTTGCCGTCGCCGCTGTCCGTAATGGAGTCCTTCAGGCCGCCCGTTTCGCGCACGACCGGAATGGAACCGTAGCGCAGCGCCACCATCTGTGAAAGACCGCACGGCTCGCTCTTGCTCGGCATCAGGAAAATATCGGAGCCGCCGTAGATCTTGCGCGCAAGCTCCGGCACAAAGCCCTGGCACAGCACAAATCTGCCCGGATACTTCGCCTGCATCTCTTTAAAGAACTGCTCATACTCCCAGTCGCCGCTGCCAAGGACCGCAAACTGCGCATTCGAGTACGTCATGATGTTGTCCACGCCGCCCTTTACAAGGTCAAGGCCCTTGTGGGAGACGAGGCGCGTTACCATACCGATGAGCGGCACATCCGGGTCAACGGCAAGGCCGAGGCGCTCCTGCAGCTTTGCCTTGTTGACGGCTTTGCCCTCCAGGTGCTTTGCGTCATACGTCTCATACAGGTTCTTGTCCGTCGCCGGGTCATAGCCCACCACGTCAATGCCGTTCAAAATGCCGGAAAGCTTCCAGGCACGCTCGCGCAAAATCGGGTCCAGCTTGTGGGCGAACCACGGATCAAGGATTTCCTTCGCGTACGTCGGGCTCACGGTAGAAACCCAGTTCGCGCTCTCAATCGCGCCCTTCATCAGGTTCACGCAATCGTTGTATTCGAGTAAGCTCTGCTCGCTCTTCGGAATACCGAAAACGTCTTCCAGAATCTCAAAACCGTACTGGCCCTGATACTGGATATTGTGAATGGTGAACAGCGTCTTAATGCCGCTGTACCAGTCGTTGTTTGCATAGAACAAACGGTAGTAGATCGGCACCAGCGCCGTCTGCCAGTCGTTCGCGTGGATCACATCAGGCTTAAATTCAATGTACGGCAGCATCTCCAAAACGGCACGGGAGAAGAACGCAAAGCGCTCCGCGTCGTCAAAGTGACCGTAAAGTCCTTGGCGCTTAAAGTAGTACTGGTTATCGATGAGGTAGTAAATGACATTGCCTACCTTCGCCTCAAAAATACCGCAATACTGGCGACGCCAAGCCACCGGCACACTGATGCTTGTTAAAAACTTCATGTTGTCGCGCAATTCCTGCGGCACGCTTTCATACAGCGGCATCACCACGCGGCAACCAATCAGACGTGCGCGCAGCGCCTGCGGCAAAGAACCCGCTACGTCTGCAAGGCCGCCCGTTGCGGCAAAAGGCAACGCTTCACTGGCACAAAACAAAACTTTCATATCAATTACACCGCTTTCCTTTCCTTCGTTTCTCGGGGCAGCTTAGACCTTGCTTTCCTTTGCAATGTACACCGGGTAGGTCTGATAGCCCATCAGCGTGCGGTTCTCTTCAATCTCCACGTTCTTGTCCGCCACAACATAATCGAGCCGACTGTTCGCGCCGATGACCGTGTCCTGCATGATAACGCAGTTGCGAACCTTCGCGCCTTTGCCGATCTTCACGCCGCGGAACAGCACACAATTTTCCACTTCACCGTCTATCACGCAGCCGTCTGCAACAAGGCAGTTGGTGGCATACGAATTCAAACCGTATTTCGCCGGCATATCATCGCGCACCTTCGTGTAGATCGGGCGGTTCGGATTGAACAGCTCTGCGCGCACGCGCGGATCCATCAAACCCATGTTAGCGTTAAAGTACGCTTCAAACGAGGAAATTTGATATGCAATGCCCTTAAATTCATAACCCATCACGCGCAGTTCGGGAATTACGCGCTGAACCATATCTTTATCAAAGTCATATTCGTTGCGGCTCATGCATCCTTCAACGAGCTGAAGCAGCAGTTCGCGGCTAAGGATATACATGCCGATGCCGTAATTTACACCGTGCTCGCTTCCGCGGTGCAGAAGCAGCTCGCGAATGCGGTTCTCGGGGTCTACCATATAAATGTTGTTGCGGTCTACGTCCGGCGAAGTGCCATGGCGGTAAATGACCGTGATGTCCGCGTTCTGGCGCACATGCTGCTCCAGTGCCTCGCGGTAATCGATATTGCAGACCATATCGCAATCGGAGAGAATCACATATTCCTCAAGGGAATTTTTCAGGAAGCGGCGAATGGAATCGAGCGATTCGATCTTGCCGTCGGTTCTCGAAGTCGATTTGCCGAACGGCGGCAGCAGGTACAGACCCTCGCGCTTTCTCGAAAGGTCCCATGCCTTGCCGGAGCCGAGGTGGTCCATCAAGGACTGGTAGTTATCCTCCGTGATGATGCCGACCTTGTTGAGGCCGGAGTTCACCATGTTGGAGAGGGTGAAGTCAACCAAACGGTAACGGCCGCCGAACGGCACGGAAGCCATCACGCGCAGCTCCGTCAGGTCGCGTACTCTTTCTTCGTGTGCATAGGCAAAGATGATGCCCAAAACATTATTTCCAAACATTATGCCTGCGCCTCCTTATCGATCATTTCCTTCGGCGCCACAACGGTGCCCTCAGAGAGCTTGCAGTCCGGGCCTACGACCGCCACGCCCCAATCGTCTCTGTTTTCCATGTCCTCCGGGCGTTTACCGATGACGCAGTTCTTGCCGATGACGGCGTTCTCCGCCACGATCGCATACTGCACCTTCGCGCCTTCTTCAATCACAGCGCCCGGCATCACGATGGAGTCCGTCACAGTCGCGGTCGGCGCCACATAAACGCCGTGGAACAATACGGAGAACTCAAGATCGCCGTATACGTTGCAGCCCTCAGCTACGAGTGAGTTCTGCACCTTTGCGCCCTTTGCAATGTAATGCGGCGGCATGACCGGGTTTCTGGAATAAATTTTCCAGTCTTCGCGGGAAAGGTCAAGACCGGTCTTCGGGTTCAAAAGGTCCATATTGGATTCCCACAGGCTGTCAATCGTGCCGACGTCCTTCCAGTAGCCCTCAAAGCGGTACGCAAACATACGCTCGCCTGCGTTCAGCATGGTGGGCAGCACATCCTTACCGAAGTCCTTCGAGGAGTTCGGGTCCTTCTCGTCCGCTTCCAGATACGCGCGCAGCTTCTTCCAGGAGAAGACGTAAATGCCCATGGAAGCCTTGTTGCTCTTCGGCACAGCCGGCTTCTCGTCAAATTCGTAAATAGAGCCGTCCGGGTTCGTGTTCAGAATACCGAAGCGGGAAGCCTCCTCCATCGGCACTTCGTAAACGGCGATGGTGCAGGCCGCATCGTGCTCCTTGTGATACGCAACCATCTTGGAGTAATCCATCTTGTAGATGTGGTCGCCGCTCAGCACAACCACATAATCCGGGTTGTAGCGCTCAATAAACGGTATATTCTGGTAAATGGCATTTGCCGTGCCCTTGTACCAGTCAGAGCCGCTGCTCTGCTCGTACGGCTGCAAAATATGTACGCCGGCGTTCATACTGTCGAGATCCCACGGCTGGCCGGAACCGATGTATTCGTTCAGCTCGAGCGGCTGATACTGTGTCAGAACACCCACGGTCTCAATGCCGGAGTTCACACAGTTGGAAAGCGGAAAGTCGATAATACGGTACTTGCCTCCAAACGGAACAGCCGGCTTTGCGAGGTTCTTGGTAAGAACACCGAGACGGCTGCCACGGCCGCCTGCCAGCAGCATTGCAACTACTTCTTGCTTAGGTAACATGACTGATGATCCCCTCTCTGGTAGATTTCGGGCGTTCCGGCATTTTGCCGCCGCCCGTATATTGTTTCATGTAAAATGAATCAGGCTTTTTTCTTTGCGGCTTTTGTGCCGGCTGCCTTTTTGGCCGCGGGCTTCTTTGCCGTCGTCTTTGTCGTCTTCGCGGCGGGCTTCTTTGCCGCCTTGCGCTTGCAGCGCAGGAAGAATACCGTGTTCTCCGGCAGCGTCAACGAAATGCTCTGCTCAAAGCCGTGCATCGCTTCATCCACGGTGCGTATGTTGTTGCCGTTCGTAAAGCCCGTGCCGCCAAACTCCGCAGCGTCGGAGGTAAACACCTCTTCGTAAACGCCCGCGTACGGCACGCCGATGCAGTAATTCTCGCGGCGGACCGGCAGGAAATTGCACACGGCAATCAGCTCGTTTCCTTCGCGGTCAAAGCGGCGGAACGCAATAACGCTCTGGCTGTCGTCGTCGTTCGAGATCCACGAGAAGCCCTCCCACGAGAAATCGATCTCCCACAGCTCGGAACGGCCGAGGTAGAACGCGTTGAGCTTTTTAAAGAACGTCTGCGCCATCTGGTGCTCAGGGTATTGCAGCAAATTCCACTCGAGTTCTTCGTTAAAGTTCCACTCGTCGTGCTGCGAGAACTCCGTGCCCATAAACTGCAATTTTTTGCCCGGGTGTGCCATCATGTAGGTCGCAAAGCAGCGTACGCCTGCAGCCTTTTCCTCCGGCGTGCCCGGCATCTTATTATAGAGAGAACCCTTGCCGTAAACGACCTCATCGTGCGAGATCGGCAAAATGAAATTCTCGGAGAACGCATAGAAGAACGAGAACGTCAGGCTGTTGTGGTTGCCCTTTCTAAATAGCGGATCCAAAGACATGTAGCGCAACATGTCGTTCATCCAGCCCATGTTCCATTTATAATTGAATCCGAGACCGCCCATGTAAGTCGGCTTCGTCACCATCGGCCACGCGGTGCTTTCTTCGGCAATCATCATGACCTCCGGCACCTCGGCGAAAATCGCCTCGTTCAGTCTTTGTAAGAACGCAATGGCCTCCAGATTTTCCTTGCCGCCGTTCTTATTCGGGATCCACTCGCCGTCCTTGCGGTTGTAGTCAAGGTACAGCATTGAGGCCACAGCGTCCACGCGCAAGCCGTCAATGTGGTATTCCTTCACCCAGAACAGTGCGCTGCTCATCAAAAAGCTGATGACTTCCGTGCGGCCGTAGTCAAACACCAGCGTGCCCCACTCCTTGTGCTCGCCCTTTCTCGGGTCTGCATATTCATAGCACGGCATGCCGTCAAATTTCGCAAGGCCAGCCTCGTCGCGCGGGAAGTGTCCCGGCACCCAGTCCATAATCACGCCGATGCCCGCTTGGTGGCAGCGGTCGATAAAGCGCATAAAGTCCTTCGGCGTGCCGTAGCGGGAGGTCGGCGCAAAGTAGCCCGTCACCTGATAGCCCCAGGAAGCGTCGAACGGGTACTCTGTCAACGGCATCAACTCAATGTGCGTAAAGCCCATTTCCTGCACATACGGGATCAGCTCGTCACCGAGCTTGTCGTAAGAAAATACGCTGCCGTCCGCATATTTGCGCCAGGAGCCTGCGTGCATCTCGTAGATGTTCACCGGCTGGTTATAATGCGGGTATTTTTTCTTGTGCTCAAACCAGCGGCCGTCGTTCCACTTGTACCCCGAAATGTCGTAGTAGCGGGAAGCCGTGCCCGGACGTGTCTCTGCGTGGAACGCATACGGGTCGGACTTATACGTCACCGTGCCGTCCTCCGCCGTAATGACGAGCTTATACGCGTCGAATTCCTTTAAGGGTTCGTCCGTATAGCCCTCCCAAACCGCGTCGTCGATCTTTGTAAGCGGATACTTTTCCGGATCCCATTCACAGAAATCACCGGTAATGGCAACTGCCTGCGCGTTCGGCGCCCATACGCGGCACACGGTGCATGCCTTTCCGTCCTTTATCGTGTTGTGCACACCCATGTATTCGTAGGAATGGCTGTTTTTGCCGCTGCGGAACAAATAAAGCGGAACATTGCCTTCCGGCGCCGTTTTGTTTATCATCTCACTCATACGTCCTGTCCTTTCCATTCGGAACAGCCCGGCAAACGCCGGCGGTGCATGCCATTCTCATTTTTGCACCCGCAGTCCGTCCGAATTTTTTGCCGCACAGCGTCTTATTTTCCTATTTTCCGTGCCGTTCAATTTAATAAAAGACGCTCTGCACCAATTTCTATACTAATAATACCACAACAAGAAAAAAGTTCAAGGGTTTTTAGCTAATTTCTAACAATAACCCATGAAAACTCACTTCGGTTTGTATAGTTTCAATAACTAACCACCGATAAAACCCACATAAAGGCAAGCTTTTCCGCCGCATTTTCGCCCACTTGCGGCGTTCCCCGTGCATTCTGTGTTTTCAGTATACTGCCCCCGCGTTAAATACAGTGTCGGAAAAAGGAAAGTTTACTGAAACTTTCTGTAAATCCCTTCGCAAAAATCACGTCATCCCCAAATTAGCGTTTGACAAATCCCATTTTCTGTGGTAGAATACATAATACAGTTGATATGGAAGCGTAGCTCAGCTGGTTAGAGTGCCTGCTTCACACGCAGGAGGTCCGCGGTTCGAGCCCGCGCGTTTCCACCAAACTTTGTTCTAATGTATGTGCATAGCCTAATAGCAGCTATGCACATCGATTAAAACAAAGAATATTCGTTTTAATAATCCTGATTTTAGCGACCCGTTCTCAAACGCCGTTCCTGAGGCAGATTAGGTTTGTCCAATCCTGTATACCAAGTATTTCCCATTGCAGAGGTGTGCAAATGCACACTGATTTGCGCCGGGTATTCTCGCCTGTGGGTTCATTCGGTTTTCAAGGTGCGAAATCAGAAATAAAAAAGGCTCTCCAGACAAGCATCTGAAAAGCCTTGAAATATCGTTTGGCTTGTGCTATAATCTAACTAAGTGTTAGACATGAAGCACCCCTCTTGTAAAAAACGTCCTATCGGCGTCTTTTCGCGAAGTTTTCAGATGGTCGTACATCTGGAATCGATAAACGATTTGGTAGATCGTTTATCGACCGAGAAGCGTCCGTAGCGGACGTTTTCTTTATTTCTGCCTAAAAGTATAGCACTTCTTTTCCCGCTCGTCAACGCAAAATAAGATTTTTTCTGCATTTTTCAACAAGGTGTCGCGGTTTTGCTCATTACGTAACCCGCCCCGCCTTTTCTCTCGTCTAACAAAAACCGGCAACATTGCCGGTTTTTGCGCTTGACAAAACTTCAGAAGCGTTTATAATTAGAAATAGAAAGAGTGCTGCCGATGAACGGTTAGCCCTCAGTTCAGCTTAAAGAAATGAGCCGAGACCTTGGGCAGGGCGGCTCATCTCTTTTTATGTTTACGATCACGAAACAGTTCGATCAACGCAATAACGACAAGTGCCAACTGGCACAAATCGCTAAAGTTCAGCTCGAGCTTCATAAGCGTCATCCCTCTCTCCGTGTTGGATTGAGGGATTTTTTCATATTCAAGAAATGTTCCCTCACACGGTACACCGAAGTGTATCTGAGGGCTGAACCGTCCACCGTTATGGCAGCACCCGAACCGCTATCACGGTCCTTTAAAATTCTACCAGAAATTCTTTTATCTGGCAAGTTTTATATTCACACAGAAAAAACCGGCAACATTGCCGGTTTTCCTTTATGCATCAACTATTGTATTTTTAGTTCACTGTGGATCAATTTTAAGTCATCGCCTTTTGTCTTAAGAAAGGTGTTTTCTTCGTAAAAAATGAACACGCGTAACTTTACTTCAAAAATATCGGGAATAACATAAAAAAGGCGACTAACTAAAACATCTTCATTTTCGTATACATCGCAATCAACTTTCGGAAACCCAAATATTTCTTCTATTGACCACGCGATTTTTTCTTTTTTCCATTGCAAATATTGTTGATACAATTCTTCCTTAAGCACTATAACTCATCTCCAATCAAGTAAACTTACAATTTCTTCGTTCTTTCAATGAGATTAATCCAATATCATAATAGCATTTCAATTTTTATTTGTCAAATAAATTATTTAAAATAGGTATTGACTTATAAATCGTTTTACTGTAATCTATTACTTGACAGGAGGTATCTCCACTATGGCTATCGATACCATGAAAAAAGGCTCAATCGAAATGCTCACGTTGTTTTTGCTGTGTGAAGAAGACACATACGGCTATCAGCTTGTGCAGAAGATCAAAGAGCGAAGCAAAGGTTTAATCACAGTGCAGGAGGGGTCATTTTATCCGCTTCTGTATCGCTTGGCAGACGATGGGTACATCACCGGTCAGGAGATCGTAACACGCATGAGCACGGGGCGCTCCCGTATGCGTGTGATTTATCATATCGAAAATGCCGGGCGTGAACGGTTAGCATCTTTAAAAAAGGATTACGAAACCGTTCAGCAAGGAATTCATAACATTCTTGATTCTTAAATTGGGGGGATATGGGATGAGCGAAACCGTAAATGTTGTCCACGACTATCTGCGTCGAATAGACAAAGAAATGACGTGTGACAAAAAGAAGAAAAAGCAGTTTTTGCAGCGACTGCAAAATGACATGGAAGATTTTGCTGATAGCGCAACAACTACGCTGACCGAAAATGACTTAGAAAAACATTTCGGCACACCACAAAGCATAGCCGAAAATTTTCTGAGCACTGAACCGTACAATGAAGTAAAACGAACATTTAAGCACCGAAAAGCTGTGCGCGTTTTTGTAATCGCCACAGTTGTATTTGCTCTTGTGTGCGTTTTGGGATATATTCTGTTTGATAACTGGCGGGAACGACAGTTCGAGGATGGGTATATCGTTACAAGACTTTATGAAGAAGTCGAAGGAACGCCGCCTCCAGAGCCGGAAGGCACGAGAGTTTATTAAGAAAAGAGGTAAAAAAATGAAACGTATATTAACAATTATCTGTTGTTTAACACTTTTACTTGGTATTATACCTTTCTGTGTATCTGCATCAGAAACAGCATCGCAGAACATGCAAACAGTCGAATACCTTGAAGACGGCAGTTATATCGTGACAGAGTTAGAAGTAACACCGGCAGTTGCACGAACGGCAAGATCATATACAAAAAAATCCACCTATTACACGGCAAGCAATACAGCGGTTTTTGCAGTCTCGTTGACTGGTAATTTTAATTATACGTACAACGTGAGTTGCACTGCTACAAGCCAGAGTGTTTCTGTTTCTATCTACGATAACTCTGCATCTTATGTTACGAAAACTTCTTCCCGCTCAGGTGCAACCGTATACGGTTCCGGTACAGTTTATTATTTAGGGAAAAACAGAACGCTTTCTTTAAGTATCACCTGCGATAAATACGGTAACATTTCTTAATTTGCGTACAAGGTTTCACTCAAATCCCATATTAAAGGCGGCTACTTTCAGTTGGAAACAGCCGCCTTTCTTTTTTAACATTCTCATATCTATAAACACTCAAAGATTACAGCAAAAACCTGCCTATTCTAAAACAGGCAGGTTTTATCTTGTAGCCTTTATTATTCCAGCACCCCGCCGTCCATCTCGTGCACCGTGTCGCACAGTGCCGCGATGTCCTCGTGGTTGTGGCTCGCAAGCAGGATTGTCTTCCCTTGTGCCTTGAGCTCCAACAGCAGTGCCCGTATATCCTGCACACCGGCGTTATCCAGTCCGTTCATCGGCTCGTCCAAAATGAGAATTTCCGGGTCTTCCATGATTGCCTGCGCAATACCAAGGCGCTGCCGCATGCCGAGCGAGTATTTTCCCACATGCTTGCGGCTTTCGGGGTCAAGCCCCACCGTCTTCAGCACATTCAAAATCTCTTCCTTGCCGATCTTCCGCCGTATGTTCGCCAAAAAGCGCAGATTCTTGTACCCGCTGTAATTCGGCAGAAAGCCCGGCGCTTCAATAATGGCTCCAATGTCCTCCGGCATGTCCACGTCACGTCCCACGCGCTTGCCATTCACGAGGATCACGCCCTCCTCCGGGTGCATCAGACCGCAGATGCACTTAAAAAGCACCGTTTTGCCGGAACCGTTGCGCCCCACAATGCCGTGTATCTTTCCCTTTTCAAACGAGATCGATACGTTCTTCAAAACCACTTGGTCGCGAAAACGCTTCACCACGTTTTGTACTTCAATACAAGTTTCCATAGGAACTTCTCCTTATGATATTATAATATCTTTGTTTCGTATAATCATAAAAGAACATAACCAGAAGATTAAGATTGAAAGGCAAAAAAAAGCAAATGCATATTGAATAGATGGCATACAACTAATTCCTAAAAAATCTAAAGAATCTAAATTAACCCATGAAATTGGAGAAAAATATGTCATCGTATAGCCTGAAGCGTTAGATGAAAGAAATTGAAACAGAACAAACATCGAACCAACGATAGAGCCTATCAATTTACTAAAAGCTAAATTTAATAAAAACACTATGCTACCAAGAAAAATTGCAGCAAGACACGATAAAGTAATCGAAAATACCATTGCATTTTTAGGACTAAAATGTAAAATCAACGCTTTAGAAATTTGAATCGGCAAATCAACTAATTCCGCAGCATTTGTATTCGCAAGCGTATAAAACACCCGGCCCCAATCGTGCAAAGCCACACAATCAAATAAGTTCATTACCATTGTAATAATAACTACAAATAGAACATACGAAATAGATATTATAATCGTGTATAATAATTGACCGAACATCCATACAGTACGACCACATCGCAAAAAAAGCAAATAAGCATTCTCCTCAATGTACGGTGCATCGCAAAATAATAAAACCAGGAGTAAAAATAGCACCAAAACACAATTTCGGTTTGCCATTATAAAAGGAAAGAGCCAAGGTGTTATCGGTTCTCCTGCTATCAATATATACTGATGCAGCGCATCCCCAATCATTAACAAATATAGTATTGTAATAATTCCAACAATAAATATTCGTGAATCCGAGAGCAATCGACGCACACCATATAGAAAGACATGGTATATATTAAGCAAATTATTCATTCCATACTCCTATTCGCTTCCATTATAAATAACGCACTGGAAGCTACTATAACTATTACAAAAACTACCAAAGAAGTCGCGGTACCAAGTGTTTCCCCTCTTATCAATAAAGCAATATCGAGCCATTGAGGTAGCCCCAGTATCCGGCATAAACGCAACCACAAATAATATAGAATAATCGGGGAAAATAAAATAATAAGTATATTTTTAGTTCGGGATGATATATACAACGCCATACTCGAAAATGCAGATGCAGATATTGATTTAATAAAACTTTTTCTAAATATATATTCCAATACACTACATCCATACAACGATAAAACCTGTTCAGAAAACTCATCTGTTGTAAAAGGATAGCGCATTTCCAACGCACATATAAATAAAAAATCGCCGATCAAAGAAACTGATATTGCCGTAAATACTGTTATTACTACCTTTGATAGTAGATATGCTATTTTACCAGAACGCAACAAAACATTTCTCTGATAATTTTCGTTTTTATCAACTCTAAAAAGAATTGTTCCCGGTAAAACAGATAACAAGAGATACAATGTTTCGATGCCCATTATACCTGAAATCATATATAAATAAGCTACGCAATTAGCTGAACCTAAAAGCATATCCCAGTACACACTCAGAAAATTAAAGAAAGCAACTCCTAAAACAGCAAATACAAATCGCTTAGTGCAATAGCTACGATATGCATCTTGTATAAAAGTGCTAAATAATTTTTGCATATTACTCCTCCGAAATTTCTAATCCCGTTTGAGCATCGATCATATATGAAAATTCATAAGAATAGGCGGTGTCATTTGATGACCTCATTGTGTCATCCCCTTCCGCAAATACAACTGCTTTCCACGCCGGATAGAAGAGTACCTCTTTATGTGCCGTATCAGCAAACTGAGGATAATATCCTAGCGCTATACTTTTAATTGTATACTGTTCTGATACAATCAACTGACCAAGCTGCCTTTCTATTTCCTCTTTCGCTTGATTCTCGGTCATAATTTCTTTCTTTTCGAGTTCTTCAACTATATTTATACTATTTGAAACAACAAGCAATTGTAACCCGTTTTCTGTAACTATTGAAATTATTTCTTCTCCAGTTATCATAGTGCCTTTTTCAGAGCTTCCATGAACATCTGTAAAAACTTTTTTATCATTCAGCTTCGGTACAGCATATAAGAAATAGCAGTCTTTCCATCCATCTAAATTCTCATTGCCACCAAATTTATCTATCATAACTTTTTCTTTTTCCTTGAGTGTTTCAGAATCAAGATTATAGCAATTCACCAAATAATTGTTTTTCAATCCAATAGCCTGTAATATTTTATAAAAGTCTTGTAAAACTTCATTATGGCTCTTGAAGTTTAAGTCTCCATCTTTTTCAAACTGATTTGCGTTATACATCTGATCGGTTTCATTATATCGAAAAACTTGTAAAACAGGTAAAACTTCTTTTACATCTGAACTTAAATATGAAACCATACCTTCATCTACTGTAACTGTACATTTTTCATCTGTAACAATATATCCTGTCTCTTTCGGTCCCACTCCATACTGTGTAATTTTATTTTCACTAAGTTTGAAAGCACTATTTATAACATCTTCAGAAAATATGGAAGTAACTCCTTTAAACACCGACATTGATAAATTCACATTATCCTTTAGTATTGGTTGCGAACTGACAAATTCTTTTCCAGAGCTAATATCTTTGGATTCACTAGTAATATTCAAACTATTTGTACTTTCTGTTGTTCTACATGAAGCCAGTAAAATCAACACACACAGTATAAGCAGTAATCTAATTTGTTTCATAATAAGCTCCTTTATTGATAGGAGTGAAGCAAAATTAAATTTTGCTTCACTCCGGCATCATCTATTACGGCTCCCAGTTCAATGTCAAAGCTGCATACTGATATGGATTGCTGTCGGCATATTGCGCTGCGCATTTGTACGAATAGCCAAATACTCCATATCCGGAATAATACAAGGGTGTAAAATTACCCGCATATCTCGTTTCAACTAATGAAGACGCATATACATTATTTGTATCTCGGGCTCGAGCATAAACCAACTCTGTCCCTTGACTCCACGCATCAGAAACATTTTTATCGGGTTGGATATTAACCTTAAAATAATTTTGTGTATTCAATTTTACACAAGCATTTGTAAGATAAGCTCCTTGATTTTTGTACACACGTATCGTGTCTGTCCAAGCATACGCGCTCGCAGACATGGAAAACGCAGAAACCGCCATTTAGCAAGCTGCCACACCGGCTATAAGCCTTTTCTTTAACATACAATTGCCTCCTTAAATTATGTAGATTTTGCAAGGAATGTGTCGACCCATCCCTTAATTCATGGTCATAATATCACATAAAATTACAGTTGTCAATATAATTTATGAAAAATAGGTAACAGCATTTGCTTAAATCAATCAAAAATTTACTTTTTCATTGCCGGTTTTTGTTTTTCTTTCCTTTCACTGCTAAACTGAATTAACCCTAACGGGAATTTTAATCTAACAGGAGAGGTTTACAATGGAAAGAAAAGTCTGCACCATCGGAGAATGGCTGGATGTTTGGTATGAGGTATACGCCGTGCCGGAATATGCCTCGAAAACGCTCGAAATCTACCGAGATGCCCGAAAGAGGTTATCGCGGCGTTTCCCGGAAATCGAAAGCACGCTGCTCACAGAGCTGCTGCCGGTCACATTTCAAAAAGCCTTGAACGACCTATCAAAGAAGTACGCAAAATCATCTTTACGGCATATCAAGTCGCTTTATAACTTGGCCTACCAAACCGCGATTGAGAATCACCAGTGTACGGAAAACCCGATCAATGGTGTCACCGTCCCCAAAAAAGCCTCGGAAAAAGTCATCAACGGGCTATCACGCGAAGAACAGCAAGCGTTTGAAGAAGCTGCAAAGCAACTCACGATTCGAGATCAGTTCATTCTGCAAACCTTTCTTCTGACCGGCCTGCGGCGCGGAGAGCTGCAAAACCTGCGCTGGCAGGACTGGGATAAAAAAGCCAAGGTTCTGCGCGTTGAAAAAAGCAAAACAAAGAACGGCATTCGCAGCGTGCCGGTGATTCCCGAAGTCGCCCTTATGCTCACACATCTGCAAGGCTGGGCTAAGCGCTGCAGCTCTAACCGATACATATTCGGCGATGCAGAACCGGTAAGCGCCGGTCACTTACGGCACATTTGCCTGTACACTTCAAAGTGCGCCGGAATTCGCCGCGTATCGCCGCACATGCTGCGCCATACCTTCGCGACCCGAATGATTGAAAACGGCTCGGATGCAAAAAGCCTTGCTCTTATCATTGGCCACTCCAACCCGGCCTTTACACTCCGTCGGTACGTCCACCCGGATCCGGTATCCCTTTATGAACAGATGTGTCGGCTTTCATCACAAAGACCGTAAACCGGCAATGTTGCCGCTTTTGAGTTTATAAGGAACCGTTCTCTAAAACAGAAAATGACCATACAAGAGTAAAAATGCTACTGTATGGTCATTTTTATCAGGTAATCTTTCTAAATATGCAAAAGATATAGGTGTTTATAATTAACTGCCGCACTTCAAAATGTAAAAAGCGTACCTGACAGCACAAAAGCGGCAATATTGCCGCTTTTGCCGCTGCTGCATCCTCACTGCTTTCACCTTGTTAATGAAGATCTCCTGTTTCCGAATTCGGCAACATTGCCGCTTTTTGATTTCTCTCTGCGGCAAGGGCACGTGCCTGCACAAACGGCAGCTTACCGCGCATTAAGTGCTGCTTTTCTCGCCCGGTAAGTTGTTCCGAGAGCTGCTTATAAATGCGCACCGTGCGTTCGGAAACGCCGAGAAGCTGCATCAACCGCGTCTGTAAACCGCCTTTGATTTCACCTGCGTTCTTCATGCCTTTCAGCAGCTTGTAGTAATTCTCGTAGAGTTGAAGCCGGATACGCGGACTTTCTGCCGCCTGCTGCCTGCGTCGAATCTCCCGGCGGCGCCGTTCACGAGGATCACGTATCTGCCGTTTGATTTTGTAAACAAAGCACGGGATTTTCGTCCAGTGCAGACACTCTCTCAGATACCAAAACCGATACGCCCCCAGAAATACACGGTATCGACCGTCTGCTTCAAGTGTCACACCGATGGGATATTGCAGTAACTCCATCACGTCCGGCTTAGAAAGCTTCGAGTTTTCAACGGCGTGATAGCTTACCTCACCGGGCATATCGCTCCTGTCTGCGTCTATGAGATGCACACGCCCTATCGGCGGCTTTAATTCTTCTCGCGTGCTGCCTATCGCGTAAACACGACGGTACTGCTCGGCTATATTGTCCTCCACCCACTCCTTGCGTAAGATTTTCACAAGATATAGATGTTCCTTGCACGGAACCAATGCCCACCTTTCGCTTTTTAGCGGCATGTCCTCCGGCACACGCCAGCACAGCTCTTTTCCCGGCATACGGGACTGCTTGTACTGTGGTTTTGCATAAATGATCTCTGTCATGATATTCCTTTCCTCACCGCAAATCTCCACTTTTGCACACTTATACTTGCGGTATAGTTGATTCTTTCTGTTTACTTTATTCTTCCTGTAAACTCTAAATACCGTATACCCCTTCTCCTTAACCAGGCATAAAAACTGTAGCTGGGGGTAAGGGTTCATAGGGGTGTCACATTTGACTATGGGGGTATTCAAAGAAGAAAGCAGCACGAGTAAAATACGGCGCAAAAGCAAAAGTTCCGCCGGTTTGTACCGACGGAAACGATTGAAGCTCTGCCCCTTATTGCCCATAAAACTGCGATCTTCCGCACGCACACAAAGGATTCCCTTATCGCGCAAGGCTGCCACGAGGCGCGAAATAGAGCGCATAGAGCATCCGCACGCATCGGCAAGGCTGCGACGGGAAATCGCCCAGCTATCCTCACCGATTTGCAGCATGATCTGGCTGTATACCTTCACTTCACGGTGGCGCAACTTCTCTACATCATCCATATCTGCGCGATATTTGAGCCCCTTTGTGTTTAGAACGCGGTATGTATTGCTACGCTGACGGCCGTTCTCATCAAAACGCGGCTTGACCTCCACTAAGCCTTCACGCGTTAGCTCGCGCAAAGCGCGTGCATAGGTTGATTCACTGATTCCGAGCGCCTCGCAGGTCTTTCGTTTGCTCCAAAAGGATACCCCCTCCTTATCCGCGTGCGCCTGTAAAAAAGCCAACAGCTTTACGCTGCGAGGGGTAAGGCTGCTGATATTAAGGTCTAATGTCGCGTAAAAGTCGTTCATCGGTCTTACTCCTCCATTCTATTTAATTATCTTAAAGTTATTCTGCTGGTGCAGGTGTGGTTGTTTCCGCCACGCTCTCCGGTGCAGGCTCGGGTGTGGGTTCCGGTGTCGGCTCCGGAGTAACCTCGGGCACTTGCGCTACGGCCGACTGCGGAATATAGAAATACGTGCCATCCGGCAGCACAGCGTAGTAAAGCTCTCCGCAAACGCCGGACACGACCATGTTCGTCCCGGCTTCGAGTGTCCCGTCTGCCTCTGCATCTGGGACAGGCAGCCAGTAATACGGCGCTGCCTCTACGTTATACGCGTTGAACTCGCTGATCGGGCTCACCACATAGACCACCGGCTCCGGCGTTGCAGTCGATTCCGGCGTAGCCGTGGGTTTTGGCGTTGCTGCGGCTTTGGTCTCCAATGCCTCTATGCGTGTCTGCGCCTCCTGCAGATCACCGGTCATTGTGTTGATACGCACGATCTGTGAAATCAGCACAGCGATTACAAGTGCAATAGTCGTAACGATTCCAATAAAAGCCTGTTTGATTGTCATATTAAAACGTCCTTTCCAAATACTTGCTGAGTAAATCCGTCCCGATATACGGATACGGGTCAACTCGGTTATTTTCTAAATACAATTCAAAATGCAAGTGGTTGCCGGATGAATTTCCGGTGCTGCCCACGTAGCCGATCACGTCGCCCTGATGCACATACTGCCCATAAGATACCGCCACACTGGATAGATGCGCATACAGCGTGTCTACGCCCTCTGCGTGGTTGATTTTGACGTAATAGCCCCATGAGTAGCCCCACGAATCCGACGCATTTGCAACGGTCACTTTGCCGTCTGCGGCCGCGTACACCGGCGTGCCCTCCGGCATACCGATGTCCATTCCCTTGTGCGGCGAACCGCTGTACATGCCGCCGAAATGCTGCGTGATGTTCTGCTCCCATCCCGGCTCAAGCGGTGCACATAGACCGCGTGCATTCAGACTTCCCGGGTATGTTCCCGAAATCGTGCCAAACGTATAGCAGCGCAAAAACTGCTCGATATAATTCGGGTTCCCGTAGGTACTGCCGCCACCCATTTTTTCCGAATAAGCTCTCGCGCATTCGACTGACCATACCCCGCCGTAATATGTATCGCAGAAATCGATAAAGCCATCGCCCATGTTGTATGCCTGCAAAGCCTTGAACAAATTATTTTTGTCTGTCGGTGATTTGCAGCCGGTCTTTTTCACCTTTAGGCTAAAGCAATATACGCCGATCTCAATGCTGTACTCGGGGTCAGTTATGCCATTCGGCTGTTTTACCGCCAAGCCGGATTCGGAGCACGCAAACGGGTCTTCCGGGTCATCCAAAATGCCGGTCTCTGCCATACACAGCGCCAATAGAACCTCAACATATTCGGGTATGCCGTCTTTTTGTGCCCAATATGTAATGGATGCGCGGTAGGATTCCACGCGGTCGTTTAGATTTATCGCACGTCCGGCACTGCTCGCTAAGCTGCCAAAACTGTTTGAAAAAATCAACAGCAGTACAACAACACCGATCCAAATCGCCATGAGAGCTTTAGGTAAGCCCTTGGCGTCTGTCGCCGGTACATCTTGCGTTTTATTTGCGACGTACTGCTGCGCCGCACGTGCCACATCGTGCGCGTGTACGGCCGTAGCCGTCTGCGCACTTTCCTGTATTTTTTGCACCGTGCCGACCGTTACCTTTTTAGCCGTTTCGGCCGCAGCCTGTACGGCCACGCTGGTTCCCGCCGTCGCTGCACCGGCACTTACGGTTGCCGTAACTTTTACAGTCTCCACAGTGGCCGTCTTAGCTGCCTGCTGTGCAGCTTGCGCACCGGCGCGTGCCGCATGTGACACTGCTTCGGAGGTGCTTCTATACGCAGTTTTGGATGCAGCTTTATACGATGCCTGCACCGTATTTCCTGCACGCGATGTCAACCGCCACGGAGAGCTCTTCGCCAACGGTTGCACGCCTCGTTCAACGGGTTTATTTTTACTCTTTCGCACAGCGCGCTTGATCTCACTCGTCACAGCATCTCTGACCGCCCCTGCCGTCGATTTTGCACGGCCGACAACCTGATCTGCCGCAGCCGTTTCCGGCGCTTTGTCCCCATCCTGCTCCGGCGTATCAACGCTCATCGGTGCAGTGACGATTTTTTGCATCTCGGAGAGCTGCTCTGACATTTCCCGTAAACCGTCACTGCACCCGTGTGCCTTGATCATGCCTTTCTTTACCGTGTTCTCATACGTCGTAATGTTCATTTACTTCTTGCCCCCATCCGTCAGACGGCTTTGTGGACATCAGCTGATACAAGGGATTATCGGTCGGGAAATCGTTTTCAAATGGCACAATCGTGCTGCCAACCTTGATGAGCCCTGTGCCGTACTGCTCCTTGGCAAGCGCCTGCTTCTGCGCCTCAGACAGGCTAAACATTTCCGCAAGTACGTCTCTGTCCGGTGCAGACTGATACAGCATCGTGATGATGTAGCTGTTTTCGAGCAGCTTGCGTGCCTCCGGGCTGTTGAGTATTTCCGTTGTGTTCTGGGTCGCACCGATGATATAGCCACCACGCTTGCGGATACGCTGCCAAAGCGATGCAAAATACTGTGCCGCGTATGGGTTACGGAAAATCGTCATGATCTCATCGATATAAATGTACGTGTGCCTCTTTTTCCGCCAGTTGTCCATTAGGCGGCTGTAAATCGATTCAAGGACAATGAGCATACCGACCGCGTTCATCCCTTCACCAAGCTTTGAAAGGTCATAGTCGATGATATGCGCCTGTGTATCGACGTTCGTAGGCTGCGCAAACATATCGTAAGAACCCGCAGTATAAATTTCCATGCGCAGCGCTAGTTCCTGTGCTTCCGGCGCATCCTGGTCTTTCAGCATACGGTACAGATCACCAAGCAGCGGCGACGGCTTTGTATAACCGGACGCCACGATCGGTGCATACAGCTTTCGCACACAACGATCCAAAAGGCTTTTCATTTTGCCGTCAAGCACGTTGCCATCTTCCATAAGCAAGATACGGCAGAAAGACATGATAAATTCAAGCTTTTCTTTCAACGGTTCGCTGCTGCGGTCATCGGGGTCGGCATTGATCTCAAGCGGATTGATCCTGTGCGGTGTAGACGGAGATAAGGAGATCACCGTTCCGCCAAGCCTTTGTGTCGCTACAACATACTCACACTCCGGGTCAACGAAAAATATGTCTGCCTCCCCTTTCAGTGCGACCTGCAAAGCGTCCTCCTTGATGTGGAACGACTTACCGCCGCCGGTCGTCGCCAACACAAGACTGTTTCCGCTCATCAGCATATCGCGATTTATAGTGATGAGGCGTTTCGTCTTTGCGTTAATACCGAACCACGAGCCGCCCGGATAATAGATTTCCTGCGCTGCAAACGGGCAAATACCGGCAAGCGCCTGCGTTGTTAGCAACCGATCCGCCTGAATAAACGGACGCCCAAAAGGTAATGCCGTATTCAGTCCCTCGTACTGCTGCGCAAGGAGCGGGAGAAACTGGCAGGAAATGGATTTTCCTTTGCTCATGATGCTTTCAGCATCGTTTTCCAGTTCTTCCCGCGTATCGGCAAAATGTGCTACGGTGACGGTAACAAGGTATAAGTTTTGGTCGCGCTCCTGTATAGCCTCCATGACTTCCTGTACTCCCGCCGCACGCTGCATCAGCTTATACGGCACGCTGCCGCTGTAATTGCCGTTGCGCTGTTGGTGCAGCGTATAGTTTACGATTTTCGTATCGATTGCCATACTGCGGCTTTCCGCCTCCGCCATCGCTTCGGCGCTCGGTATCGGCAGAAAATCGATTGTAAAAATCATCGGCTTGCCGATAGAGGCAATATCCGAAACAATGCGGTCGTTGAGATATATCGGATAGGCATTCAGGAACAGCGTTTTGCAGTATCGGCCGCCGATTTTCAAATGCGTACAGGAATTGAGAGCTTCCGCACTGAGCGGTGCAATGCTGTCTTTCCAGTTCATGCCGAGCTTTTTTTCTGCGTGAGCATCAAATCGGAAAGTTTCCTCTAAACCCGGCCGGTAAATATCGTGCAGCAAACGCAGACGTTCGGATAACGGTACTGCACGCAGTTCCACACCGAGCGCCTGAAAACTGCTAATTAAATTTCCCTCCACGCGAGCAAAAAACGCTGCGGCATCTTCATCATTTCTTCGTACTGCTGTTATCGTCAGATACGCCTGCTTCGTCATGCCGAGCGTACCGCGCACCTGTTCCCGCAGTACGGTATTCATATTCTCCCGATAATCATCTAACTCATCTTCCGGGTTCATCGGGATCAACACATCGCGCTCGAACTGCTCCTGTCGTATCGGCCGAAAGAAAACACTGATCTTCGCGTAAATGCCTTTATCGATAGAATTGAGCAGTGCTGAATAATCCACAAGCCGACGCATCTTTTCCTCATCGCGCAGCTCTGTATAGTTGATGTCCGTAAACGCAAACATTTTGGAATATTCTCCGCTGTCAAGTACGAACGTACCATCATTCAGAATGCGCTTGACCGGGATCATCTCCTGCGTGCTGCGCGGAATTTTCATGCTTCCCTGTTGATACTGCTCCGCGCCTCTCAAGGTCTTTTTCCAAAGCATCTTTGCCTTTCTCCCTTCTGTTCTTCATTTCATTCTGCTCGACCGCACGTGCGGCTGTGCAAAGCTGTTCGATCTCATTTGCGTGTATATTGCTACCCTTAAAAACGACCCTGCGCGGCATCAAGAGCACATGCAGCCAGCATAATGCCACACGCTCGGCGGGCATTTTATGCCACTTAAAAAAGCCTATCAAGGCCAACGGCGCACTTGCGCATAACGTAAGGAACGATGCCATATCGGTACTGCCGAAACGCGTATACACATTCCAAAAAGTTATAACGCCCGCACATAGCGCTGCAGCACTCCAAATAGTCTGACGCACAGATAAACCGGATAGGAACTCATCTTTAATATCTCGTATTTCTTGGTTTACTTTGATTTGCATAACTCTTTTCGCTCCTTCCTTACACAAATCCCAACAGCTTATGCGTCATGTTGTCGGCACCTTTTATAATGGCGCTGAGAGACGACAAGTACAGAAGCAGCATGACCGGCTTCGCCATCGTGCCCAGAAAGCCCAACATCCCGCCTACCTGTGTCATCACAGCATCATCCGCTATCGCGCAAAATAGCTGTATGGCGATTACCATCGTAATGGCTTCCATGCAAACGCCGAACACGTTTTTATATAGTTGCGACCATACATGGCGGTTACATTTCCACCGGCAAAAAACGCCAACGGAACCGGCGCTATCGACATATAGACATAGATTTTGAGAAACCGCCCGAACACCGTCAGCAGCAAAACCAGACCGCTGATAATGACCGCAATATATAAAATACCGGTCAGGATGTTAATGGACAGCAGCTCGCCTATCGCACCGGCAACACCGCCCGGTGAGCTTTCGTCTATATTGGGAAGAAGTCCGGCTTGTCCGCCCATCGCCTCAATCAGGCGGCTTGTTAAGCTGCGGACAACGGAGAACATCGGCATGAGGATTATATCCGTACCGCGTACCACCAGAGCATTGACGATCACGAGCCGTGCCAAGGTTTTGAATATTGCAATCGGCGTTTTTTGCTCGATCAGCGACACGGCGGATTGTATGTACCCTACGCAAAATGCAACAAGCATCAGTGATGATGCAAACCCTTTCAATATCGTATTCAGAATTGAAATATACTCGTATGCGTGCGGGCTAAAATCCGAGAGATCTTCCGTCAACACCGAGTACATCAAGCCGAATATCTGTGTCAAAAATTGCAGCACAAGTTCATACAAAGCAGTTCACTCCCTTTTATGCTGTTGTCATGCCGAGGAACGTCAGAATCTGCTGTGCGAAGCAAAGGGTAAATCCACCGATAATACACGTAACACCTATAATGCGCTTCGTAGAATCGTGGCTAAATCCTGCCATGACGATTTGCACAAGACCAAATAAGCCTACAAATATACCTACTACTTTCAGCAACCCGAAAAACATCGTCAGCAAATTGTTAATCGGTGTGTCGATCTCTGCCACACCGGTGCTTGCAAAGCAGGGGATAGCAAACAGCATTGCGCTTGCCACCGCAAAGTATGCGTACCGTGCGTATTTTCCCACTCGGTTCAAATTAAACTTTCTCATGTGAATCGCTCCTTTAATTTAGTTCGACATTTTGAAGGTCAAAGGTAAACACACCATCCACCTCGTCTTCATCAACGTCTGTTTCGTTGATCTGTATTGTGTTCGTTTCCGGCAAAAGCTCTGACGAAACATACGAATACTGCGGCGCACCGCCATCGGCCGAAAGCTTAATTCTTGGATGTCGGTTCAGGTCGTATTTTTCGTCGATTATCGGCCGCTCATCGGCTAAAATCATAATTACGCTACCAATTTTGCCTTTCAACAGCTTGTTTTTTAGGCGTACCTCTGTTACATCCATCAAAGCGCGGCCGCTATTTTGCTCATTGGTGCTGTTGCTGCCGCTCGTCCAACTATGCGTTGTACCGTAACTGCGATTGTCAATCGTTTCCTGTCCCATCGCTTTGGAAATCCATTCGTGCGTGCTCTGCTCGTTGCCGCCGAGATATAGTATCTCATCGCACATGCCGGACACGGACTCCCAGTCGTCCGGGAACATACGCTTGATCTGCGATATATTTTGCAGAATAATCGATAATGTGATGTTGCGCGAACGCATCGTCGCAACCCAGTTTTGGAAGCTGTCCGGCAACGTAATATTTCGCGCTTCCTCGAGCACAAAATGCACCGGCACGGGTAAGCCGCCGGTGCTGCGTGCATCTGCCTGTGCCATCATAAGCTGAAAAAGCTGCGTGATAAGCGCCGATGCCAGGAAATGGAAACTGTTGTCGTCCGGCATACGGATAAACAGCGCTGTTTTTTCTTCTCCGATCTTCTCGAGTTCCAATTCATCACCGGTCGTTAGGTTTACCACGTCTTCAAGCAAAAACTTTTCTAAGCGACTGAGAAGCGATTCCTGAATACTCATAATCGTCTCGCCTGCACCCTTTCGGTAAGCATCAAAGTAGCGCACCGCTATATGCCTCGGGCTTCTGGCACGCAGCTCCTCGATGAGCACCTGTGTCGCAGAGACCCCAGCTTCATCGCCTTCTTCGACGGTCTCGGCAAGGATCAGCTCCATAACTGTTCCGAAATTCATTTCCGTCTCCGGGCATTCATACCACACGTAATACATGAGCGCCGAAAGCATCATTTTAGCCGTCTTGTCCCAAAAGGCATCACCACCATGTTTCGTTTTATCCTCGGTATTTGCAAATAGGTTTGTGATAAAGCCTTGTATGTCGCTTTCCCGTTTAAAATAGACGAATGGGTTATACCGAAAACTGCTGAGCATATCGATAAGGTCAAAGACACGGATTTTGTAGCCCTCTGCCTTAAATACATTGCCAATATCGCGGAGCAACTCCCCTTTCGGGTCCATGATGATATAAGATGAGTTACATTGCAGTAAATTAGGCTTTACATACGCTCGCGTTTTGCGTGAGCCGGAGCCGCCGATAACAAGCGTAAATAGGTTTTTATCCAATTTGCGCTGATCCGTTGTGATGCTCAAATGTCTGGATAAGATGCGGTTTTCATCCGGGTGTTCTTTGTCGTGGAGCCGGTGGTTCAGCAGGTACACATTTTCCCATTTTGCCGAACCGTGTTCCTCGCCATGGCGGAAATTCTTTTGTGAGCCGAATATATATAGGAGCATCAACGCATAGCCGCCCAGAAATATGCCCACGGCTTTTCCGGTATCGGCACAGAATTCCAACCGAAACGGATGTGCAGTAATCTCATTCATGTTCAGCAAAATCCCGGGCAAGCCACCCTCTGCATACGGCGCGATCAGCACCGCAAGCCAAAGCACAAATACCGCCCCGATGCCTGCCATGATCCAAGTCGTTAATGTGTTTTTGCCTCTCATCTTTTGAACTCACTCACAATTATTTTATAACCGTTTTCCTTTATTTTTTCCTCATAGTGCCGCAGCTCGCCTTTGGGGTCTGTAACGATATAAGGTACGCTGCATTCCGGTGAACTCGGTTCCACACACAAACAACCTCTCGCCGCTAATTCTTTTTTGTTTTTCATCACATTGTCCTCCATTTCTTTGACCGAAGTCGATTTTCGATCACCATAATTTCTTGTGCTGCGATGCTCTGCGCTGTGGATAACGCTCGCAGCAGATTTTCAATTTTATCTGTGCCGAGCGCCGTCGGGACGCGCACACACACTTCCTGCGGCAAAACGCCAAAATGCACGCACACAATATACGCTGCGCATTTTGCAATGATCTCGTTTGCCGGTGTATCCGGCAGCGCTGTTTTCTCATTCTCCTGAAACACCAAAGCGAAATCTTTTTCGGCCAATGCTTCAAGCGCGGCGTAGCAAAGCATAGCTCTTTCCATCTGCCCCGGCTGCACAAGGTACGCACGTGCTTCATGGTCATAGTGGATGCCCGTCACATTTTGTTGTTCGACGATTTTCAGCTCGTCGATCTGATTTAGAGTGATTCTGCAAATGGCAAGCGTGTTATAGATAGTACCTTTCAGCGTCAGTTTTTCTCCGGCATTTGTCTGCGTAATGTCATACCATTTGCTCGGTACTATGGTTTTCCGCTGTGCGTCTGCACCTGCATCCAGCCATATTGGTTTTGCCTCTGCGCCCGACAGAAGCTGCACGCCTAAGCCGCGCCACGATGCAGCCGTTGCAATACGTGTTGCTTTCTCATTCTGCAATGCGATTAGCATAGAGTTTTTGACGTCAAAGCGCATACGTCCCATAACCTGCAACACTTTCTCCAAAAAACGCTCATTGACGAACATCTCATCCCGCGCCCTTACCCAACGTGTATTCAGCGCTTTCCATGATTGCTTTTTTCTGCCGCCGGAACCCTTCTTCATTTTGAAAGTACGGCGCGCTCGCAGAACTGTATCCACAGAACCGGCAACATTGCCGTTTTTTCCGTCTTTATTTTCGTCGTCCTTGAGGAACGTCGGTTCATCATCAGCCGACCAAGCCAAAGGCTTTATATCTTCTTTTGAAATCGCCATACACACCGCCTTACTTTCTTGTCAGCCTTTGCGGCTTTACCTTCGGCGTCTTTTGAATGACCTTATCGGTATTTGAAGTACGTCCACCTGCCTGCATCTGGCGCACAGCTTCCGCAATTCTCGCTTCTTTTTGCGTGTTGACGTTTTTTGCAGCCTCCAGCTTTTTCATAACAGATGGCTTGTCCTGTACCGGCACGGTACGTTTGGTTTTCACAACCTTCTCGCCGAGTAGCGGGTCGTCTTGGTTATAAAGTTCAAAATTGTGCTGACGCTTTTCTTCGATTCGCTCTGCAAAGTCTTTATCGATAGACGCCGTAACATCTGCCCAAAGTTCTTCAGCCTCTTGTTCCGTTACGGATGTCTTCAAGCCGTCGGAGGACAGACGGCTTTTCCGTTCCGTCTGTCCTTTCGTAGGGTTTGGCTCCGGCTTTAAAAGGTCTTGTGCGCTACCGCGTGCCTCCTTAACCGCATCCTGTACCCGCACTTGATCTTTTCCAATCACGACCTCCGGGAGCTCGTTTATATTTGCCGCTTTAGACGGATCACGTTCGATCTCCGCCTGCGTAACATCCGTCAGCACAGTCAGCTTATTGTGCTCGATCAGACGGTTGATAACTGCTGCATCCTCGCCGCGCACCATTAAGGTCGATAACCCATCGCCGTTGCTGTCGTGCAAATGCAAGTACCGCAAGCCATAGGGCCGTGCAGCTTTTTTGAATGTTTCGATGGCTTCATCACTCATCGAGATAAAGCGCACCTCCGATGTACTCATCAAAAAATCTCGGCATTTTCGCGCCGGGATCATTTTATCTGCGCTGTATCGGATCGCCGCTACGAGCGCTGCCAGAACTTCTTTGCTCCCGCGTAGGAGCAGCTTCGTTCCTTCGATGCTCAAGGTGATGATCGCTTGTTCGTCCATTTTCTTTTCCCCTTTCTGTTTCAAATGTTTTTACTTCATGTGCTTTTTCGATTTTGGATTTGATCTGTGGCTGCTGCTCGAGGATTTGCACACAGAGCTTTGCTTCTGAGCGCAGCTTTTTGAGCTGCACGTTGATTTTCTCGATTTTTTCAAGCTGCTCCTGTATTTCAGCATCGCCTGTCTCCAAACACCGCAGCACGGTTCTTACTTCTTCCCGCTCATCAATCTGCTCGGAGATTTCGTGCTGCACTACGCGCAACCGCTGCTCTACGTCATCGCAAGTTTTAAGATCATATTTTGCAACATAATCGAACTGCTTTACGTACGCGTTTAACTGCCAACGTGCCGTGGTAAACGCACTTCCGTATACTTTGGGATGTCGCTTAAAAACGCCGAGATAATAAAGCCACTTGTAATAAAGCGCTCGTATTCCATGCGCTTTAGATTTTCGGCGTACCGTTCCTCGCAAGCGCATTTTCCTTTTTGGTGTCATCGGCTGCTCTATAACTTTGGTTTTGCCGAGCAGCCGGTCTGCTTTGATACGGAGAATGCGCAAGTGCAGCGCCTCCGGCTCGTAGTTTTCTCCAAGCGACTGCAAACGAATATTTCGTTCACCACCCGGCGGACAAATCGCAACATACTTTCGATCTGTCATAACGGCATACCCGTACGCCCGCAGCGTATCGTAAAAAGCTTCGAGCGATTCTATATTTTCATTTGCGAGTATGTGGTCTATATCTTCGCGCAGCACTTTACGCCGGTTCGGTTTTCCTTCTTTCTCTGCCTGCCAAGTTGCATACGGCATACCGCGGCGTACCGGCTTAATGAGCGACAAACCATACTCTCTGCAAAGTGCATCCGAAACCGTCCGCATTTGCCAATAGTTTTTCTCTTTCCATAAGCGTTTGCCATCCAAAAAAGAAACCGAGTTGATAACGAAGTGGTTGTGGATATGCTCATGATCTAAATGCGTTGCAACAAGCACCTGATACCGTTCACCCCACATTTCTTTTGCGAGCCGAATACCGATCTCGTGCGCCGTTTCCGGTGTGACCTCTCCCGGCGCAAAGCTCTGTATGGCGTGGTAGGCACAAATGCCGTCGTTTTTGTCGAACGCATTTTTTGCTAAAATCATTTCCTGCCGCGCCGTTTCTGCATCGCAGTTGACGCCGGACACAAAACGCTCCGTGTCCCGCACAGTCTTGTTGCCGTCTTCTGCGTATTCAATCACATCCGTCAGTGATTGATATTCTTCCTCTTTTAATTTCGGATCACCGATCACCAACGGGTTCTGCGTCTTGTTCGGGTTCTCAATGTAAAGCAGGCAATCGCCAATCCAGCCGTTGATTTTCCAGATTTTTGTTACCGCCACTTTCGTTCTTCCTCCCGTTTTTCTTTCAGCGCCTTTTGGTCGGATTTACGGATATACGTTCCGAGCTCCGAAGTCATCGGGTCGCGTTTGATTGGCTCCGTAACGTAACGATACAGCATAGATGCCAACGGCTTGATCTCATCGGTAAGCCGCTCAAATTCCTTCCAGTCAATCCTGCCGGTCGCATGTGCTATACGCGTAAGCTGGTTCATGTTGTTGCCAATGTAACGCAACTGTGACAGGATCAAATAAAAATCAAACGGCGGGCGTTCCTGCGGAAGCACACCGTCGATAAGCTGCCGCACATACGCCGACATAGATAAACCGGATTTGCTCGCTAAGGATTGCAGACGTGCCATTTGTGTTTCATTTAAGCGCAGCTCTAAACGGTAAGGGTATTTGTATTCGCCTTTTCTTATTGGTCTCACTTCTTTCTGCATGACGGGTTTTAGGGTGTCCCTAAAAAATCGGTGATTTTCACCGATCTACCATTCTTACGTAAGAATGGTATGCTTGCGAAAGCAAACTGAAAAAGTGCGTTTCGCGCTTTTTCAGTTTGCCCGGGCGGCTTCCGCCGCAAATCTTTTTTGCTGATAGCAAAAAAACGAACGGAGTTCGCCCAAAATTCTGCGTCGCCACACGCAAAAATGTGTCCGGCAGACGCAAGAATTTGCTGATTACGGGGAAGGTTTCCCGCAGTTTTTCACTGCGTTTTGCGAAAAAGTGGATTACTTTTCGCTCGTTGCAGCGGAAGAATTTTCCTCGTCGCTGCACAACTCCACGTATTCGCGCACGGCTTTCGGCACGGACTTGTTATATTTTTGCGTTAAAATCTGTTCCGCCGCTGCCTGCAAATCCTTTTGCATTGTGCCCGCGAAGTCCGTGCAGTACATCTCGAGCGCCCTTCTTTTTTCCGCGCTTACGTTGAGCTTCACCACGATTTCCATCTGACTTTTCTTCATTCTCTTTCGCCTTTCTTTCAAAAATTTTTGTCTGCCACACGCTCTCCGGCGCAACTTGATGCTCATCCGGAAGCAGTGCAGCTCCAACAATTTGCATCCACGGCACGCAATGACCGGCATCCGAAAACGTAAGTTTTCCCGCACTGAAATAGCCGGTCAGACAAAAGCCACGGGTATTATCGAAGAACTTAATGCTCTCTACACGCTTTGCAAGTTCCCAAATATTGGACGGGAACAGCTCAAAATCTTCCACGATTTTCGCAGCCGGAACGCCTGTACGATCTCGCCACACCAACCGCGCTATGGCTTCTGCTGCGTCCGGCAGACCGATGCAATAGCAATTCACCGCATACGTTTTGCCCTCAAGCAAAGCGAAAAACGCTTCCATTTTTTCTTGTTCAAGCGGTATCTCGCACAGAAAACTGCGCCCGTCAGCGATGAGCTTTTGCATCGCATACGTTTCCGAACTGTTGTAGATTCGAGCGATTTTCTGCGGCGTAACACTATACTCTGGCAGTAGCTTTAAGCCTTCAAGCACCTGCAAAAAGCTCGTTTTCCCGACGCCCGGAAGCCCGGTAACTAAATAAATCGTCTGCAAAATCTCACCTCGCTATTTGATTTTTGCTTCATAGACCTGCTTGTTTTTTTTGCACATGAGCTCGTATTGTTTCTTAATTTCTCCCGAAATTCTTGTGCGCTCCGGTGCGGAAGCAAACCCATACGCATACTGATATTGCTTATTGCCGTCCTGATCTGTGTACGTTCCCATGCTCGGCGGCGAATAGAAATACCCGCGTTTGCCCTCCATGATCTTGCCGTATTTGAGCGCAAACACATCGTTTTGCAGCTCGGCATACGCTTTAACCGTATTGCGGTTTGCAGCCTTCCGCAGCGTGAGCTTTGTCTCTCCGACGTCTATCGCCGTACCGCCGCCGATAACTTCAACCTCCGAGTTGAAATCAAAATTACGTGCAAGGAACGCCGTCATTTCCCTTTCAATCTCCGGCTTCAGCTCGACGTACGGAACCCATTCACGCCTATCTTTAGCAAGATACGCGGGCATCAAGGCCGAAAATCGATTGTGTTCATCCAACACCAGACGCACGCCGTTGATGCGGTAGTCTTCGTTTATAATGACATCCGCAAAGGCTACCACTTCACTTTCTGCGTCAGAAACCGGGCGAATAAACGCATGATAGCGCTGTGTAGGTTCTTCTTCCGGCTCAAAAATTTCCTCGTCTTTAATTTCTTCCGGCACGGTTTTATTTGCCGGGTCTGTCGCAGCTGCCTGCACCTGTGCTAAGATACTCTCACGTCCAACTCCGACCTCCGCAGCAATTTGTGCCGCAAATAAATCCTGTTCCACCGGGTTTTCGACCGTCGCCAACACACGCACCGCTTCAACGGCATAAGTCAAACGGTCTTTATTCACGTTCATGTCCAACCCGTTTTTGCACATTTGTAGCCGGTATTCGGTATCGCTTATCGCTGCTTTGAAAGCCTCAGCAAGACGTTCTGCTCCGTCCTCCGAGTGCATTTTTATGAACTCATCCGGGTCTTTACCTTCGCCCAAGGAAGCCACGCTGACGCGCAACTCTGGGCACGCAGAACGCAAAACCTGTATAGCTCTTTGCGTTGCTCTGATGCCCGCACTGTCGCTGTCATAACAAATAGTAAGCTCCTTGCAGCTCCGCCCAATCAGCTTTGCTTGTTCCTCCGTCAACGATGTACCGAGTGAAGCGACCGCACCAGCAAAGCCCGCTGTTTGCAGCGCGATCACGTCCATGTACCCTTCTGCGAGTATCAAATGGTCGCTGTGCGCCTTGCGTGCGAAGTTATATCCGTACAGATTATTGGACTTTCTGAATACCGGCGTGGTGTTGGTGTTTATGTATTTTGCCTTGTCCTCTTTGTTCAGGGCGCGTCCACCAAACGCAATTACATTGCCGACTGTATCAAAAATCGGGTACATGATTCGGTCTCGGAACCGATCCATAACGTGCCCGGTTTTACTTTGGTACGCAAGATTTGCGGTTATCATCTCATCATCCGTAAAGCCTTTATCGCGCAGATAATTCACAAGCCCAAAGCTTTCCGGCTTCGCATAACCTAAACCAAAATGTCGTACAGCGGCCATGCTCAAACCGCGTTCATTCAGCAAATAAGTTCGCCCGACACTGCCTTCATCGTCCTGTGTAAGCGAACGGAAGAAGTAACGTGCCGCCTCTCGGTTGCACGCACGAATACGATCTCTGAGCTCCTGCTCACGCTGATTGAGCTGTGCGCCTTTGGCATCAATCGTTATTCCGGCACGCTGGGCGAGCTGCTGCACCGCCTCCACGTAACTGAGATTATCCGTACCGCGAATAAAAGATATGACGTCGCCGCTCGTGCCGCAGCCGAAGCAGTAAAAGGAATTGGTCTTCTCATACAATACGCATGACGGTGTTTTTTCCTGATGGAACGGACAACAGCACGACATGGTTGAACCGTGCCGCGATAGATTCACACGTTCTGCTGCAACATCTATAATGCTCACGCGGCTTTTGATCTCATCAACCTGATCTCTCGATATTGCCAAAAAATTCACTCCTTTCTACGTTCATTTCTCTTTACAGTGAACGATTCATTTTTCTTTTCGGCTTGTCCATAATGTGCTCCGGCGTCTTTTCTTCCTGTTCAGGTGCTGCCTGCGCTGTTTTTATCGGCTGCGGCTGAATGCCTGATAAGCGCAGTGCTGCCAAAATCTGCGGCGCATGGCGCTTATATAGATCACCGATTGGTTTAAAAACCTTATCGATCTGCTCATTGATTTCCGCTTTTTCTTCATCCGTTTTGCCCGTTTTAAGCTCGGTTATGTAGTTCTTATACTCCACGCTCATGTGCTCCTTACGTGTGTCAGTGATTGGCAGACCCATGGCGGATTCAAGCATAACGGATAAAGCGTCTGCTTCAAACTCACGCTGTGCACGGCTTTTGCCGGTATCCATACCGTGTTGCAACATGCCGTGCGCCATCTCATGCAGCAGCGTCGATAATCGCTGTGTATCAGCAAGGCGGCTGTTAATCGTAATGTTGCATGTCTCTGATTCGTAATATCCGCGCAGCGCAACGCTCTTTAAATCAATCGTCCGCACCGGCATTCCGCAGCGGTTGCTGTATTCGCTGATAATGTCAAACGCCGCTGCGTGCAGCTCATCTGCGCAGCCGAGACCGACTAATTTAGGGTAATCTTCCGCAGGGCAATTCGTTTGTGCAATATCAAAGACCACTCCATAACGATAGAACTGCAATTCTTCACGTGTCTCAAGCATTCCGGCTTTTATCATGTCCCGTACTGCTTTTGGTGTGCTTTTCGTCAGCCTCTTCCATGGTTCACTTTCTTTGCCACGATAATAGGTAATATTATGGGGTACCCATATACGCATACCTTTTTCGCCCTTTTGTACGGTATAGCCCATTTTTTCAAATTGATTATATCCCGCAGTAAACATAGCATACGGATTTTGCTTGTAGATCAGCATCTGGTTGCGGACGCTGTAATCTGGGAACCGGCTTGAAAAAATCAAAAATTCCGCAACATCTTTTGCATCTGCTTCCCAGTTTTCTGCAAGGTCAATAACGCGCTGCTTGGCGTCTGCACCCAGTTGCTTTACAAATTCTTCTTTTTCCTCTGGTGAACGATATTTTCCGTAACCGGGCATTACTCCTCACCTCCACCATAATTACGCAGCACGTCCAGATATTCTTCCGGCAGTGCAGCCAGCTCATTTTTAATACGCACTTGCTGCTCCATCGGAAGATCTTCTAATGGCGTCAATCCGTCGATTTCAATGCCATCTCCTGCTGTTACAAATTCTTCTGGCATCTCAGCGCACCAAAGGTTCTCCCAGTCATCTTCACAAATTGCCATGCCTTCTGTGTACAGCAGCACAACACCATACATTTCTTTCATTTTGCCTTTCTCCTTTGCCGAAAATATAAGTTTACAGTTTTGTTTGCCGGAATGCTCGGCGTAGCTTCTTGCTCCTTTCCTTTTATTTACAGGCCCCGCCGGGATTGTGACCAGCGCTCTGCATTACAAAAGCCCATCACCAAACGGTAATGAGCTTTCTCACTCTGCACAGGCAGGTTATTTTGTTATATTGCGGCTATTGACGATCCCTATTTGGGTAAAAAACAATTTGTAGAGTTCAAATTGCAGCTGTTCCGCTGTATACGGATCGTCCGACTGTATGTAGGGCTTAATCTGGTCTACTGTAAGTCCACGACTAAGAAGGTCAAGAATTACAGTTCTCTTTGCATCTGAAAGTTTTGGGTTTGAAATCAGCTCCGCAATACTTTCTTCTCCTATGCTTATATAAGTTACAATTTGCTTAATGTGCCCTTTACCATACATATAGTCGCTTGCCGTATAGCTTGTGCCAAATTTTGAATTGATGAGTTCAAGATCATTTTTAATTGAAACCTTATTCATAATCCCGCGTGCAATGCGCTCAAGCAGCACCGGAATATACATCGCATAACTCCCGAAGATCATCACCAAACCAATTATGAAAAATCTATATGGCTCTGTGTTCTTTGATGCCTGCAACCATTCTTCATAATTTCCTCCCGAAATCAACAAACTACCTATCCAAGGAAGGGTATATACATACCCAAAAAGCCTAAGATAGAAACATATAGGTGAGCTGACCCTTTGATACAAGCTATTGTTGTGATTTGAGGCCTTTGACACCACCTTATACGTCCCCGTAAAAAGCCCTATCAAAAGTGTCAGCACAAACAGATTTTCCGGTTTACTGAAAAATCCAACAACTTTTTGCATATTCTCGCTCCTCTTTTCTTTCTTATCTGTATTATGTTACGATTATCATCTACATTTTGCACATCAATCGTGCGAAAATTTATTGACAGTATCATTACAAAGTGCTATAATATAAGTACCAAAGGAGGTTGTATAATGGCACAAACAAACGTCAATATTCGCATGGACAGCGATTTAAAAACACAATTCGAGGCTTTCTGCACTGATATGGGCATGACGATGACGACCGCTTTTACCGTTTTCGCAAAAAAAGCAGTACGCGAATATCGCATTCCTTTTGAAATCGGCGCCGAAGTACCGAACGCCGTAACAAGAAAAGCTATCGAAGACGCAAAAAACGGAATTGGAATGAGCAAAGGTTTTTCCTCCGTAAAAGAGCTGATGGAGGATCTGAATGCTGACGATTAAGTATCAGACGACCTTCAAAAAAGATTACAAGCGAATCGTCAAAAGGGGTTACGATATTCGGCTTCTGGAAGAGGTTATCACCATTCTGGCTGAACAAAAGCCTTTGCCGGAAAATTATCGAGATCACAACTTGTCTGGCAATTATGCCGGTTGCAGGGAGTGCCATATCACCCCCGATTGGCTTCTAATTTATGAAATTCAAAACGATGAGCTCATCCTCTGCTTAACCAGAACCGGATCACATAGTGATCTGTTCTGAAAGTTCAAATTCAACATTATCCATCTGCGAGGAGCGTCCCTAAAGTTGTGGACGCTCCTTTTTCGTATAAAACCGGCAATATTGCCGGTCACGCTTTACTTATGTACAGCGTCTTCCCGTCAACGAACATCCACGTACTGCTTTTTCCTTACCGTCAAACTTTATATTGCATTGTACAGTCAAATTAGATACAATATTTATGTTATTTACCAACAGTTATATGACTATTAGAGGCGATACTGAAGATGAAATTTGATTATGCTTACTTAGAAAACAAAAAATCGGAACTTTCTGTTTTTCAAATAGCGCTAATATATCGCAATATTCCTTTATTTCGCGCTGAGTATGAACCGTACATGGTCTGCCCTATCTGCAAAGAGGCTAAACTTACATATGTAAACGATCAACCTGCATATTTGCGAACTGCACAGAAACAATCACATGCTGAAGATTGCCCCTTAGCCCAACTTTATCTGTCCACAAATAGAGCAAAAACAATTATGAACTCTTTTAACTCTGAAGATAGAGACTATGTATCACGTCAGTTACACAGCCTTCTTACGCGAATTTCTCATGTCAAACCACAAAAAACTTCTATATGTAAAACAAATACTAACCACGCTACTAATTTTCATATTGAAAAAACTCCACCTCAAATTACACAAGAAGGAAAACACTTACAGCCCAAGAATCTTTTAATGGGTTTCCGAGATGAAGATTATAATACTCCTCTATTAGGATATGGAAAATTCTCGATAGAAATGGAAAACAAAGACGATAGGCACACACTACTTCTCAGACGTATTGCAACAAATGAACATACTTCTTCGTCATTAGCATGTCGCGTCTTTATTTCTAAAAAAGTTTTCTTATATCTCCCTGTCGAGTATAAATACCTAAAACAACAAATAGGCTATGTTGCCTTATTTTCAGAATTTCAAAAATCCAAAAGTGGTCGCCCCTATGTGGTCACAAAACTATGTCATTCATCAAATTTACAAATTCTTCTAATATAGTCTATAATCAAATGCTCAAGTATCTATTTTCATTTGTATCAATGAGATTATAGTCATCATCCATAACTGCATCCGAACAAAGGAAATTACCACGCAAATTTTTAATACAATTGAGTGTACCGTCATCGGCGCACTTGTTCCATGCGTTCCACTCTGTTACCATTTTCCAGTTTTCTTGGGAAATGAGTAAGTAATGCCTTTTACCATGCAAGTTCCGAATTTGCTTTTCCTTTTCTTCTATAAAAATCGGTTTATTAAGTATTTCTCTAATATCTCTCACATCTGTACCCAATACCATATCGTACAGAATCCATACGGCCAAGCATTTCAGGTTTTTATCTTCCAAAACTTCAACTTGTTCTGGTGTGAAATTAAGGGCTTGAGATATTGCAAGAGCAAAGATTTGTCCGACTGAATACTCGCCGCTGAAATACTTCTGAATTTGCTCTTCTGTGAATTCCGCATAAAGAGGCTTGTCGCAGAAAAAGCCTCTTTTCATAATTGCCTCAGCAAACTCAGAGATAAAATAATATTTTTTCTTGTTTCTAACACACTGACCGTATTCCAACTCCATAAGATCATCCCAGCAGTAAAAGTAGTACGATGATTCAAGAAAAAAGTCTCCTATGTTTTTAGGCGTAACCATCTGCCCTATAATCGTTGGGCTTGCTTCTTCAAAAATATGCATATCAACATTTACCTTTCTATTACATTAAATTTGCAGTGCCCCACCGGGATTGTGACCGGCGCTCTGCATTACAAAAGCCCATCACCAAACGGTAATGGGCCTTCTCACTCTGCACGGGTAGCTTAGGAATCGGCAACATTGCCGGTTTTACTTATTTACTTGCTTTTTTGACTTTGTGAAAAATCACAGCACCTAAACCGAGGCCGGAAACCACAAGAGCGAGCAGTGCTGCATAAACACCGTGATTACTGCTGCCGGTCTTTGGGAATGCGCTGTTCGGGAAATTCATACCGGGCTTAACCTCAAACTGCACCTTTTCCCCGTCTCTTGTGATTTCGAAGCTGTAATAGTTTTTATCCTGTGAGAAGCCAGACGGAGCCTGCTTCTCATGGATTAGAAACTTGCCGTAAAGCAAACCATCAAGTTCATACACACCGGTTTCTTTTTCGCGCATATTGCCGACAAACGTATCTATGCCCTCTGTGTAACGACCATCGCCGTTTACATCGCGATAGATGCCGAACACAGCGCCGGAAAGACGGTGCTGCGAGTCTCCTGCATCGACCTTGATCGTGCTGATGGAGCCATGCAGCGGCAGAATCTTCACCGTCTGACCCTCATCTTCGATGTCTGCATGTACTGCAATTTCAATACCGTCGCGATAAAGCGTTTCAAAAGCTACGACCTCAGTTTCGACCGTCAGCTCACGCGCGTCGAAAGTAAACGTCATCTCAACTTCGCCGGTGGTAGCTTTTGGCGTAAAGGTAGCTTCTGCCGTGATTTCTTTACCATCGATGAGCAGCTTATCGTTCGTGGCTTTGTTCATCAGCACACCGGTAAGCTTATATTCTTTACCGGGGGTCAAATCCTTATAGCTCACAACATCGGTAATCGTGATCTTATCCGCTGTAATTTCTTTTTTGCCGTCTGCTGTTGCCTTTGTTCCGATTTCAGGATTCTTAATCTTTACGGTCTGCCCTTCGTCGTTGATGTCCGCATGGGTAGCAAGCAGCGCGTTTTCACGGTACAAATCCTCGAAAACAACGATTCCTTTACCATGCAGACCGGTTGCGTCAAAGATAAAGGTAACGTCTACGCTGCCATTCTTTGTTTCTGCGATAAAGGTAGTTTCAGCGGTGATCTCTTTCCCATTCACAAGTAATTTTTCACCGGTTTTTTTATCCATCAGTACGCCGGTTACTTTGTACTCTTTACCGGGAACAAGGCCAGTGTATGATACCGTATCGGTCAGCGTAACTTTATCGAGCGGATCAACTTCTTTTTCTCCCTCAACGGTGGCCTTCGTACCGATTTCAATCGGCACATTATGGAAGCTTACAGAAGCAATTTCGCCTTCGCTGAGTTCTACGGTCTGCGAGTCGGGAAGCTGATATCCGAAAGTTTCCTCTGTATCAAGTTCTTCGACCTTGTACTGATACTTATTCGCGCCGTCTTTGTCCGCGTAAATCGGAAGTGTTTCCGTAAGGATTTCGCCTGCGGCATTCGTTACATACTCTGCGGAATAGCTATCCTCAAGGCGCGTCACGCGGAAGTGAATGCCTTCGATTACGCCGTCTTCGGAAGTCTTTACGATCTTGAGCTGTGCATTTTTCTGTACGTTGACAAGATCATAGCTGTAAACCTTGCCATCCTCGGAGATTGAAACATCAAAATCGGCTACAAGCTGACGACCGTTGCCGCCCTTTGTTTGATGCACGACGTATGTGCCGTAAGGCAAGTCCTTTGTGGTTGCCATGCCATCTGCGCCGGTGATGATGTGGCCGCGCTCGGTCTCTTTGGCTGCATCGAAGCTGCCCGCAGACTTGAGGTAAACATCAAACTCTGCACCCTGCTCATCGGCAGGTTCATCAAGCGTTTCGTACTGCTTGTGCAGCGAAATTCTACCCTTGAAGACATCTTCCGTAAAGTCTTCCGGTTCGAGTTCAAATTCAACAGATGTTACTTCGTGTGGTGCAACACTGTATATATGTACTGTCGGATCAAGTTTGTATCCCAACGGAGATGAGATTTCTTGAACTTTTATTTGTCCAATAGGAATACCCTTTAAAACCGCTCGGCCCGAACTATTAGTAGTAATATCCTTGTGTACTTCGCTGCCATCTTGCAAATAAGATACACGGTACACCGCTCCGGCCAACGATGCGTTACCAGCAGCTACACTGCTATTCGTGTCACTATCTTTTTTTGCAACTGTAAGAGTAACTGCACTCGGGTCATCCACGACCGAAATATCTGTACTCTTGCCATTAACAGAGAATCTATGAACCGATGTGTCCAGTGTATAACCTAACGGAGCCACCTGCTCGATTGTTACATAGTTGCCGTTTTCGAGCTTCTTACTAAGTTCGGCGTGCCCGTTCGCGTCCGTGGTAAAGGTCGCATATGGCTCATAATCCCAATACGGATAATCCGGTATATTGACATCTTTATAGACATAATATACTGCGCCCTCGAGCGAATAATTTGCGTTGCCGTTGGTGATTTTTGCATCGGCGCTGGTTTTGGTCAGCGTCACGGTATATTTTGGCTTTTCACCTTTTATTTTGATGTACGCCATGGTCTGCGTTGTGCCCGGGCAGGTCGCTTGGTGCTGAATATTGGCCTGCTGGTCTCTGTCCTCCCAAACGGCGATGCTGTTTTTATCGCCGACGGTGTAGCCTGCACCGATAATCGAGGTCTCTTGCTCCGGCAGCGTGCTCGTAGATATTGTCAGCGTATTACCGTTACGGGAAATATCAAAGCCTGCTTTTTGAAAATCAAATAAATCCAGCACGCCGTTGGTATCGGTAACGGTGGCCGTATATTTGCCATTCACAAGCTGCAAAGCGATTTCCTGTGCATCGCTGCCGTCGCTGTTTTTTCCTGCAAACGACGGGACGATTTCCGACCGCAAAAGACGATCTTTAAGCTCTGCGTAGTAACTGCGTACAACAGAACCGTTATACGCCAGATTTGCCATGCGCTCAACATCGTTGTCGATACCAGAACTCCAAGACCAGTTTGTCCCGTCTACGGTAATATAGCCTTCGGATGCCAGCCAAACAAGATGCTGTGTGACCATCGTCTTTGCGGTCGCATCGCTGTACCAATCATTTTTACCGAGAGAGTTTGTCGTGTTGTAGCCATAAGCGATAATGCGGCGCATAGCTTCAGTCATGCCATAATTGTCTCTTTGCACGTATGCTCCGTTGTTCACACGACCCTTACCGTGCTGTAAGCAGTAGGCCGGGTAGCTTGTACCATTGAGAAGGATATCGTAGAGAGGGTATTGACCGAGATCATACAAATAGTTGGAACTGAAATTACCGTTGATGCCTACCGTACGGTAACGCGTAACCGCCTCGTCGCCGAGTGCCAGTAGACTGATTCCATCCTCGGGGTTTGGCGTAGGGGAGGCAGTGGGTTCAGCCGTTGCTTCCGGCTCTGCACTGACCTCCGATTCAGTCGGTTCCTCTGTTGCCTCCGGTGAGGGCTCTGCTGTCGGTTCAGCCGAGGGGGTTGTACTCGCCTCCGGCGTTACGGTCGGTTCTGCCGTGATTTCCAGTTTAGGTTCTGCATTCGGCTCCGTGTCCTGAGCTGCTTTTTCAGCGTTTGTTTCGACCGTAACCGATACGGGTGTATCGGCCTCATCGGCAAGAGCGCTCATCGGTACGGCGCTGAAAATCAGCAGCGTTGCAAGCAGACACGCAAGTGACTTTTTGAGCTTCTTTTTCATTTTTTTGCTTCCTTTCAAAGATTTTTCTATATGAAAAAAGCCGCATATAAAATGACACGGCTTGAATTTGAGCAGTAAAAAAGCACTCGCAGTAAAACGAGTGCTTCATTCTGCAATATTCACTTTATTTGATCCTTATCTATATTCCCAATGACCGACTTCTTCCTGGGCGGGAGTATCTACGACCCAATATTTCTCTCCTGTATAATGCTTGTACGGTTCTCCGCTAACCATGGTGTAGCTCCAACACGAGGACAAATCACCTTCGTGATCCCACATATCAGCCTCGGTAGAGCATATTGTACCACACTGATTGCATCGGTAGACCCAATCGCTGCCCATCCAGTAGACGTCTTCCCAATGCCCGACTTCTTCTTGAGCAGGTACGTCCACGACCCAGACCTTTTCTTTGGGCTTCGGCGTCGCGGTGGGAACCGCCGTTGGTACTGCGGTAGGAGCTGCCGTAGGCTTAGCTGTCGGAGCTGCGGTGGGTGCAGCTGTCGGCTTCGCAGTCGGTGCGGGCATAGGTCTGGCCGCACTGCCGGAAGGCTTGCTGTTGGAAGTATTGGAGCTGCTCGGTTTTGCGGTTGCTGCCGGTTTCGGTGTGGGCTTGACCGTACTGCTGCTTTCGGTTTTACTCTCCGGCTTCGTCGTTGCGGTAGGCTTGGCCGTTGCCGCAGCACCGGCAGAGGGAGTAGCCGTAGGCTTCGCCGATGCACTCGGCTTGGCGCTGCTTGCGGCCGTGGAGCTTGTGTTCGAAACCGGCTTGCTGCTCACTGCACTGGATGCAGAGCTTTCAACGCCGGTATCCGCTGTGCTGTTGCCTGCACACGCCGCCATAGTAAGCGCCATTGCTGCTGCCATTAAAATAGCTGTGATTTTTCTTTTCATAGTTTTTCACTCCCTGATTTGATTATAATAAATGAGTAAAAATAAATCAAGTGCAAAACCGGCAATATTGCCGCTTTTCGCGCTTGACAAAACTTCAAAACAGATTTATACTGAAAATACAAAGAGTGCTGCCGATGAACGGTTAGCCCTCAGTGCAGTTCAAAGAAATGAGCCGACGACTTTGGGAAGTATGGGCGGCTCATTTCTTTTTTATGTAGATGAGGATTTGAACGATCAATCCTGCGGTCATGATGACTAAAGATAAGATTTCAAAATCACTCATGGTATCATCCCTCTCTCCGTGTCGGATTGAGGGATTTTTCATATTCAAGAAACGTCCCTCACACGGTGCGGAAAATCCGTATCTGAGGGCCAAACCGTCCACCGTTTTATGGCAGCACCCGAACCGCATATTGCAGTTCGCTTTTATTCTACCAGAAATCACCTTATATGGCAATGTTTTTATTCGACACTCACGGCCACCAGTTTGCAGTTTAGCGCGGCTGCTATCCGCAGCAGTGCCCGGAGCTGTACCATGTGCTTTTTCTGCTCCATGAGTGCAACCTCCGTCCACGAAACTCCGGCGGCAGAAGCTAATTCGCGCTGCGATATTTTAAGTGCTTGCCGCTGTAAAATCAGGCTATCAATCAGCTCTATATAAGCGTTTGGCATTCTATCACTTCCTTTCAGAACCGGCAATGTTGCCGGTTTTCTTTTTTTGTCTGCGGCGGATTAGCAAGATCAACAGCAGCAACAGCATCGCCGCAAAGGAAGCTATGAGGCCGATTGCAAGCCCTTCCGCATATTTTTCTATCCACGTGCTGCCCTCCGGCACTGCCTTTTCTTCAACCTCCGCTATGGCTTCTTCGGCCATATCCACCCGGTGGCCGCGCACAAGCAGCCGATGTGTGTTGACGCCGTACGGTGTGCAGGTGAGCAATGTGACGTAATCTTGCTGCGTATCGATACGGATCAAATCAATGTCTGTGGGCTCCACCACTGCGATGTTGTCCACTTCGTAAGCTAATTTCTGGTTGCACACCGTGATGAAGAACATATCTCCAAGCTCAAGCTTATCGAGGTCGGTAAAAAGCTTTGCGCTTGCCATGCCGGAGTGTGCGGAGATCACGGCGTGTGTGCCGATACCGCCCACCGGCAGCGACGTGCCTTCCATGTGTCCAGCTCCCTTTTCCATCGCCGCACCGGTCGTGCCGTGGTATATAGGCAGGTCTATGTTAATGGCCGGTATCATTATGTAGCCCATGATGCCGTTATTGGCAAGGTTCAGAAGATCTTCGTATGGCGGCAGGTCGGCTTTGATTTTATCGATGTTCTCAATTTGTACGGTGGAGATTGTTTTGTTATATTCCCGTGCTGCCGCCAACGCTGCATCGATTTCCGAAGTGTCAAGTTGCTGAAGCTTTTCTTCGTATTCCGTCTGTACGAGCGATTGCGTGTGCTCGTTGTTAATCGATGCAATTAACGGGTACGCAGCTGCACCCGCGCCGAGCAGGATCACAAGGATAAAACAGATAATGATGATAGTGTTTTTGCGTTTGCTCATCGTTTAACCCCTCCAATCTTTTTAGCAACTACGATCAGCCTGCCGTTATCGCTGCTGTATTCGCATGTCGATAAGGTGATTAGCTTATCTCCGTATTCGGCATCCATACCCGTATCATACAGAGCACGCTGCTTACATTCGTCGACGTATGTGTTAAAAGTCAGCTCGTTGTTTTCTGTGTAGTTGTAGTATTGAAAGCTATCCGACTGGTAGGCCGTTGTGATGATAACCGCCATGACCTCATATAGTCCCAGCTCGTCTAATGTGTCAAAACGCACGTATTTGTGCTGCTCGAAGAATGCTTCCTTTTTATAAAGCTCGAGGTCACTGAACATCCCGCCGTCAAGCATGTGGTGGCCGTAAATTATCAAGTTATCGCACGTGCGTATATCGCAGTTTTCCTGTAAATACGGCGTGCCGAGGTTGCTGTACTCTTTCTCAAAGTTTCGGCGCAAATAAAAATTCGGCTCATCCGGCGACTGCATTACCGGGTAATTGATCTCTGTTCCCGGTACGCGTATCCAGCCTACAAAGTCTGAGTTATAACTGTGCAGCTCTCGGTATACTTCAAGCAACTGTGCCACGCGTTTATCCTCTGCATTGCCGATCTGCTCCAAATCTCCCAACTCACTTTCAGCTGCGTCCACCTTTTCGGCTATGGTTGCAAACATCGCCTTTTGCTCTGCTTTTTGCTGTTGGTTATGGATGAGCAGATACGCGCAAAATCCCGCGACGCACAGCAGTAAAACTGCGGTGATAATGGCTATGACCTGCGCACCTTTGTGCGTTCGCTTTTGGGGCATGTTTTCACCTTCTCTAATTTTTCCTTTTCACCCAAAGCCTACACACAGTTGCAGGCTTTGGGTGGGGCTCAGTGCTGTCACTGAGCCCTCCCTGCGAGGTAAACCTAATTCAAAATTTGGGTGTATTCTTACTTATCTTCCTGCTCTTTTCTTTTCTTGAACACAAGGAAAAAGATAAATGCGGAAGTACCGAGACAGAAGACGAGAACGCCGCCGATAGCAAGCGCCCATGTGCCGGTTTCACCGGTCATCGGGGTCTCGAAACCTTTGGTGTTCACGACCTGCAGCGGAGCGATTGCGTTGGTAGAACCCGTATCCATCTCATCGTCGAGCATCGTGACGTCGTTACCGTCAACCGTTGCAGATGCAGTCTGATAGTTATGAGCGAGCTGCGTCTGCGGGATGTTCGCGAGCTTATAATCTTCACTGTTCGGGAAGTTGTAGCGCGGGTCATTCTGCACGACGCCGAGTGTATCTTTGCTGTAAATGTCGCACGGACGGTTTGCATCATCCACGGACTTGATCGTTACGTCAATGTTATTTTTGAGCAGCGTGTAGCCGTTGGCCGTTTCAAGCTCTGTCCAGATGTACTGGTCATCCTCGACGCCCTTAAGGATGATCTGGCCCTTTTTGCCATTCCATTCGACAGGGTGCATTGCTGTTGCAGAGGCTTCCTTATCCGTGTGGCCGGTAACATACCAGATGCCTTCGCCCTCATTAAGCTGTGCGATTACATAGTAGCCATCCATCGCGTTCTGCGCTTTAAAGAGGACGTGATCGAACATCGTCTGTTCTTCTTTACCGTCGCTAAAGGTTTTCGTAATGTTCGTCGCATACGTGTAAACATGCGCGTCGTCGATAAGGGTGTCGTAGTAGGTGTCATTGGTACGTTTCCATGTGAGGACGACTTCGTTTTCATTACCGGCGTCGCCGTAAACAAGGCTTTCGTCGGAATTGAGTTTTGCATCGTAACGGATGCGAAGTGTGTAATTGCTGTAACCGGCATAGAGCTTGCCGTTATCGTTATCGTAAGCCGTATTGGTTGTGTTGATCTCGGCAAGACCGTCATCGGTCATGGAGATCGTCATCGTGTGCGTTCCGTCGTTGTTTTCTTCGCGCGTAACTTTGAATTTGCCGTCTGTCTGTTTCCACGTTGTAACTTTGTTGGTGCAATTTGCATCGGTAAAGAATTCGAGCGTAACGCTGTTCGTACCACCTACATAAGAGAGCCCGCGGGCCAAAACATCTTGGAACGTATACTCGCTGATATTGGTGGCCGCAGACGTGATCGTCGGCAGCGTGCTGATGATCTGGTACTCAATCGTGTCGCCTGCGGAGGCCGTTGCATTGTGTGCAAAGCCGTCGGTGATAACATCAGATGCATTGTTTTTACCGGTGTCTTTTACAGCTTCACGCACAGTTTTTTCCAGTGTGACAATGCCGGTCTCATTTTTGGGGTAAAGAACAACATTGTAGTTCCAGTCATGACCGCCGGTCGTAATCTGGTTGCCGGAACCATCTGCCATACCACCATCAACAGTGGTCATCGGGAGACTGACAAAGCACGGATTTGTTGTACCTGTCACCATTTCCGGTGTGCGGGTTTCAACCAGCAGATAGAGACCTACGGGGAGGCCGGTTACGCTGCTGTAGCCGTCCTCGTTCGTTTCGGGCATTGCTGTGCCGCCATTGTTTTTTGTGTAGTTTTCGAGCGCATTCTTAACGGTTGTGGAATTGGCTTCAAGTGCAGCTTTAAGTGCCGCACTGAGAACGTCGGACTGATAATACCAGTTGTCGGAATCAAGTGCGTTGGCATTTTCATAACTGTTTTCGCCGTCTGCAAGACCGATAGCTGCAAGCATGTCTGCGCCTTTTACTTTATCGATTGCATACAGCACCTCAATGTGGCTGTCGGTACGACCGCCGTCTTTTTCGGACTCCGTGAACTGCGTGATGTCCGCAATTTTGAGGTAAGTATACTCGACACCTTTAATTGCATAGCCGTTGCTTGCCTGTCCATTACCAAGTGCAGAAGATGTGCTGTTCGCACCGGTACGCGTTGTACCACCAAGCACTTCATTTACTTTTGCGTCATACTGGCCGGTAGAAACGTAGCTGCCCTCATCCCACACGCCATCTTTTTTGGCATTGGTAAAGTCATACTTATAAATGGTCAGCTGTGCCTTTGCGTCCATATCGATGGTAGCTTTATCAATAGTAGCCGCCGAGGCCGAGATCAGAGAGGTGCAGGCCAGAGCTGCTGCTAAAGCCAAAGCACCAATGCGAGAGATCAACTTGGATTTTGCCATTTCTACTCATTTCCTTTCTTCATCATTTATTATTCCAAGGGTTGTAGAATCCCCTTAAAACCTCTTTTTACGCGTCAGCATTAAAATGCAGGATGCGGAAATCAGTGCGAGAGCAATGCCTACCGGCACGCCCATCATGCCGTTACCGCCTGAAGACGGCAATGTAAAACTTTGATTGTTGACCGCTGTAACAACCACATCAACGGTTTCTGTACCGTCATCAAGCACCTGCGGCAAGCTGCCGATAAACAAAGGCGCTGCGAGCAATGTGTTGCCGGACTTCGTGCCGGTTTCGGTCAAACGGTAGGTGATTGTAACGGTCTGGTTATCGACCTGAAGCCCATTGAAGGTAGTGACGCCGTTTTCATCGGTTATAAGTGCGCCGTCAACGACTGCACTTGTGCAACCGCCGATGGAAGGCTTGCTGTCTTCTGCTCTAGCTTCCACCGGGGCCCATGTCGCGCCGTCGTCGGTGCTGTACTCAAGCGTAAACTCTACGCCCGGCATAGCATTGCCATCGGTATCGACCTTTTTTGCCGTAATGGAGCCCACGCTCGGGGTGTTTTCCTGCGTGACTTCTACGACTTGCTCATCGTGCTCGATTGCAAAGTCATGCACGGTATCATCAAGTTCATAACTCTTCGGAGCCATCACCTCTGACCAGTGGTATTGTCCGTAAAGGATCGAGTCTACCTTGATTTTTCCGTCCGGCCCGGAAGTTTCGGTTGCAATTACATTACCGTTATCGTCTGTAATCTCAAACTTCGCGCCTTCAAGCGGCGTCACACCGTCATGGTCCACTTTGAGGATTTCCAAAGAGCCGCGTGCAATTTGGTTATAGAAGCTAACCTCTGCCGTCTGCCCATAGGTAAGTGTTACCGTCTGTGCATCCGGCGTGCGATATTTATCCGGCACGTTGATTTCTTCGACCTTGTACTCATACAGCTGCGTTGCATCTGCATCGACGTATACAGGCATCTGATCTGTAATGATCTCACCGGCCGCATTGGTGGTATATGTTTTACTATACCCATCCGCAAGCCGTGTGACCTTGAATGTAAAACCGGCAACATTGCCGTCTTCGGAGGTCTTCACGATTTTGAGCGGCGCATACTTAAGCTCGTTTGTGAGCGTCACCTCATACGTCTTACCGTTTTCGTGGACGTCAACATCCAAGTCTTTAAATTCGCGTCCCGGCACACCCTTAACCTGATGCAGCGTATATGTGCCGTAAGGCAGGTCTTTGGTGATCGACTTGCCGTCCGCCCCGGTCACAAGATAATCTCGTTCTGTATCCTTTGCTGCATTGTAGCTGCCTGCGCTCTTGAGATACACCTGATATTCAGCGCCTTGCTCAAGCTGTGCATCCGCACCGAGCATTTCAATCTGCTTGATAATCTGGATGTGTCCTTTAAAGACATCTTCGGTGAAATCTTCGGGTTCGAGGTCATATTCAATTTTCTCTGTTTTGGTTGTTGTAACGTAGGTGTGCACACGGGAATCCAACTTGTATCCTGCTGGGGCTGTAATTTCTTGTACAGTTACAGTCACACCAATCGGAAGACCCCTAAGCGTTGCAGACCCCGAGCTATTCGTCGTAACGATATTTTCAACGGTTTTTGTGCCGTTGACATAGGTCACTTTATACTGCGCTCCCGCTAACGAAGCGTTGCCCTGTGCCACACTGGTATTGGTTTCGGAATCCTTTTTCTTAACCGTAAGACGAATGGTCGTTGGGTCGTCCACGACATCCATTGTTGCCGAGTTGTAAGTAAGATAGAATGGATGTGGCGTCGTATCTTTTACATATCCGGGAGGCGGAGTTCGTTCCAAAATTGTATATGTTCGATTTGGATATAATTTGCGGCTTAACGTCGCAACGCCCGACGAGTTAGTTGTGAATGATGCAACCGGCGTACCCGTAGCAGAATTACCTTCGTACACATCGTACACAGCTCCGGCAAGGCTATAATTGCTGTTGCCTGCCGTGATCGACGTGTTAGCGCTCGTTTTGGTTAGTGTCACCGTCTTAATCAAAGGCACATCGCTGACATTCAGAGTCGCGTCAGCATTGTTGATCCTAACGGTATGCCTTGTCGTGTCCAAGGCATACCCCGGAGGCGCTTTGGATTCCACGGCGGTATATGTGCCGTTTTTGAGCTTCGCGCTCGAGCTGCCCTTGCCCGACGAATCGGTGGTGATGGATGCAACTTCCGTACCTGAACTGTTATAGATTTTGTACACGGCTCCGGCGAGGCTGTATCCACTGTCGCCGTTTGTGATAGAGACATTGGCACTCGTCTTCGTGAGGTTAATACTATACTCCAATGGTATCGGAACATCTGATACATTTAATGCAGCGTCTCCGTAAGAAATCGTTACCCAATGCGTTGTTTCGTCCTTGTAGTAGTTTTTCGGAGAAGTGGTTTCCTTGATGGAATACCGTCCGTTTTGGAGGGCAACATTTGTGTATCCGTATCCCGATGCGTCCGTGGCTATAGTCGCTACTGCTGTATTGCCGCTGTAAACGGTGTACACAGCCCCCTTAAGGCTGTATCTATTATCACCATTAGTCATAGATGTGTCAGCACTGGACTTTTTTAGATAGATGTAATAGGACGGTGTAACCGTCTGCACTTTGAGATAACTGCGTACAGTTTTAGTCTTGCCAAGTGGTGTGGCTATGAGCTGAATTGAAGAATCTGTGCATTTCCACCAAGCGAGGTTGCTGTCATCGCCTATGGTACGCGATCCCGTTGCAACAACGCCCGACGGATACTCTTTTGTGGTCGAGATTGTGAGCTTATTGCCGTTTTTGGTGAACGTTATACCGTTATAGGTGTACGTATAATAGGCAGCAACAGATTTGCTGTCCGTGACTGTTGCTGTATACTTACTGCCATCCCAATACAGTTTTGTTGTCGTCGAAAAGCTGGATGAGCTGCTTGAAGCAAAGGAGGGAATCGTATAAGCATTGAGCAGCTTGGTTTTAACCTCCGCGTAATAGCTCCTTACAACCGTAGGGTTATACGCATTTTTGGCAATGGTTTCGAGGTCGGTATCGACCTGCGATTTCCATGTCCAGCTTGTATTGCTGTGCTTGGTGATGTAGTTTTTTTCGGCTGCCCAGATCAGGTATTGCGTGACAAGCCATTTTGCAGTTTCATTGGCGTAATTGCCTTTATAACCGCTGCCTTGTGCATTACCCCAATCGGACTTATCCAGAGAATTTGTTTCATGAAAGCCTTCCGCCAGGATAGCCTTCATAGTCGTCTGCTGCGGCACAGTAAACGACGACCACTTAAAATCTATATTGTCCCAAATTAGCTTATCTTTTTCGAGACAATATGCCGGATATTCGGTTGAACCTGACTTGATCGTCTTTGTGGGCAGATGCCCCAATGAGCCGGTCACTGTTGTCGTCGTTTCTTTGGCGAGCGAATAAAAATGTATAACCGATTTACCGGTGTCACCAATACCGGTAAGCGATATTCCCGCCTCGGTGTCGGCGGCATAACCCATGATCCACTCGCCCGGCATTGTCCACAGGTATTCTGCCGGATCGGCTTTACCCTCCGAAGTGATGACTTCAAAGTGTAAATGCGGGCCGGTAGCATTTCCGGTACTGCCGACACGCCCGATGCGCTGCCCGCGCACAACCTTTTCACCTTGCTGCACATTGATCTCAGATAAGTGCGCATACAGCGTCGTATTGCCGTCCGCATGTCGAACTTCGACCATGTGACCGTAGCTCATCATGCCGGTGGTGTCATACGACCCGTCCCAAATCTGCACATAGCTTACAGTGCCATCCTCTGCCGCATATACAGGCGATCCGCTTAATGCGGCAATATCTATCGCCTTGTGCTCGGCGCTGTATTCCTGTGTGATCTCACTGCTGTTCGGCACAGGGAACAGGTAGATACAATCCTTATCTACATTATCCAATACGTCGTGCTCAAGCTTTACTGGGTTCACCACCGGCTGTGGTGACGGCGTAGGCGTAGGTGTCGGCGTTACAACAGGGGATGCGCTCGGTACAGCACTGGGCTCCGGCGTACTCGTGGGCACTGCTGTCGGCGTTGCAGTAACTCCGGGTGTAGCCGTGGGAACTGCGGTAGGTTCTGCCGTCGGGGCCGGTGTAGCGGTACTTTCCGGCGTAGGCGTTGGCTCCTGCGTCGGCTCTGCGGTAGGTTCCGGGGTAGGCTCCGGTGTCGCTTCAATATCTGCCGGAGGAGCTTCCGAAACTTCTTCCTGCCCGGTATCTACGTCAAACGAGACTTCAAAGCTCGGACTTTCCACAGGCACGTCGGCTTCATCCGCCAGAGCACTTAACGGCAGTGACATCGTAAGGATCAACGCCGCAAGCGCTCCGGCCAAAATCCGTTTTGCTTTCTTCATTTTTTGCCATTCCTTTCGTTAGATTTTTATATGAAAAAACCGCACTCAAAAAGTACGGTTTGAATTTTTGCAGTAAAAAAGCACCCGAGAAAACGGATGCTTGATGTTGCAATATTCAATTTTTATCTATATTCCCAGTGACCTTGTTCTTCTTGCGCAGGCTCATCAACTACCCAATGCTGGCCTGTTTTTACCCAATAAGATTCTCCCGGGACTTCTGTATAGCTTCCATGATCGTTGCCTTTATCCCATTCATCGTCTGAATGAGTATAGAATCCTTCCACAGTGGAAAATGTTACTCCACACGCATTGCATCTATACACTACATCACTCCACCAATACCCATCTTCTTCCCAATGACCAACCTCTTCTTTTGCCGGAACATCTACAACCCAAACCTTTTCTTTCGGCTTTGGTGTTGCTGTGGGCGCAGCAGTCGGCTTTGATGTAGGAGCTGCCGTAGGCTTGGCCGTCGGAGCGGTTGTGGGCTTCGTGGCAGGTTTAGTCGTTGCAGTCGGCTTAGATGTAGGCTTTGCTGTCGGTGCCGCCGTGGGTTTAGTTGTCGACGCAGTTGTTGGTTTTGCTGTGGCAGAAGGCTTCGCAGTCGCGCTGCTGCCGGAAGACGGTTTGCTCACAGTATTGTTGCCAGAGCTGGGCTTCGTTGTCGCCGACGGTTTTGCGGTTGCACTCGGCTTCGATACTGTGCTGCCGGTAGAACTTGAAGACGACGGCTTACTCGTTGTGCTGTTCTCCGTTTTAGACGAGGCAGACGAGCTGCTCGGTTTGGTTGCTCCCGTCTTGCTCGTTTCGGTTTTCGAACTTTCCGTCTTTGTATTCGGTTTCGGTGTTGCCGTTGCTTTTGCTGTTGCTGTCGGTTTCGTGCTTGCAGTAGGTTTCGTGCTCGATGCAACACTGCTTGTACTGTTCGTCGGTTTGCTGCTCGATGCAGTGCTGCTTGTGCTGCTTGCTGCTGAACTTTCTGTCACGGTGTTTTCCGTGCTGCTTCCCGCACACGCCGCAAGCGATACCGTAAGCGCCGCCATCAATATTGCTGTGATCTTTTTCTTCATAGTCGTTCACTCCTTGTTGGTTTCATTATAATTCCTATTAAGTTGAAAAGCAAGAAAACCGGCAACATTGCCGGTTCCTACATTTTAAGACAAGTCAAATTTTTCTTTTCCACCGTAATCACGCAGCACATCCACATATTCTTCCGGCAGTGCATCTAATTCGCCCATACATTCTTTCCATTTTACATCGCTCCTTTTCATGTTTCTGATTGCCTTTATGTATCTCATTATATTTTGTGCTCTGCAGAATTGCAATAGGTCTAAAATGAGGTGTCGGTTTCTTCCGACACTTCATTAAGCTTTGCCAAATTCTCATTGTACTTTTCGATCATGTCCGGCTCCTGCAACCGTCGCCACACATAGGCCGTGGCAATGCAGTCGGCAGCCGCGTTATGCCAATTTGCACCTTTGTAACCGAGGTAGTCCGCCAATACCGCAAGCTTTTTCCATTTATAGTTCTTATAGTTCACGTCTTCACCTTCACCACGCAGTTCTCCGTATACGACTGCGCCGTAAAGCATCGGATCATCAATCACTGCATCCGGGCGAAACTTTATCCCATACTTTCCTAAAAACGGAATATCAAACTGCTTGCCGTTGTAGGCAATAACCGTTTCGGCGTTTTGCAGCAACGCTGCCATTTCGCCGATTTTATCGATGATCCCCTGTGCCGCCTTAACGTCCTCGGGTGAAATACCATTCACGCGCTGCGCACCCGGCCACTCTTTGGTATATGCAGGCTTAAATCGCGATTCAAAAAGCACTTCACCGTCTACCGTCGTAATCGCAGCTTCAAGGATTTCATCCTCAACGAAATTCAAGCCGGTCGTTTCCAAATCAAAAATGAGTTTGAGGTTTGTCGGACGCTTAGGCACAGCCGCACAAATAGCAGCGCATTTTTGCCGATAGATATTTAGATTTTCCCGTTTACGCTGTGCTTCTTGTTCAGCCAATGCAACCGCCCTTTTCTTTGCACGCTTCGCCACGTCTTTGGCACTTCTCTCGGCGCGGATCAACGCGAGTTCCATTTCGGATATTCTCCGCACTTGGTCAGCTCGAAAATATACCGCCTTAGACCAAGAGCGATTGCAGTACATGAGTTCGCCCTCGTTCTCTACGGGACAATATCCTCGCTTACTCCACTGCTTCTCAGTGGCGATTTGGGCCTTCTCCTCCTCCGATAACTCATTATAAACTCTGTATTTCGTTGTCATTTTGTTTCACCTCGTTTTTCAAAACATCTCTCAGCACCTGAGCAATCGTAATTGCATCCACACGCGTCACATTTCGCACGAGGAGTCTATCAACGATCCATGCTGACTCATTCAAGTTCTCGATTTCCGGGAGGGCTATGCCGTAGTTCGGCACGGATATGTAATACGTAACTGTTTTGCCGACTAAGGGTAGGTTTTCCATGATTTTTGCAATAACAACTATAATACTTGAACGCGATTTAATACGCACAATTTGTGCGTCTGTGTTACCTTGTACGGTATATTCTGCGTTCCATGTTTCTGTTGATGTTCTAATTAACATCATTACTGCACGCTCCTTTGTTCAAAACCGGCAACATTGCCGGTTTTCATTCTATACGCTTCCAATATTGCTCCTTCAATTTCTCTGCGAGCAGCATGTGTACAGGGCGTAAACGCAAAATTTGCTGCACGCCCGGCTTTCCACGCACGTGCTTCTGAATGGATAATCGGAAAGCGCACATACATTTTACCTTTATCCTCATAGACGCGGATGCCGTTTATCGCATATCCGTCTGCCGTCAAGATATTTGCGACTGCGCGGAGCCTTGGGTCAGCACCGCGCAGCGGATGTACATTGATCTTTCTGAATCTCATCCCATGTACCCTCTCAAATACCGATTGAGTAAAGCCGTGACTTTTTCCGGGTCTTCCCTATCCGCAAGCTTGAGAACTTTTAAAATTGCCTGTTCAAGCTTGTCCTGCTTCGACTTTTCCGACTTTTCACTCTTTTCTTCTTTCTCGCCAGAACCGGCAATATTGCCGGTTTCCCGTCCGCGCTCCACAGCACGTTCACGGGCTTCTTTAATGTCTAAGCGTCCCTCTGCCACGTCGTCTTTTTCTTCCGGTGTAAGCTGCTCAGACATTTGTTTATAATAGCGCACAGAGCGTTCAGAAACGCCCATCAGCTTTGCAAGATGCTCCTGCATACCGCCTTTTATCTCACCTGCTTCTTTCATTTCTTCAAGCAGCTTTCGATATTCTTCGTAAAGCTGCAATTTGCGCTGCGGTGTGTATTCGCGGCTTGCATTGGCCTGATGCAGCATCAGTTGCGCCTTTCGTACAGATTTTGTCTCAAACACATAGCACGGCACTTTCGTCCAATGCAGATACGTAGTGATTGCCCTAAAACGACGTTCACCGGAGAACAGTGTGTAACGGTTTCCGTTTACGATTACGCCCAACGGTGTGAGCAAACCGACTTCATCAATATTCGCCGCAAGCTCTTTGTAGGATTCCTCATTATCATCGGCTGCGTAAGAGTTCTTCGCCGCAAAATCGATCAGCGCCGTATCGATCAGCTCAAATCTGCCGTTCTGTGCGGCGTTATCTGTTGCTGCTTTCAAACTATTTAACCCGGCGTTGATATTACCTAAATTCAGCTTTTTCATGCTTACGCACCAACCTTTCTCAAAAACTCGTCTGCCAGAGCCTGATAATCTATATTTCCGTTGCTCCGCTTATCAAAAACGCAAATCGGCTCACGTGCATTTACCGCACGGATCAGCGCCACATTACGCCGGATCGTCGTGCTGAACATCGGCAGCAAATCCTGTCCCAAAAGGACTTCGCGGAATACACTGCGCAAACCACGCCGCTCATCCATCGTGATAAGCCCGCCAAGAATTTTCAAATTTGGATTTATCGTGCGGCGAATATCCGCGATAGCCTCCGCTTTGAGCGTCAGCGCATGGATGCCATAGTCTTCGGCAAACATCGGCATGATAATCGCATCCGCATAATAGTGTACAATATCCATCAGCCTGCCACCCTGCGGAGGGCAGTCGATGATGACGAAATCATAATCTGGAAGATCTTCCAGTGCTTTTTCCAACGTGTTCAGATAAGGCGCACCATTCATTTTCTGACGGATCAAATATTCTTCTATCACGCCCAATGTTCGATCAGACGGCAGCACATCTACACCAAAGCGCGTTGTCTGCACGGTCTCTGTGCAAGTCGCCTGCCCACGCAACACCTCAAGTAAGGACAGAGATACGGCCACATCATAATTGAGTGTAGCATAGCCCTGCGGGTCTGCATCGATCAACAGCACACGGTAGCCGCGCTGTGCCAAGCACGCGGAGAGATTGACGGCCGTCATCGTTTTGCCGACGCCGCCCTTTTCGTTTGTAATTGCGATTTTTTTGATTTGTCTCATAATGAGCCTCCTAAAACTCCCGAAACCGGGGAAATATAAAAAAACCGGCAACATTGCCGGTTTCCGTCAGAAATATGAAATTGAGATATGAAAAAAGAGCAGCCTTTCGGTTGCTCCTTATCTACACTATATAGCACGCCTGCTTCACACGCAGGAGGTCCGCGGTTCGAGCCCGCGCGTTTCCACCAAAAAAGAGCTGTCTCTTTAGAGACAGCTCTTTTTCCTATGTTCGATTCCAATCCCCCGCTTGACAAATTCCCCGAACCGTTCCCGCGGTTCACTTCATCCTACCAAATCATACACGACCCGAGAGGATTTTTACTTATAAAAATCCCACCGCACCACACGGGAGCTTTCAGGGCCCGTATGGCACGGTGGGGTTATAACTTCTCTGCAAGGGGAAAACGCAGAAGATGGGTTATCCGTTTTTTTCGGGGACAAACATCATTACAAAACTAACGAGCAAAGACACACAGCAGCACCAAATGGCTTTTGTCCCAAGCAGGCCGCTCATCAGGCTGCCAAGGCCGGCGCCGATGCCGAACACAAAAATAACACCGAAATACGTCAGCGATTTCTGCAAAATCTCTTTATCCCGCGTTCTGAAATACGCGCACAGTGCCTCGGTGCCGGAGCGCATGTTGCCGATGCACATCGTGCTCGCATACGCGTGGCCGCGCACCTTGTGGAACGCCTGCACTTGCATGGCACATACAAACGAGACCATCGCGTTCGCAAGCGGTTCAAAGTATGCCGGCAAAAAGCCGACGACAAGCAAAAACACGATCTCGCAGAACAAAATGATCTGCCGCCAATGGATTTTCTCATACGTCTTAAAACGAATGTGTATCAGCTCCGCGGCCGCTGTACCGATTAAAAACGATACCACCGGGATAAGGTACTTCACCACGTTCGGCCAGTCTTTCTGGAACAGCGCCGTGCTCAAAAAAACAATGTTACCCGTCTGCGCATTGGCAAAAACCCGGCCGCGGCAAAAGTAGGTATATGCGTCCTGAAATCCGCCGGAGAGAATGATGAACACCGCCGCACGGAAGCTGTCGGACATCTGCCCGTGCAGATGAAACGGCTCAGCGACCTTCATAGGCGTGCTCCTTTTCCGGCACAGTGAAAACGACCGCCGTGTACGAGAGCACAAAGCCGAGCGCATACAGGGCAAGCGCAATGTAGCTGCCGCCCACAACGCATTTTGCAATCATCCCAAGGAAAAAGCCAATCGCAAATACAACCGCCGTAAAGCGAACGCGACCGGTATCCTCGCCGATGTGCTGCGCTGCATGCACCACCATCGCCAGCATACCTGCGTCAAAGAAAATACCCATAATGATTTCAAAAACTACCGCTTCCATTTTATACCCTTCTTCGTTTGGCGCACAAAACCTTGAAACGCCGCTTTTTATCTACGCTTTTCAGCACAAAATCTGCGCGAAATCTTCTTGACTTCCCATAGCGTGACCATTATAATACTCTTATATCCATGTGTAAAATCTATAATCTATATATCTAAAATATCGTTATGATATAGCAAGGGGAACAGAGCCAACATGTACATCAGTTATGATTACTATCGAATTTTTTATTACGTTGCAAAATACGGTAACCTCTCGCAGGCCGCAAAGCAGCTTTTAAATAACCAGCCGAACATGACGCGCGCCATCAAAAACCTGGAAGGCGAACTCGGGTGTCCACTGTTTCTGCGCACAAACCGCGGCATGAAATTGACGCCAGAGGGCGAGCGTTTGTACGCCCACGTGCGCATCGCGTTCGAGCATATCGAAGCCGGCGAAGCGGAGATTACCGAGAGCCGCACGCTGCAAACCGGCACCGTGTACGTCGCCGCAAGCGAGGTCGCGCTGCGCTGCCTGCTGCTGCCCGTGCTCAAAGAATTCCGCCTTCTCCACCCCGGCATCCATATCCGCATCAGCAACCACTCCACGCCGCAGGCTATCGCCGCGTTAAAAGAGGGCACAGCGGATATTGCCGTCGTCACCACCCCTACCGCACCGTCCGCCTCGCTCACCGAAACACCTGTCCGGCCCATCCACGAGTATGCCGTATGTTCACCGTTTTTCAAAACGCTCACAAACCGCCAAGTAAAGCTTGAGGAGCTCTTAGAATTCCCGCTCATCTCGCTCGGCGCCGATACCAAATCGTTCGAGTTCTATTCCGGGTTCTTCGCCGCGCATGGCCTGCCGTACCACCCGGATATCGAAGCGTTCACCGCCGACCAAATTTTGCCCATGGTCGAAGCCGACCTCGGCATCGGGTTCGTGCCGGAAGAATTCTTGGAAAAATGGTCAAATGTCTGTCGCATCGATTTAGAAGAGAAAATACCGGAAAGAAGCGTCGTCGTCATCAAACGGAAAGGCCAACCCCTGAGCGTCGCCGCCAAAGAGCTCGAAAAAATGATTCTCGCCGCCGAAAAGTGAATGATCAAAAAAGGAAGCACGCCTACCAAAACCGCGTGCTTCCTTTTTTGATCATTCGGCCACAGATCGAATATCATTACAATAAAACCCCGCCGTCCATCTCGTGCACCGTGTCGCACAGTGCCGCGATGTCCTCGTGGTTGTGGCTCGCGAGCAAAATCGTCTTCCCTTGTGCCTTGAGCTCCAACAGCAGTGCCCGTATATCCTGCACACCGGCGTTATCCAGTCCGTTCATCGGCTCGTCCAAAATGAGGATCTCCGGGTCTTCCATGATTGCCTGCGCAATGCCGAGGCGCTGCCGCATGCCGAGCGAGTATTTTCCCACATGCTTGCGGCTTTCGGGGTCAAGCCCCACCGTCTTCAGCACATTCAAAATCTCTTCCTTGCCGATTTTCCGCCGTATGTTCGCCAAAAAGCGCAGATTCTTGTACCCGCTGTAATTCGGCAGAAAGCCCGGCGCTTCAATAATGGCTCCAATGTCCTCCGGCATGTCCACGTCACGTCCCACGCGCTTGCCGTTTACGAGGATCACGCCCTCCTCCGGGTGCATCAGACCGCAGATGCACTTAAAAAGCACCGTTTTTCCGGAACCGTTGCGCCCTACAATGCCGTGTATCTGCCCCTTTTCAAACGAGATCGATACGTTCTTCAAAACCACTTGGTCGCGAAAACGCTTCACCACGTTTTGTACTTCAATACAAGTTTCCATAAAGACTCCTTTCACACCGATTTCAGCACGTCAATGTTCCGCCTGCGCAGCGTCACCCACGAAGCCGCCGATAAAACCGCAAACAAAACCAACAGTGCCAACAAAATATACGTAAGGCTCGGGTATATCGAGCTGCCGTCGTAATCCACACGGGAAAGGTTCACCCACGAGACCGGCGAGACGTTCACAAACCCGTACCACGTCTTATACGTCACCATGTTCCACAGCACGAGTGCCGTGCCGCAGATGCCGCCCGCTGTGCGGGAAATATTCAGGTTCACGAAGAACATCAGCATACCGAGCACAGTGGCGACCAAGCTCCCGTTCACCACACACCGCAACACCGCCGGGATCGGATCAAATCGCGCCGTGATAACGCGTGCAAACGGAATGCTGATGCCGTTCTGCCCCCCTGCCGATGTCTGTGAAAACGTCGAAAGCAGCTTGCCCCATTCCGCGCTCCATTCGATATGCGGCAGCAGCACAAGAACACTTATGAAATACAGCACAATTAAATACAGCACAGACGCCACCACGATATACAGCATTTGCCCGATGAACCATATCCGCCGCCCGGAACGCAGCATAATATACGGCTGCTCGTCCTCAATAAACGGCGCATCGCAGAACAACAGCACCACGCCGAGGAACAGCATCATCACCGCGCTGCCCTCGTCCAGCAAAAACGGCAGCAGATACGGCGTGACCTTATATCCCGTCCGCGCGCACAGCTCGCCCACCGGCGAAAGCCGCGAGTGCAAATACAAGACCTCCATCAACAGCAAAATGTACAGCCGCGGGTTCACCGCCCATTTTTTAAAGTTGTGCAGCGCAATCGAAAAGCAAGCGAAAACCTTACCCATTTTCAAGTCTCCTTCTGCACGAGCGCGTAAATAAAACGAGGAACACCACGCCGAACGCTGCAAAGATTCCGCACGTCACAAGCGTCGTTATCCCTGCGCCTCCGAACATCGAAAGTCCCTTAGAGAGCATACCGGGGTAAAATTTGCTCGGCATACGCAGCCACATCATCAGCGTATTCAAAACGTAATACGCCAGCATCGGTGCCGCCAGTGTCACGAATACGTTCGTGATCTTCGTCGAAAGCCACAGCGCAAATTCCGCAAACGCCCCCGCGCAGCACGCTTTAATGAAGATTACTGCCGCAAAATAAAGGTACACCCGCTCGGAATACCCAATCTCGTCAAACGCGCCCAGCGCCATGAAGATTCTGTTTTCCATGTTCACCGCCGGAAAGCCCCAAAGCCGTAAGATCATCAGGTCGAGCCACTCGGAAACGACGACCACCAGCACCGCCGAAACAAAGCACGCAATGCCTTTCGATACGCCGTATATCCGCTTCGAGCACCGCTGTGCCGAAAAGCGAATGAATCGGTTCTCCCAGTCCGCGCAGAACAGCGCCGCCCCGGGTATTGCCGCAAACAGCAAAAACAAAAGCTGAAAATCAAGGTGCTGAAAGATCCCGTAAATGTAGATCAGGTCATTTTCCGGCTGCATATAAGAAAGCTCCTCCATACCGGTCAAAAACGTCGCCGCGGTCAGCCCCAGCGCAGCCGCCGCAAACGATTTCGAGCACACCGTGCGCACAAGGTCATTTTTCAAAACATTCCAAAACACACGCATACGCACCTCATATATCTCCGTTGCTGTGCAGCAGCTCTGTGCCGTCCAGCGCATTGATGAGGATATAACCGCTTTGCGGCAGCATCACTTCCCCTGTGCCGGATCGGTTCGGCACCAGAATCTGATGGGTCGTCTGAAAATACCAAACCGGAATCAGCCGCACAATGCCGGTTTCTTCCGTCCGGACAGGCGTATACGCCATTTGAATATCGTCAATGAAATATTCGCCCTCCATGATAACCGAGTTATACTTATCGTCAACCGCCTGCAAAGCCTCGTCCAGCGTCAGCACTTTCTTTGATTCGCCGCTTTCCAGTTCTTCCAGAACATAGCTTACGTCATAATGGCGGATTCCATCCGCATCCACCACGGCGGTCATATATGTACCCGGCACATAAGCATCTCCGCTGTAACTGCCGCCATCAAACATCGCGAGCGGCATTCCGTTTACCAAAATCTCATATTGAAAAACATAATGCGGCTGTGCACTTGTATCTATTGTATAGCATACACCCTTCCCAACCGCAATGTTCAGCTTCTCCGCTATGTCCCGAATGGTTTTATCCGTTTCTTCTATCGAAGCAAAATCCAGATTTTTTCCGGTTTCATATATTGTCAAGTCTTCTATATCCTGTATGTCCCGCTCTGTCATATAGTAAAATGTATTTCCGCAAATACGCTGTAAGTAATCGCCGTCCTGCGTACTTACATACTTTCCGACAGCTTCCATGGCACCCGGGGTCACCATTTCCCAAGGCTCTTCTCCCTCTTCTGTTATGGTTTTGCCAGAACAAAAAAGTGATTTCAGCTCTTCATAATCGATGAGCTGCCCCTGTCCGCGCATTTCCGCCAACGCACTTTTCTGCATGAATTCCGGAACATACACATCTGCGTCCACCATAACGCCGAAGGATAACGTCTGCGTAATATGCTCTGCCTTTTCGGCAGTATTCTCCGCCCCGCTCTCAGTACTGCTCAAAGCTTCCGCTGTGCTCTCCGCCGTTCCGCTTTCCGTACTCTGCACACCGCTTTCCGTCACCGGCTTCGTGCAGCCGGGCAGCAGCACCAAAAGCACAGAAAGTAAAACCACCGCAAACCGTTTCACAAAAACACCTCCTAAATCGAACCGTTATTTTTCAAAAGTTCCGTGCCGTCAAGCGCGTTAAACAAAATGTCGCCCCTGTCCGTCAGCGTCGTCGTTTGGCTCGGGTCGTCCTTTCCGGCGTATTCCATCGTGTGCTCCGTCTGAAAGCGCCACACCGGCAGCAGCCTCGCGTCGTTCGTGCCCTCTATCGGCACGGCAATGTGCGCCATCTCAATTTCGTCTACGCGCCATTCGCCCTCCACGATCATGGAGTCAAACTTTTCCTCCAGTTTCTGTATCGCTTCGTCTAATGTCAGCACCGGCTGCGACGTGCCCGCGTCCGTCACATCCAGCGCATACGGCATCGAAAGCATATTCAGCCCCTCTGCGCCGTAAAACACCTTCACCGAGGTCCCCGTCACCCACACGTCCCCGCTGTAACTGCCGCCGTCAAAGCTACCGAGTGGCATACCATTCACCGTGATCGGGTATTCCAGCACATACTGCTCGTTTTCCTTTGTCGGCTCTATCACAAAGTCAAAGTCCGCGTCATACGTCTCAAGCGCCGTACGCCCGCCATACACATCCCGCATCGTGTCATAGTCCATCGTGTAGCAGGTCGGCTCCAAAACAGAGACCCCCAGCGCGTCAATATATGCCCGCATTTTTTCTTTCACTTCGTCTATCGTCGCGAAGTCGAGGTTCTTCCCTGTCAAATACACGGCGCGGTTGTCGCCGAACGGCAAAGAGCTCGCGTATTCCGAAAAGAGGTACATCGCCGTCACCTCTCGTCCGTTTGAGTACGCCACTGTCGTGCCTACAGCCGACAGCACCGTGTCTCCCACTTGCCAAAGCTCGTGCATCGTGTTAGAAGAAAAATAACCGTTATCCGCTATTTCTGTCACGGTCGATTCCACCTCTGCCCCACCGAAAAACACCTCGCTTAGCCCCTCGTGCGCCACCTCGTGCCCCGTGCCCTTCATCTCCGGCAGCTCCGTTTTCTGCATCGATTCCGGCATAGTCACGTCTGCGTCCACCACAACGCCGGAGGATAACGTCTTCGTCACATGCGCCGCCGTCTTCGTCTTTTCCGGCAATGAGACTTCACTCGCCGCACTCTTCCCGCCGCTCGCGGTGCTTTCCACGGAAGAAGCCGCCGCGCTCTCCGCAGTCGGCGCTTTCCCCACTTCCGCCTTCGTGCATGCCGATAACGCCATGCAAAGCACCAAAGTCACTAAAATTAGTTTTTTCATTTCCATACACTCCTTTGGCGGCCACACCGCCCCTTTCTGCCCCAATTATACCAGACTCACCCTGCCCTGTCTCGATTTTTGCAAATCTTTTGCAGTAAACTTGCACTTTGCTTGCAACGCTTGTATCTCCCAGAAATCCGGCCCCTTCTGGCAGAAAAAAGGCGGCCGAACCGCATCCGAAAACGCAGTTCAGCCGCCGAAATTCTATATTCTAATTATCGCTTACAATTTCTGACAGAACTCCACTTTTTCACCGTTCGGACCTTCCACGGTGAAAAACTTCACGCCGTTCGCCCAAAACGGCAGCCCGTGAATCTCGTCGTCGAGCATCGTAAGCCCCGCTTCCTTCGCCGCTGCGAACGCCGCTTCAACATCCGTCGTGTCGAGCGCAATGTGGTCGATGGCGCCGGGCTCTCCCACCGCCGCGTGGTTCTCATACGTCTCAATGACTAAATTTTTGAGCTGCAAAAACGTCACGCGCTCGTTCGCCGCCTCGTTTACGGTCTCCAAAACCGGCCGAAAACCGATGGTTTCATAAAACGCAACGGTCTTTTCCAAATCGTTCGTCGGCACGCCGATGTGCTGCACACCGGTCAGCATTTCGGGAAATTTCATAAGTATCACCTTTCGTTTTTAAAATAGCAAAGCAGCGCCGCAAAACTCCGCACGGCACTGCTTTAAACCGCTCTCGCGGAAATTCACCGATAAATTTACTTAAATATCATCGAAAGCAAGCCCGTAGATTGTAAGAACAGCACCAGCATCATCACAGGCGCTACGTAGCGGATCATCACGTAATACATACGCTTGCGGCGGAACTTATACCCTCCGCGCTCCATCTCGTCCGCCACATATTTCGGCGATTTCACCCAGCCGATCAAAATGGTGGAAAGCAGCGCGATCAGCGGCATCATAACGCTGTTGCTGACGTAGTCCATAATGTCCAGAAGCTGCGCGCTCGAGCCGTTCGGCAGCGTCACGTTGAAGTAGAACACGCTGTACCCGAGCGCGATCACCGCGGAAGCTGCGAGGTAAATCAGCGCCAGCACAAGCGTCGTCTTCTTTCTGTCCGTGTGGAAGATCTCCATACAGTTTGCAACGATAGACTCCAAAACCGAAATGCAGGAGGTCAGCGTCGCAAAAATTGCGGAGATGAAGAACAGCACACCGACCACCGTGCCCGCCGGGCCCATCACGTCAAACACCTTAGGCAAAGACACAAACATCAGGCTCGGGCCTACGCCCATGCCGTCCGTGCCGGAGAACACGAATACCGCCGGAATGATCATCACGCCTGCAAGCAGCGCCACGCCGGTGTCGAAAAACTCGATCTGCGAAACGGATTTGTTGAGGTCAACCTCCGGCTTCACATACGAGCCGTAGGTGATCATAATGCCCATCGAAACGCTCAGCGAGAAGAACAGCTGGCTCATTGCATCGAGCAAAATCTGCAAAAAGCGCTCCACGGTCAGCCCCTCAAAGTGCGGGGTGATGTAGTAGAGGAAACCCTGTAAACCCGTGCGCACGTTGCCGTCCGCGTCCTCGTGCTTTAACGTCAGCGAGTAAATCGCAATAATAACAACAAGAACCAGCAGCACCGGCATCATGAATTTCGATACCTTCTCAATGCCGCCCTCAACGCCCTTATACACAATGAACGCTGTCACCGCCATAAACAGCAGGCCGAACACCACAGGCGACACCGGCGACGTGATAAACGACGTAAAGTAGTCGTCCTGCGCCGCGCTCGAAGCCTGCCCCGTCAGATACACGCACGCGTACTTCGTGATCCAGCCGCCGATGACCGCGTAATACGTCATAATGAGCACCGGAACCAAAAACGTCAGCACACCAAGGAACTTCCACTTCGGATGCATCTCCTCGTACGCGCCGATGGCACTTTTCTGCGTCTTTCTGCCAATCGCAATATCGGAAGTCAGCAGCGTAAAGCCGAACGTCAGCACCAACACCAGATAAATGATGAGGAACAGTCCGCCGCCGTCCTTTGCCGCAAGGTACGGAAAGCGCCACAAATTGCCCACGCCCACCGCGCTGCCGGCCGCCGCCAGCACAAAGCCGAGCTGTCCGGAAAAATTGCTTGTTTTTTTCTCCATAGTCCTATACACTCCTCCGTAAAATACCTGCTATACCCCAAAAGCCAAACTGCCGCACTTTTCGAATATATACATATTAGTATACTACTTTAACTCAGAGAAGTAAAGAAAACTTTACACAATTTTCCCGCAAAATGCGAAAAACACCGAATTTCTCCGGTGTCTCCCTTTCCAGACTTTTGGGGTCATTTCAGAACGCATCGGGGCGCGGGTGTGAAACTGAAATTATGTGCCCGATTCCTGCTGCTGACACGTTTGGCTGACGGTTTATCGCAGTCAAATGCGCAGTCTGAACCAGCTTGGTGCTGTTGGTAGAATGTAAGTTAACACAGTTTTTTTTAATCAGGAGGTTCTTAAGATGGCAAAAGGTGAAAATATTTTCAAACGCAAGGACGGCAGATGGGAAGCGCGCTATATCAAAGGATACGAGCTTCCGGAAAAATTAAGTATGGCTTCTGCTACGGCAAGACTTATCGGGAGGCCAAGGAAAAAGTGAACAAGTGCAAAGCAGCGCTGGTCAACGGGAAGCCAATTCCCTGCTCGAACTCCCGGCATCGCTTTTCATTCTATTGCGACGAATGGCTTCGTATCCGATGCCGAGATTTCCTGTACATCCACGTGCTCCGAGATCTTTGTGATCCTTATAGTACTGGACCGCATCAAGTACAGGCGCAGCAGCGTCAGGTGCTTCTTCGGTCTTGCTTTTGTAAAAGAATGAGCAACACGCCCATGCGGACTGGAAATTGTCCACCGGGGCGTGTTTATCAGGGAGAAAATATTTTCTGTTTCGTAAAAAACGAGTTTACTTTGCGACGTGCTTACCACGCTTTTTACTCAAAAGCACAAGTGCGGCAATGGCTGCGCCGGAAACGGTGAGGAGGGAAATACTGAAGATGACGGCAATGTAATCGCTGCCGGTTTTCGGGGTATTTGATCCGTTGTTATTGTTTGGAACCGGGGTAACGGTAGCCGCTGCGCTCGGCGCTGCCGTAGGCGCAGGCGTTGTGGTCGGCTCTGTGGTCGGCTCTGTGGTCGGTGCCGGTGTTGCTGTGGGTTCCGTTGTGGGTGCCGGGGTAACCGATGGCTCTGTCGTAGGTGCCGGGGTAACCGATGGCTCTGTCGTAGGTGCCGTGGTCGGTTCCGCCGTAGGTTTGGCAGACGGCTCCGGAGTCACGACCGGATCGGGCGTGATGGGTGTATTTTCATTGCGCGTATAGCCGCAAACGGTGCACTCCTCGTGCTTTGTTCTGTCTTCTATGCTCCGAGTGCTGATGTCACTTTCCGCTTCGTCATTGACCCAAACGAAGGTGTGTGCCGCTTCGTTTACATGTACGCTGCAGGTCACGTCGTCGCACGGGTTCCAGTGGGTGTTCTCGTCGAACTTCCACACAGTTGTATCCGTTACGGCATCCGTATGCTGCTCGGTGGTAAACGTATTGAGCGGCGGGATAAGCTCAATGCCGGTATTCCAGTAGAGCGCCTTGAGCGGATCGTCCGTACCGGTTTCTTCCAGTGTGCCGTCTTTTACATGGCGACTCTGGCTTGTGAGCGTAATGTCGCCGTTCAGCGCCTTGCCGGGCTTTGCATCCCGGCTTGTAAATGCCGTGCCGCCCTGGAGGAAGGTTTCGCTTGTGGAGATGGTGCCGCTGCCGGAAATTGCCGTGCCACCGTCACCGAAGAGCGGTGCACCGCCGATGGCAACAAGCTTACCATTGCCGGTGATAGTACCGTTCAAATCGATTGCAGTGCCGCCTGCAAAATAGGTCATACCACCGCCGCCGTATGCAACGAGCGTTGCGCCGTCTGCAAGCGTCAGGGTACCGTTGACCTGCAGAGCGGTCTGGCCAATCTCATTGCCGGCATCATCGCCTTCAATGAAGACCTGCCCCTTGACGGCCACATTGCCGTTTGTGACAACGACCGGCTCGGACGTGGTGCGGTCTGTTAAATCGCCGTTTGCAAGGTAGTTAGCATGGGAATAGATCGCTGCGTTTTCCAAAATTGCGCCGTCTGCAAGGCGGATCCGGCCGCAAACGGAAGCGCCCGTCTTGAATTTGCCGCTGTAAGCACTGTAATTCATGGAGAACGTACCGCCGCCCTGAACGTCGATGATGCCCTGCACAACGGAATCGTCCAGTGTTAGTTTGCCGCCGTCTTCGACGACGATGCGCACGCTGCTGAGAATTTCCATGTTGGTGAGCGTCAAGTTGCAGCCGGCCGGGATGTACAGTGTCTGCGGAATGTTGCCCGCTTCTACCTCGTCCCAAGCAAGGTCATAGCCGAGGTAGCCGTATGTGCCGCTCTCATGCGAGCCGAACCAGACTTCGAGGTCAGCCGGTACACGGACGCTTTCTTCTTCACCGTCCACATTGCTGCCGAAGTTCTTGATGGCCCACGGCTCCATGATATCCCAAGCATACAGGCCGTTTGCATACTGCTTGAGGTTTTCGATCTTGATCTGCTCGGCGAGCGTTTCTTCGCCGGTGTAGATCATAAAGGGCAGCGTGTTGCTGGTCGCTTTTCTACCCTGATTGTCTTCGATGGAAACCGAGACGAGGTAGTTACCTGCGTCCTTCGGTGTGCCGCTTAGCGTAAGGTCACTGCTGATGGGCATATAAACGCCGCTCATACCACTGTCTGCGTCTTCCGGGGTGCCGCTTTCGACATCCGGCACGATGCTGACCTTGCACTTGCTGCCGTTGAGATCGATTTCGGAGTTATTATCGAGCTTTTGCCAATCGTCGTCGGTCGGCTCTTTGTCTTTTTCAACCAGTGCACCGTAAACGGTAACGTTGCTGTTGCTATTCGATGTGGAACCGCCCGTGCTTGCGCCGGAAACGCCGTCATAATCTTTCTGGCCGACGATAGCGGCTTCAAACGAGCCCTCAATCTTAACGTGGAGCTCATACGGATCGCCTTCGCCGTCGTCTGCAACGAGAGAAGCCTTACCGCTTGCATCTACAACGAACTTGAGGTTCAGGTCTTCATAGCCTTTTGCGGAAATGGTGATGACATCGCCGCTCTGAACGGCTCTTTCGCTTTCATTGGAAGAATAGCTCTTCTGCGCGATGGTGATCGCATTTTCGTCGGTGTCTTTATAATATGCGCCGCCGCTTGCCGGTGCATAGGACTTGCGGTTCCAGGAAACGCCGTTCACCTTAAAGTCCGTGACGTCGCTTACATAGCCTTCCGGCTTTGCAACCTTAATGTACCAATCGCTTCCGAACGTGTCGCTTTCCAGCGTAACATCTTTGATGTCGACGGTCTTAGTCGGCGCCGGGGTCGGGCTTGCCGTCGGGGCAGCAGTCGGTGTTACGGCGCCGATCACGGCGCTGTGGTTTGTTTTGTTCAAGGTGAGCGTCAGCGGCTTATAGCCTTCCGCCGTGATTACACAGACCGCGGTATCGCCGTCGAAGCCTTCACCGATATACAGTCTGCCGTCACTGCCACTCACATAATACTTGGCGTTGTTGAAGACAAGGCTCGAAGAGGAGACCTTCTCCCAAGACGTGCCGTTGACCTCGACATCCGTAACGGCTTGCAGCCATTCGTCACCGTCTGCAAAGGTGAGCTTGAAATCGTAGCCGAAGTTGTTGCCGGAGGTAAACTCCGTGGGCGGGTCTTTTTCCTCCGTCGGCGCCGGGGTCGGGCTTGCCGTCGGGGCAGCGGTCGGTGTTACGGCGCCAATCACGGCGCTGTGGTTTGTTTTGTTCAAGGTGAGCGTCAGCGGCTTATAGCCTTCCGCCGTAATTACACAGACCGCGGTATCGCCGTCGAAGCCTTCACCGATATACAGTCTGCCGTCACTGCCACTCACATAATACTTGGCGTTGTTGCTGACAAGGTTCGAATAGGAAACCTTCTTCCAAGACGTGCCGCTAACCTGCACATCGGTGATCGCGTTGAGCCAATCTTCCGCGTCGGTAAACGTCATGTTGAAGTCGTAGCCGAAGTATGCCGATACCGTGTAATTGGTCGGCGGATCCGTATCCTCTACCGGCGTCGGCTCCGGGGTCGGGCTTGCCGTCGGGGCAGCGGTCGGCTCGGCCGTCGTGATCGTTGCCTTGTATCCGGAGCTTTCGGACGTGACGTTCAGCGTAACGGTGTCATAGCCGTTTGCCTTGACGACAATCGTCGACGGGAAACTGCCGGAAGAATACAGCAGCTTCAATGCCTGCTCGTCTCCGTATGCGCCGGACACCGTGCCGATGTTCCAGAGGTTGCCCTCTGCGCCCCAGCTGATCGTTCCCTTGGTATACGTGACGCCGTTTGCCGTAACATCGGTGATGGCATCGAGCCAAGCCTTTGCGGAATCCTCAAAGCTGATGTTCAGTGTGCTGTCAAACCCACTGTACGTGCAGTTCTTCACTTCTGTCGGTGCTGCTGCCTCTGCCATGACGCCGACGGCTGTCATGGACAGAAGAAGCATGACCGCCAAAAGCAATGAGACTGTCTTTTTGCCAATGTTTCTCATGTTGCCTCCTTCATTTTCTGTCGCGGCTTCTCCGCCGCGCCGGATTTTGCCACGGACAGCTTTCAATAAAATCTCTTAAAATGGTTGAAAGACGCGCTTTTCCGTGGTATAATGCTGCGCGTGGGTTAGATGTATCTAACTTACACTGAAAAAATCAGTGTTAGCACCCAAGCTTTATGCGCCGCAAAAGGCTTTCAATCCCTCACGCGAAGGATTACGTTCTCTGCTCTTACGGTGTATATAAAGTTAGATAGTACTAACCTCTACACAGTATGCTACCAAAAATTTCCTTTGTTGTCAACCGGAAACGGTATTCATTTTTTAAATATCTGTCATCTATTTTTAATATTCTATGATTTTTTCTCAAAAGGAGACCACTATGCAGAAAGTTTTATCCGTTTTTGGCTGTTTTGTGCTGATTTTTGCACTGTGCACGGGGTGTTCCCGCACGCCACAAGCCGAAAAAAAGACATTCTACGCCATGAACACCACCATGGAATTTACCGTATACGGCAGCGCTTCGCTCGTTGACGACGCGGAGGCGCTGATAAACAGTCTTGAAGACGAGCTTTCTGTGACGAAAGACACAAGCGAGATCGCGCAGATCAACCAAAACGGCTCTGGTACCGTTACGGGCAGCACCGCCGACCTGATGGGAAAGGCACTTGCGATGTGCAGCCGCACAAACGGCACACTGGATATTTCCGTTTACCCCATTGTGCGCGCATGGGGCTTTACGACCGGCAGCTACAAGGTGCCGAGCGAGGAGGAGCTCACCTCCCTTTTGCCGCTGGTCGATTACACGAATGTGCAGTACGATGAAGTCACCGGCGAAGTGATCTTGCCTGCAGGCATGGAAATCGACCTCGGCAGCATTGCAAAGGGCTATGCCGGTCAACAGGCAGCGGAACTTCTGCGCGAAAAGGGCGTCACCTCCGCACTTTTGAATCTCGGAGGCAACGTGCAGACCATCGGCAGCAAGCCGGACGGCGGCGCATGGCAAATTGCCGTGAAAAACCCTCACAATAAAGAGCCCATGATGGTGGTCTCCGTGCGCGACAAAGCCGTTGTCACATCCGGCGGATACGAACGTTATTTTGAACAGGACGGCAAGACCTATTGGCACATTATGGATCCGAAGACCGGACGTCCGGCAGACAGCGGCCTGCTTGCCGTGACGGTCATCGGCGAGGACGGCGCGATGTGCGACGGGCTTTCCACCTCGCTTTTTGTGATGGGCTTAGAAAAAGCCGCTGCTCTCTGGGCAGAAAGCAGCGACTTTGAAGCGATTTTCATTGCAGCGGACGGCACGGTCTACATTACGGACGGACTGAAAGAGGATTTTTCCCTGCTTTCCGACTATGCCGATACCACGGTGCAGGTCATTACGCGGTAAAAAACTTATGCAAAATCGACCTTTAAGCCGCTGCATAAAATTTCGAGCTCGTCCATTTTGATGCAGTGCGGAAACGTGTTATGCCGCACACCGTCGATGCACGCATCTAAATTCATCCATAAAACACGGTCTACCTCGGCGGAGTCGATGTTAAAAGCGCTTTCATCTGCGTCGAACCAAAGGTAGAACACCTTCGAGACCTGACGGTCGTGAAACAGCTTGCCGCAAAACTCGCCGTCATATACCACGCGGCGCGTGCCGCAGTACACAAGGTCTTCCGCTTTCGCGTGCACGCCAAGCTCCTCGAAAAGCTCGCGAATTGCCGACAATTTCGTTTTCACGCTTATCCACGCTTTCCGTGATAACCCTTATGGGCAGGAAGTTCGTGGCGCACCTTCATCCGGCTGGGGCTTTCGCCCCCAATCAGGAATATACCTGTTGAATGTGTATTCGGTTTTCAAGGTTCACGAGGGAATTCGTTTTGTCCCTCAATAGGTAGGCAGCGAGAAGGTTTATTTATAGACCCCCTAAACGAAAAAATTTTTTGGGAACGAAAAAAGCCGCTGATTCATAGTGAAACCAGCGTCTTGATTTGCGGTGTATTCAACTGAAAATGGGCAAAAAAATAACGGTCACACAATCCAAAAGGACTGTGTGACCGTATTTATATCGGTTGTTTTGCCTACGCTACTGCGTCAACTTTTTACTGGCGCGGATTGCGGATGGCAGCCTGAGCCGCAGCAAGACGAGCGATCGGTACACGAAACGGAGAGCAGGAAACGTAGGTGAGACCAACGTTGTGGCAGAACTCGACGGAAGTCGGGTCGCCGCCGTGCTCGCCGCAGATACCAAGCTTGATGTCCGGGCGGGTGGACTTACCGAGCTCGCAAGCCATCTTAACAAGCTTGCCTACGCCGACCTGGTCGAGCTTTGCGAACGGATCGTTCTCGTAGATCTTCTTATCATAGTAAGCGCCGAGGAACTTGCCTGCGTCGTCACGGCTGAAGCCGAAGGTCATCTGAGTAAGGTCGTTCGTACCGAAGGAGAAGTACTCTGCTTCCTTCGCGATCTCGTCAGCCGTCAGAGCAGCTCTCGGGATCTCGATCATGGTGCCGACCTTGTAGGTCATGGAAGAGCCTGCCTCTGCGATGAGCTTATCAGCCGTTGCAGTGACAACGCTCTTAACATATGCCAGCTCCTTGACTTCGCCAACGAGCGGGATCATGATTTCCGGAACGATGTTCCAATCCGGATGCTTAGCGGAAACATTCAGCGCAGCCTTGATAACTGCGGAGGTCTGCATCTCTGCGATTTCCGGATAGGTGACAGCCAGACGGCAGCCACGGTGACCCATCATCGGGTTGAACTCGTGGAGGCCGGCGATGATTGCCTTGACCTGCTCGACAGTCTTGCCGGTGGACTTAGCCAGCAGCTCGATGTCAGCTTCTTCGGTCGGAACGAACTCATGCAGCGGCGGATCGAGGAAACGGATGTTAACCGGCTCGCCTTCCATGGTCTCGTAGAGCTTCTCAAAGTCGCCCTGCTGCATCGGCTCGAGCTTAGCAAGGGCAGTTTTTCTGCCTTCGACGGTGTCAGCGCAGATCATCTCGCGGATAGCTGCGATTCTGTCCGGATCGAAGAACATGTGCTCGGTACGGCAGAGGCCGATGCCTTCTGCGCCGAGGCGCTTTGCATCGATAGCGTTCTGCGGGGTATCGGCATTCGTACGGACCTTCATCTGACGGAACTTGTCAGCAAGACCCATAATGCGGCCGAAGTCGCCGGAATCAACAGAAGCCGGAACGGTCGGGATGAGGCCGTCGTAGATGTTGCCGGTGGAACCATCGATGGAGATGCAGTCGCCCTCGTGGTAGGTCTTACCGGCGAGCTCGAACTTCTTGTTCTCTTCATCCATGGTGATAGCGGAGCAACCGGAAACACAGCAGGTGCCCATGCCACGCGCAACAACAGCTGCGTGGGAGGTCATACCGCCGCGAACGGTGAGGATGCCCTGTGCAGCCTTCATGCCTTCGATGTCCTCCGGGGAGGTCTCAAGGCGAACGAGGACGACCTTTTCGCCCTTCTCGTTCCAAACCTTTGCATCTTCAGCGGTGAAGACGATCTTGCCGCAAGCAGCACCGGGAGATGCAGCCAGAGCCTTAGCGACCGGGGTAGCAGCCTTAAGAGCCTTAACGTCGAACTGCGGGTGCAGCAGAGCGTCGAGGTTTCTCGGCTCGATCATGAGAACAGCCTGCTTCTCGTCGATCATGCCTTCGTCGATGAGGTCGCAAGCGATCTTCAGAGCAGCAGCCGGCGTTCTCTTGCCGTTACGGGTCTGGAGCATGTAGAGGTGCTTGTCCTCGATGGTGAACTCCATGTCCTGCATGTCTCTGTAATGATTTTCAAGGGTGTTGCAGATGCCTACGAACTGCTCGTAAACTTCCGGCATGACTTCCTTAAGCTGGTCGATGTGCTGCGGGGTGCGGACACCTGCAACAACGTCTTCGCCCTGTGCGTTCATGAGGAACTCACCGGTGAGAACCTTTTCGCCGGTGGACGGGTTACGGGTAAATGCAACGCCGGTGCCGGAGGTCTCGCCCATGTTGCCGAATGCCATCATCTGCACGTTAACAGCGGTACCCCAGGAATACGGGATATCGTTGTCGCGGCGATAGACGTTTGCACGCGGGTTGTCCCAGGAACGGAAAACAGCCTTGATAGCGCCCATGAGCTGTTCCTTCGGATCGTACGGGAAGTCCTCGCCGATCTTTTCCTTATACTCAGCCTTAAACTGATTTGCGAGCTCCTTCAGGTCGTCAGCGGTCAGCTCAACGTCCTGCGTTACGCCCTTCTTAGCCTTCATCGCGTCGATGAGCTGCTCGAAGTACTTCTTGCCGACTTCCATAACGACGTCGGAATACATCTGGATAAATCTTCTGTAGCAGTCATAAGCCCAGCGCGGGTTGCCGGACTTCTTAGCCATAACTTCAACAACGTCCTCGTTGAGGCCGAGGTTGAGGATGGTATCCATCATGCCAGGCATGGATGCGCGTGCACCGGAACGGACGGAAACGAGAAGCGGGTTCTCCTGATCGCCGAACTTCTTGCCGGTGATCTGCTCCATCTTTTCAATGTACTCCATAATTTCAGCCTGGATCTCATCGTTGATGCGGCGGCCGTCTTCGTAATACTGGGTGCAGGCTTCGGTGGAAATGGTGAAGCCCTGCGGAACGGGCAGGCCGAGGTTCGTCATCTCAGCAAGGTTTGCGCCCTTACCGCCGAGAAGCTCGCGCATGCTCGCGTTGCCTTCTGTGAACAAATAGACATACTTTTTGCTCATTGGAAACTACCTCCTTGAAAATTTACACGGTTAAACCGAGTATTAACTGATTTTTCCGGCGAAAAAGGCGTAAAAAACTTATCCACTGTTTCGCCGCACTCTATTATACCAAATATATTTGCGAATTTCCATACCTTTTTTCGAGAAATCGTCTGTTTTCGGAAATTTTTCGCAGAATTTTTCTTTTAGACAGATTTTTGCGCCGCAAAACGATTTTTTAAGGCGGGTTTTCCCGCGTTTTCGGACAAAATAGGCTTGCAAAACCCTTTTGCGAGTGGCATAATATAATATATTTGAAAAGCGGGCATACCCGCAAATACACACGCAGAGAAAAGCGCAGCGGCGAAGGGTCTCCCCCTTTCGGCGGCTGTGCGGCTTCTGCGTGCCTTTCGGCATCCCCGAAAACGGGCTGTGCGAAAAAGAAGACAAAAACATTGACGTAAAAAGGAACATTCCATGAAGCTTTTTTCTAAAAACGATCAAACTTCGGGCGGCGCGGACTGGCTGATCGTGGGACTCGGCAACCCGGGCCCGAAATATGAGATGACACGCCACAACGCCGGTTTTTTCATGCTGGACGCCATCGCGGAGCACTTTAACATTGAGGTGCGCCGCGTGAAATTCAAAGGCCTTTACGGCAAGGGCACCATTGCGGGACAGAGCGCCGTGCTTTTAAAGCCCTCCACCTTTATGAATTTGAGCGGACAGTCCGTGACGGAGGCGATGAACTTCTTTCATATTCCGCCGGAGCGCACGCTGATTGTATTCGACGACATTTCGCTTGACGTTGGGCGCACGCGCATCCGCTTAAAGGGCAGTGCAGGCGGGCACAACGGCATGAAGAACATCATTTATCTGAGCGGCAGCGACCTGTTCCCGCGCATGAAGATCGGTGTAGGCAGCAAGCCCGAAGGTTGGGACCTTGCGGACTGGGTACTCTCCCGCTTTACAAATGACGAGATGAAAACGCTAAAAACCGTTTCCGAAAACGTAACGGACGCCGTGGAGCTGCTCCTCTCCGGCGCGCCGGACAAGGCGATGAACCGCTATAATTCCTGAGCGGCTCCCCGAAAGGAACACTACTATGCGTATGAATTTTTTGAATGACGCGCTCGGGCGCGTGCCGGAATACCGCGCGATCGAAAACGCTGTGCGGCAGCGCAAGACGCCGGTGGCCGTGACGGGTTTGGCTTCCATTCACAAAGCAAATATTCTGCACACGCTGCTTTCTGCCATGTCGAAAAAAGCGCTGTTTATTGCGGGCGACGAAGCGGAAGCGACGCGTATGCTGGAAGACCTGAACGCGATGGGCGTGACTTCTGCGTTTTACCCCCTGCGCGATTTCAGCCTGCGCGACACGGAGGGCAGCTCGCATGAATATGAACGCCAGCGCATCGAAGCACTGACGCTGCTGCAAACCGGGCAGTGCACCTGCATTGTGACGACGATCGACGCGGCATTGCAGTATGTTCTGCCGCCGAAAAAGCTGAAAGAGCGCACGGTGAAACTTTCTGCCGGACAGGAAATTTCGGTGGATGAGATTGTGCGGACGCTGGTGCGCTGTGGCTATGTGCGCGCCGATCAGATTGACGGCACGGGTCAGTTTGCGCGCCGCGGCGGCATTGTGGACTTCTACTCCCCCGGCGGAAAAGCACCGGTGCGTGTGGAATTCTGGGGCGACGAGATCGACACCATCTCGTATTTTGACGCGGAGACGCAGCGCCGCACCGACCAGATCACGGAGGTGACCATCTCCCCTGCCGTGGAGGTCGTGCCGGACAGCATGAGTATCCTTGCAAAGAAACTCGAGGCACACGCAAAAACGCTGCGCGGCAAGGCGGCGCCTGCCGCAAAGGAAGTGCTGCTGCGCGAGGCGGATAAACTGAAAAACGACCTGCACATTGGGTGCATGGACAAATATTACATGTTCGTTTACGAGACAGTCGCAACGCTGTTCGATTATTTTGACACGGATGCGCTGCTGGTGTTTTCCGAAGGCTCGAAACTAAAGGAACGCATGCGCACGACGCTGTGGCAGTGGGGCGAGGACGTACGCGGACTGCTCGCGGAGGGCGTGCTGTGCCGCGGGCTTGACATGTATACCGAGACGTATGAATACGCCTTAAAGCGCGCGGAGGACACGGCGAGCGTTTATATGGACGCGTTTGCACGCGGCTCTTACGACACGCCGACAAAGGCGCTTGTGAACATGACGGTGCGGCAGCTTTCCGTTTGGGGCGGCAGCACGCAGCTTTTGGCCGAAGACCTGACGGCTGCGCTGCACAATCGGCATGCCTGTGCTGTTTTAGCCGGCACGGAGCGCGCCGCGATGAACGTGGCGGCAGATTTAAAGGCCGCCGGACTGCCTGCGGGCTATTTTGAGAGCCTTTCCGCCATCACGCCGGGCACGGTAGCCGTTGTGGCGGGTACGCTTTCCGCAGGCTTTGAATACCCGAACGCGAAATTTACGCTCATCACGCACGGGCGCATGAGCGCGGGCAGCCAGCCGAAAGCGAAAAAAAAGGACAAAAACAGCAAGGCCGTTTACAGCCTTGCCGAGCTGACCCCCGGCGATTATGTAGTGCACGCAACGCACGGCATCGGCATTTTTGAGGGCATCCACAAAATCGACATGCAGGGCATCACGAAGGACTACATTAAGCTGCGGTACGCGAAAAACGACACCTTATATGTGCCGGTGACACAGCTCGATTTAGTTGCGAAATACATCGGTCCGCGTGAGGATTCCGGCGTAAAGCTGCACCGCCTTGGCGGCACGGAATGGCAGAAATCGAAAGCGCGCGTACGCGCCGCCGTAAAGGACATCGCAAAGGAGCTTATTGTTTTATACGCTCAACGTATGAAGCAGAAGGGCTTTGCGTTCCCCGAAGACAACGAGTGGCAGCACGATTTTGAGGCGCACTTTGAATACAACGAAACGGACGACCAGCTGCGCTGCATCAACGAGATTAAAAACGACATGGAGCGTGAAGCGCCGATGGACAGACTGCTGTGCGGCGATGTGGGCTTCGGCAAGACGGAGGTTGCCTTGCGCGCGGCGTTTAAGTGCATCACCGCCGGCAAGCAGTGCGCCATCTTGGTGCCGACGACGATTTTGGCGTGGCAGCACTACCAGACCGTTTTAAAGCGTATGGAGGGCTTCCCCGTGGATGTGGAGCTGCTTTCCCGCTTCCGTACGCCGCGTCAGCAGGACGAAATTTTGAGAAAACTGAGACGCGGCAGCATTGACCTCATCGTCGGCACACACCGACTGGTCTCGAAAGACGTGCAGTTTAAAGACCTCGGCCTTGTCATCATCGACGAGGAGCAGCGCTTCGGCGTGCAGCAGAAAGAACGGCTGAAAGACGTGTGCAAATCTGCCGATATTCTGACGCTTTCTGCAACGCCGATCCCGCGCACCTTGAACATGGCGCTTTCCGGTATACGCGATATGTCCGTCATTGAAGAAGCGCCGCACGACCGTCACCCGGTGCAGACATACGTGATGGAATATGACCCCGGCGTCATCTCCGACGCCATCAAAAAAGAACTGCGCCGCGGCGGGCAGGTGTATTACCTGCACAACGACGTAGCATCGATTGAGCGCGTGGCGGCGGGTATTCGCGAGCGCGTGCCGGAGGCGAGGATCGGCATCGGCCACGGCAAAATGAGCGAGCAGGAACTCTCCGAAGTCTGGCGGCGTTTGATGGAGCATGAAATTGACGTGCTCGTCTGCACGACGATCATTGAGACGGGCGTGGACGTGCCAAACGCGAACACCCTGATCATCGACAACGCCGACCGCATGGGACTTTCGCAGCTGCACCAGCTGCGCGGACGCGTGGGCCGCAGCACCCGCCGCGCTTACGCGTACTTTACGTTTACACGCGGCAAGGTTTTGAGTGAGATTTCGCAGAAGCGTTTGGCGGCAATACGCGAATTTACGGAGTTCGGCTCCGGCTTTAAGATTGCGATGCGCGACCTCGAGATTCGCGGCGCAGGCAATATCCTCGGCGGCGAGCAGCACGGGCACATGGAAAGCGTGGGCTATGACATGTACTTGAAGCTCTTAAACGAAGCCGTAGCCATGATGAAGGGCGAAGCGCCCGAAAACCCCGTGGAGGAATGCACCGTGGACATGCAGGTGCAGGCGCATATCCCGGAAAGCTACATCGATTCCACCGCGCTGCGTTTGGATGTTTACCGCCGCATCGCAGACATTAAAACGTATGAGGATTCGAGCGATGTTGTGGATGAGCTCATTGACCGCTTCGGTGAGCCGCCCGAAAGCGTTTATGGGCTTATCGACATTGCTTTGCTGCGCAACCGCGCGACACAGCTTGGTATTACGGAAGTCAAGCAACAGGCAAACGCGCTTCTGCTCTACAAAGATAAGTTTGACATGGAGCGCGTGAAGCGCCTCATTCAGGGCATGCCGAACAAGGTGATGCTCTCCGCCGGCAGCCGCCCGTACATCAGCGTGGCGCTGGGCGGCAAGGCACCGCTCACCGTTTTGGAGGACGTTTTAAAGATACTCTGCGGCGATGAGGACGCGAAAGCGCCGAAACCCGCTACAAAATAACTGGACATTTTGCCGTATCGGCGGTATAATGAACAACAGCAAACCTTTGTGGACATTTTGTCCGCAATATTTAAGAAAGGTACGGAACAAACACCATGAAAAGAATCGCAAAGATTACCGTGGCGCTGCTTTTGGCCGTTGCCATGTGCTTCAGCCTTGCGGGCTGCTACGATGAGGATCTGAACTGGTCCGCAAAGTACGACGACACCGAGCTGCCTGCCGGCGCATACATTTACTACCTCTCCATTGCGTACAATGAAGCGGCTTCCAAGGTCTCTACCGAAGACGAGGTCTTGAAGTCCGAAATCGACGGCACGCCGGCCGAGACGTGGATCAAAAACCGCGCGGACGAGTATGTGAATCAGTATTTCTATATTCAGAACGAAATGAAGCGTCTGGGCCTTGAAATGACCGACGAGGATTACAGCACATGCCTCCAGACCACCGAGAGCTACTGGAACTACTTCGGCACGAGCTTTGAAAAGTTCGGCATTGCAAAAACCTCCTTTGACATTGCGTATTCCCAGTATAACAGAATGTACCTTAAGGTCTTCAACGCGCTGTACGGCGAGGGCGGCGAAAATGAAGTGCCGGAAAGCGAGCTGCGCCAGCACATTGAAGACGATTACTACGATTACGAGTATTTCTCTGCGCCGCTGACGAAGACGGATGATGACAATAAATCTGTTGACCTGACCGACGAGGAAAAGGCCGATCTCAAGGAGACGCTGGAAAAATACAAGACGAAGATCGAATCCGGTGCGATGACCGTAAACGACGCCGCAACGGACTATGCGCTCAAAGTACAGCAGGACTCCACCTACCAGACCGGCATCAAGGACGAAAACGGTATGCAGTCAAGCTACATGCCGGACGCGTTCATCTCTGCGATTAAGGAGATGAAGGAAGGCGACGTGGAGGTCGTGGAATCGACAAAGTACATGATCGTTCTGCACCGTCTGCCGATCAAGGAGGACGAAGACACGCTGCTGGAGAGCAGTGACAACCGCTCGCAGCTTTTGCTTGAGCTGAAGAACACCGAATACGCCGATGCTGTCAGCGCGGCTGCACAGAGCTTTGAGGGCGTGGAATGGAACCAGAAGGTACTGAACCGCTACAAGCCCTCCATGTTTGCGGATACCACGAAGAACGGCACGTCTTCCGTCGCTTCCGAAAGCGGCGACGAAAGCGCTTCTTCCGAGGAGAGCAGTGCGGAATCTTCCGAAACTTCTTCCGAGACGAGTGAGACTTCTTCTGAATCTTCCGCTGAGTAAATCACAAAATAAAGGCAGCATGGGTATTGCTTCATGCTGCCTTTTTGCTCACAAAATTTTTTTAAAAGGGGACGAGACTATGGACTTTTGGAAACGGGCACAGGAACTGAAAGACGAGATCACCCAAAACCGCAGGCGTATTCATCAGAATGCCGAGGTGGGGTTGAACCTACCGAACACAAAGGCGTTTGTGACGGAAAAGCTGCGCGAATACGGCCTAAAGCCGACAGAATGCGGACATGGCGTGACAGCGACACTCGGCAAGCCCGGCAAAACGCTTTTGCTGCGCGCCGACATGGACGCGCTGCCGATGCCGGAGGAGAGCGGCGAGCCGTTTGCCTGCCCCACCGGCGAAACGGCTCATGCCTGCGGACACGATATGCACACGGCGATGCTGCTGACGGCGGCGAAAATGCTGAAAGAAAACGAAGACGCGCTTTGCGGCACGGTGAAATTGATGTTCCAGCCCGCGGAGGAGACATTCGAAGGCGCGCGCGATATGCTGGAAAACGGATTGCTTGAAAATCCGCCGGTCGATGCGGCGCTCGCGTACCACGTGGCGGCAGGCAAATCGCCCGTGGGCTTTGTGATGTATAACGACTCGGGCGTGATGATGGCTTCCGTAGACGGATTTGAGATTACAGTTCACGGGCGCGGCTCGCACGGTGCGAACCCGAACCTTGCCATTGACCCCATCAACGTAGGCGTGCACATTCATCTCGCCTTGCAGGAGCTCATCGCGCGCGAAAGCGACCCGACAAAGACGTGCGTTTTGACAATCGGGCAGTTTATGGCCGGAACCGCCGCGAACATCATCCCGGACACGGCCGTGCTGCGCGGCACCATCCGCACGAACGACAAAAAGGCCCGCGCACTGCTTGTACGCCGCATGCGCGAGGTGGCGGAGCGCACGGCTGCCGTGTATAACGCGACAGTGGAGATCAGGACGCTTTCCGAAGTGTGCCCGCTCGTGTGCGACAAATCGGTGACGGACGACATGCTGCGCTACATGGGCGCGCTGAACATTCCGAACTTTACGCCGTACGGCGGCATTTCGGCGACGGGCTCCGAGGACTTTGCCCTTGTGGCCGAACGTGTGCCGAGCGCAATGATGTACCTTGGCGCGGGCTACATGGACGAGCGCGGACAGTATACCGCGCACAACCCGAAGGTCGTCTTCAACGAGGGCGTCCTCCCTATCGGCGCGGCGTGCATGGCGCATTGTGCGGTGGAGTGGCTTAAAGAGAACGCGTAATAACAGGAAGGGGTTATCTCAAAAAGATTTTCCAAAATCAATTGAGGCAGGCCCTCCTTTTAGGAGAAATATGACTCCAAACGGTCGAAAAACGTGAAAAACTGCGCACCAAACCAGAGGGGCAGGTCATTTGCCTCTCAAAAGTGTGCTGTTTCTATGTTTTTACATGCTATGCAGCACCCGGAACAAACAGGTGAATTCCCAACCGGCCGGTTTATATTTTATGATACAGTTTCAATATGTTATACGCCATGCTCACAAGATACCATTCCACTGTGACATTGGCATTTCCTCGGGTCAGAAACCGGCGGAAGTTCAGATCTTCCTTGATTGCGGCAAACACGCCCTCCGCCTGAATGGAACGATTGACCCGGAGCAGGATCCCTTCGGCTGTGGAAATCTTTTTCTCCATTGCTTTTCGCTGTTGGATAAAATATTTGGAGACATTCAAACGCTTGAAGCGATCTTCCGGCGATTTTTTGTCCGTCTTCTTTTGACGGATGCACTGCGCTTTTACCGGGCAGCGTTGCAATCTGCACATTCGTAAACAGCCACTTCTTGGGCATAGCCGGTCTCGGATCTCCGCTTCTTGCCTGCCGCTGCCTGTAATTTCTTTCCCTGGGCGCAGGTATACTCATCTTTTTCAGCGTCATAGGTCATGTTTTCTCTGCGGACAATGTCTCTTTTGTATTTGCGTTTCTTTTTCTGCTCGTGATCAGCCGGTTTTACAAACAGAGAAAGCTGTTCACTGTCATCTACATAGCTGTAGTTTTCTTCACTTTCATATCCGGAATCGACCACAACTCGCTGCACCGGATAGGTGCTGCACAGTTTTTTCAGAAACGGAATGAATGTCTTTGTATCCGTTCTGTCCGCAGAGATGTAATTGCCGACAATGTACCACTGACGGTGGCTATATTCACATTATATCCGGGTTTTAGCTGACCATTTTTCATATGGTCTTCCTTCATGTGCATAAAGGTCGCGTCCGGGTCTGTCTACTGTAATCCAACTCCTCTGCAACAGCACTGAGCAATCTCACCGGCTCGTCCGACGGGATGATAATTTCTAAATTCATGGGCAAGCAGACTTGATATCCAGTCCCGTATGCTGTATACTCTACCTGCGTTTTGTTTTGTTTCACACCTAAATAATACGCCGAAGCCCGACTCTTGCACAGAGCCGGGCTTCGCAATTTTTAGGGGCTGCCTCTTTGTGAGACAGCCCCGTCAACTGTAGTCCGTAGGAAAACCTGCTCTGGCCTAATTGCCACAGCAGGTTTTTTCTACAGGCTAAAGAGCTCACACAGTTTGATCCTTACAGGCCGCTCCATTTGCCATTATATTATTCTCAAAACCCTCAAAGCAGATAAACCGTCAGCAAGGCCAGACCCATTGCCGGTACTTTTACTGTGACGGATGCCTCCTTCTGTTCGACCGAAATTTCGAGAAGTTCACGTTCCATCCCAGAAGCAGATTTTAGCGCTTCCAACTGCGCTTTCGTGACATACTCCGGGGAACCCAGCTCACGCCAGCAGGCAATCGCATTGGCGTGATTATCATCAATGCGTTCCACCTGTGCTTTCAGCACCGTATTTACGGGAACTTCGAGATCTTTCAGTGTAATCTGGACCTCTTCCTCCGCAATGGAATGCAGAAGAGAATGGTGATTTACCACAAGAAACTGCAGTGCACCGGCGGGTACATGCTTTACCGCATAGACATCCAGTGTTCCATCCGCCAGTTTCTGCTCATAAAGGAAGTCCCCCAGCGTATGCAGCAGCTGGAAAGCGCGATAAGTCGCCTTAGGTACACCGTGCAGCGTCAGCAGGCCGAAACCTCCATGGAACTCCGCGCTGGGCATCCCGTTTTCTTCGAAAATGTCGCTGAAAGTCCAGTAGGAATACCCTTTCGCCATCCCTACGCCATCCAGCACCGTCTTGGCAATAAAGGAAGCGCCAAAGGGGCCGTCTGAGGGCAGGCCCGCCAAGCTGTTCCACTCAGTATAATAGAGCGGTATGCCATCTGCCTCCTGAAACGCTTTTTGTGTCATCCGTGTGACGACGCCGCGGTCCACACGTTCCCACAAATGGGCGTGAAAAGCTTCCATCTTTTCCCGATAAGTCTTCATGTATTCTGGGTCTTCCAGCTGTTCCGGCGTGGGTCGCCCGAAATTGGCGCTGTCTTCCACGCCATAGCCCAGAACAACATCGGTGGGGTAATGGTGTGTGGAAATGAAATCGATCGGCACCTGGTTCTCTCTGCAGAACTTGACCATTTCTGGAATCCATGCGTTATTGGAGGTAGCAGGACCGCCTACCCGCAAACACGGATCTTCGGCCTTGACCGCTTCTGCAGTCACGCGATACAGCTTAAAGTAGTCCTCCATAGAGCCCGCAAAGAAACCGTCCGGAGAATCCGGTCCGCCAAGATTGGGCTCATTCCACACCTCAAAGAACCACTGCCGCACTTCCGTACGCCCATACCGATCCAGCAGATGCCGAACAAACTTCCGGATAAACCAGGCCCACTGATCGTGATCTGCCGGCGGCGCCGTGTTCCCCTTATAGTGGAATATAGTGGCCGGCTTGCTCTTTAGGCAATCCGGCATAAAGCCCAGCTCCACAAAAGGCTTCATGTTGATGGAAAGCAGGAAGTCAAAGATGCTGTCTATATTGGTAAAAGAAACTCGTACATCCTTGCTGAAGCTATCCTGCACCAGTACACTCATATCATCGTCAAATAGACCGTGAAAGCGTACGTAGCGAAAGCCGATTTCTCTTTGGCACTGTTCCAGCTGTTTGCGGTAGTCCTCCCGCAGCGCTGTAGTTGCATGGCAACTTCCCACACAAAGTTCCCAGTACTTTTCCAGCGGTTTCACTGCAGAATTTACATTTAACGTGTATTGTTTCATCTGAACATACTCCCTTTTTGTTTTTGTTTGTCCTCTATATATTGTTATCCCTTAACTGCACCGATGGCGATGCCCTTTACAAAATACTTTTGAAAGAATGGATAGATGATGAGTGCAGGCAATGCGCCCAGCACGGCTACTGCCATCTTGATTCCCGTGGAGGGCAGCGGTCCCATTTGCTGATGCCCAACAGCCGCCGTGTTGGTGCTGCTCATCAGAAACTGTACATCCATCAGCATTCGGTTGAGCAGAACCTGAATGCTGTACAATTTGTCGTTCTGGACATAGTACAGGCCATTGAGCCAGTCGTTCCAATACCCAAGTCCTGTCAACAGTGCCAACGTGGCAATAATCGGCAAAGACATGGGCAACACAATTTTTAGCAAAATCCGCATTTCCCCTGCCCCGTCAATCCGGGCTGCCTCAATAACCGCATCCGGAATGTTGGAGGAAAAATATGTGCGCATCATGATGACATAGAACGCCCCCATCAACAGATTGGGAATCAGCAGCGCAAAAATTGTGTTCTTGATGTGGAACATCCGGGTCCACATGATGTAGCTGGGCACCAAACCGCCGTTGAACAACATTGTGAAAAAGATGAAGAAAGAAAAAAAGTAGCGACCAGGCAAATCCTTTCGCGATAGTGGATATGCCATTAACGTGGTCATCACCAGGCTGATACAGGTTCCCAGAACCGTGACAAAGATAGAAATCATATATCCGCGCACAATCGATGTGGAATCGATCAGCAGGTACCGATAAGCATCCAGACTCAGTTTCGCCGGAAGGAAGGAATACCCATTCATGATTAGCCAGCCCTCATCAGCGAGGGAAGACATAATCAGCAGAACGAAGGGCAAAACGCACATGAGGCACAGCAGAATCATGATACAGTGCGTGACAATTTGAAACGTTTTATTTCTCTCTACCATGAATACCACCTCCTTAAAACAACGCATTTTCGGAATCGAGCTTCCTCACAACAAAGTTTGCGGTCAGCACCAGCACAAACCCCACAAGGGACTGGTACACACCCGCAGCCGACGCCATACCGATATTGTTCAGCTGCATCATGCTGCGATAGACAAAGGTGTCAATGGTGTTGGTTACGTCCATCAGCGCGCCCGAATCCATGGGCACCTGATAGAACAGGCCAAAATCCGAATAGAAAATGCGGCCTATGCTCATCAGCGTCAGTGTAATGATGGTCGGCTTCAATCCCGGAAGGGTCACATGCAGGAATTGCTGCCAGCGGTTTGCACCGTCGATTACGGCCGCCTCGTAATAGCCCTGGTCAATCCCGACCAGCACGGAAAAGTAGATGATGCTGTTGTAGCCGAACACCTTCCAGATCTGCACCAGAATCAGGATAAAGGGCCAGTATTGCGGAGAGGAATACCAGGAAATCGGCTCCTTCCCCATAGCGCGCAAAATGGAATTGTTAATGAATCCCGTATCCGTGGCCAAAAAGGCATTGACCAGATAGCTGACGATGACAATGGAAATCAAAAACGGCACTAGGATAATGGTCTGATAAACCTGCTGGGCTTTTTTGAACTTGATTTCATTGAGCAGCACCGCCACCGCAATGGAAAACACCGTGCCGATCACAATAAACGCCAGATTGTACAGCAGCGTATTTCGGGTAATCAGCAGCGCGTCCTTGGTGCGGAACAGGAATTCGAAGTTTTTCAGTCCAATATTGGGGCTGTTGTATAACCCTAATCGCGTATTGTACTGCTTAAACGCCACGACAATACCTGTCATGGGAATGTAATTGTTGATAATGATATAGACAATACCGGGAACCATCATCAAATAGAGCGGCAGATACCGGACAAAATGCTTTTTTTCTTTTGCTGGCTGCACAGCAGACGCTTTTTTCACAGCAAGTCCCCCCTATCGAAATTCGAACTGGCGGGCCGGAAAAGTGCGGGCTGACAGCCCGCGCCCGAAGCTGGAGCCATCCTGAAACGCTTTGCCGGGCGCGCTGCCCGTCCCCCGCCTTTTTCACAGTCCTGTAAAGATTATCTGTTTTCCGCCAGCCATGCGTCCAACTGGGTCTGCTTGTCCTGAATGATGGTGTCCAGACCGGCGTCCCTAAGCTCCTGATTAAGCTTGGGCAACTCGGTTTCCGGGTTCAGCGCACCAGCCTGCAGTGCCTTGACGTATTTGTTGAGCACGTTCGTGCAGGATGTCACTTCGGTGAGGACGTTTGTATTATCCCACACAAAGCCCTTGGCAATGGACGGAGGCGCAGTTTCGTTAAACTCACCCAGCTCTTTCCAGAGATTCGGGTCGTCCCCCTCGAACACATAGGCGATCTGCTCGTTGGCAGCGCCCCAGGCCAGATTGGAGTAGCCGGTGGAGCCGGCCTCCACGCCGTCGGCGTAACCGACGATGCCCTGCTCTTCGTCCACAAACTCCCAATGCTTTCCTTCAATGCCGTAGATGAAGGTGTTGGAGAAATCGGGATCCATGTACATTTCATTGATTACCTGCATGGCGCGCTCCGGTTTCTCGCAGCTGTTGGCGATGCACCAGCGCAGGCTGATGTTGTCCGTGGTACTGTACGGCTCCACCAACGGCGCGATGTAAACCTCTTTGCCGCAGTTGCGCATCCATTCCGCCTCAATGCCGGGCTTGATGTTGGTGATATTCGAGAACGCCTTTCCAGCACCCAGCAGGCTGTTGGCGGATTCCGTGCTGCTGGCCGCGTCGGGCTGTATGTATCCCTTCTGGTTGAAATCGTACATGATGTTGATCCAGTCCACAAAGGCCTCTGTCTCATACAGATTGACAACCTCCAGATCTTCCCGTTCGGTCAGCGGATCCTCGAGTATGCCAAAATTATCATTGCCCAACGGATCGTAGCACAGGGGGCGCCGGATGTCGCCGAAGTCTGCAACGAGCATGTACATCTCCGGATGCGCTGCCTGAACCTGCTCATAGATGGGCTCTGCATCTTCCAGCGTTTTTACGCTCTCCCAATCGATGCCCAGCTCATCCACAACGTCCTTCACCATCAGCAGACCATACGCACTGGCTTTTTCAATATTAGCGGGAACGCCCGTAATATTGCCGTTAATGGTCATGCACTGCCAGTCCAGGTCGCTGATTGCCGCCTTGGTTTCCGGCGCGTATTCGTCCAGGTAGTCGTTCAGGGGCAGGATCTGGTTCTGCGCCATCATGGTCTGCGCAGAAAGCCCGAAGGACGAGATGACATCCAGCTTCTCTCCGGAATTCAGCGCCAGATTCGCCTGATCCGTATAAGAGCCAAATCCCACGCGGACCATATCGATGGTGGTGTTGTACTTGGCCTTGGTCAACTCTGACAGCTTTGCCGCCACTTCATTGGTGTCCTCCGTCGTATCGTCACCGAAGTACATGATCTTTACTGTGTACTCCTCCTGTGCGCTCGCGTCTTCTGCCGAAACCGTGCTGCCGGATGTGTCCGGGGCCGCAGGGGAATTGCTGTCTCCACCGCAGGCCGCCATCATGCCGGTCAGCATGACGGTCGCCAAAATCGCCGACAGGATTTTTTTGGGTTTCATGTTGCTGCATCTCCTTTGCTTTTGTAAATTTCCCGATCCGGGTGTATGTTTATCTTAGCAAATCTCCGTTCTTCCTGAAAGAATCTTTGTGACATCTTCCTGTTGATTTTCCGACTTTTCTAAATTACCATCGGTGCTTTAATAGAAAAAGAGACGATTTCCTGTTGAAAATCTGACTTTCCGCTTCTCCTTTAAGCCAGCGCCGTCCGAATTCACCCGTAGGGCAGGAAGCGAACCGGGCGTGCCGCAATCTGGTCGGAAGACAGAAAACAATAAACCAACAGTCGATTGTCTTATCGGCCTTTATATGCTACGCTGAAAAAAAATCACAAAGAGAAACTCGCACGTCCGTCTGGTACCAATCAACTATTGATTGCTTTGGCGCTGAAAGTCGTCCAAAAAGCAGAATATACGCCTGACAAAACGAACAGCAGCGCATATATCGGAAAAATATGCGGCACATCAGCCCATCTTCTAGATTGATCTTCGTCCGAAAAGAGGTGCACCCGCAATGATGAAGTCTTTCGGTTCTATATCCTTTAAGCGGAAAACCTTGGTCGCCCTGCTGATTTTCATGGTACCGCTGCTGGTTTTTATCGGTAGCTTTGCAGTCTATACCATCCAGCAGCAGAACGACCGGCTCTGAGAAAATGCTGAAAGCGCGCTCTCCTACCATCAAAATGCCTTGGAAGCCGATGCGCGGAATATCTCCACCTACCTTTCGAATCTTCTGTCCATAGATCCTGATTTTCAGCAGCTTTGTTACCACAGATCCTATTCGGACGCACACTTTAGCTCCTACAACCTGGTGCAGAAGTTCAAGCTTCAACTGGAGGGAAACCCCTCTTTGGGCGCACTGTTCATTCTTACGCCGGAAAACAATCTCTTCCGCGGTGCCTACAATGTGGAGAATTATCCTCTGGAGACAAAGGAGGAAATTTTGGCTTTCCTGAAAGAATGCGCCGCCCTGGATGAAAACTACTCTGCAAACGGATGGGTTCTTCGGGAAATGTGCGGTCAGGCTTTTCTGTTCCGTTTCTTCGGGCGAAACGGAACGCACACCTACTGCGTCGCCATGCTAGATCTGAATCGGGCCATCGCTGCACAAACAGCAGACATCCATGCCGATTCATCAGATGCTTTTGCATTCTTTTGTGCTTCCGTCAATGAAGAGAAGTCTCTTCCCCTAAGCAACCGTTCCCAGTTCGAAGAAACGGGGATTGTTCTGCACGCACAGGAGGACGACTATTGGATCAGCGGAGACACGCAGAAGTATCTCATTGTGCAGAAGCCCATGAACGGCCTTGGCATTTCCATCGGCTACGCCACGCCATACTTCGGACTGCTCAGCGGGATGGACAGCGTACAAATTACGCTTTTGCTTTTATGCTGTGTGCTAATCGGCCTGATTCCTGTATTTTTTGTGCTGCTGCAAAAGTCTTTGTTTGATCCCATGCAGGAAATGATCCGTACCATTGAAAAACTGGGAGACGGCGAGCTGTATGTAAAAATGGACGCCCCTTTTTCCATCCGGGAATTCGAACGTGTCCGAATTGCCTTCAATCATATGGTGGAGCGGATTCGTCAGCTGAAGATTACCTCCTATGAAAAGGAACTGGAAGCAAAACATGCTAAGCTCCAATACCTTCAGCTGCAAATTCGTCCACATTTCTATTTAAATTGCCTAAAAAGCCTGTATGCGCTGGCAGAGGCCAAGCAATATCGCAGTATTCAAAATACCATCTTGGCACTTTCCGGGTATTTGCGTTTTGTTTTCAGAGACAATATGAAGCGCATTCCCCTTTCTCAGGAACTGCGCAGCATCCGGGACTATATGCAGCTTCAGATGCTCTGTAATGCCAATCCGCCCTGCTGCAAAATGGATATCGATGCCGATCTGGAGGATTTTCTGATTCCTCCCCTCTCTCTAGTCACCTTTGTGGAAAACTCCGTCCAGCACGGGACTACTCTGGAGCATGCGTTGGTCATTCGTATCCGCGTATCGTTGATCAGCGGGAAAGGCAGGGATTACGTAAGCCTGCTGATTTCCAACAATGGGCCGGCTTTTCCGGACTTTATTTTGAAAGAAGCGGCGGATCCGGAACCGCAGATCTACCGTTCCCAGCATGTAGGAATCAACAACATCCGATACCGCCTGCAGTTGCTATACGGCGAGACCGCCGCGCTTTCCTTATACAATTCTGCTGGGTTTCCCTGCGCAGAGCTGTTTTTGCCCAGAAACGATTCCAATATCAAGGAGGAGGATTCCACGTGATCGTTTTAGTGGTAGACGACCAGATCAATGTAGTCAACGGCATTGTTTCCGGTGTCGATTGGGCCAGCGCCGGCGTCTCGAAGGTGCTGCACGCTTACAACGCAACAATGGCACGGGATGTTTTGGAAAACCAACCGGTGGATATTCTCTTGAGCGATATTGAAATGCCTGTAGAGGACGGTTTGAGTCTTTTGCGCTGGATACGCAACAAAGAACTTCCGGTAGAGTGTATTTTCCTCACCGCACACGCAGATTTTATCTACGCTGCAGAAGCGTTGAAGTTGGGTAGCTTCGATTATCTTCTGCAGCCCGCCCGATATGAGGAAATCTGCGGTGCTGTTCGCAGAGCTGTGAAAAAAGTACGGCAGAATCTACAAGAGCAACAGATATATTCATACGGGAAAGCAGCATACCGAAATCGAGATCTCTTTCTGCAGGGCATTCTAAAAGATTGGCTCACCGGCGCTTCCCTTCAACTCAGAGAAATCCTAAAGTGCTTCGGAGATCTGAAAATCCCCGTGAAAGAGGAGTCGCACGTCCGCATTGCCATGGTTCATTTACTGCGCTGGCACGATGAGCCTTGGGATGCTTCTTCTCTCTATACCGCCATGGAAAATATCTCCGCCGAGCTCTTCGATCAACTCGGTCAAAGACTTTTTCTTCTGCGCTTAGAAAAGACGAGCTACTTGCTTCTTCTGTTTTCCAAGACTCTTCAGAATCCTCCGGGAGATACGATTTTAGAGGCTCAGCTGGTTCGGCTTTTCGAGACCTTTCGGTACCACCTGCACTGCGATATCGCCTGCTATGTGGGCGCATCTATCCTGTTAAAGGACGCTCCAGAACTGACACAGCGCCTGAAAAAGATGCAATTAGACAACATTTCCCGGCAAGGCGGCGTATTTTTCTATAAACAACCTGAGCCGCTTCCTCCCGATCTCACACGCACAGATAAACTGCCGTATTGGAAAAATCTCTTACTCAATGGATGTTCCAAAATGGCAGAAGATGAGGTCTGCTGTTATCTGTATCAGGCAGAGGCGTCTGGTGCCTTAAACCACGAGTTTCTCGAACAGTTTTTTGGCGACTTCATTCAGATGCTTTCAAAACTTCCTCGTGGAAACAATTTGCGGGATGTGCTGGCACAACCAGAAATCCAGACCGCTTTCTCTCACGCCTCAGAAAGCTTGGAGGACACCCTTATCTGTATGCAGGAAATTTTCCGACAGTTGCAAATTCCAAAAGAGGAAGGCAGCGAAAAAGGACAAATGGCCCGTATTGTTGAATATATTCAGGATCATCTCTGCGACGAGATTCGGCGTTCCGATATTGCCGATGCCGTTTACCTGAACCCCGATTATCTATCTCGCTTTTTTCGAAAAGAATCGGGGATGTCCCTAAAGGAGTACATCTTATCCGAAAAGATGAAAATCGCACAGGCCATCCTGTGTTCCACCAGCTTGCCTGTCGCTGTAGTCGCCGCCCGGGTAGGTTTTGAAAATTACTCCTATTTTTCTCAGGTATACAAAAAGATAATCGGCGTAGCTCCTTCTGCGGAGCGAGGAAAACATGCCGATTCAGAGTAGAGACGGTGCGCTAGTTCGACGCCTCCTGTATCGGGATTGCATTCAAATTTCATAAAACTAGTAAGCCCTAGAAGGGTATGATACAGACAACGCCTCTAAAAGGGCCTCCAATGGGTCGACCAACTACATTGCCGACTCGTGGCGGTCTCCTGAAGAGGCGTCCTTTTATGTCTTGGTATTTTGGGGTCCGTAAACAGATCTATAAACTTCTTTATGCTCATTTAATCCGCTATTTAATCTATTACTAATTGTTATTCAATGTATTTCATCTTCTTTTTATTTCGTCCTATTGTATCCACCAAAATATTCTCTTGTCTGGAAATGCCGGTCTCCATATTTGAAAACAAAAATTGTTTAAGCAGCCGAAAGGAATTGTTGTCTGTGAAGTCAACTATATAAAGAACATCCTTTGGCAAAGACAGCTGATAAAACAATTTCCATTGGAATCACAGTTACTACCGATTTGATCAGGAATTTTTATATTCGGATGGTGTCATCCCCGTTTTGTTTTTGAACACTTTCAAAAAGTAGAAATAGTCCTCAAACCCACAGGCTGTACTGGTTTCAGAAATAGTATAGCCGGACCTGAGCATACGCTTTGCCTGATTGACGCGCAAGGTTACCTGCATTTGTTTGATCGTCATACCATATACTGTTTGGAATATAGTGTTTAGACGATTGTATGTTTTCCCAAAGGTATCCTCATAATCCCGATTCTTCAAGTGCCGGTCTTTGTTGTCATTAATATATTGTAAGATTCGGTAGGCCAGTCTGCTTTCCAAATTACACCAAAGCTCTCTTTTTTGCACAGCGAAACTAATCTGGTACAGAATCGCCTGAATTTGGGATGATAAAAAATTTTTGCTTGAAAAAGGCAATGTTCGGTGCTGAATCGCGTACTCCATCAGATCAAAGCAAGGTAGCTCCAGAGGAATCTGTCCATGTAACGGAAGCAAAATATGATTGGTATCTACCTTTACAGGCGGTGGAATCTGAATACCTGTTGCCTGAAAATGAGCAAAATAGGCTGCATGATTATCATATTGAAGCCCGCAATGCTGCACGTAAGGAGGCAACAGGAAAAATTCGCCGCTATGAACGACGTAATTCTCACCGTAAACACGGAAAGAGCGTTCTCCGCTGATCATCAACACCAGTACCCACTGCGTCATCATTCTATCCGGATGCATATTATTGCCGCTAAACTTATCGACATCCTCCACGCGAATCTCCTCGTTTAACCGAAACCAGTGGAGATCGGTTTGTTTTATATCCATGGTTGAACATCTGCCTTTTCCAGTAAAATGATCTTATGATATGTCTGCCTAAAAGGAGCCAGACAATAATTCAATAAATAGTTTCGTTTATTCCATACTATTTTCATTCTCTCCATAGACTTTTTTTCGGATACACTGTATAATCATTTCAAAGAATCCTAGGAGGGATACAATATGAAAAACGGTAAATTAAGAGTGGCGCTCGTAGGAGTCTCCTTCGGCGCGGAATTTATACCCATCTATCTGAAACACCCGGACGTAGATTCTTTGGTGTTAGTGGATACGAATGAAAAACTGCTGAATGCGGTTGGCGATAAGTTTCTTCTGGAAGAACGCTTGACGGACTTTAATGCCATGTTGGAAGATAAAACCATCGACGCCGTCCATCTGGTAACACCGCCTGCTACTCATGCTCCCCTATCTATACAGGTGATGAACGCCGGAAAGCACTGTGCCTGTACCATTCCGATGGGAATGAGTATCGATGAATTGTACCAAGTCATCGATGCTCGAAAAAGAAGCGGGAAACACTATATGTTTATGGAGACCTCCGTCTATGGTCGAGAGTTTCTGTATGTGAAGGACCTTTACGAAAAAGGAGAGCTGGGCAGAATACAGTTCATGCGCTGCGCGCATTATCAAGATATGGAAGGATGGCCGGACTACTGGTTGGGCTTCCCTCCGCTGATGCATCCTACCCACGCGGTAGCGCCTTGTCTGATGTTGCTGGGCAAGCGTCCGGAAACCGTATATTGCAAGGGCTCCGGCAAAGTACGTAAAGAAGTGGAAGCTCCCTATGGTTGTCCATATGCCTTTGAGTCAGCTCTGATCTCCCTAAAAGACAGTGATGTAAGCATTGAAATGGCTCGGTTCCTCTACCACGTAGCCCGAGGTTACACTGAAAGTTTCAATATATATGGTGAACAAAAAAGTTTTGAATGGCAGCAGTTAGAATCGGAACAACCGGTACTGTTCTCCATGGCGCGTGGTGCAAATGCTGAACATGTTATGAACGATTACGGTCGAGGCGGCCTTGTGACGGAAGAACGTATCCAAATCCCCGACTATGCAGATCGTTTACCGGCGGAAATTGGGCGCTTCACCAAACAAACAGTGTATGATGACAGCAATCCCCATCTATCGTTCCTGCAAGGCGGTGGCCATGGTGGTTCTCATCCTCATCTAGTCCACGAATTTGTCCGAAGCATTCTGGAAGATCGAACCCCGGTTCCAAGCGATATTGACGGCGCCTACTGGACCGGTGTAGGAATCTGCGCTCACCAATCTGCCATGGACGGCGGCGTGGTAAAACGCGTACCTGTTTTCGAATAAAAATCTTCTTTAGAATCTATAAATTCAACCAGACAGCCGTATTCCCTTGCCTTGAAGGGAACACGGCTGTCTTTTACTGTCTGTTTTTACACACCTATTTCCCCATAGATTGGGTAGCTACGTAACGAAGCGCTCCGTCAGTGTTAAATTCATCCTTACAATAGCAAAAAGCAAAGAGCAAAACAACCGACCATTGGTTGAGTCCTCACTTAAAACCATATTCTTCTTTTGTCTATTTTCCGGCTTTACACAGAATTTCCCCAATGTCTGGGTTTATCAAAGTGAAATACCCACATATAGGGTCTCTGGTTCCATAACTAAGATTTTTCAAATTTTTTTCGCGTGATAGAGGTCTTTTTCAAGTCAATTTTCCAGCCAAAACAATCTCCGGCACAGCGGCCTTCAGCGTTTTCTGTTCCTCCTCGTAGGACAGAGTCAGGGTGGCATAGCGCTCATCGGACAGCTTTCCGCTGGCGTTGTCCTCGTAGATTTTTTGAATCAGAGCGTTGATCTCTGCAATGCGCTTCTTTCGCCTCGTCGAACTTCGCCGCTTTCGCTTTCAGCGCTTCGTAGTCTGCGTATTTGCCGCGTTCCCTCGTCAGCCGGTCCTGAATGATCGCGTTCATTTCCGCCTGCGTAAAGGTGCGCTGCTCGTTTTCCTGCGTTTCGGCCGCAGTGCCGTTCGTTTCCTGGTTTACAGTTTCTGCCATTTTGGTTCTCCTTTCCGGCTTTTCCGCAGCCGTCGCGTAATTTTAGGTATGAAAAAAGCACACCGCCGAAAAATATCGGCAGCGTGCTGATTCAACAATGTTTAATTTTATACTTTACCTGCCATGCAATACCGTAACACAGTTCGATTCATCGTATACCGTGTCTGGCACCAGCTCGTGATTTACGGTAATTACAGTGGCTCCACTTCGAGATACAGGTACGCAAATATGAATGTCTATATCTCCAGTTTGGCTGATATATCCGCCTACCATTTTCTCTGCGTTTTTTGCAATGGTCAGTCCGGCATTCTGAATTTCTCTTATTGCCTTGCTGATATACTTGTTTATCTGCTCATTCGTCATTGTAACACTCCTTAAAGGTAAAGAAAAACCACGGTGCAGCTTCGCATCGTGGCTTAATGCGCAAGTGACATTAAATACGTCCTTGCTTTTCTAATTCTTCGATTTCCTCGGGTGTAAGCTTACGAAACTTAACAGGTTCTTTCGCCAAAATTTCCTGACGCTCCTGCCAAGCACGTTCCCCATCAGTCATGTTTTTCCCATCGTTCATGGCAAAATCACCTCCAATACAATTTCCTTTTCTTTACACAATAATACTCTATACAGAGTGTCTTTGTCAAATAAAAGTTCTCGTTGTTCTTTAAATTTACTTAACGGTTCAACATACCCAGCCAAAGAACCCGACCGGGCACAAATCGTTATGCGGAAATCTTTTTTTAGCGAACCGCTTTTTACCACAGAAGTGCTATAAAACTGCCCCGGGAAGACAATATCGCCAACTTGCATTTCTTCAAACGGATTAAACTCCATTGAACGATAGCATAAGACATCATGCTCAAGTGAACTGCGCTTCAGTGCGTCAGAAATATTCTCAGCATACGCACGTAGTTTGGTATCTTCTTCCGCATCGCCACGTAACATTCGATTGACCCGTTCAAAAAAGCGATTAGGCTTCTGGTCTCCAGAGTTATATGTATATTTCTGTATTGCAATTCGTTCCTCCTCAGACAAGCCATTGATCCATGTTTGCGCTTCTTTGCGAAGAACTTTGACTACTTGATTTTCGGGAAGCGGCGTGAAGTTTGAAAGCTTTGGTAAAGTATTTCTCTCCGCATACGCCGCCCTTTTCTGGGCATTGATGCGCTCGCGGTTTTCGGCGTAGTGGATGCGCCTCAGCTCGTTCACGTCGCTGCCGGCATCGCGGTAAGCCTTGAGGTATGCGTCAGGGTCGTAGCCCTCCACGTTTACCTCCGGGTCAAACCGAATAGCGTATGTACAGTCGCAGTTCGCGTGGATATGCTCTGCGTGCCCGTTTTTTATGGCTTTCTTACTCGCCTTCTGCCACCCGCGTGACGCCAGCGTCATGCAGAACGCGCAGGTGTCGCCGTTCGGCACCCATGCAAATTCGGCGCCGTCGCGCAAAGCGTTTTTCAGCATCGTGTCGGCTCCCGGAGTACTCTATCGTCATGGAAATGTACGGCGTCAGGGAATCTCTCGGGCCGCAGCTCATGGCGGAAATTGGCGATGTGCGCCGCTTTGAAAACAAGCGATCCCTTGTTGCCTTTGCAGACATTGACCCGGCGCCGAGCGAATCGGGTAACTATTCCCTCGCAGCAACAAGGCTACGAAACGTGGCTCTCCGTATCTGCGCAAAACATGGTTCGATGTCATGAAAACACATTTGCAGCGTACTCCGGCAGACGAGCCGGTGTTCCGGTTGCTGGACAAGAAGCGCACGGAAGGCAAGCCGCACTTCGTTTACATGACGGCTGCGGGAAACAAATTTCTGCGCTGTTATTACGGCAAGGTGACGGCATACTTCTCCACTCTTGAGGTGCTTCCGCCTGTAGACATGAACTCAACAGGTCTGCACCACACGGACTAACCGACTGTAACCTGACCTCTCAGGTCGGCACTTTTGCGGCGGCCTTTTTGTGCTGCATTTTTTCTCTATCTGCTGCCTACAAATCTTTCTTCTGTCATGTCCGCTTTGGGCTTGACTTTTTATTTGCAGGCTTGTGCAGTCTCCGCATTCGCGGATAAAATATTAAAGGGACTGCCTCAATTGATTTTGGAAAATTTTTTGAGGCAGCCCCTTGTCGAAACCAGCTGCCTTGGAATTCAATCGATAATGGCTTTGACGAGCCGGGACCAGTGCTCCGGGTAGCAGACTAAAAGCTCTTCGTGCTGCATATTTTGTTCGTGCAGGACGGTTTTGGTTTTGTTTAGTAAATACCCTCGCCGCGTTTTGCACGGTGGATGACGTGGTAATACATGGGAATGAGGAAGCTATCGGCTAAGATCCATGCGATCGGACCGGAGAAGCAGGCGGCGTTGAAGCCGAACAGCGGCACAAGGAACAGACCCACGCCGCCGCGGGCGATCATCTCAAACACACCGGCAAAGAGCGCGAGGCGGCTGTACCCCATGCCCTGAATGGTAAGACGCAGCACATTGACGAATGTCAGCGGGATCATAAAAAGGCCACTGCACACAAGATACCAATAGGCAGAATTGATAATGGCAGTCTCACCGGCATCGACAAACAGAAGAAGCATCCATTTGCCGAGGAACACGATGATGAGCAGTGCCAGAACGGAATAGATGATGCCGACGATGTTGCAGGCTTTGACGCCCTGCCCAATACGGTCAATTTTACGCGCACCGATGTTCTGCCCACTGTATGTAGACATGGTGACGCCCATGGCATCATAAGCGCAGGCGAAGAACATATAGAGCCTGCTGCCCGCTGTGATGCTGGCGACGACCGTAGAGCCGAGGGAGTTAACGGATGCCTGTAAAATAACGCTGCCAATAGCCGTGATGGATGTCTGCAATGCCATGGGCAGACCCATGCTTAAAAGGCGCTTGATGCACGGCACGTTGATTTTGAAATCCTCGCGGGTCATTTTGAGGACTTCATAATGCTTGCTCACATAGAGGAGACATACAACGCCGCCGATAAGTTGTGAAGCGACCGTTGCGACCGCCGCGCCTGCGACGCCCATGGGGATGAAAACAACGAGGACGATATCGAGCACAATATTGATGATGGACGCGATGACGAGGATGACAACCGGCGTGCGGCTGTCGCCGATAGCGCGCTGGATGCCGGCAAGCATATTATAGAGGAACGTTGCGGGGATGCCGGCAAAAATGATAACAAGGTACGCGTAAGCGTCGTTGATGATATCCGCCGGCGTGCCCATGAGCTCTAAGATATTGCGGCAGAAAATGACCGTGAGCACCGTTAAGACGATGCCGAAGCCGACGCACAGCCATACGGCGTTGCCGATGAAGCGGCGAAGCTCTTTATAATCCCTGCTGCCGAAGCGCTGCGCCACCGGGATGGCAAAGCCGCTGCAAAGACCAAGGCAGAAGCCGATGATGAGGAACGTGATGGATCCGGTGGAGCCAACGGCTGCAAGCGGCCCCGTGCCAAGCACGCGCCCGACGATCATGGTATCGACCATGGAATAGAACTGCTGGAACAGATTGCCGAAAAGCAGCGGGATGGAGAACCCGAGGATGAGCTTCATGGGCGAACCGCTCGTCATTTCTTTTGTCATACTGAAAATTTCACACCTTTACGGGAAAAATAACATTCAAAGATTTCTCATACAGTTTACCACCGCAAGCGGGGTTTGTATATCCCGTAAAAACAGAAAAAAGGACAGCATGCGCCATCCTTTTTTTATGAAAAATTATAAAGGCTGTTTTATCAAAGAAATTACATCTTTGCAATCTTGTCTGCCCACTCGAGAACCTTCTTGGTGTCTGCGTCGGTCGGCATGCCCTTCTTGAAGAGGCCGCCCTTGACAGCAATGCCCAGAGGCTCACCGTAGGTCTCGACGCCGTTCTTCTTCATCGTATCGATGATGGAAGAAAGACCGTCCGTGTTACCGTTGCTGTTCAGAACATAGAATGCGACACCCTTTGCTCTGGTGGGGTTGAGATCCTTGCAGAAGTGATCGACTGCGCCCGGGAGCTTGCCGTTCATTTCAACGCCGATAAAAACGACCTTCTCGCCCTCGCACGGGTATGCCGGGGGAATCTGGTCACATACGCACTGCATAACTCTGCCGATTTCGGATGCGATCGGCTGTACATTGCCGCTCTTGGAAAAGTGAAGGGACTTTGCTTTCATTTTGACTGCCTCCTGTAAGTTCGCGGGCCGCACCGGCCCGTTATCCATATTAAGTGATTATTTCTATTATAACACGGATTCAAAAAAAATCATAAACAGAATGTGAATTTTTGTAAGAAACTTGTAAGAGAACGTGCGGGTTACACAAAGAAAAAGATCCATTTATGGACGGAATGTTAAAAGGCAGACGAATTCGTCAAAACGTCTATTTTATTATCGATATGAAAGCACTTTTTCGAGAAAACTCCCGTAAAATCTCTTGTAAAATTCCGCAAATAATATTATAATGGAGGCGTATTATGTTATGACCTACGGTGCAAAAAGCGGGTCTTTCCCCTTTTGCCGCCGCTCTTTGAAAATAATGAAGCAGGAGGTGATTTTTTGGCAAAAGAAGCTCTGGACGCCGTAAAGGATGCGGAGCAGAAGGCCGCCGGCATTCTGGACACGGCCGCTGCACGCTGCGCCGCCATTCGGCAGGACGCCGCACAAAAGGCGGACAAGCTGAAGACGGAGCGCATGCAGAAAGCAAAAGCGGACCTTGCAGCCGCAAAACAAAGCGCAGAGACGGCCGCTGCGGCCGAACAACGCACAGCGCAGCAGGAAACTGCCGCACTGGCGGAGGATATCCGCAAAAAAGCGCAGCAAAACAGCGCGAACGTAATCCGCGCTATCCGCGAGGCCATCACCGGCTGACGCGGCGCCAACACGAAAGGAGGGGATCCCCCTATGGCGGTAATGCCTATGAAGCGCATCAGCATTTATGCGCTCAAGAACCGTCGTAAACAGATCCTGGAACTGATCCAGCGGCGCGGCGTCGTGGAAATCGATGACCGCAAAGCGGATGAAACGGTTTTTGCCAAGATGGATACCGTCCCGGCAAAATCAAGATTTGAAAACAATGCAGCCGCGCTGCAATCGGCGTTAGACGCGCTCGATAAACTGGAGCCGCCCGAAAAAAGCCTCTTCGCGTCTCTGAACGGACGCGACGCGATACCGCTTTCCAAATATCAGGAAACGGCTGACGGTGCGGGCGAGCTTTTAAAAATTGCCTCGCGCATCAACACGCTGTGGAAAAAGTGTGCGGACAACCGCGCGGAAATTCTCCGCTTGCAGACACAAATCCGTGCGCTGGAGCCGTGGATGAAGCTGGATATTTCCATGCGCACCATCAGCACGCCGACAACCTCCGTGTTCACGGGGTCGTTCCCGGTAGAATACACGGAAGAAACGCTGCGGGCGAAAATCGCCGAAGGCGCGCCGGACGTGGACGGTGTGGTCGTGGAGATTTTGAGCGCTTCCCCGCAGCAGACATGCGCGTTTTTGATGTGCCACATCTCACAGGGGTTAAAGCTTGAAACCTACCTGCGCTCCATCGGGTTTACGTATCCGGCGGAGCCGAGCAAGGTGCCGCCCGCAGAGCGCGTGGACATTCTGAACGGACGCATTGCGGCGCTGCAAAAAGAGATCGATAAAAACGAAGCGGAAATTCGCACACATAAAAACCGACGCGAAGACCTGCTTTACACCATCGATTACTTTACGATGCGCACCGAGAAATACGATGTTTTGGGCCGCTTATGGCAGAGCCCGCACGTGTTTCTCATTACGGGATACATTCCGGCAGAGAACGCCGAGGCGCTTAAGACGGAGCTCACAACCACGCAGGAAGCCTACGTGGAGCTGTGCGACCCGAGTGACGCGGACGATGTGCCCGTAAAGCTCAAAAACAACAAGTTCGCTGCCCCGGTCGAGGGCGTGCTGGAAAGCTACAGCATGCCGGGCAAGCATGAAATCGACCCAAGCGGCATCATGGCGGTCTTCTATTACTTTCTATTCGGCATGATGCTTTCCGATGCGGGCTACGGACTTGTGATGGTCCTTGGCTGCGGCATCATCTTACACAAGTTCAAAAACATGGAAGAAGGTCTGCGCAAGACGCTGACAATGTTCCTCTATTGCGGTATTTCCACGATATTCTGGGGCATTTTATTCGGCAGCTTCTTCGGTGACGCAATCACCGTTATCGCAAAAACATTCTTCAACACCGATATCGTGATACCACCCTTGTGGTTCACGCCGGTCGATGAACCGATGCGGCTGTTGCTGTTCTCGTTCCTCGTCGGCATCATCCACCTGTTCGCCGGCCTCGGCGCACAGTTCTACCAGCTTGCAAAACAGGGCAAGTGGCTGGACGCGATCTATGACGTTGTGTTCTGGTATCTGCTCGTCGGCGGCGCGATTATTTATCTGCTTTCCATGCAGATGTTCGCCGACATGGTGGCGCTTTCCTTTACGCTGCCGGCATCGGTGGGCACCGCGGGCATTATTGCGGCAGGCATCGGCGCGGTAGGCATTGTGCTCACTTCGGGCCGCAGCTCCAAGAGCATCGGCAAGCGCTTCTTAAAAGGTCTTTACGGGCTGTACGGTGTTTCGAGCTATTTAAGCGATATTCTCTCTTACTCGAGACTTTTGGCTCTCGGCCTTGCAACCGGCGTTATCGCTTCGGTCTTCAATCAGATGGGCGCCATGCCCGGCAACAACCCGCTCGGCGTGATTATCTTTATTTTCGCCTTTGTAGTGGGACACACGCTGAATATCGGCATCAATGTGCTCGGCGCGTATGTGCACACGAACCGCTTACAGTTTGTTGAGTTCTTCGGCAAATTCTTTGAGGGCGGCGGACGCAAATTCGCACCGTTCACCACCAAAACCAAATATTTCAAAATTACGGAGGAAAAATAACATGGATAAGTTCGATATCAACTCTCTCGGCATCGTTCTCGCGCTTGTCGGCGCAGTTCTGGCAGCACTTCTCGGCGGCATCGGTTCCGCCATCGGCGTAGGCATGACCGGTCAGGCAGCCGCAGGCGTCGTTTCCGAAAATCCCCCGCTGTTCGGTAAAGTCCTTATTCTTCAGCTTCTGCCGGGTACGCAGGGCATCTACGGCCTGCTCATCGCCTTCCTCACGCTGACGAACATCGGTGTTCTGGGCGGCAGCGCAGACATCTCCTTTGCAAAGGGCCTTCTCTATCTTGCAGCCTGCATGCCGATGGCCGTGATCGGTCTCATCTCCGCAAAGCAGCAGGCAAAGGCAGCCGTTTCTTCCATCGCACTCGTTGCAAAGCGCCCGGATCAGTTCGGTAAAGCCATGATCTTCCCGGCCATGGTTGAGACCTACGCGGTTCTGGCTCTGCTCGTTTCCCTGCTGGCTGTTGCAAACATCGGCGGCATCGCCATCTGATGATCCACTCCCAAAAATCCAAAAAAGAAAGGAAGAGGATCGATCCATGGCAACAGGGCTGGACAGAATTATAGAACAGATCCTTGCGGATGCCGAAGCGAAAGCGGCGGAACAGGTTGCCGCTGCGGAAGAAGAAGCAAAAAAGACGCTTGCGGACGCTGCCGCCGAGGCAGAGCAGAAAGCAAATGTCCTGCTTGCGGACAGTGAAAAAGTCGGCGCGGACATTAAAGCCCGTGCGGCTTCGACCGCGGAATTCACACGCCGCCGCACCGTGCTTGCCGCAAAGCAGAACGCCATTCGCGATGTAATCGCGGCGGCACAGAAAGAGTTGCACGATCTGCCGGATGACGAATACTTCAGCGTGCTTTTAAAGCTTGCGCAGAAAAACGCGCTGCCGGGCGATGCTGAAATGCAGTTAAACGAAAAAGACCTTGCGCGCATGCCGCAGGATTTTTCGGCGCAGCTGAAAATGGCTGTGCCCGGGACGAACATCACCGTATCGAACACGCCGTGCAATATCCCGGACGGTTTCCTGCTCGTTTACGGCGGCATCGACGTGAACTGCACGTTCGCTTCGCTGTTTGAGGCCGCCGGAGACACATTGCAGGACCTTGCGGGCGGCATGCTCTTTCGCTGAGCCGCCGGCAGAAAAGGTGGTTTAACGAATGGAACAGGAATACATCTATGCTGTGGCGCGCATTAAAGCGCGGGAGCTTTCGCTTTTGACGCAGCAGGATCTGGACAGGCTGATGGCGTGCAAAACGCCGACAGAGTGCTTCCGTGCACTGGCCGATAAGGGCTGGGGCGCTGGCGGCGAAACCTCTGCCGAGGCGATTTTTGCCGCCGAGGAGGAGAAAACGTGGGCGCTCATGCACGAGCTGCTGCCCGACCTCACGCCGTTCAGCGTACTGCTGTATCCCATAGACTTCAACAATATGAAAGCGGCGGTGAAGTGCACCGTCACAAACGCGGAGCCGCACAACGTGTTTATGTCCGGCGGCACCGTGGAGCCGGAAAAAATGCAGCAAGCGGTCAGAGAAAATGACTTCTCCCTTTTGCCGGACTTTATGGCGGAGGCCGCAAAAAAGGCGACGGACGCGCTGCTTACCACGCGCGACGGTCAGCGGTGCGACATCATTTTAGACCGCGCATGCCTCACGGCGATCCACAAGACCGGTAAAGAGAGCAAAAACGCGCTGATTACGGCGTTTTCCGAGTTTAAGGTGGCGGCGGCGGACATTAAAATCGCGGCACGCGCTTTGCACACCGGCAAAAGCCGTGCGTTTTTGGAAGAAAGCCTCGCCCCGTGCGACACGCTGGATCTGGAAGAGCTCATTGACGCGGCGTCGAAAGACACAGATACGTTTTACGCATACCTTTCCCGCACAGACTATGCTGACGGCGTAAAGACGCTGAAGGACGGCTTCTCCGCGTTTGAAAAATGGTGCGACGACCGCCAGACGGCGCTTGTAAAAGAAATCAGCCGCCAGGATTACTTTACGGTGGCGCCGCTGCTTGGGTATGTTACGGCGCGCCAAAACGAGATTTCTACCGTGCGCATTATTATTTCCGGCAAGCAGAACAACCTGCCGGATGAGCGCATCCGTGCACGTTTGAGAGACCTGTAAAGAAAGAGGGAAACGAAATGTACAGAGCAGCAGTCATCGGAGACCGCGACAGCATTTACGGCTTTGCCGCGCTCGGTCTGGAGGTCTTTCCCGTGACGGATTCGGAGATGGGCTCCAAAACGCTGCGCCGCTTAGCGGAGGGCGAATACGCCGTGATCTACATTACGGAAGCGCTTGCCGCCGAGCTGGAGCACGAGCTGGACCACTTCCGCCTGCAGCCGCTGCCCGCCATCATCCCGATTCCCGGCGTTACGGGCAACACGGGCATGGGCATTAAAATGGTTAAAAAATCCGTGGAGCAGGCAGTCGGCTCCGATATTATCTTTAACGACAACGATTAACGAAACGGGTGACTAAGCACATGAGCCAAGGCACAATCAAAAAAGTAGCCGGTCCGCTCGTAGTTGCAGGCGGTATGCGCGACGCGAACATGTTCGACGTTGTGCGCGTCAGCGACCAGCGACTGATCGGCGAGATCATAGAAATTCACGGAGACGAGGCCTCCATTCAGGTTTACGAGGAGACCTCCGGTCTCGGGCCGGGTGCGCCTGTGGAATCCACCGGCGAGCCGATGAGCGTTGAACTCGGGCCGGGCCTCATCAGCTCCATTTACGACGGTATTCAGCGCCCGCTGACCGCCATTATGGAAATGACGGGCAACAACTTAAAGCGCGGCGTGGAGGTTCCCTCCTTAAAGCGCGATGTAAAATGGAGCTTCACGCCCCTTAAACAGGTGGGCGACGAAGTAGAAGGCGGCGACATTCTCGGCACCGTACAGGAGACCGAGATCGTGCTGCACAAGATTATGGTACCGGCAGGCGTGCGCGGCACAATCCGCTCCATTTCCGCCGGTGAATACACCGTAACGGACACCGTGGCGGTCATTGACACGCCGAACGGCAGCGGTGTGAACGTATCGCTGATGCAGAAGTGGCCTGTCCGCCGCGGCAGACCGTACCAGAAAAAGCTTTCGCCGGATATGCCGCTCATCACCGGCCAGCGCGTTATCGATACGCTGTTCCCGATTGCAAAGGGCGGCGTAGCGGCCGTACCGGGTCCGTTCGGCAGCGGCAAGACCGTTGTGCAGCATCAGCTTGCAAAGTGGGCGGAAGCCGACATCGTTGTGTACATCGGCTGCGGCGAACGCGGCAACGAGATGACCGACGTTTTAAACGAGTTCCCGGAGCTCGTTGACCCGAAAACCGGGTATTCGCTGATGAAGCGCACCGTGCTCATCGCAAACACGTCTGATATGCCGGTTGCGGCGCGTGAGGCGTCCATTTACACCGGCATCACCATTGCGGAGTATTTCCGTGACATGGGCTATTCCGTAGCCCTCATGGCAGACTCCACCTCCCGCTGGGCGGAGGCGCTGCGTGAAATGTCCGGCCGTCTGGAAGAGATGCCGGGCGAAGAAGGCTACCCGGCATACCTCGGCAGCCGTCTGGCACAGTTCTACGAGCGTGCCGGCCGCGTCATTACGCTCGGCAGCGACAACCGCGAGGGTGCGCTTTCCGTTATCGGCGCCGTTTCCCCTCCGGGCGGCGATATTTCGGAGCCGGTCTCACAGGCAACGCTGCGTATCGTCAAGGTCTTCTGGGGTCTTGATGCAAACCTTGCATATAAGCGCCACTTCCCCGCCGTGAACTGGCTGACCTCCTACTCCCTTTATGTGGACACGATGGCGAACTGGTTCAACACGAACGTGGCGGAGGACTGGATGGATCTGCGTGCGCGTTTGATGCGCATTTTGCAGGACGAAGCAGAGCTTGAAGAAATTGTAAAGCTTGTCGGTATGGACGCGCTTTCCGCGCCTGACCGCTTGAAGCTGGAGGCTGCACGCTCCATTCGTGAAGACTTCCTGCACCAGAACGCATTCCATGAGACGGACACGTACACAAGCCTTGAAAAGCAGCACGACATGATGCTGCTGGTCGTTCATTTCTACGACCAGTGCGTTGCGGCGCTCGACAAGGGCGCGAAGGTGGACGACCTCATCGCGCTGCCTGTTCGCGAAAAAATAGGCCGCTTTAAATACACGGCGAACGACCGGGTCTCCGCGGAATACGATGCGATCTGCGCAGAGCTCTCTCAGCAGATTGACAAAGCCATTGAAAACAAGGAGGACTTCTGATGCCAAAGGAATACAGAACCATACAGGAGGTCGCAGGTCCTCTGATGCTCGTAAAGGGCGTTGAAAACGTAACGTATGACGAGCTGGCGGAAATTGAACTTGCAAACGGTGAAAAGCGCCGCTGCAAGGTGCTGGAAATTAACGAGGGCAACGCGCTGGTGCAGCTTTTTGAAAGCTCCACCGGCATCAACCTTTCGAACAGCCGCGTGCGCTTCCTCGGCAGAACGATGGAATTAGGCGTAAGCGAAGACATGCTGGGTCGTATTTTCGACGGCCTCGGCCGCCCCATTGACGACGGCCCGGAGATTTTGCCCGACCGCCGCGACGACATCAACGGTCTGCCGATGAACCCGGCGGCCCGCAACTACCCGCAGGAATTCATCCAGACCGGTGTTTCGGCCATCGACGGTCTGAACACGCTGGTGCGCGGCCAGAAGCTGCCGATTTTCTCCGCTTCCGGTCTGCCCCATGCCCAGCTTGCCGCACAGATTGCACGTCAGGCTAAGGTGCGCGGCACGAACGACCCGTTCGTCGTTGTGTTTGCGGCTATGGGTATCACGTTCGAGGAATCAAACTTCTTCATCGAAAGCTTCCGCGAGACGGGCGCCATCGACCGCACGGTCATGTTTGTAAACCTTGCAAACGACCCGGCCATTGAGCGTATCGCAACACCCCGCATGGCGCTGACTGCTGCGGAATACCTCGCTTTTGAAAAGAACTACCATGTTCTCGTCATCATGACGGATATTACGAACTACGCGGATGCGCTGCGTGAGGTCTCCGCCGCACGTAAGGAAGTGCCGGGCCGTCGTGGCTACCCGGGCTATATGTACACGGACTTAGCGTCCCTGTACGAGCGCGCAGGCCGCCAAAACGGCAAGACGGGTTCCATCACACTGATCCCGATTTTAACCATGCCGGAAGACGACAAGACCCACCCCATCCCGGACCTTACGGGCTACATCACCGAGGGTCAGATTATCTTAAGCCGTGAGCTGTACCGCAAGAATATTGCGCCGCCGATCGACGTTCTGCCGTCGCTGTCCCGTTTGAAGGATAAGGGCATCGGCGAGGGCAAGACTCGTGCCGACCACGCGAGCACCATGAACCAGCTGTTTGCCGCCTACGCACGCGGTAAAGAAGCAAAAGAGCTCATGGTCATCCTCGGCGAAGCCGCGCTGACGGACATCGATAAGCTGTACGCGAAGTTTGCGGACGCCTTTGAAAACGAGTATGTTTCGCAGGGCTACAACACGAACCGCGACATTGAAGACACGCTGGAGCTCGGTTGGAAGCTGCTTTCCATCCTGCCCAGAAGCGAACTGAAGCGAATCGACGACAAGTACCTCGATCAGTATTACGGAAAGGTGTGATGCGCGGTGGCAGGCACCCAGGTAAACCCCACCAGAATGGAGCTGACGCGGCTGAAAAAGAAGCTCGTCACCGCCGTGCGCGGGCACAAGCTTCTGAAGGATAAGCGCGACGAGCTGATGCGCCAGTTCCTCGATAAGGTGCGCGAAAACAAAGCGCTGCGCGAAGAAGTGGAGACGGCGCTCGTCTCCGCTAACCAGAACTTCATGCTGGCGCGCGCCGGTATGCCGGACGAAATGCTGAACACCGCGCTGCTTGCGCCGAAGCAGGAACTGACGATCTCCGCCGGCACGCAGAACGTGATGAGCGTGGAGATTCCGGATTTTGACTTTAAGACGCGTACACCGGACCAGAACGACATGTACTCCTACGGCTTCGCCTTTACGACCGGCGACCTTGACGACGCGATCCTTTCGCTTTCCGAGGTCTTCCCGAAAATGCTGAAGCTGGCGGAAGTGGAAAAATCCTGCCAGTTGATGGCGGCAGAGATTGAAAAGACACGCCGCCGCGTCAACGCGCTGGAGCACGTCATGATCCCGGAGCTGCAGACGAACATCAAGTACATCACGATGAAGCTTGACGAAAACGAGCGCTCCACCCAGATCCGCCTGATGAAGGTGAAAGACATGATGCTGAAAGAAGCGCATCATTATGAGTATTAAAGCTTAAACAGACGAGACCCCCGAAGTGCCAAAGCGTGCTTCGGGGGTCTCGTTTTTATGGAGGAGATTATTTATTAAAATACATAATTCACAAGCAAGATCACGATGCCGGTCAGGATCATGACCATGCCGACGACGCGGTTCAGGGTGACGGCGCTGGCGCGGTTTGCGATGGCGGCGGCAATCTTCGCCCAAAGGAGCGTGAAAACGACGCAGAGAACGAGGCATGTGACATCCGGCATGCCGCCGATGGCGAAGTGGCTGATGCCACCAGTCAGCGCAGTGAACGCCATGATGAACACACTGGTGCCAACCGCCATGTGCATCTCATAGCCGAGGAACGACGTCAAAACGAACAGCAGCATCATGCCGCCGCCCGCGCCGACGAAGCCACAGATAAACCCGACGAGGACACCGCCGACGATGGATTTGATGAGGCGTTCCTTCGGCGTGGCCGCGACCATTTGCTCTTTGGTCGTTTTGACCGGCTTTAGGAGGAAACGCAAGCCGATGAAGATCATGGCGATCTGCATGGTGCCGCTCATGGCGCGCTCCGGCAGGAGACTTGCGACAAAACTGCCGACTAATGTCATAACAAGCACGCTGATGAGCAGCGGCAGGCTGTTTTTGACGTCAAGATTTTTATGCTTCTTATATGTCCACGCGCTTGTGGCGCTGGCCAAGACATCGCTTGCAAGGCCGATGCCGACCGCCTGATACGCCGGGACGCCGAGAAACGTCATAAGCATTGGTCCGATGACCGCGGCGGCGCTCATGCCCGCAAAGCCTGTGCCGATGCCTGCGCCCGCGCCCGCCAAAAAGCAGACGAGGATTTTGGCTAAAAGCTCCATATCAGTTCATCCTTTCCGTTTCCGCTAAGCCTTCTGCGGCGTTTTCGCACATTTTGTCAAACAGCATTTTGTACTGTTCGGTTTCTCTCGGTGTGAAGCCCTTAAAAAGCTGCTTACCGAACACCTCCTGCGCCGCTTTTCCCGACGCGATGACGGCTTCGGCGCTTTTCGTGATGCGTAAATGTTGACTTTTGCGGTTGCCCGCAGCGTAATGCGCTTCAATCCACCCGCGCGCTTCAAGTTCCTTTAACGCCGTTGAAACGTGCGATTTTGTGAGGTGGCGCGTTTTGACTAAATCGCCCGCCGTATCAAACTGCGGGTTATTGTGCAGGAACATTAAAATATTGAATTGCATCTGCGTCAGGTCGTATGTATCGCGCACCGGCTTTGTGCACGCTTCGTAAAACGCCGTAAGAGATTTTTGCCGCTCCCAAAAGATCATATACTCACTTACTTTCGTTCTATTTTGAACTATATTATAGAACGAGAAACCAGAAAAATCAAGGAACAAATTGTAAACAGCAAAAAGCAGCCCCGGTGCATTTTTACACCGAGGCTGCGCGCCCCTAAAACGATGCCGGGGGCAGTTTGGCTCAATTTTAACCGAAGACAGATTCCGGGTCTACCGGCTCGCCGTTTCTGGTGACTTCGATATGCAGGTGGGAATCGAGTGCGGACTCAAACGGCGCGGCGGTCACGCTGCCGATGTCCTGCCCGGCCGTGACGACGTCGCCCTCATGCACGAGGAACGTTTCACCGAGGCCGCAATAGCGCACTTCGTAATCGCCGTGCTCTATCACAATCATATTCCCGCGCAGCATGTCCGTATGCGTCTCTTTTACAATTCCGTTTGCGCAGGCGTGCACGGTTTCGCCGTGCGCCGCGGTGTAATCCGTGCCCGCGTGTACGCGGTAGTCGCGCATCGTTTCGGAGTATACCGGCGTATCGGAAAACTCCGTCATGACCTCCCCCGGCACCGGTCGGGTGAGCGTTTCGCTGACCGTATACGTCGGCTCGGCAGCGGTCTCTTCGACGGGCGTTTCTTCTGCAGGAGCGTTCACTTCCTGCGGCTCCGCTTCTGTGCTTGCGGAGACCTCCGGCACAGTGCCCTGCGCGTGGCCCGCAGAAACGGCGCTCTCCGGGTCATCGTCTACGGGGACGGATGTTTCAGGCGTGGGGCGCGGTGTAGACGCGGCGGAAGACGCACTGCTCTCGCTCCCTGTGGGCTCCAAGAACCCGGAAACGGTATCGTATGTGCTCCACGCCGCAATGCCGATGGCCGTCAGACACACGGCAAGCGCAAGGTAAAACCCGCGCCGCTCCGTACTCTTTTTGCGCTCCGCTTCGGTTTTTTCCTGCTTTTTAAAGTGCATAGCCATATTTTTCTCTCCTGTTTTTAGCGTCATTGGGTTTCTTTACCCGTAGTATGGGCAGGTTTGAGAAAAATATGCAACTATACTTCGGTCAGTGGATTTCGGCAGACGGAAACTTTCAGTTTCAATGCTGTGCAAAATCGGCACTTCTCCGCGCTGAAAATACCATTATACAAAAGGAAGAAGGACCGATGCGGCTCGGTCCTTCTTCCTTTTAGCTTGAGGGGTATATTGAGGAGGGTAGAACATGTATCCAAGAAAGGTGCGGTTCCTTTTCTTCTGAATACGCTTATATTATACCGCGGTTTCAAAAAGAGTTGTTAAATAGCCATGAATAAACGTTAAAGATTTTGGAACGCATTTATGAACGCTTTTTTCGAGAAAATCCGCAGAAAAAGCAAACAATCGTTTGCATTTTTCGGAAATATATGATACAATGGTTTTAATTAAAGAACTGCCCATTTCTACGGGACTGATTTTGTATTAAAACGGAGGAATCGCATATGGCGAGTTTAACGAAAAGCCAGCAGCTTGTATATGACTATCTTTGCTCCACCATGGCGGAACGTGCCGTGCCGCCCTCTGTGCGTGAGATCTGCGCGGCGACCGGTTTGCGCTCCACCTCTACGGTGCATTCCCACTTGAAATCTTTGGAGGCGCTTGGCTATATCACACGCGATGCGGGCCTGAATCGCTCCATTCACATTGTAGGCGCATCTGCCGCAAAGCAGGTGCCGATTCTCGGCAAGGTGACGGCCGGTCTGCCCATTCTGGCCGTGGAAGACATTGAGGGCTATATTCCCTACCCGGACAAAAGCGGCAAGGAGCTTTTCGCGCTGCACGTAGACGGCCTGAGCATGATCAACGCCGGCATTCTGGACGGCGACTATGTCATCGCAGAGAAAACGCCCGTGGCGGAAAACGGCGAGATCGTGGTCGGCATGATCGGCGATGAAGCCACCGTGAAGCGCTTCTATAAGGAGAAGGGCACGTTCCGTCTCCAGCCCGAAAACCCGGATTTCGAGCCCATCATCTCCGATGAAATCACCATTCTCGGCAAGGTTATCGCGGTCATTCGGTATTATTAAGCTTTAAAAGCATAAAGAAAGTCTTGGCGACACAGCAGGAGCTGCAAACAGTCGCCAAGACTTTTTTTGATAAAATCGTACTTCTCAGTGCATCTTATTTTCAATTCCGGCTAAATCACCATACACATTACGAACCGTACTTGAAATATTCTGTATCGGAAGACGTATCTCGAACGGAGACAGAGAAGGAATAATCGCCGAAATCTGTTTGGAGAACCGCTTCTTCGGAGCCGGATTGCCAACGAATATCCATTTTTGTTCCGTTCACTTCAGCCACGATTTTTGCATTTGCAGAAAAAACAGGAAACCGGTTTCTCATCCGCAAAAGCTCGATTTGTTTTTGCACAATCGGCTTTTTCATTCCGGCAGCTATATCAGAGCTTGTCAGGTTCGTGCGGTTGATTTCTTTATGCCCACCGGCGCCCGCCCTTTGAACGGCAGCATGATCATTACGACCGGCAAACAAATCCAGATACCAAACCTGCGGTTTGCCCGGCATGAAAAGCTGTATTGCCCGTGCCAGAAGCATTTTTTTGTCATCTTCTCCCAGTGCACTGTAATACGTGGCATTTACTTGATAGTATACGTTTTTTGCGCCGTGCAGATCTTTCACATATCCACCACGGGACACCACTGTATCAATGAGGCTTTGGATTCTTTCTTCCGGAAGCAGCCCTTTTAAATCCAACAACGGAATACCATCATGACAGCCCAACATATTAACAGTCAGCATTTTGCGGTCACAGATTTCCCGTATCCACTGTACAAGAACTTCTCCGGACCTTCGTTCAAGTGCATCCAGCAATAATCCGGGTAGGAAAAAGTCATATACCATATAACCTTTTTCTGCAATCGTGCGGTATGTTCCCTCCGCATAGCTGGCATGTATCTCCGGCAAAAGCGTGATGCCCAGCGGTTTTGCCAAATCTGTCACCTTGCCGAGCAGCTCCCATGTTCCCGGATCATTCAAGAAATTCCGTGCACCCGGCTCTTTCGGTGCATAGGCAAAGGCGTCCAGGCGAACGATCTTTGCGCCGTAACCGGCAAGTGTTTGCAGCGTATTTTTGTAGAATTCCCAAACGAGCGGTGAACGGATATTCAGATCCATCTGACCCAAATATCGACGATTTCTTTCCATGAAGTCAACCACCGCACCGCGATACACTTCTAATTGACCAAGTTCCGTCTGCTCGGGCCATTTGCCCTGCTCGACAGCCGCATTGACCAAAGAAGCCAACCGAGCTGCCGGAGCATATTTTCCGTGTGTGATTGCCATAAAGTCCTGCGCATCTACATGGGAATAGACAACTTCCTGATAGAAAGTATTCCAGTACGGAACATTGCTGCCGTCAGGAAACTGCACCATTAAAATCGGCAAGCCGGGTTTACGGAAAAACATATTTTGCAGCAGTTCGGGGTCCGGCCGGATATATCCCTCCTCGGTCATCGTTCCATGGCCTTCCCAAAATCTGTTCCAATCTATAAAGAAGTCACGATAGAGGGATTGCTCCCCGTTTTTCAGTATATCCTGAAATTGCTCGGAAAGCACCGAAGCATGATTTAGTACAAAATCCAACTTCAAGTCAATTCCCATTGAACGCAGCGCATCGAGATCCGTTTGTTCTGCCAGCAAGTCATTGAGTCGATAGTCTATAACAGAAAATCCGCGATCAAGATCGGTGTTGAACAGGCTTGGAAGAATATAGAACGAAGAAAATACGCTCTTCATTTCCGGCTGTTCCAAAAACGATATACATTCCTTTAATGTGCCGCCCAAGCTGTCAGGATAAGCATTCAGCATCGGGCCAAGGCAGAAATCACCGTCACACATACAATATCTCCTATCGACCGGCGTCCATTTGCCGCTTAAACTGTTCGTAAGTTAAAAAGTCGCCGGATTTTGACAAGATAATTTTTGCAGCATGTGCTCGGTTTTCTAACATACCCTGCTCTATCTCCAAAACCATAGCAATAAACGGCGTATCTGTATTCGCATCTCGAGCACGAAGCAGACGGTATTCTCTCGTTTCAGCCGGTGTACTGTTCAGCAGGATCGGAATATCCACACCGTCAAACTTTCCGCAATTGCCGTGCGTCCATTCGAGAATAATCACCGAAATATTCCGAAAATCCTTTTCTTCATACCAAAGCTCCGTCTCCGTGCGGCCCATCCTTTTCAGCCATATCTTATCCGCACCGCTTTTAAACTGTGTCAGCGTTTTGGACAGTTCATCAAATTCCTGTTCCTGTTCGGAACCGAGATATTCTGCCAACACCTTTCGACCGGCTTTTTGATATACGGTCAGCCACGGGTATCTGTCTGCTTCTTTCGATGCAGAGTCCGTTTCCGCTTCCTGCAGTGCTTTAAGTTCACGTGCGGCATCCGGGGTATAAACATTCTGCTCCAGCATACCGCGTATGCCTGCTAAACGGAAAATTCGCATACGTTCCGCGTCATTCAAAGAAGGGATACGCCGAGGGTAATTGTCGCCGGACAGCGTATAGCACCCGATTCCGAGTTGATTTAAATAGTATGTTAAAAGGGACGAAATACCCGTTTTTCCCACGCCGGATCCACCGCACACCGTAATAACCGCTCGTTTTGCCGGTGATTTTTCCAGAACTTCGCGCAGCATAGGTAAAACTACCGGAAAAATCTTTGCGGCTTTTTCTTTCTGCTGCGGTCCAATCCATATTTTGTCTCCCGGAGTATCTCCCTGCGGAATATCTTCCGGAATTTCCGGGGGCTGCCATGCCTGCATGGCTTTTTCAAGCGTCAACATCAAATCTGCAGTCAAGTTTACTTACCTCCATATTTTTATAATCTCTTGCCTTCTTCTGCCTTTTTGAACGAAAGCCAGCCAAAACTGTTACCGGATTGTACAAAATGGATCGGAAGATCACACGCAAGCACTTTCGGCAACCACTGTGCCATATACCGCATTCCGGGTTCTTCCAAATTGAAGTGTCCGACATTCAGCAGCGCGCGTCGGATTCCCAAAGTATTTGCATCCTGCACATACTCGCCGATTGTCCAATCGATCACCTCACCCGGAATGATCAAATCGCAATTCATTTTTTCAATGAGCTGTATATTTTGCCTGTCCCAGTCCGTTCCGAAAAAATGTCCGACGATAGCTACTCGCTCCACAGGCATTTCAGGGTCTCCTATAATGCGAATTCCGTCAATCTGCATGGTATGCGCAACATGCTCCGCCACCGCGCGGACCGTAGTGAGCGGCAAGTGGTACGCGGTTCCCGGAAAATAGTTTTCCGTCTCCTGATACTGTTCCCAGCCGAGCATTTTAGCCAACCCGGAAAAGATACCGTCGGGTCTATGATTGTGGATATGATCGTGATCGCGGTATACAACGATACCGAGACGGTCAAGAAGTTGTTTTTTTGCCTGATATACACGGTTATCCTGAAGCCAATCGGTCTCGTCCCATCCGTCGTAGAAAAGAGGCTCATGGCCGATGATTAAATTGCACCCCAGTTCAGCAGCTTTACGAATGACCTCTGCCGTTGGGCAACAGGACAACACGATTCCTGTGCAGACCTGATCCGGATCGCCGTATTGCACGATGTCGCACGTTCTGCGCTCCGGCTCCAATGGTCCGTGATATGCTTCTAATTTATCAATGATTTCTGAAATTTTCATTGTCGTCTTCCTTTGCTTTACACTTTGTTGGCACCCATTTTCTTGTAGACATCCCCTCTGTCGATCCAGTCGAGGAAATTATTGATTTCAAGATCCCAAATGGCAAACTCGTGCTCATAACCGGGCAGGTCATCGTAGCGCAGCCGACCGCTCTTCCAGATCGGTTCAACAAATTTGTGGTATTCCTGCACATTCTTATAAAGAAAATCTCTGTCGCCGATGCTCAGGAAGAGATCCGGCAGCTTTTTACCCTCTGTCACAGTTTTTTCTGTCGCAGCGTAAAGATCTACCCACTGCGGTCCCTTCATCTTTTTGCTTTCCATATCCTTTTTCGAGAATACGGCCGGAGATAATGCACCGATCGCGCTGTATCGGTCCGGATTTTCAATGCCATGCAGCAACGCGCCGTAGCCACCCATGGAAAGACCCGCAATATAGCGATCCTTCGGACTGTCGGAAATCGGGAAATAGGCTTCAACAAATTCAGGAAGTTCCTGATTCAGAAAATCGTAGTAATTGTCGCCCATATCATCATTCATATACGCCTTGTTTCCGACAGAGAATGTGACGATAGCAATCCTTTTTTCTTCTGCGTATCTCTCAACGCTTGTATAGCGGAGCCAAGCCATGTAGTCGTTTCCCATACCATGCAGCAAATATACAACCGGGAATTTCCCCGGCAGGCTGTGTGTATGCGGGTCATCCATATTGCAGGATGTAAAAGACGGAAGTGTCACTTCGATATCAACACCGTGACAAAGTGAATACGAAAAGAAATTGCAATGGATCTGTGCCATATTTTTACCTCCAAAATAAGCAGATCTTTAAAACGCGTTAAATACGATCATTTGTATAAACAATCATCGCACGACCGACACACATAATTTGTTTTTGTGACGGATCCGACACATAATCGTAGGTCTCGTATTGATCCGGATGTGCAATGATTTTCTCACAGCAATCCATCATATCCGTCAAATAAACGGGAGAAATCCCCTGTACACTGTGCCCTGTATAGAGCTTTTTAACATTTTGGCATTTGGGAAGCGCCTTTTTCAACGCATCGCGGAACGCCGTAACAGTAAGATACTCAGGGTAATACGGAGCCGGAAATCTGCCGATGATCAATGTCGGCGTAAAAACAACCGCGTCTCCGCTGAATAAAAGGTTATACTTACGGTCAAGCAGCATACAGCCTCCGGCTGCATGCCCCGGCATATGAATCACTTCCACTTCATGTCCCTCGCCGAGACGGAAAACAAAGCCGTCCTCCATCGCAATATGCTTCGCAGACCGCAGAGGAATAATGTCCTCCTCACGGTATGTTCCCGGTGCAGGCAATAGTCTGTTCTCTGCCTTTTCGGACATTTCCAGATACGGAATATCGTACTTATGAATAAAAATGGTTTCAAATTGGCCGTTGCCCGCACTGTGATCTCCATGGAAATGTGTATTGACGACATCAACCGGCTTATCTGTCAAAGTCTCAACCAGACCGCGCAGATCACCGATGCCAAACGCCGTATCGATCAGCAGTGCCCGTTCCTGTCCGACGATCAGGTGCATCCACGCACCTGCGCCCTTGCTGTGTGCATCATAATAGATATGAAAAACACCGGGCACATCTTCATCTTCAAAAACCATAACATAAGGATCTACATCGTAGACTTTATGCGGTTTTTTACAGAGCGATGCTGCGTAAGCATCACTTTGTTCCATATATTTTTTCCAGTTAGACATGCTCTTCCCCCTTTTTATCAGCCCTTGACGCCGCCAATGACAATGCCTTTGACGAAGGATTTCTGAATGAACGGATATACGATCATGACCGGGATAACAGCCACAACTGCGATTGCCATACGGATACTGACGCTCGGAAGTGTACCCATTTCAATGTTGATGCCCTGCAGCTGCGTTGCGGTTTTGAGAAACTGAATGTTGTTAAGCATATTCGTCAGAACGTTCTGAATACTGTACAGATCCGTACGTTTTACAAGGTAGTACAGACCGTTCGTCCAGTCGTTCCAGTAAGCCAGACCGGACATCAGACCGATCGTTCCGATGATCGGTGTTGACATAGGCAATACGACGTTGACGAGCGTACGCAGTTCACTTGCGCCGTCCAGCTTTGCGGCTTCGATGATTGCATCCGGAATATTCGTTTTAAAGTAATTGCGCATCAGAATTACGTTAAACGGGCTCATCAAAAAGCTTGGGATCAAAAGGGCAAAGATTGTATCGCGAATATGAAAGAACTGCGAATACATAATGTACGTCGGCACGAGACCACCGTTAAAAAGCATCGTAAAGAACACAAAGAATGCAATTGCATTTCGACCTTTGAGGCCCGGGCGTGCAAGCGGATAAGACAGGCATACCGTCATGCATACATTGCAAACCGTACCAACTGCCGTGACAAAGAATGTAATGCCATACGCGCGCAAAACCGTTTTTCCTGTTTTAAAGATATACGTATAAGCATCCGTACTGAACTTTTCCGGAAAGAAAGAATAACCGTTCAGCATAAGTGTTTGTTCATCCGTGAGGGATGCCATCAACAGGAGCAAGAGCGGAAGCAAGCACACCAACGTTAAGATTATCAGAACAATATGCGGTATAATTTTAGCAGACTTACTTGTGGTAATCATAGTATCATCCCTTTCCCGTATAATCAGAACAACGCGCTTTCTTTATCGATCTTTCTCGTAATCATATTCGTAATCATAACCAGAACAAAACCGAGAATAGACTGTAAGAAACCGGCTGCCGAGGAACGACCAACATCGTTGAGTTGCAGGAGTCCGCGGTAAACATACGTATCAATTGTGTTTGTTACACTGAACAGAAGACCGTTGTTCATCGGCACCTGATAAAACAGACCGAAATCCGAATAGAACATTCTGCCGATGTGCATAATAACCAACGTAATGATTGTGGTCTTGAGGCACGGGAGCGTGATGTGACGAATCTGCTGCCATGTGGAAGCACCATCGATAACCGCCGCCTCATAATAAGAATCGTCGATGCCGATCAGAGTCGCAAAATAGAGGATAGACGAATAGCCGAAGCTTTTCCACAGATAAATGAACGTGAGGATAAAAGGCCAGTATTTCGGCGAGGAATACCAGCTGATCTCGTCCATACCGAGCAGCTTTAAGATTGAATTGTTGATAAAACCGTTATCCGAGCTGAGAAATGCAAATGCCAGATAGCTGACAACCGTAATGGACAGAAGATACGGAATCAGAATGCTCGTCTGATAAACACGCAGCATTTTCGTGCGTACCTGCTCAAGGAAAATCGCCACAACGATTGCCAAAATCGTACCGAGTACGATAAATGCCAGATTATAGCAAAGTGTATTGCGGAAGATTACAAAGGCGTCACTTGTCTTAAAAAGATAGGTGAAGTTATCCAGACCCACCCATGGGCTATCAAACACACCGACTGTATAGTTGATTTTCTTAAATGCAAAGGTCAGGCCGAACATCGGCAGATAATTGTTGATGATAAGATAAAGAAGACCGGGAATCATCAAAAGATACAGCGGGAGATTGCGTGTACAGCTGCCTTTTTTCTTAATTTTCCCTTGTCTATTCTGACTTGTAGAATTTGACATTTTATTACCTCTTGTCTTTCCGTTTGATACATGTCTGAAAATGAAATAGATACCGGGGAGGAACAAACCGCATATAAGCCTTACGGCGACGCTTTATTCCGAAATAGAACCGGGTCTGCGTACATATTTCTAGTTTATGCAGCAGACCCAGCCTTATAATTATATCATTTTATTTCAGAATCAGCCTGCCAGAAATGCATCGAGCTGTTCCTGTTTTGCCGCAACAATCTCATCGATACCGGCATCACGAAGTCCCTGCTGGAACTGTGCGAGCGTTGCATCGAAATCTTCGACGGCACCGCCGGATAATGCATTCTCATACTGGTTCACGACATTCGTGCAAGCGGAGACCGCATCCGAAACGCCTGTAAGGTCGAACTGGCAACCAAAAGCCTTGGACTGCTGTGCATTCTTGTTGGCTGCAAGCATACGATCGTAATAATCTGCAGGATATTCAAACGGAATGGAAATCGTAGAGTTTAATGCCGTCCAAGAATAACCAAGGCACCAGCCTGTGGTAGAAATGTCTTTGCCATCAACGTATGTAGCCGTGTTATCCTCGAGCACCTGATAGTGCTGACCCTCAATACCGTTGATCAGAAGATTTTCAACGTCGGGATCGGTTGCCATCAAGTAGATAAGAGCTGCTGCAGCTTCCGGATTCTTCGTGGCCGGGTTGATGCATTCATAGGCCCCCGGCGTGATCGCGACCGCATCCTCATAGATCTGGAGGGAAGCGATATCGGTACCGAAGTTCTGAGAAGACCAGATACCGTTCATCTCGGCACTGAAGTGACTTGCAAAGCAGCCAAATGCCTTACCGGACGGGATGTAATCGATCGGCGCATCTGTGACATTCAGAATATCCGCCATGTAGCAGCCCATCTCTTTCCACTGCTTGAAGTAGCCTACGAGCTCCTCATAGCCGGCGCTCTCATAATAATTCGTAACCGTGGTATCCTGGCCGTAGTTGTCCAGAACACCAAGCTTGTTGCCAAGAGAATCGATTCGGGAATCTCCAATGCTCGGTACGCCATTCATCGGACCGATAAGCGGTGTATCCGGATACTTCTCACGGACCTTGCCGAAAAGCTCGGTAAGCTCCGCAAGGTCAACCTTATCGCCGTTCTTGTAGCCGAATTCCTCGGCAATGTCGCGGCGAAGGTTGTAGCAAGTTGTGGAGGCCTGATCCAGCAGACGGCCGATACCGTAAAGCTCGCCGTTGACACGACCGGATTCATACACTTTTTCACCAAGAGCTGTTTTCACTTCTTCCGCATAAGGCTCCATAAGTGTATCAAGCGAAAGGGCCTGACCATTGTTGACAATTGTGCTGTACGGAACGGAAATGCCTGCCATGAATACATCGAGTGTATCATCACCGCCGGAAAGGAGAAGATTGAGCTGCTGGGCAACGTTGCCGATCTCCATCGTAATAAACTCAACGTTGCAGCCGATCTTTTCGCGTGTAATCTCGCTGAGCTTTTCCGCAACCGCATCTGCATCCGGCGGCGTCGTGCCACAGACAACCATCAGGGAAATGGTTGGAACTTCGCCGTCTGTAGAGGCTGTATCCTCAGTAGAGGCGCTGTTTTCAGATGTCGCGCTGCTTCCAGATTGACTGTCTGCAGAACTGCTCCCGCTGTTCCCACAGCCGGATACTGCAGTTGCAAGGACGAACAGCGCCAGTAGAACTGCCAAAATCTTTTTCGTTGACATTTTGTACCTCCGTTAAATTTTGTTTTTCCCCGCTCGCGCAATACTTGCGCAAACGTTTGCTTTATGCTGTAATATTATCACGTTGTTTATAGTTTGTCAACAAATTTTGTACCAAAGTTTTCATCGTGTTTTTGTATATATTGTGATTTTGCACTATAGCGGCACATTTAACTTTAGAATTTCAAAGATTTCTTAGCAGAATTAGCACTTTATCGAGTATGCAAACGGTTTCACAAATGCATTATTTACACTTGTCAAAGTAAGTATATGCTTTCCCTCGTTTTTCCGATAACGGTAAAGCCTCTTTTCAGTCCGCAAATTCTCGGATCTGTGAGCAAGGCCGGTTATATCTCTTCTTACATGACCGGGAAATCTTTTTTGCTTTTTAGCAAACATAAAAAAAGACATCGATCCTCAGGTCGATGTCTAAAATCATACGATTTTTTGTTTTACGTATATGACGTGTTCAATGCCTATGCTTTCACAAAACTCGGACCCGAAGTTTTACGGCGAATAAGGGAAACCGGAAGAATAGAACGCTCCGGGACAATTTGACCGTTTATGCGTTGGATCAGTATCTGCACCGTAAGCGCACCCATTTGGCGTATAGGCTGCGCGATCGTGCTGATCTCACAATAAGCGGAAATGTCAACACCGTCAAACCCAATGACCGGGATACGACCAAAAGTGTCGGCTTCGTCCGCATCATTCAATGTGTTCATGATGCGCGCTGCAAGAACGTCGCTGGTCGCGAAAATACCGTCTGTTTCAGGAAATTGCTTTAAGGCTTTGTAAACATCCTCACCAAGGTTTTTTCCAAACAGGTCCTCTGCGTCGATATAATACTCCGAACAAGGTGAGCCGTTCCTTGCACAAGCATCTTGAAACCCCTTGTATCGCAGAGATGCCGGAAGCTGATCCGATATAATCCTGTTGCCGAATAGGAGCGGTGACTTACAGCCGCTTGCGAGCAGCAGCTCTTGTGCCGCAAGTACACCGCCCTTATAATTATCGCAGGAAACAGAGGGTACGTCTTCGATCATGCGTTCAATGGTAACGATCGGTACATCCGTCTGCATATACAGAGATTCATCCGTAATACGGCTGCAAACCAAAACGCCTGCAACATTGTTCGCACACAGCATCGTAAAAAGCTCACGCTCTCGATTTGGGTTTCCGCCGGATGTGCAGAAAAAAAGCTTATACCCGGATTTATAGCAGGCTTCCTCAATAGCAGCTGTCAGGATGCCAAAAAAAGCGTGATCAATATAGGGCACGATCAAACCGATCAAGTGGCTGGACTTATTGCCAAGCGAACGAGCCATCTCATTCGGAAAATAATTGAGTTCTTTCATTGCCGCAAAAACCTTATCTCTTGTTTCCCGGCTGATCGCTCCCCGACCATTCATAACCCGAGAGACCGTTGTAATGGATACACCGACCTTCTCTGCCACATCCTTGAGTGTTGCCATATCAAAACCTCCAGCTACTCCATGCCGTGCCTATTAGAATTTGACCGACTAATGCAATATGTAATATATAATAATACTATATTATCATATACCCGGAGTCATGTCAACTTTCCCTCATACGCTTTCACAAGGGCTGCAGCTCATTCCATACCTACACGGCACAAAATTGCGATTAGCGGCGCAACTGCATCCCGATTTTTATTGGTATTCAAAGAAAAAAGTATCATTCACGAAACAAATATTGAGCAAAATCACGCAGACACATGCGCCAGACATTCCACTCGTGTTCACCGGGATACATTTTTTCTACATGCACCGAGTTTTCTGCAGGCGCAAGCCCCTTTTCTTCAAACAACGCACGATCCGCTTTGAATCGCTCGAGCGCAACAAGATCTTCGTCTCCGCAAGCACGGAAAAACACTCTAAAGGACTGCGTGAATTTTTCACGGTCATCTAACAATTGAATATAAGATTTTTCTGCACTTATTTTATTGAATGGACCGACAAATCCGCTGAATACGCCGGCATACCCGAACATATCCGGATGCTTCATGGTCACGATGCTGGTCTGCATGGATCCCATCGACAGACCCGCCATGGCACGGCTCCATTTATCCGTTCGCACACGGTAATGCGATTCGATGAACGGGATACAGTCCTCCAAAAGAAGTCGCTCAATCCTCGTCTGATCCAATACACGTACGCCGTTTTCATTCTTCTGCACCATACCGTTATTCATAACCACGATGCACGGCTCCGCTTTTCCGGCAGCAATCAGGTTATCCATAATAAAGTTCACGCGCCCCTGATGTACCCAGCACTGTTCATTTTCACCGTGACCATGCTGCAGATACAGCACCGGATATTCGCCGGAAGTCTCTTTCATATAACCGGCTGGCGTATAAACGAGGCAGCTCTTCATCGTTCCCGTCGCTGCAGAATAATAATATTCCTGCACGACCGAACCATGCGGAACATCTTTGCACAGGTAAAAGTCTTCTTCCAGCTGCGGAATATCCGCATAGTTTATGGGTCTTGAAGCGCCAAACCCGATAGGCGCCATAGGATTGAGCACCTCCGCGCCGTCTACACGGAATACGACCGGGCAGAATCCGCCGCAGCCGCCATCTGCAACCGTGCTCCAAACGCCGTCATCGCTTTTTTCCAATGTATAGATCTTACGGTGTACTTCTGCCGTAACGCTTTGTGCCCCCGGCGCCATAAAGTTCAGGCGCATTTTTCCGCCCTTTAACATCATAATGCCCGGCGGAATCAATCTGTCACTTTCCGGACTCAGTGATGTTCCTGCTTTATTACCGAGCGGAAGCTGCGGATCAAAGCTGACCGAGGTATCTGTGATTGCACAATTCAATGCAGCTGACGGATAAAAGCTTTCCTTTTCAAACATAAAATGTAGCCTCCTTATTATTCCCACATGCTTTTTAATTTGTGAACTTCAAAATCTATCCCGACACCCGGATCCAACAAGACCGGAAGTATCGAAATATTGGTCGGGTCCGGTACCGTCGCCAACGTTAGGTTAAACTTTCCGTCATCCGCGTAAAGTTCAACGGAGCAGCGGTCCGTCACAACGCGCAGCTCGAACGTATCGTCTTTCAACGCAAGCTTATATGCTCCCACCGGCAGCAAAAGGCGCTCGATCTTCGGATCATATACAATCAGCACGCCGCGCACGGAAAACGCAATCAGCTTATCCGGCTTTATACTGAATTTGAATGTCATATCCATCGCTTCACCGAGGTATTCTCGCGGGATACGTTCAAATTCCTCCAATCCGCGTCCGACAAACGAATAGCTGCATTCTCTCAAGACTTTCACCTCCGCAGCCGGCTTTACCGTGATCCTCGGTCCCTGCTCTGTTGAAACAAGCCGCAGTTCATTCGGTATACTCAAACAACTTGAAAACGGTCCCTGAGAAACGACTGTCCGGATCCACGAGATCTGAATCACGCGTCCGTTCGGCAAGTTCGCGAAAGTCTGCGCCGCATATCCGCCCGTTGAGCGCGCCTCCAGGCTGTATGCTGAATCAATCCGATGCGTGGGACCTTCAATCACGTCCGTTTCGGGAACAAAATGACGCCCCTCGAAATGACCGATCATATAGTTATCCGTAGAGCCCCAAAGCACCCATTTTCTCTGCGTCATATCGTTGTCGATCGGTAAATTGAACAGATCCGGGCATTCTGCGCTCCCCCGTATCCTGATCGTTTCTCCCTGTTCCCAATGCAGCAGATTATCCGAATAGAGGAACATATAGCGATCATTGTCCAAAAAGATCACCATGACCCAGTTTTGGTTCTGCTCGTCCCACACAACCTTCGGATCGCGGTTCATATATGCGATATGCTGCACGATCGGGTTCTGCGCGTATTTTTCAAAGTGCATCCCGCCATCTGTGCTGACTGCCGCGGCGATTTCAAAGTATTTTCCCCTGCTCCAGCGCGATTTACTGCCCGCAGGTGTATAGAACAGAAAAACCGGCGGTATCCCGTCTTTTCCCAGTCCGGAGGTATTTTGCAGATCTACCGCACCGCTGCCGGAATACATACGCCCTGTTTCATCCGGAAGCAGCGCATACGGCAGCTCTTGCCAGTGCATAAGATCCGAACTTACCATGTGCATCCAATGCGTATTGCCAACACCAAGACCGTACGGATTCAGCTGTGCAAAACAATGATACTTACCGTTCAAATAAAACAGACCGTTCGGGTCATTCATAAATCCATGCATCGGCGTAATATGCGCAAGGGGACGCATCGGTTCCCTGTAAAGCGTATCCGCATCTTTCAGCGTATCCGAAACCTCTAAAAGCTCGATAAGTGATTCGTCTCCGCCTTCAAGGCGCAATTCCAATGTTTCACCCGCATACCGTTCCAAATACAGGCAGGACCAGCAACGCGGTGAAGCATCCAAGCACACTTCATATTCTTCCACAAGGCTCCCGTTTTGATAGATACTCAAATACTGTATAGACTCTGCCGGTATCGTCCAACCTTTCACATTCCCAACCGGGATCAACAGATATTTTTTGTCTGCCGTTATTGTTTTTTGCCGCATAGCCGCCCCTTTCATATCAACCATATTTGTACTGATTGCACGATTTGCGCAATTAGTACGCAAACGCTTTCCTTACTTGTAATCTTAACAATATCATACCATTTTGTCAACATTTAATCTCAACTTTGGAATCCCTGTCAAATTATCCCGTAAAGGATTATGCAGTTTTAATACGAAGCTGTTTATAAACTATAAAAAGGAAAGGCTCCCTACCGCAAAATATCATTAAATCATGCAGTATTGTTCCGCCTAAGAATTTTGCTATTATCCTATCTTTTCGGCAAGACAAAGCTCCCCTCTGCAGAATTAAAATGGCGGCGAATTGCGCGCGGCGTAAACGCGGCCCTGCATCTTCACGGGAATGTGGGTGCGGAACAGCACGTCTAAGTTGGCGTTCATCAGCGGAATGGGCAGCCAGCCGAGCACCGCGCCCACGCACCACACACAGAGCGCATCGGTGCTGAGCAAAACGAGCACGCCGACGGTACTGAGCGCCGAGCCGCTTTACTCATACGCCCAAATGACGAGCGCAAAGCTTGTCATAGAGCTGCCGAGCGCGGAAAACGTCTGCGTGGACCACAGGCGCAGAAACGGGCCTAATGCCGTGCGCGCGGGTTTATCCCAAAGCTTCGGGGAAAATTTGAATGCAGAAAACTTTTTTTGAAATTTTTAAAATGAAATTGCATGAGACTTTGCTCCTTCTTAACAAAAATAAAAAATTCGTGTTAAAAATGCAAAGTCTGCGGGCGGCTAAGCGCTCCATGCGGACCCGCCCGGGGTCAGACTTTGCATGGAGCTTTTACACTGCAAAGCTGCATATTTTTTCCTTCTTTCTCAAAAATTGCCGTATAATAAGGTCAATTTTAAAATAGCATGAATTACCGGGTTTATCAAGTTGCAAAGTGTATTTGCATCGCGGACAAATTGCGTATATCCTGTGAACAATTTAAGCATTTAAAGCGTAAGCAGCGCAATAAACTTTACATTTTTTTAGATAATACTTGATAAAACGCCCTTTTCATGTTATTCTGTATACAGGAAGAAACGCGGAAATATGTCCGCGAGATAAAAACACTTTTTACTTGAACCGTCAGTTTTATAAGGAGGAGACCTTTTATGATGCTCAATGAAACCTATACAAAAAATATACAGCCGAGAGACCCGGAAAGAATTCGTTCCGATATCGAGACCCCCTGCGCAACGGTTTATAACCAAGGCGTAACACCGGTTTTGTATGATAACGCTGTGCAGGCTTCCTCCAGACCCGGCCGCGCCGTGGAATATCTGCCGGAAAACACTATTGCGCTTTCCGTTTCCGAGTGCGTGATGATGTTCCTCATCCAGCTCGTTCCGGTTTTGGGACTTATCATGGCTGCCGTTTGGAGCTTCTCCCCGAACTCCGGCATCAATAAGCGCACCATTTCCCGTGCTTTGCTCATCGTGCAGTGCATCGTGCTTGCCGTCGTGTGCGTCTTCTGGTGCATCAGCTACGGCTTTCATGGGTAATATTTGACAAGTCAACACGCCGCCGACAGTGGATTTTGCCGATCCTCTGCCGACGGCTTTTATTTTGCTTGATTTTGCGGGGACGTTTGTTATAATTGTGGAAAAGGAGGCGTTTTTATGCGCGTGTTTCGTGTGCTTTGGCCACTCATCTCATTGCCGATGATGCTCTCGTTCTGTTACATCTATAATGCCACGCGCTTGTTCGGCAGCACGATGTGGCGCTCAGCCGCAAAGTGCGGCGCAACGTTCGTAGCGGTCATCACGGTGGTGCTCGGCATCGTGTTGTTTAATCGCCCGGCGAACGCGTGGCTGCTCGCTTTGGCGCTTTTATTCTGCTGCATCGCGGATTTTGTCATCGAGCGCGATTTTCGCTTCGGCGTGATCTCGTTCGGACTCGCGCACCTTGTGCTTATCGGGTATATTGCACAGCTCGGCGGGTTTCGGTGGGGCACGGTCGTTGCGGCTTTGATTATTTACGGCATCATTGCGCTGATTTTCCGGCAATATCTGCATTCGCTCGGCTCTATGTTGCTCCCGATGGTGCTGTATCCGCTCGTGCTTTCGTTCATGACAGCTATGGCGGGCACGTTGCCGTTTGCTGTCTCGCCGCAGTGGATACTGTTCGCGTTGGGTGCAGCGGCGTTCTGCATTTCGGACTTGTTCGTTGCGCGGGATTTCATCTGCGGCATTACGGGCACACAGAAAAACGGTGCGCTGATCCTATATTACCTCGCCGTGTACGCGATGGCGTCGATACAACTTTATTTGTAAAACTCTTTTGGGGGAATTTAAATGGAACCAATTTTGAAAAGTATACTGGAAAATAAAACGGAAAACTACCTGCTGCCATTTTTCTGGCAGCACGACGGGCACGACGCGGAGATTCCCGCACGCGTGCAGAAGATCTATGAGAGCGGCTGCCGCGCATTTTGTGTGGAATCGCGCCCGTATGAACACTTCTGCGAGGACGCGTGGTGGAAGACGATGGACATTATTTTGGCGGAAGCCGAAAAGCGCGGCATGCGCGTGTGGATTCTCGACGATAAGCATTTCCCGACGGGCTACGCAAACGGTATTTTAGAGCACGAAGACCTGAACCTGCGTCGAAAATTCCTGCGGGAATCGCATGTGGACGTGATGGGGCCCATGGCGGAAGCGTCCGTCTTGGCGCCAATGCACACGCCGGAGGAAAAGCTCGTTTCCGCCGTGCTGTTCCGCCGCACGGGCAAAGATGAAGAGCTGACCGGCGAACCGATTGAGCTTGACGTGCAGCCGGAGGATAAATTCGCATATTTCAGTGTGCCCGAGGGACTTTACCGCGTATTTTTCGTGTTTGAGACGTTCAGCGGCGAAGAAAACAAAAAGTACTATATCGACATGCTCTCAAAAGAATCGGTGCACAAGCTCATTGAAGCCGTGTACGAGCCGCATTACGACCACTATGCAAAGTATTTCGGCAACACGCTCGCGGGATTTTTCTCCGATGAGCCGGGCTTTGACGCGCCGCATTTCGGCATGACGGGGTACGACACCGGTATCTATAACCGTTCGGTCGGTCAGCCCGGCGTGATGCTGCCGTGGCGCGACGCGGCCGCCGTGCACATGGCAAAAGACGGCATCGGCGAGCCGACGCTCTATCTGCCGATTTTGTGGTATGCACATGACGAGCTGACCGCGGAAATTCGCCTTGCGTACATGGACGCCGTGACGTTGCTTTGGAAAGAGAATTTCTCCTATCAGCTCGGCGATTGGTGCCGTTCGCACGGTGTGCAATACATTGGGCATTTGATTGAAGACATGAACGCGCACGCGCGTCTTGGGTGCAGTGCGGGACATTACTTCCGCGGGCTCGACGGGCAGGACATGAGTGGCATAGACATTGTGCTGCACCAGGTAATGCCCGGAATGGCCGACTACAAAACGGCGGCGCTCGTCTCGGGCGGCATGGTGGACGGCGAATTCTTCCACTACGTTTTGGGGCAGCTTGCGGCTTCGCACGCGCGGCAAAATCCGAACATGAACGGCCGCGCCATGTGTGAGGTGTTCGGCGCATACGGTTGGGCAGAAGGCGCGAACGTCATGAAATGGTTGATGGACTTCCTGCTTGTGCGCGGCGTAAACCACTTTGTGCCGCACGCATTTGACGATTTCTTCCCCGACCGCGACTGTCCGCCGCACTTTGGCGCAGACGGCAACGACCCGCAGTTTGCGGGCTTCACGCAGCTGATGCACTACGTGAACCGCGCGGCGCACTATCTGTACGGCACAGAGATGGAAGCCTCCGGCGCAATTTTATACCACGCGGAAGCGGAGTGGATGGACAAATCAAGCGCCATGCTGACGCAAAAGCCTGCAAAAGCGTGCTATGACGCGCAGATTTCCTACGACATCGTGCCGTTCGATTATCTGGAGACGGCGGAAAAGAACAACGGACGCTTTGGACGCGGGTACAAATACCTTATCGTGCCGGCGTGCAGAAAGCTGCCGGAGCGCTTTGCAAAAATCTGCGAAGCGCTCAAAAACGCAGGCGTGCCGGTATTCTTTGTCGATTACGCACCGGACTGCGTGAATATCAGTGAAAACGAGATCGTGCCGCTTCAAAAGCTTGCAGCGCACGTCAAGGGAAGCGGCCTCGCGCACGAATACAACGTAAAGGAGCACCTGCTGCGCATTGCGAAGTTCACGCGCGGCGAAGCGACAAGCTTCTTTGTTTTCAACGAAGCGCCGAACGCGGTACAGGAGACGCTTTCGCTGCCCGTCAGCGGCAAATACATCGCGGCGGATCTGTTAAACGGTGTCTATACGCGTGGCGAGACGGCAGACGGCACAGTCGAGCTCGCACTTGAAGCGGGGCAATCGGTGATCCTCATTTTCGGCAGCGCTACGGAAGATGAATGGGCAGGCTTTCCGGATAAATCCGAGGGTCTGAACAGGACGGAGATTGAGACGCTGTGGGACATTGACCTGCGTGAGACGGGCAAGGAGACGGAATTCAAGCCGTTCCGTAAAAGCTCGAAGCTTTTTAACATCACGGGCAAAAACGGTGAAACGGAGTTTTCCGGCGAAATGCGGTATAAGACAAAACTCAACATAAACGATGCGGCACACGTAGAGCTTGAATTTGAAAATGTCGGCGTAACGGCACGGCTGTTCGTAAACGGCAAGGACATGGGGCAGCGCATCTGCCGCCCATACCGCTGGGATATTACGGAAGCCGTAAAAGCGGGCGAAAACGACGTAGAAGTGTTCGTCTGCAACACGCTTGCACAGCGTATGCAGGATTTCTTTTCGACGTATATGACACTGCCCGCGAGCGGCATCACGGGAAAAGTGCGGCTTTTTGTGCAATAAGTTAAATTTAAACGCCCCCGCATTCTCGTTAACACACGAGAGTGCGGGGGTCATTTTTTACAGGCAATCGTGCACGGACACACGCCAGTATTCCACTTCAAAGGTCGGCGCAAAACCGAAAGAGCGGTATAAATTTAAGGCGGGCGGGTTTTCGGAATCGACGTCGAGCTCGATGCCTTTGCCCGCGTTTTTGGCTTCGGTCAGCGCCGCGCGCATGAGGAGTTTGCCGTAGCCCCTGCCGCGCTCACTGGCTTTTACCGCCACGCCGCAGAGGGACAACGTTTCGTCCGTTTTTTCCCCCGCGAGGTCAAACACGCCGATGGGCTCACCGTTTACATACAGCACATACGCCGTGCGATTTTCGGCGAGGAGCATCTCTTTTGCGGCTTCAAAATTTTTATATTTACGCAGGGAAACGGACAGATAGTCCGCGAGCGTCTCCCCCGTCACGCACTTTACGGTTATGTTTTCCGGCAGTGGGAAAACCGCCGGCTCGCGCGTCATGCGATATTCCGTGTGGCTGTGGACGGCGTTCGGAAAGTGCTTTTTGAGGTACGCCTTTCCCGTTTCGCTTTGCGGCTCGAGGTCAAACAAAAAATCAGGCACGCCGTGCACCTGCATTTCCTTTGCGGCGGCGTGCAAAAGTGCCGTGAATTGCCCGCAATTTCGCGCGGATTGCTTCGTGAACGCCGTTACCTCGGCCTCCTCCTGCGTCGGCAGAAACAGTGACAAAAATGCAGTGAGCGCATCGTTTTCACGACCGAGATAAAAGCACGGTACGGTACGGTCAAAGTGGCTTTCCGTTTGCAGCCAGACCGTATTCTTTAGATTTTCGCCGCTGTATACTTCATTTTGCAGCGCGAGAATTTCTGCACGCTCCGGCTCTGTAAGTGCGGCACAGGCTTTAACCTCTAAACTCATTTGCGCTTAATCACTCTGCCGAAATGGTCAAGCTCGCGCGGTTTTTCCATGGGCAGCTCACAGTAGACCTTGCGCGCGAGGAAGAAGACCGCCACGGCGTACACAACGAGCAGCACCTCCAAAAGATAGACGGAGGTAAGCACGTTCGTCTGATACAGCGCTGCGAGGAAGCCAACAGCCGCGTGCAGCAGGATGCTGACGGGGTACAGCCAGAATTTCTGCGAACGCACCACGCCGAACATCAAAACGGAAAGTTCAATTTGCAGTGCGAACACCGCGGCGCGCTCCACGCAGTTCATCACGCCGGCAAGAGGGCTGATGGCATTGATCTCCGCGATGGTCTCAAGGACGATCTGGTACTCCGAGTTCGCATACTGCGCGGCAAACGCCTCTGCGCCCATGTTATTGAACGAGATGGACATCATGAGCGTAGAGAGCACCGTGAGACCCAGCACCATGATGCACTCGAGCCCGCCGAAGCCGATGCCGAACGTAACCGCGTTTTCGCGGCCCACGCTGTCCTTCAGCATCGTTCTATACACGAGGAAGCGTGCGGTCTCCTCCAGAATGCCGGCCGAAAGACCGCCGTACACGGCGTAAAGCCACGGGTGGCCGAGCAGGAACGTGGAAACGGCGGAGCTGCCCGTGCCGAGCACAGCGGCATTGATGAGCTGCTCCAGCACCATGCCGAACACAAAGTAGGCTGCCGCGCCGATCCACGCCGGGCGGAGCTCTGTGCCCTCCTTCTTTTTCCAGATGACAAGGGCAAGGATGGGCAGCGCAAGCGAAAACAGCAGCTCTGCTGCAAACGTGATGATGATACTGACAGATATGGTATCGGCCATAGTGGTATCTCCTTTTTGCGAAATGGATTTCTTATAAATGAAAACGCCGAACCGCCGGAAGGCAAAAAAATCCTCCGGCGGTGTTAATTTACGGGATAGAATCAGCGGAACAGCGTGCACACGCCGCTTTCGCGGTAATAGCGGATGCGCTTTTCAATTTCCTCTTTCGGGCACTTGAAATAATCCGCAAGGCACTGTATGCACAAAAAGTCCTCCGCGCCGCGGTAGACGAGCTTGCGGTAAATGGCGATATCGTCATCGTGGAGCGGTGCGCCGCAGGTGCGGCAGGTTTTGTAGTTTGCCATTATTTCAGCTTCACGGGCTTTGCAATGAACACCATGGTGTCATGCGGCTCCACCTGCGCCACGTAGCGCTCGGCGAACTTGCCCTCATCCTGCTTTGTGTAGCAGTTGTAGAAGGAGAGGCCGATGTTCTCCGCATAAGAGATGCCCATATCCCAGAATTGCAGGGACATTTCACTCTTTTTATCGCCGAAGTTTACGAAGCAGATGGCAAGAGAACCGTCGGAAAGGGGCTTTACGAGCGCCATGACGTTCTCCGGGTTGTTCCACTGGCGGATGCAGTACGGCGCGCGGCACTCGATATCCTGGTTGATGCGGATGAGGTCTTCGTTGCCGAGCGTTTCAAGCGTTACATCGGTCATATTGCGCACGTCGCAGCCGATCATCAGCGGGGAGCCCATGATGGCCCACAGTGCGAAGTGCGAGCGGTATTCGAGGTCGGAGCAGGAGCCGATGTTGCCGATGAACTCGTTGTTGCTGGAGCCGTGCATACCGACGATGAGCATGTCAATGTCGTTGTGGCAGTACGGGCCGCTGAACGCCGTCTTATCGAGCTGAGAGAGGAACAGGTTCTTTACGGATTCCCAGTTATCCTGAATGTCGCCCGTGGAGCGGAATAGCTGTGCACCGGAGCTTCTGATCCAGCTGTGCACGTCTTCGTTGCCCCAGTTGCAGGCGGAAAGCACAATGTCTCTGCCGCAGTTGCGCAGCGCAAGGGACATGCGCTTATAGAGCACTTCGCCGTCCATGTGCTTCGGTTTATAGCAGTTGTCGTACTTAAGGTAATCGACACCCCAGGATGCAAACGTCTCGGCATCTACGAACTCATGCTCAAAGCTGCCCGGGTAGCCCGCGCAGGTGTGCGTGCCGCAGCAGGAGTACATGCCGAACTTGAGGCCCTTCGAGTGCACATAGTCCGCCACAGCCTTCATGCCGTGCGGAAACTTCTCCGGATCCGGCACAAGGCGGCCGTTTTCGTCGCGCTGCTTGAGACTCCAGCAATCGTCGATGACGACGTACTCATAGCCTTTATCTTTAAGGCCGCTTGCGCACAGAGCGTCTGCTGCGCCGCACACGAGGTCTTCGTTGATGTTCCATGTAAAGGTGTTCCATGAATTCCAACCCATTGGAGGGGTCATGGCAAGATATTTGTTCTGCATACATTCTTTCCTTTCGCTCTAAACCAAACTGTCTTACTGCACTTCGTTCAGCTCACCCACAGCATCTTTCAAAAGCTCGATGCACTTTTCCGCAGAGGATTTTGCAAACGTCTCAAAATCGACGCTGCCCTCGTCGTTCGCGTTATCGGAGATGGCACGCAGACCGCAGAACGGCGTTTTATTCACCGCGCACACCTGTGCCACAGCGCCGGTCTCCATCTCGCAGGAGATTGCGCCGAACTCGGTTTTCAGCTGCAAACAGAAGGCGGGATCCGCCACAAAACGGTCGCCGGTCGCAATGACGCCCGTGTGCACGCCGTTGTAAATCTTCTCGGCATACTTTTCGAGCACCGCGTTGTGCTTTGCGCTCGTCGGCAGCTTTACAACGCCCTCACTGCCGATCATTACAAAGCCTTTCGGCTCGCCGATGGCGGTGGTGTCGTAATCGTACTGCACGGTGTGGGACGCAACGACCATATTGCCGATCTTCACGCCCTCGCCGATGCCGCCCGCAACGCCCGTGTTGATGATGACGGACGGCGCGTAGTTGAGGATCATCGCCGCCGTGCACATGGCCGCATTCACTTTGCCCACGCCGCATTTTGCGGCGACGACGTCCGTGCCGTTCAGCTTGCCCGTGTGGAACGTAACGCCGCACAGCGTTTCCGTTTTATGGTCTGTCAGCGCCGCGGTGATGCCCGCGACCTCAATCTCCATCGCTCCGATAATACCGATCATGTAAGAAATCCTCTCTTTCGGGGCTGCTTTCAAAGCGCCCCCATTATACCGCATAAAGCCCGCGCAGTCGATTTTCATTTGTTGCGCGTTCCTATTATTTTGTTGTTTATTTGTTGCTTTTACTTAAAGCGCTTGCCGAGCTTTTCCTTCATAAAGGTGCGGAACGCATCGGCATCACCCTGCTTAAAGCCGTCCTTGCGGATAAAGTACGTATTGCCCTCGCCGAAATACATATAGAAATATTCATTCGTCTCATACATACGGCTGATCTGGAAATACGGGTGCAGGTTAGAAGCCTGTAAACCCGTGATGCGGAAGTCGCCGTCGTAGAAATAGTACGCGGCGCGGCGGCTGCGCAGCTTACCGTAGGAGCGCATAAGCACCTTTGCTGTGTTGGTGGAAGCCGTCGCAAGCTTATAAAGGCTGTAAATCGCAAAGCCGATAAGCAGTAGCATGACCCACCAGTTGCTGTCGAAATTGCCGAGCTGCCACACGACGTACAGCGCGATGACGCTTAAAATCACGGTGAACACCGGCATGAAAATTTGCAAGTGATACGCCTGATAGTTCGCGAACGTCTTGATTGCCGCGTCGTCGTGGTCGGTCTCGTTTACAAAACGCAACGCGCCCGTACCGACGGATTCATCGTCCTGCTTCGAGCGGCGGTATTCCGCAAGGCGGTCCGCCGTCTCTTTTCTAAGCTGCTTTTCACGCTTGTTACGGCTGTGCGCCGTCACAAAGTAAACAACGAGCAGAACAATGAGCACGCCCACTGCGCCGAGCGTCACAGCGCTCTGTCTGCTCAAACCGTTTTCAATCGTAGGTGCTTCCGCAAAGGCAGAGATGACGGCGGAATCGACCACGGCGCGCATGAATGCGTCCGTCTCCTCCGAGATTTCTTTCGTATCGCCGAAGAGGTCAAACGAAACAATCTTGCCGTCGTACAGCGTACCATAGAGGCGCTCGTACACGGGGCCCTCCTCCTTGATATTCTCCGCACAGATGTCGATCATAAAGAACGGAATCTGCTCGTGGTCGTACCACGTGATGGTGCCGGTCGTGCTGCCGTCCATGGAAGACGGCTCCATGTATTTCAAAAAGTCCTTCTTGCCCTTTTCATCCAGATTATTGAGATTAAAAACGGAGTTCGCGTAATTGGAAGCTTTCGCCGCTACGGCTATGGTATCGCCGTTTGCCGCAATAATCTCCGCCGTGGTCCCGTTTTTCTGCATTTCCTTGATCTTCTCGCTCGCGTCCAAAATGCCCGCCTTGCTCCACGCGGCATCGCCCGCCGGGGTGTCGACGGAAAGCACCGTCGCGCCCTCGGGGATTGTGACGGTCATGTTCGTGTCCGGGATCGTGTATGTGTTCGATGATGCGCTGTCCGCCAAAGCCGGCAGACAAAAAACAACTGCCAGCATGAAAACTGCCAGCAGACAGCCTATAAAGCGCATGCTTTTTCTTTGATTTGTCATGTATGCGTCCTTTCTGCGTACACGGTGCGTACGCATCACAGTAATTATTGTCATTGTACCACACTTTCACGAAAATTTATACCGTTTTTTGCGTTTTTTCGCGCGAATTTACAAATTGTCCAAAAAAGGCGTTTGACAGGCAGCTGAAGCGGCGGTAGAATGGAGACACAACCATCGGAAAATTTTGAAAGGACAGTCACTATGAAAATCGCCGTGATCACAGGCGCTTCCTCAGGACTCGGCATCGAGTTTTTACGCGCCGCTGTCACCCTTTGCCCGGAGATCGACACCTATTGGCTCATCGCTCGCCGCGAAGACCGCTTGGAAGCTTTAAAGCCGCAGTTCCCGGAAAAAAATCTGCGCCCCATCGCGCTCGATCTCACCGACTCCGCCGCATTAAAACAATTTAACGCTTTGCTTGAACGCGAAAAGCCGGAAATTTCACTGCTCATCAATAATGCGGGCTTTGGCAAGCTGTGCGATTTTGCGACAAGCGACGTCGAAAGCCAGACCGCGATGATCGATTTGAACTGCCGCGCACTGACCGCCGTCACGCGGTACAGCCTGCCGTATATGAAAACGGGCGGGCTTATCCTGAACATCTCGTCCATCGCGTCGTTTGCGCCCACGCCGCGCATGGCAGTGTATTGCTCCACAAAGGCGTACGTGCAAAGCTTCTCCCGCGCGCTGCGCGAAGAATTAAAGCCCAAAAAGATCAACGTCCTTGCCGTGTGCCCCGGCCCGATGATTACGGAGTTCTGGCAGGTTGCCGACCGTCCCGCGCATAAAAGCCGCACGCTCGACATGCTGCCACACCAGTCGCCCGCAAAAATGGCGACCTGCGCCCTGAAAGCCGGATTAAAGGGCAAAAGCGCCTGCACCATGGGCGGATTTTATAAGTTCTACCGCTTCTTAGCGCATATCCTGCCAAAATCGCTTTTGATGAAGTGGACGAAGTGCTGAGCATACCTCTTTGTCGGTTAAAAATTCAGCTGAACTCCGCGAACGCTAAAACACTTTTCCGTCTTTATAGATTTTTCGGCATAGAAAAGGCCCTCTGCTGCAAAGGAACCGCAGCAGAGGGCTTCCGTTTTATTCAGCTTCAAGCACAATTACAGCAGGATAACGCCCTTTTCGGCACAGACGCGGCGGGTCTCCTCGTCCCAGAGGGAAGCTTGCACCTCGCCGATATGTACTTTGCCGAGCAGAAGCATACAAAGGCGCGACTGCCCGATGCCGCCGCCGATGGTGAGCGGCAGCTCGCCGTTTAAAAGCATTTTGTGGAACGGCAGCTCTGCGCGCGCTTCGCAGCCCGCAATTTTAAGCTGCACCGCAAGCGAATTTTCGTCCACGCGGATGCCCATGCTGCTGATTTCCAGCGCCATGCCAAGCGGCTCGTGCCAGAACAGCAGGTCGCCGTTCATGCTCCAGTCATCGTAGTCCGGCGCGCGGCCGTCGTGCGGCTTGCCGCTTTTGAGCACGCCGCCGATCTGCTCGATGAATACCGTGCGGTGCTCGCGCACGATGACGTTCTCGCGCTGCTTCGGGGTGAGGTCAGGGTAGCGGTCCTCAAGCTCCTGCGCCGTGATGAAATACACGTCGCGGCAAAGCTCGGTGGAAAGGCCGGAGAACTGCCACTTTAATTCGTCCAGCGTGCCGCAGATGGCGCTGACGATGCGGCGCACCGTGTCTTCCAGATACGCCATGTTGCGCGTGTCACGATCGATGACCTTCTCCCAGTCCCACTGGTCCACATAGATGGAGTGAAGATTGTCGAGCTCCTCGTCGCGGCGAATGGCGTTCATGTCCGCCACAAGGCCGTTGCCCACGTAAAAGCCGTAATCATGCAGCGCAAGGCGCTTCCACTTTGCAAGGGAATGCACCACCTGCGCGTTGCCGCCGACTGCCGGAATGTCAAACTCGACCGGGCGCTCCACACCGTTTAAGTCGTCATTCAGACCCGTGGAAGGGTCGACGAACAGCGGCGCGGTGACGCGCTTTAGATGCAGCGCCGCACAAATTTTGACGAGAAATACGTTCTTGATCAGACCGATTGCCTTCTGCGTCTCGTAAAGGCCAAGGCTCGGCGTGTAATTTTCGGGAATCTTCACCATCTATAAAACCCCATTTCAAAACAATCTTTCCCCTATTGTAGCGCACGGAAAAAGATTTGTAAAGATTTTTCGCAGCCTGCGGTAACCATGGTTAAAAGTTTCGCCCGCCTTTTCAAAGGCGGCGGGTTCTTAGGGCAGCGTCCTAAGTCGCCATTCGCAAATGGCGAAATCTTTTTGCATTCAAAAAATCAGGACGGGAACTTTAACAGTCCGGTGGACTGTTAAAGTGTGGGAGACCCAATTAGGGGGTCTCCCAATGAACTTGCAGCGCAAGTTCATAAAAGCTAAACGGTAGCACAAAAACGCCCAAAAAATCGAAGCCTTTTAGAAAGAACCCGCTTCCATCCCCGCAACCTCCCGGTTATACGCCGCCATACAGCGGATGACATATACCCGCGCGGCTATGCTGCACAGGCTGCCCGGAATGAGGATCCACGCGTTCAACACGAAAAGCGCAATCATCGCGGCGACATCACAGAAAATCAAAAATCCCTGCAAAGCGAGCGCGTATCCCGGCAGCTTTTTCGGCAGCACGCCCACCTGTATCGCGCGCTGCAGGCTCGTCCACACGCCGAGCATTTTGATGCTGTACAAAAGCAACAGAACGCTCAACACCAAACCGACCACAAAAGCAATACCCACTATCAAAATAGCGATATTGTCCGGCAAGCCGGTGTAATTTGTCACGTTCGGGGCGCCACTCGATGCGAGGAGCACCAAAAGACCGATGAGCAGCAACATCCCGCAAAAAATACCGCACCCGACGATCCGGAGAATTTCCGTCACTTTAAACAGCGTGACGCCCGCTGTGCTCATGAACGGCGTGTCCGTCTTCTTCGCGGAGGCGTACAGCAGCCAAAGCCCGATAAGCACCAGAATATTTTGAACTGGCACAATGTTTACGTTAAACTCTACGTTGAAATTCGTGCCTATGGGCGCGCGTTCCAGCAGATACGCTTGATTTTGCAGCACCGTGAACACCTCAATCACCGATGAGACCGCCGACACGACCATCTGCACCGTAAAAAGCAGCGCGCACATGAAAAACAGCTTTGACGACGCAAACCGTTTTAACATCCCATGTACCGGCGTGACCGGACGCACGGGCAGCTGCGCGTAATACTGCGGCGGCGCCTGAAAATTCTGCGGCGGCTGCGTGTTGAAATTCCCGTTCTGCGCCCCGCAAATGCAAGGCGAACCGTCCTCCGGGAGCTTCCTCCCGCAATTCGTGCAATACATAACCGAATCTCCTTTTAAACACGTCTAAACTTTCGCTTTATCGGCGATTTTATTAAATTTAACGGTGCAGGCGGCAAATAAAGCGCTCAACGCCGCTTTGCATATGAGCGGTAAAAACACCCATAACTTGCCGATATCGTCGATTTTAAAAGTCGGAACCATAACCACGACCACAACGAGCATCACCGGCACGATCAGCTTCGCGCAAAGTAAATACATACAAGTCGCAAAGCGCGGGATCGTCCGCAGCGCGCCGTCCCCGCGCACGGCTTTTTCCGAGTTGTGCAGCGACCGCACCATCATAAAACAGCAAACGGCTGATAACGCACTTACGATGCCGCCGATAAACATAATGCCGTATCCTAAATATCCGAAAAGGTAATCGACTATATCTGCGGTCGGGCTCGGCCCTGTGGTGATCTCATATACGATAAGTTCGACTATGATACCAAACAGCGCAGCTGCCGTCACAGCAAATGCTACCGTGCGGCAAAGCAGAGCGACCTTCATCGTCTTAAAACCCGCACCGCAAAGCTTCCGTTTTTTGGCGCCAATATACAGAAGCCAAAAGACTGCCGCCGTTACTGTGCCGAATATACCCGAAAGCACCGCCGACAATACAGGATACGCAGGTATCCCCGTGTAACCTTTTCCCGTAAAGATTATCTGAAACGCCCACGAAGTAAACGTCACGGCACCGCCGTATACATCGCCGAATCCGTTCATACCGCTGACGATCACCGAAATAACGGCGTTCAGTGTGACCAATACCGCACACATGAAGAACAGCGGCGAAGAAAGCATGTCCCGCAAAATTTCCTCCGCGCGCTTTTCCTGCTGCTCTGCCGGCTCCGCTTTAGTGATATATGTTGTATTTTCCACCATACTTTCATCTCCCCTAAAAGCAAAACCCACTCCCGCGCAGCGGAACTACACCGTCCCGCCGCGGCCGGGAGCGGGTCGCGTTCACTTATTTTGTTTTATCGAGCCATGCCTGCGTTCTTCAGCATCTTATTAAACTGCAGAACAAGCAGACCGTAAAGCACGTTGAGCGCAACGCTCGTCAGGCCGAGCGGAACACGGATCCAGCCGTACAGCACCGCATCGCCGAAAACAGAGAAGAACGACACCGCCGCCGAAATGAAGCAGATGACCGCCACAAACATGGAAGCCTTATTCGGAACCATGCCCGTCAGCATCGCGTTCTTCGCGCTGTTCAGCATCTTTATGACCTTTGCTTCGTAAATGATCTCAAAAATGAGCACAACAAAGCCGAAGATGCAGGCCGCAATGAGAAAGACAAAGATAACGCTCATCATCTCATCCATGTAGCCGTAGTCATTGCCGGCAAGGGCAACACCGAAGATCACGGCAAGAACAACGCACAGCACCTCCGCAAGGCTCATCACAACAAGGCTGATGATGCTGAACACCTTCATGATGGTGAGGCCGGCCGTTTTTGCCGCCGGAATACTCGGGTTTTTCGCAGATATGTACGTGATCCAGTACGCGGCAGCCATTAAGCCGCCTGTAATAAGCATACCGATGACCGTACCGACTGTGGTGCCGCCCTGAGTATACGAAAGCGCACCATAAATGTCGCCCGGCGAAATGATTACCTGCATTTCATACGGCAGGTTGCTGTAAATCTGATTTACAATATACGCCGGATCCTGCGGGAACAGGCTTGCGATGATCCGAAACAGCAAATTCGCCGAAAAGAGAATCGCCGTAATAAGGAACAGCGGAGACGCGAAAAAGCTTTTCAGCACACCGTGCACGGGTGTAATCGGTCGCTGCACCGGGTATTGCACCGGCGGCTGCGCGTAATACTGCGGCGGCATCTGAAAATTCTGCGTGGGTGCGCCGTAGTTTTGCTGCGGCGGCACCGGCTGTGTGTACGTCTGCTGCTCGGGCTGTGCGGGCTGTCGCCGGCAAACGCACGGCGAGCCGTCTTCGGGGAGCTTTCTTCCGCAATTTGTGCAATACATATTTTCTTTCCTTTCTGTTCTTCCCTAATTCTATCCTCATGCCCCGCCGTCAAGGCCGCACGGCAAAGGCAAAAGCATCAGTGGTAGACCGCGACAATCTCGAGGTTCTCATCGAGCACAACAAGGTCTGCGCGCTTGCCGGGTGCAAGGCTGCCGATCTCGTTTTCCATGCCGATCTCCTTCGCCGGGGTCAACGTCATGGCGCGCACGGCGGTCTCCAGCGGAATGCCCCAGGAAACGAGATTCTTGAGTTCCGCGTGCAGGTTTGTAACAGAGCCTGCAATGGTGCCGTCCGGCAATGTCGCCTTGCCGTCCTTTACGGTGACCATATTCACACCCAGCATGCCTTGGCCGCCGTCTTCCACGCCGCTCAAACGCATCGCGTCGCTGATGACGCACACGCGCTCCGGCATGAGCTTAAACGTCGTGCGCACCACAGCCGGGTGAATGTGGATGCCGTCACAGATGAGCTCACCGCAGACGTTTTCGTTGTCGAACACCGCGCCCACGACACCCGGTGCACGGTGTGCAAGGCCGGACATCGCGTTATACAGGTGCGTCGCATGGGTTACGCCCTTTTTGAACGCGTCCACCGCGCCGTCGTAACCCGTTGCGGTGTGCGCAATGGAAACGGTGCAGAGCTTCGAGGCTTTCTCGACAAAATCGCCGCGCACGTCGCACTCGGGCGCAATGTCCACAAGCTTGATGATGCCGCCGCAGGAATCGTAATACTTCTTAAACACGTCGTAATCCGGCGCCTGGATGAACTCGTCGCCTTGCGCGCCCTTTTTCTTCGGCGAGATGAACGGGCCCTCAAGGTTCACGCCGACAATCTTCGCGCCTTCCTTGTCGTCCATGCAGGAGCGAATCGTCTCAAGCGCTTTCAAGATCTCCGCATCGGAAACGGTCATCGTGGTCGGGCAGAAGGACGTGACACCCTTCGTCAGCAGGAACTTCGCCATATTGCGCAGACCCTCTACGTCGCCGTCGCTGGAATCTGCACCCGCGCCGCCGTGCACGTGAACGTCCACAAAGCCCGGCACAATGGTGTAGCCCGCGCAGTCCACAACGAGGTCTTCCTCTTTGTACGGCAAAGAATCCTCAAGGCGCACGATCTTGCCGTCTTCGATCTCGATATCCGCCTTGCGCAGGCAGAATTTGCCGTCCAGTACGTTTGCGTTGATCAGAAACATGTTAAAAACTCCTCTCCGCTGCGGCAAAACCACAGTTTTCTTTTCAATACATTTATACGTTTACAGCAGGCTCAGCAAAACGAGCAGCGTCACGCCCGGCACGCCAAGCACAGCGGATACCGCCACGCTGAGCCGGCTGACGGGAATATACACGCCGGTGTACGGCGCCGTAAAATACAAAACCGCCAGCGCCAGAACGCCCAACATTGCCGAGCCGATGAGCCTTTTGATTCCCCGCATACGCTCTCCCCCATTTTTATCCTGTCGGAAAAGCTTATGATGCAGGGGAATTTTTCATACCTTAAATGTCGAGTTTCTCTTTATCCGGCACGAAGTCTACCTTGCCGGTCGCAACGTAGGCGGAAGCCACGATAATCGGCAGCGGCGTGCCGATGGTCAATTCGCGCTTCGGACTGCGCTGTGTGATAAGGCCGTCGTACACAAAATCCTCGCCCTCGAACGCGTCGAGCGAAACAAAGCCCTCTACGCTGTTTTCGAGGCGCACAAACACACCGCGCATCGTCACACCGCTCACGGTGCCTTCAAAGTGCTCGCCGATGTGCTGACTCATGTACTCTGCCATGTAGCAGTCCTCGGCGTCACGCTCGGCGATGAGCGCGCGAATTTCATTGCGGGAGGATTCCGTCGCAGAGGTCTCGCAGAACTGCGCGTAGCGGCGGCGCACCTCTTCTGCCGGCATGCCTTCCACAAATGCGGAAAGCACGCGGTGAATGGACGTATCCGGGTAACGGCGGATCGGCGAAGTGTAGTGGCTGTAATCGGAAAGCGCCAGGCCAAAGTGGCCGGTCTCCTCCGTCGAATATCTCGCTTTTTCCATCGTGCGCAGCAAACGCTGAGAAACAAGCGTCTCGCACGGCAGGCCGCGCACGCGGTCGAGGATCGCGGCGAAATCCTGCGTTTCGGGGTTCGGCTTTACGATCTCCTTGCACGGAACGCCCACGAGCTGCAACAGCGTCACAAGCTCCTCTACGCGCTTCGGGTCCGGGGTGCCGTGCACACGGTAGAGGAACGGCAATTTATGGTCGAGCGAGAATTTCGCCGCCGCAATGTTCGCCGTCACCATCATCTGCTCGATGAGCTGCTCCGCTTCGCCGGAAACGCGCGGCATGATGTCGATACAAATGCCGTTTTCATCAAGAATGAATTTCGATTCGCCGCTGTCCAGCTCCATGGTGCCGCGGGCTGCGGAGTTCGCCTTCAAAATATCGGCAAGCTCCTTCGCCGACATCAAGGACTCCATGACGGGCGCGTATTTGTTCAAAATCTCCTCCGATGCCGTGCCGTCCAGAATTTCGTTGACCTCGCTGTACACACCGCGCACCTTGGAATTGATGATCGTCTTTTTAAAATCGTATTTTGTGATGTGGCCCTCTTTGTCGAGCTCGATAAGCGCGGAGAAGGCCAGCTTGTCCGTGCCCGCGTTCAGGGAGCACGCGCCGTTTGAAAGCACTTCCGGCAGCATCGGAATCACGCGGTCGGCAAAATACACAGACGTGCCGCGGTTGATCGCCTCTTCATCGATGGCAGAGCCCTCTTTCACATAGTGGGAAACGTCCGCAATATGCACGCCCAGTGTGTAACCGAAGTCCGTGCGCTTCACGGAGATGGCGTCGTCGAGGTCCTTTGCATCCTTGCTGTCGATGGTGAAGATTGGCTCGCCGCGCAGGTCAAGGCGCTTTGCGTATTCTTCGTCGCTGATGGGCTCGTTGCCGATGCGCTCGGCTTCATCGAGCACTTCCTGCGGGAAAACATGCGGAATGCCGTACTGCTCTACAATGGCGTCGGCGCAGACACGCGCCGTGCGGCCGCTGCCGAAGACCTTCTTCACGCTTGCATATGCCCAGTCACCGCGGTAATCCTGCTCCAAAGATGCCATGACCTTGTCGCCGTTTTTCGCGCCGTTCAAATCGCGCTCGCGCATACGTAAATTATAGCGAATGGCATTGTCCGGGATGAACTCAATGCCCTCATCGGTGATACTCACCGTGCCGGTCGTCTGCGCGGGCTTGTGCTCTACGATGCGGCGCACACGGCCGGAGGGGCCGCGGTCGTCCTTGCGAATGTCGCCGACGATGATCTTGTCGCCGACGAGCGCCCCCTGCAAAGCGCTGCCGTGAATAAAAATGTCGTCACCGCCGCCATCGGGGCGCGCAAAGCCGAAGTTCTTCGAGAGCGAAACGAGCGTCGCTTCCACGTCTTCGCCGACCGGAATAAGCTTCGCGTTGTGCTCGCGATCAAGTAAAATCATGCGGCGGTCTTTTAAAGAACGCAGTGCATCGTAAAAAGCAAGCTTGTCGAGCACACCTGTCTTTTTCAAAAGCTGGCGTGCGCTCCAGTCGTGAATTTCCTCGCTGCGCATGGTCGCCAAAATCGTCTCTTCCATGCGGTTCAGGGGCGTATCGCGAATGTCGCGGCGGCGGTCGGAACGACCGTTTCTGCCCTGAAAGCCCTTGTTTCTGTCATTTCCCTTGTTATACTGTTTCATTATACCTATCCAATCTTCCACAATCACGCCCCGCCCGGTCCAAGGCGAAGCGGCGCCGAGTGCGCAAATTTCTTGTTTTGTTGATCTTTCTCGCCGAGCTACTGTTATGCACAGTGCCGAGACAAATAAATTTTTCCGAGCTCTGCGGAGCTCGACCAAAGGTTTCACCTTTGGAATCTGATAAACTTTCTGAAGAAAGTTTAATCAAAGACTTTTGCGTCCGCTTTCACGTCAGTTTTTGCTTACTTCAGTGCTTTCACTTCTTCTCTGTAAATATCACCGCGCACGGCAAAGCTCTTGTACATATCAAAGCCCGTTGCGGCGGGGCACAGAGATACCACATCGCCCGGCTCTGCACTTTCTCTTGCAAGGCGCACGGCATCTTTCATGTTGTTTGCGTGCAGAATCACCGGCGCGCCGTCCTTATAGTTTTCGGCACCGCGCACCGCAGCTTCGATCTTCCCCGCGGCCGGCGTTTTAAAGCCCTCAAGCGGTTTTTCGGGCGCGAGCAGCACGAGTGTCTTCACCTTGTCACAAATGACCTTGCCCAGCTCGTCAAACGGCACCTTTTTATCCGCACCGCCCGCAATCATAACGATCTTGAAATCATACAGCGAAAGCGTGCCGATCATTGCGCGGGACGGACTCGTTGCGATGGAGTCGTTATACCATCTCACGCCGTCCAGCTCGCGCACGAACTCCATGCGGTGCTCGACGCCGTTGAATTCTTTCGCGACAGTCCTGATAACCTCTTTCGAGGCATCGCCCCACACGGCAGAAATCGCCGCAAGGTAGTTTTCGACGTTGTGCTTGCCGGGAATGCGAATGTCGCTTTCCTCCATAATATATTCGTCGCCGAAGTAGATTTTGCCGTCCGCGCTGCACCACGCGCCGTTCGTCTTCTCTCTGCGGGAGAACATGTACGTCATGCCGCGCGTGTCAGCGGCACAGGCCGCCGTCAGGGCGTTATCCGCGTTCAAAACCGTGCGGCCGAACGCATTCTGGTGCAAAAGTACGTTCTTCTTTGCGTTCACGTACTCGTCCATATCCTTGTGCACGTCGAGGTGGTTCGGCGACAGATTCGTGATGACCGCGACATTCGGGCTGCGGCGCATGGAGATGAGCTGGAAGCTCGAAAGCTCCACCACCGCCACATCCTCGGGCTTTACATCACGGATCTCCGGCAGAAGCGGGCGGCCGATGTTGCCGCCGAGGTGCACGGTTTTGCCTGCCGCTTTCAGCATTTCGGCAATGACGGACGTTGTGGTCGTCTTGCCGTCGCTGCCCGTCACGGCGTAAATTTTGCACGGACACAGGTCGAAAAAGACTTCCATTTCGCTCGTCACGGCAACACCGTTTGCACGGGCCTTTTGCAGCTCGGGCAGCAGATACGGCACGCCGGGCGCGCGGAACAGCATGTCTTCGTCGATACTTTCAAGGTAGTCTTCGCCGCAGATAAGCTTTGCGCCGAGCTTTTTCAGCGCTTCGCCGTCTTCGCCCAGCGCCGCTTCGCTGCGCTTATCGCGCACCGAAACGGCTGCACCGTGGGCTTTAAACTGCTCAATGAGCGGCAGATTGGAGCGCCCCACGCCGACAAACGTGATGCGCTTGCCGGAAAGAGACGCGTAAAATTCGTTTGCTGTCATAATTCGGAACTTTCTCCTTTATTTTAAAAAGGTGCGATAATCCTCCAGATTCTTGCGGAGCAATTCGGGGGTGTTTAAGGTATACGGACATTTCTTCATGCACTGGCCGCAGTGCTTGCAGTTTTCAATCAGCTCCATTTTCGCCTGCCACTCGGGCGTCAGCCATGCGGCGGACGGAGCGCGGCGCAGCATAAGCGACATGCGCGCGCACTGATTGATCTCAATACCGGCGGGACATGGCATGCAGTAGCCGCAGCCGCGGCAGAAATCGCCCGCGAGGGACTCGTGCTCTTTTTCGATGAACGCCGCAAGCTCGTCCGTCATCACCGGCGGATTATCATTGTAGGAAAGAAACTCGTCAAGCTCTTTCTCGCGCTGCACGCCCCAAATGGGCAACGTGTTCTCATACTGCGCAAGGTACGCATACGCCGCATCGCTGCGCGTGATGAGACCGCCGGAAAGCGCCTTCATGCAGATGAAGCCGACGTTCTTCTCCTTACATAGGTTCACGAGCTCAATGTCCTTTTCGCTCGCAAGGTAGCAGAACGGGAACTGCAGCGTTTCATACAAGCCGGATTCCACGGCTTCGCGCGCCACATGCAGGCGATGATTCGTGATGCCGATGTGACGGATCTTGCCCTGCGCTTTCGCTTCCAACATCGCCTCATAAAGGCCTGTACCGTCGCCGGGCTTCGGGCAGAAGGACGGCGTGTGGAACTGGTAAATATCCACGTGGTCGGTCTTCAGCATAGAAAGGCTCGTCTCGAGGTCTTTCCAAAAGCCTTCAACGGTTGTCGAGGCCGTTTTCGTCGCGATGATGATGTCGTCGCGCACATCGGCGAGCGCCTGACCGATCTTGTATTCGCTGTCCGAATACGCGCGTGCGGTGTCGAAAAAGCGGATGCCGTTATCATATGCTTTGCGCAGCAGCTTGCCCGCTTCCTCAACGGAAATGCGCTGAATGGGCAGCGCGCCGAAGCCGTTGCGGTTGACCGTGATGCCGGTGTTGCCGAGTGTCACTGTTTTCATAGTTTTCCCGTCCTTTCAAAATATACATACCCGAAAATTTCCTTTGGGCTTTATTCCGTGTCCGCCGTCATTTCCTGATAGCTTTTATATAAGTCAAAGTAAATGCCTTTTTTCTTCATAAGTTCCTGATGCGTACCGGCTTCTTCAATGCCCTTATCCGTCAGCACCAGAATTTTCGTCGCGTTCTTAATGGTCGTCAAACGGTGCGCAATCGTGAACGTCGTTCTGCCCTTCGCGAGCTTTTCAAGCGACGCCTGCACGATACGCTCGCTTTCGTTATCGAGTGCGCTCGTCGCTTCGTCTAAAATCAAAATCGGCGGGTTTTTCAAAAATGCACGCGCAATGGAAATGCGCTGCTTTTGGCCGCCGGAAAGCTTCACGCCGCGCTCGCCGACGTATGTATCGTAGCCGTTTGAAAGCCCCTCGATAAATTCATGCGCGCCCGCCATTTTGGAGGCCGCAATGACTTCTTCTTTCGACGCGCCCGGCTTGCCGTACTGAATGTTCTCAAACACCGAGCCGGAAAACAGGTACACGTCCTGCTGCACAAAGCCGATGCGGTCGCGCAGGGATTTCAGCGTCACCGTACGGATATCCTTGCCGTCGATGCGGATGGTGCCGGCAGTCGTATCGTAAAAACGCGGAATGAGGTTGCACAGCGTCGTTTTACCGCCGCCCGAGGGGCCGACAAGCGCGATGTTCTCGCCCGCCTTTACGTCGAGGTCGATGTCAGAAAGCACCTCGGTGCCGTCGTCGTTATACTTGAAGCTTACGTGGTCGAACGTCACGTCGCCCTTGACAATGCCGATGTCTTTGGCGTCCGGCGCGTCGCTGATCTCGATGGGCGCGTCCATAACCTGAAAGAAGCGCTCCACGCCGCTCATGCCGCTTTGGAACTGCTCCGTAAACTGCACGATGCGATGAATGGAATTGATGAGCGTTGTGATATACAAAAGGTATGCCACAAGCTGCGAGGGGTCGATGGCGCCGTTCATCATGAAGATAGCGCCCGCAAGGACGACCACGATATACATGAGACCGTCAAAGAATTTATTGGAGGCTTCAAAGCCGCCCATATACATGTAGCGCAGACGCTTGATGTTGTAAAAGCGCTGGTTGCCCTCTTCAAATTTCTTTTCTTCAAGCGGCTCGTTCGCGAAGGATTTCACCACGCGCACACCAAGCAGGCTGTCTTCCACCTGCGCGTTGATCTCGCCGAGCTGTTGGCGCTGGCTGCGGAACTGCGCCTGCATTCTCTTATTGAAGAACATGGCAGCCGCCAGCATAAACGGCAGCACCGCAAAGATAATCAGCGTCAGCGGCACACTCATCGTGCACAAAATCACAAATGCGCCGATGATCTTGATGCCCGCAATGAAAAATTCCTCCGGACAGTGATGCGCAAACTCCGTGATGTCGAACAGGTCAGTCGTGATGCGGGACATGAGTTGACCGATCTTCGTGTTGTCAAAATACGAGAACGAGAGCTTCTGCAGGTGTGCGAACATGTCGCGGCGCATGTCGGTCTCGATCTTTGTGCCCATGATGTGGCCGATAGACGCCATGAAGAACGTTGCGCCCACGTCGACGAGCTTTAAGAAAATGTACAGCCCTCCGATGCGCAGAATATAACTGAGCGTCAAAGACGCCAGGTCATTGATGCCGCGGTCCGTGATCTGCTGCACGATGATTGGCAGCGCCAGCTCACACACGGTCGTCAGCGCCGCGCAGAACAGGTCGAAAATGAGAATCCACAGATACTTTTTAAAGTACGGCGCAAAACGGCGTATGAGACCCTTTTTGCCCTTATTTGTCACAGTTGCTTCCACAATACCCATCCTTTCTTTCGTCGGCGCAAAACCGTTTTCCGCACCGCGAAATTCCCCAAAAACTTATAATTTTATTTTATCACAGGCACATGGCCTTTACAAGACAGGAAGTTACTTCAAATGCAGTTTATCCGCCAGTTTTTCACCCTTCGGCAGCTGCACGATCTCCTCGCGCGTGATGGCTTTGGTAAACACCGCCGCCACGAGGTAAACGAGGATTGCAAGCAGAATAACCGGAATGACCGCGAACTTCTCACGCATAAAGCGCGTGAGCAGCAGATATACGGGGTACGAGACCGCGCCCATAATGACAGAAGCAAGGAGCGGACGAATGCCCATGCGCACCACGCTCGGAATTTCCGGCAGCATACGGTGCAGCGCGATAAGGTTCAGAATAATCATAACAAGATACGAAACGAACGTACCGACAGCAGAGCCCATGGCGTTGATCTCCGGGATACCGCACAGCACATACACAACGCCGATGCGTACCACCGTACCGACGATCATATTGATGACCGGCACGTATACCTTGCCGACCGCCTGAATCATCGAGTTCGTAGTGTAAAGCAAGCTCGCCGTGATGACCGCCGGCGCCATAACGGCGAGCAGCGGCGCGGTATTTGCTGCAAACTCCGGGCGGCTGTAAAGCAACAGGGCGCAAATGGGCTTTGCAAAAATACACAAACCCGCGGCAGACGGGATGGCTACCATGAGCGTCATGCGCAGGGAGAGCGTGGAAATACGGTTGATTTCGCGCTTTTCTTTTTTTGCGATCGCACCGGAAAGCATCGGCAGCACGATGGTAGAGATGGGCACGATAACGGCGTTCGGCAGGTCGAAATACTTGCGCGCCGTGCCGAGCCAGCCCTTCATAGCGATGGCGGAGTTCGCGTCCACACCGGCAGCGCCCTGCAAGCGATACATCATCACGGAGGAATCCACAATGTCGAGCGCGCTCAAAAACGCAGAGCCGATGATGACCGGCACCGCAAAGGTCAGGATAGATTTCAAAATTTCACCAACACTCGAAACCTTCGGCTCAAAAGGTGAATAGCGCGTATCGCGCGATTTACGGAAGTAGTACAGAAGAATGTACAAAACCGCGAAGAACGAGCCGATGGAAACACCGAGGATCGCGCCTGCCGCGCCAAGCTCCGGCAAGCCGGTGGTCTTCAGGAAATACAGTGCCAGCGCAATACCGACGAACAGTTTAATGAGCGACTCCAAAACCTGCGAGACCGCCGTCGGCGTCATATTGGAGCGCCCTTGGAAATAGCCGCGCAAACACGACGAAACGGACATGAAAAAGCACATCGGTGCCAAGGCTGCAATGGCGTACATGGAGCGGTCATTTTGGTTCATGAGCATCGCGAACTGACGGGAAAACACCGCCATGACGATGCAGCCGACAAGACCGATGCCGGAGAACAGTGTGAATGCCACGCGGAAAATTTTATCCGCTTCGCGCTTGCGGTTCTGTGCATACGCCACGCTGACAAGGCGCGAAATGGCGACCGGTGTGCCGGAAGATGCCAAAACACTGAAAAATACAAAAATGTCATACGCCGTGTTGAAATGCCCCATGCCCTCATCATCGAGGAAATTCGCAAGCGGAATAGAGAAAAATATATTGATGAATTTGACGATAAACGTCGCTGCCGTCAAAATTGCAGTACCCTTTAGAAAGCTCTGTCCTTTCTGTTCCGTCTTCTGAGACAAATTGAAATCACTCCTATATCAAAATCGTAAATTGCCGCATTGAAACGCATTTAGGAAGCCTGAACAGCACACAAAATACGTACAAAATAGTATACCATACTTTCCCCCTGTTTCGCAAGGAAACGGGCTTAAAATGTGCGCGATGAAAGCAAAGATCCCCTGTGCAAAACGCACAGAGGATCCAAAATCACCCGATCAGCATTCTGCCCTCCGGCAGAACGGAACCGCTTTTCTTTTTGCGCATTAAAATCGCCACGCCGAATGAGACAGGGCCTACGCGGCCGATGAACATCGTCAGCGTCAGGGCAAGCTTTGCAAGCGGATGCAGCGTCGGGGTCAGGCTTGCGCTGAGGCCGACCGTCGCAAAGGCGGAAACGGCTTCGATCATCGCATCCAATATGGAAACACCGTGGTGCAGCGCTAAAATGAGACTCACGTTCAAAACGGAGACCACAAGGGCGAACGCCACGACCGTAAGGGACTTATACACCATACCGGGGTCAAAACGGTGGCGTAGGAACGTAGTGGTATCTTCGCCGCAAAGAGTGGATTTCACCGCCGCAAACAGCACCACAAGCGTCGTCACCTTAATGCCGCCCGCCGTGGAGCCCGGGCAGCCGCCGATGAACATCAAGAACGACGTGAGGAGCTTTGCACCATCCGTTTCCTGCTTAATGCTGACGGAAGCAAAGCCCGCCGTGCGCGTGTTGACCGACTGAAAAAACGCCGCGTTCAGCTTTTCAAAGAAGTTCAAATCACGGTATGTATTGTTATACTCAAGGATAAACAGCATCACCGTGCCGAAAACCAGAAGCGTCAAAGATGCACGCAGGCAGACCTGCGCGTGAAAGCTCAGCTTTTCCACGTGCTGCCGGTGCAGGCGCGTCGAGACTTTCTTGCGGTAAATATCCTGAAACACCACAAAGCCCGTGGAGCCGATGATGATGAGCATGGAAATCGTCAGCGTGACGAGCGGGTCGCCGTTAAAGGCCGATAAACTCGAATTGCCGGGAATGAAGCTTAAAATATCGAAGCCGGCGTTGCAGAACGCCGAGACGGAGACGAACACCGAGGCCCATACGCCGAGCCCGCCATAGAGCGGCACGAAGCGAGCCATGAGCAGAAGCGCGCCGAGAGCTTCCACCGCAAACGTAAACGCAACCACGATGCGCAGCAGCGAGATGACATCCAAATTGCTGCCGCCGGCGCTTTCGCGGGCGAGTACAAGGTGGCGAATGCCAATGCGGCGGCGGACGAGCAGCGTGAGACCCGTTGCAAACGCGGCAAGGCCGAGGCCGCCGCACTGAATGAGCACAAGCAGAACGCCCTGCCCGAAATACGACCAGTGTATAAACGTGTCATACACGGAAAGGCCCGTGACGCATGCGGCGGAGGTCGCCGTGAAAAGCGCGTCCACAGGGTTTGTGAACCGCCCGCTTTTCGCCGAGATCGGCAGCGTGAGCAACACGGTGCCGATAAAAATAAGGATCACAAAGCTGACGACGAACATGCGCGTGGGTGACGTACGCTTTACTATTTTTTGTAATCTGCTCGTTTTCATAAACTCCGACCGACTTTCTCCGGGCGCGCCCGGAACAGATTTATGCCAACATGAGTTCGCTGATCTTTGTGCGGCGCAGCGCCATCATCAGCGGCACACCGAGCACATAGCAGACGATGAGCTCGCCGATGCCGACCGAAACGGCACCCGCGATGAAGCCTGCAAGGGAGAGATTGCCGAAAGCAAACGTGCCGTTATCCGCAAGGCAAGCCACTTCAAAGCCGACAATGAGGGCGTTGAAAATGACCGGCGGCAGCGGCGCCAAAACCGGAATCTCTTTCCAGCGAATGTTGCGTACAAGGTAAGAAAAAATGCCCGCGAGCAGCGTTGCAAGCGTGCCGAACACCCAGTCTACGACGCCGAGCGGACTTGCAAGGTTCGAGATGAGGCAGCCGACGGCAAGCCCGGGGATGGCGGCCGGCGTAAAGGCCGGGAGCACCGTTAAGGCTTCCGAAAAGCGGAACTGCACCGCGCCAAACGCCAGATTCATGGCGGCAGCGGCGTAAGTGAGGACAGCATACAGCGCCGCAATCACGGCGCTGAGCGCCAGAAAGCGGACTTTTGAGGTTTTCTTATTCATTTCAGCATTCCTTTCCGCGGTCCGGGAGCCGCCCCGGCCGCGCTAGTTTTGTTTAAGGTCAGGATGTCACGACTGACCGTGCTGCATAAATGGGCGTACAGCAACAGGATATAGCATAAGCAATTTAGGACGAAAAGTCAAGCGTTTCGGGGATATTCTACCGATTATTGAAAAATGGCGAATTTGTAATCGAAATTTGTTCGTTTTTGAGCATGGACAGGCGGTTTTTATGGACATTGTTGATTACATAAACGAAGTTGACCGCAGCAATCGTGAACAGAATGCCGCTTGCTTCATTTATACCACATCACGAGGGATTACAACGAAAATATACACTTTTGTGGGTTATCACAGAAACGGAGCGTTTCCTATATGCAAAAAGCCCCTGCCCGCAGTGAAACGCGAGCAGGAGCTTTGTTTTGCTGAATTTACTTTAAATTACTCTTTGGAGATGTCGGTGCCGAAGTATTTTTCGGAGAGAGCGGTAAGGGTGCCGTCCTCGCTCATTTCCTTCAGCGCGTCGTTAACGGCTGCGAGCAGCGTTGCGGTGTCGTCGCCCTTACGGATCGGAATAGCGACCTTTTCGACTTCATCGGAGAACGTAGCAATCTTGATGTTCGCTTCCGGGTGCTCCTTTACGTAGTCTGCGAATACGACTTCTGCGTTCAGGGTCGCATCGATACGGCCGGAGAGCAGAAGCTCGATGGTCTGGTTGAGGTCGTCCACGCCCGTGACCGTTGCGCCGTGGGCTTCTGCCTGCGTTGCATAGGTGCTGGAAATGGTGTTGGCGGTCGTTTTGCCCTCGAGATCTTCCATGGAGTTGATCTCATCGTAATCGCCGCGCACGATAACAGCGGTGCGGTTATATGCATACGGGGTAGAGAAGTTGTATTTTTCCGCACGCTCTTCGGTGACGCCTACGCCGTTGACCATGATGTCATAACGACCGTCATCAAGACCGGCAAGCAGGCCGTCCCACTCGCCCTCGACAAAGTTGACCTCTACGCCAAGCTTTTCTGCGATGTTCTGCGCAACTTCTACGTCATAGCCGACAAGGTTATCATCGGCATCGTGGTATGTCCACGGCGCCCAAGTGCCTTCCATCGCGACCGTGATGGTGCCCTTTTCCTTGATCTGCGCGAGCAGGTCGTTTTCTTCCGCTGCGGAAGACTCGCTTTCCGCTTCGCTCGATGCAGAGGAAGCATCGCTGCTGCTTGCCGCACCGGACGTTGTGCCGCCCGAGGTGCAGCCCGTAAGCACGACTGCCGTGAGCATCAGCACAGCCATAAGTAAAGAAAGTGTTCTTTTCATGTTCTCTTACTCCTTTGCTTAAGTAGGATAAATATGGATAACGGACTGACAAAAATCAATCCATGTCTCCCTGAATGGTGCGCAGGAACGCTTTTGTGCGTTCCTCCTTCGGGTTCTCGAAAAATTCTTTCGAGGAGCCTTGCTCGACGATAACGCCGTCTTCCATAAAGATGACCTTGTTTGAGACCGTGCGGGCAAAGCCCATTTCATGTGTGACGACGAGCATCGTCATGCCCTCATTTGCGAGGTCGCGCATGACGGAAAGCACTTCGCCGGTGAGCTCCGGGTCAAGCGCACTCGTCGGCTCGTCAAAGAAGATAATTTCCGGGTTTGTCGCAATGGCGCGGGCAATGGCAACGCGCTGCTGCTGGCCGCCGGAAAGCTGTGAGGGGTAATAATCGTAACGGTCGGAAAGACCGACCTTGTCGAGCGCTTTTTTGCCGATCTCAATGGCTTCCGCCTTGTGCATTTTGCGGGCGACGATGAGACCCTCTGTGACGTTCTGCAACGCTGTTTTGTTTAAAAACAGATTGTAGTTTTGGAACACGAACGCCGTTTTGCGGCGCAGGCGCGCAATCTCTTTTTGGTAATCTTATCGAATTCGAATTTTTCGTTATCAAAAATCAAGGTGCCGCTGTCGGCTCTTTCGAGGAAGTTTATGCAGCGCAGGAGGGTTGTTTTACCGGAGCCGGACGGGCCGATGATGGCGACCACATCGCCCTGCTCCACGTCGAGATCGACGCCGCGCAGCACATGCAGCTCGCCGAAGGATTTTTTAATGTCCAGAATTTGCAGCATAACTCAGCCCTCCTTGTGTCCGTAAGACGCGAGCTTCTTTTCGCCGAAGCGCTGCACCCAGGTGAGCACCGTGGAGAAAATGAGGTAGATAAGGCCGACCTCAAGGTATAAAAGCAGCGGCTCATACGTGCGCGCCACGATGCGCTGTGTGACCATGAACATTTCCGTTACGGTGATGTTCGCCGCAAGGGAGGTGTCCTTGACCATGGAGATGAGCGAGTTGGAAAGCGGCGGGAACGCCGTGCGCATGGCCTGCGGCAGCACGATGCGGAAAATGGTCTGGAGGTAGGTAAGCCCCACGCACTGACCGGCTTCAAGCTGACCCTTCGGCACGGATTCAAGCGCAGCGCGGATGGTCTCGGCACAATACGCGCCCTCATTTAGGGAGAACACGATAACTGCCGCCGGAAACGGATCGAGCAAAACGCCGACGCGGGAAAGGCCGAAGAACACAACGAACAACTGCACAAGCAGCGGTGTGCCGCGGAAGATCCAAATGTAAAAACGCGCAATCTGCTTTAAAACCTTCACGTTTGCAAACTGCACCAGCGCCATAATGACCGCGATAATGAGTGCAAAGGTGAACGAAATGACAGTGAGCGGAATGGTGACCGTCAGGCCGGGGATGAGAATTTTCGGAAAGGAGTCTATAAAGAGCTCCCATAAACGTCCGCTGAACATAGCTTTTGTTCTTCCCTCTTTCTGAAAACGAATATCAATACAAATATACGCCCTGTACTTTACTTGAAGTTTAGTATACCCGTGATGGGTTAAAATGTCAAATACTTATAATGGATTGAACCACATGCTTTTCGGGCATAGTATACCTTTTTCGTATGGTTTCAAATGCAACTGAAAAAACCGGGTCTCCCAAACGGCGAGCAAAGCGACCGTTAAAAAGGCACATATGCAAAAAGGGACAGCACGGCGCTGTCCCTTTTCGAGTATTCAACTTTTGAATTTAAATCGGTTTAAAACTCACACCGTGTAAAAACGGAACCACTTTAAGGACGTCTGCTTTGTGAAGACGATGCGCAGCTCGGTGAGTCCGGCTTCGGCGGCGACATCGCACGTAAACGATGTGAACTTTGTGAGGCTTCCGGTGCCTGTGCCGCCCGCTTTGCCGAGAACTTTGCCGGTCTTGTTATCCGCAAGGATAATCTCCACGTCGCCGGAAGGCGCGCTCATGGCGCACTCGAACGCGTTGCAGCCGGTGAGATCCATGTTCTTATATACGAGGAAGCTGCGGAAATCCTTCGCTTCCACATACGTTTCGCCGTCGCGCTTATCCGTGAGGAACGTGACGCCGCTGTAATCATCGGCATCGATGGCTTCCTGCTTGAAGAAGCCCGGTCGGCCCGGGAACGCTTCGCCTGCAATCTCCACGTCGGCGGTAAGGCGGATGTCGTCGCTCGCCGCGCCGATTTCCATTTTATACACGCCGCTTTCGACCGTGTAGATCTTTCTGCCGTTGCACCAAACAGCAAGGTCGTCGATCTTGAAGTTCAGCGTAACGGTGACGGTCTCGCCCGCCTTGATGTGCACGCGCTTGAAGGCTTTGAGTGCATGGATGGGACGCACACGCAGGGAGCCTGGCAGGCTCATGTAAAGCTGCACCACTTCGTCGCCGTCAAGAGCGCCGGTGTTCTGCACGTTTACAGTCGCGATGACTTCGCCGTTTTCCTGCTTAACGGTCAGATTGCTGTATGCAAAAGTCGTATAGCTGAGGCCGTAACCGAACGTGTAGAGCGGCTTGCCCCTAAAATAGAGGTACGTCACATGGTTTTTCGCGATGTCGTAATCGTCAAGCGCGGGGAGATCACGAACAGAACGATACCACGTGGTCGGGGTGCGGCCGGCGGGATTGTTTTCGCCGAAGACGGTCGCGGCAACAACATGGCCGAGGCACGGGCCGAGGTGCGTGGAGCACAGCACGGCTTTGGCGGTGTCCTTCTCCTTGTTGATGGCGAACGGATAGCCCGTGACGAGGTACAGCAGAGTGCTCTCGTTTGCGGCCGCTGCGGCATTCAGGAGCGCGGTCTGGGCTTTCGGCAGGCGGATATCCGGACGGTCATACTCCTCGCGCGCGTTGATGAGCGGCTGGTTACCCGCGCAGACGATGACGTGGTCGGCGCGTTGCGCGAGCTCTGCTACACGCTCTGCGCCGGAGGAAACGACTTCCAGTGTAAACTGCTTGCAGGGGCAGTCACCGGAGCCGGCCTTTGCAACGAGCTTATTTTCGTCGTTTACGGCCACAGCGCGGTGCTGCCAGGTATCGAGGTACAAAACGCCGTCTTCTTCCTTGGCATACAGCAGTTCTTTCACGAACCAGCCGAATACCACGTCTGCCGTACAGTTCATGCTGGGGTCGATGGTGACGGCGTTTTCGTCCTGCGGGGTCTCGTCGAAGAAATTTTTGTCCTCGGTGAGGTACTTGCCGGTGCGCACGCTGCGCAGCGTCCATGCGCCGAAGTCCCAATCCGCGCGCTCAAAGAGGTCGGCGGTGTTCTCGTCGGCATCGGCATATACCGCGCCGTTTTCGGCGATGCGCAGGTACTTGCCGGTTTTTTCGGAGCGGACACGCACGCGGTCAAAGCCTTCATCGAACAGTACGCGGTCTTCGCCGAGCTTTTCTCTGAAGCCCTTGACGACCGGCGTTTGGTTCGGTGCATAGCCGCAGTACCAGCAGGTGTAGTTTTCATTTGCGAGCGGGCCCACAACCGCGACGGTGCACTTGCCGTCGTCGGTTAAAGGCAGCATACCACGGTTTTCAAGCAGAATGACGGACTCCTTTGCCGCTTTTACGGCGAGCGCCTTGTGCGCGGGGCTTGCGAGCTTTGCGGGGTCAATGTGCGCATAGGGGTGGTCTTCATCGAAATCGCCGAGCTTAAAGCGCAGCAATAACGTGGAATACACGGCTTTATCGAGGTTTTCCTCGGTGAGGTAGCCTTTTTCGAGCGCTTCGCGCACGGCAGGGTCAACCATGGAGCGGCTGTCGAGCATCATATCCGCGCCAACGCCGAGGATGTCGCCCATAGACTGCGCGTGGTTTTCATACGTGCGGTGCGCGGCGACGTTCTGGCCAAAATCGCCGCCGTCGCTGACAGCGAACGTCATGCCCCACTCTTTTTTACAGATTTCCGAAACGTCCGGGTTGTTGACGCCCTCTACGCCGTTGATGCAGTTGTACGCCGTCATAAGGCCCGGCGCGCGGCCTTCGCGCACGGCGGGCTCAAACGCTTTTAAGTAATACTCGTGCTTTAAGCGCGGGGTGATGTTCGCGTTCGTCGTCTGGCGTTCGTTTTCGTAGTTGTTGGCGTAGAAATGCTTGAGCAAAGGCGCGGTCTTCAAATATTTCTCGTCCTTGCCCGTAAGGCCGCGGCAGTAGGCGGCACTCATTTTACCCGTAAGGCACGGGTCTTCGCCATAGGCTTCTTCGTTTCTGCCCCAGCGCGGGTCGCGCTCCATATCGATGGTGGGTCCGAAAAGCTCCAGAGAGGACGGTCTTTCTTCCATATCGTGCGTGATGCGCGTTTCGTCGCCTGCCATGTCTCCAAGCTGCTCCATGAGGGCATCGTCGAACATGGCCGCCATGCCCCACGGCTGCGGCAGAATGGTGGTCTCGCGCTTTTGGTCGCGGTTTACAACGCCGCGCGCGATCTCGGTGCCGATGTGCGTCTTTTTAATGCCGAGGCGCGGAATATCATCGAGCTGCGACGTGATCATGCCGACCTTTTCTTCGCGTGTTAAGCGGGAGAGCAGGTCTTTTGCGCGCTCTTCAAACGGCAGGGTGTTATCTTGAAAACGGTATTTCATGCGAAACTCCTTTCAAAACTCATTATTTTTTTATAGAAAGCATGCCGCACAAAGCTGGGCTCTATGCGGCAGCATTTCAGTACGTATCAGAACCAGGAATCCGTATAGCTGGCTTTTTTCGTTTCTTCGCTCGGGGCGGGTGCGGCAACGTGCAGCACAGGCGTTTCCGTGCAGTTTTCCACACGGAGCGTCTTCGGCTCGTTCGGGTAGAGCGTAACGTAGTTATCATCGTAATGCACACGGTCGTCGCTCGTCATGAGGTACGCAAACGGCGTGTACACGCTCGCGCGGATCGTCACGAGCAGATCGTTGCCGTCCTGCTCCACCTTTTCAATCTTCGCGTCGCTTTCCGGGAAGACGTAATCGCGGTAATACGCACGCAGGCTGTCGGCGGTGTCGAAGCCCTCGGCGCTTGCAAAGGAGAAGCCGTGCTTCAAATCATTGCAGACGGAAATGTGGAACTGCTGCATGGAGTGCGGAGCGACCTTGAGCGTCTTTGTGCAGAGACTGTCGGTCTCGCCGGTGAAGGTCATATAGCCGCAGTGAATATCCGCCGTGAACGCTTCGGACGTTTCGTTGATGACAGTCACTTCTGCGCCGCCCTCACACGCGCGGATGATGAGCTTTTTCGTTGCAAACGCGCGCTTTAAGAAATAGAACGAGATCTTTCTCGTCAGGTAATAATCGATGATCGTCCAGCCTGTCTCCGGCCAGCAATCGTTGTACATCCAGATGAGGTCGCCTGCGCCGTACGGCTTGCGGCGCATGGCTTCGGCAAGCTCGGCGTACAGAAGGCCCTGCATGATGCCGCTGTACAGCAGATAGCCGTGTTCATCGAGGGTTTTGAACTCCGTCAAATGGCGGTCAATCGCGCCGTCGATGTTGCTGCGCTTGCGGTCGAACTCGCCGTGGTGCTTCCAGATGGGGTTATCAAAGCGCATTTCGGTGCCGTCAAGGTAACGGCGAACGGTGCTTTCCATCTGTGCGCCGAAGAAGCCGTATTCACTGGAGAAGCGCGCCGGGATGCGGTCGAATGCCTCAAGCTCATAGACAAACTTGAACTTCGTTTTCGGGTGACGGCCGAAGAACGACCACGCATGTACATCGCCCTGTTCGCTCTCGTTGGCGCGGTCGCCGAAGTACGGCGAGGACGGCATATACGGAACGAGCGGGCTGTTGCGGTGCACGGCGCGCGGCTGAATATAGTTGAATATTTTCTCGCCGTAGAAGCGCTCCGGCTTGATGGGCGCCGGGAACCAATCGGTGTAGGATTCCGCAATCTCGTTGTTGCCCGTCCAGATGGCCATGCAGGGATAATGTGCAAGGCGCTTTGTCTGATACTCGGCTTCGCGCTCCGCCTCAAAGAGGAAATCGTTTTTGTGATCGGGGTAGAACGCGCAGGCGTACATGAAGTCGTGCATCAGCAAAATACCGTACTCCGAACAATATTCATAGAAGCAATCCGGCTCATACGTGCCGCCGCCCCACATGCGGAACATGGTGAAGTGCGCCGCCGCGCCCTCGCGCACGAGGGTCTCGTAGCTTTCCTTCGGGGTGCGCAGATAAAGGGAGTCCGTCGGCACCCAGTTGCCGCCCTTGCAGAAGATGCGCACGCCGTTCACCTTAAAGAAGAAGTTGCGGCTGCCGTCTTCGAGTTTAGAGGTATCGAGCTCCAAGGTACGGATGCCGATCTTCTTCGGCTGCATCTCGTGCAGGATGCCCTTTGTGACGCAGCAGGCTTTAAAGGTATAGAGGTTCTGCGTGCCGTAGCCGTTCGGCCACCAGAGCTTCGCGTTTTTGATTGTGACGCGTTCCTCGGCGAAGTTCACGCCGCCGACGAGCATGAGCGTCTTTTTGCCGGTGTAAACGGTTTTACCCTCAAATTCGAGCGTATAGGTAAGCTCGCACTCGGCGCTTGAGACCATGTCGGATTTTTCGATTTCAAAGTGGAACTCCACTTCGGCGTCATCGCCGTCGAGCTTTAACGTATCGACGCGGGACGCGATGACCTGCGCACCGCTGAACGCTTCAATTTCGATGGAGCGGCCGATGCCGCAGGTGGGCACGGGCTGGCACCAGTCCCAGCCGTAGGTAAACTGCGGCTTTCGGGTGTAGACACGCTGGTCACAGATGGCGTTTTCACTTGCGCAGTAGAACGAAACGGCGTCGCGCGGGTAGTGCAGCTCCATGCCGGAGGTGAGGCGAATGACGAGCTGGTTTTTGCCGACGTGCAAAAAGCGCTTGATGTCTTCGCTGAACGCGCAGAACGCGTTTTCGTGGTGCGCGGCGGGCATGCCGTTTACGATGATATCCGCATTGAAATCGAGCATTTCAATATTGAGGCGCACGATGTCTTCGTTCAGCATCTCCTCTGTGACGTCAAAATCGCGGACGAGCCACCAGGAAAGCTCCTTGATCCACTGGTTTTTCTTTGTGTTTTCCTTCAAAAAAGGTTCTTCTGCGATGCCGTTTTCGATGAGGGCGGTGGTGACGTCGCCCGGCACGGTCATGGGGATAAAGCCGTATTTAGAAGGGAACGCGTGATTCGATTTATCCGTCATCACGTGGAAATGCGGATTCGGCTCTTTAAAGAACTCTGCCTGTTCTTCTTCGGAAAGGTCTTCAAGCTTTAAGAACGCCGGCAGCGTTGCGCGCACGGGGGCTGCGTCCATTTTACGCAGCACTTCGTTGTAGCGCTCTGCCGTAACGTCCATAAATTCGCCGCGCAGCTTCCACGCGCCGGCAAGAGACAGTTTGCTCATGTTTTTCAACTCCTTTGAGGTATACTATTTATTATAGGCTATGTGTGTAGCCTTCTCTTGCATTGTAGCCGATGCAAAGCGGGAATTCAATAGCTTTTTGCAAATTTCATATAGAGAAAAAACCGTGCATTTTCTTGTAAATATGCACAGTTTTTTCACAGTATATTTTTGCATTAAAAACAAAATGGGAGAAGCCCGAAAGCTTCCCCCATCTGTATACATTTTAATCGAGATCAGATCAATCGATTACGCTTCGCCGTGAGCAGCGAGGTACTCTTCCATCTGAGCGCTGAGCTCTGCATAGTCCTCGTTTGCTTCAGCAAGAACGTCCTCGAGGCCGAGGCTGTTCAGCGTTGCAACATAGTTGTCCCAATCGTCGATGGATTCCTGACCGGCGATGACACCCCAGAGGTACTGATCCTTCTCAGCCTCGATGTCAGCGCTGCACTCAGTCCAGGACTCGAAGGAAGCCGGATCCTTCCACTCAACGAGGTGAGCAGCAGCATAGCGGCTGTTTTCGCCGGACTTATTGAACAGAGCGGTGGTCTCCGGAGTATTGGAGATGTTGCACTCGTCCTTACGGTTCATGAGGTTATCGAACAGCTTGAGGCCGATATTCTTAGAGGTGTTTTCCTCGGAGTCCGGGCCAACGATAGCGACATACTGGCCGTTCTCGTCGTACTTGTAATCGGTGCCTTCGATACCGAAGCGGCGTGCGATGTAGTTATCGGAATCGCACATGTCGTCCCAAGTTGCATACAGTCTTTCCGGATCGGAAGCTGTGTTGGTGATTGCGAAATATGCCCAAGCAGCGCTTGTAGCCGGGTCTTCCTGCGGGTTGCCGTTGGAGCCCTTAACCATGTCGATCGGTACCCACTTAGCATCCGGGTTGGAAGCATAGAAGGACATCATCGGAGCTGAATCCGGGTTGTTCCATGCGCACCAGCTGTACGTTACGCCGAAGCCGCCGTTTGCCATCTGCTCGTCGCGGTCGGTATCCTGAGTGATGTTCGGGGTGATGTAGCCCTTTGCATACAGATCAGCAACGTCGCTAACCCAGTTCTTGGTGCCCTCGTTAGCCGGGCCGTAGGTGACAACGCCGTCGTCATCTACGCAGAAACGGCTGTAATGGGTCTGGTCATAGGACTGGATCCACGGCCAGAAGGAACGGAAGTCGTAACCGTCGCCGCCGAGGCCGTAGGTGTCGTTCTGACCGTTGCCGTCCGGATCGTCCTCCGTGAAAGCGCGGAGCACTTCGTTGAGCTCTTCGATCGTGGTCGGAGCCTTGAGGTTCAGGTTATCGAGCCAATCCTGGCGGATCCAGAGGTTCTCGCAGGACGGTTCAGCAACGTCGCCCGGAATTCTGTAAATGGAGCCGTCGGCCTCAGATGCATAGAAGAGGGTCTTCGGGTCCATCTTGTTGTAGTAGTCGCGGATAACGGTGTACTTATCCATGTAGGAGGAAACATCCTGCAGCAGACCTGCCTGCACCCACTTGTTGTACTCGGTATCCATGGTCCACCACCACATGATGTTCGGCATGTCGTTGGATGCCATCAGCAGGGAGATCTGGGACTGGCCGTCAGTCCAACCCGGGAGAACAACGAGATTGAACTTAACGTTGTACTTTTCCTCAAGTTCCTTCTGAACGCGGCTGTCAGATGCGGTGAAGCCGGTCATAACTGCAACGGAAACGTCCATCGTTTCGCTCTGGTTCAGAACGTCGATCTTGTCGCCGGTCGCAGCTGCGCTGCTGTCGGTAGAAGCAGTGCTGCTGTCGGTAGAAGCAGTGCTGCTCTCGGTGGAAGCCGTAGAGCTTGCGGAAGAATTGCCGTTGCTGCCGCACGCTGCAAATACGCTTACGCTCAGTGCAAGTGCCAGAACAACGGATGCGATTTTCTTCATGTTCATGACTAAAATCCTTTCTTTGGAAATAATGATAATATAGTTTTCCGAAGCCATGCTTCGGGACAACCCAAAAGAGTGCGGGCTTAGCCCTTAACGCCGCCGATCATAACGCCCTTAACGAAATACTTCTGCACGAACGGGTACACGATGAGGATCGGCACCGTGGAAACCACGATGGTGCCGGCCTTAATGGTCTCTGCGTTGGTATTCGTCTGCGCCATGACGTTGACGCCTGCCTGCTGCATTGCCTGCTGTGTATTCGTCAGCATGTTGCGCAGAACCGCCTGCAGAGCCCACTTATCAACGGAGCGGATATAAAGGACCGTGGAGAAGTAGTCGTTCCAGTAGCCAACCGCTGTGAACAGCGCGATGGTGGCGATGGTCGCCTTGGAAAGCGGCAGGATGATGGAGAAGAAGATGCGCAGGTCGGTTGCACCGTCGATGCGGGCGGATTCTTCAAGGCTTTCCGGAATGGAAAGGAAGAAGCTCTTCATGATGATGCAGTTGTATGCGCTTACGAGACCCGGCAGGATCAGCGCGAGGATGTTATCCATAAGGCCGATTGTCTGAATGAGCAGGAAGCTCGGAATCATACCGGCGGAGAAGATCATGGTGAAGAGGACAAGCGTCATCAACACTTTGCCGCCGCGCAGTCTGGACTTAGAAAGCGGATAAGCGGTCATAGCGGTGAGCAGCGTGCCCAGTGCCGTACCGGCAACCGTGACGATGATCGTGGTACGGAAGCCCGTGTAGATGTTCGGGTTTATAAATACGGATTTATAAGTATCCAGGTTAAAGCCCTTCGGCCAGAGGAAGATGCCGCCCTTCGTGGATGCTTCAAGGGAGCTGAAGGAAAGCATGATCTCATGCCAGAACGGATACAGCATGATGAGGCAGAGCAGCGTAAAGAACGCGTAGTTAAATACGGTAAAGATCTTTTCGCCTGTGGAGGTTTTGATTTTGTTCTTTTCCATGTTCATAACCTCCTTACCAAATACCCTCGTTGCCGGTCTTCTTGGCAACAAAGTTGACGATGAGGATCATGACGAGAGCGATGATGGATTTGAACATGCCCGCTGCGGTAGAGAAGGAGTAGTCTGCCTTCTGGATACCGATACGGTACACATACGTATCGATGATATCGGCTACGTCATAAACCAGTGCGGAATACAGCATGAAGATCTGGTCGAAGCCTGCGTTTACGATGTTGTTGCAGTTGAGGATCAGCATGATAACAATCGTCGGGGTAATCGCCGGCAGCGTGATGTTGAGCATCTGCTTCCACTTGCGTGCACCGTCAATCTCGGCTGCTTCGTAAAGCTGCGGGTCAACACCGGACAGCGCCGCGAAGTAAATAATCGTGCCCCAGCCCATCGTCTTATAGATGTCGGTGATAATCAGCATCGGGACGAAGAGCGCCTTGTCGGTAAGCACCTGCAGGTCCTTGCCCGTGATGCTCTTGAGGAGCGCGGTGATGAGGCCCGTGGACGGATCGAGGAAGTTCATGATGAGGCCGGCCATAACAACCCAAGAAATGAAGTGCGGCAGATAAAGGAGTGTCTGCGCCACTTTCTTGAACTTCATGTTGCGCATCTCGTTCATCATCAAAGCGAGGATGATCGGAATCGGGAAACCACATACCATCTTCAAAATGGAGATGTAGAGGGTGTTGTAGAAAGTCTGCATGAACGCCGGCTTATTGAAAAGCTTGATGAACTGGTCAAAGCCTACCCATGTGCTGTTCCACATGTTGTAGGGGTTGAAGTCCATAAAAGCAATCACATTGCCGAAGATCGGGATATAGCGGAAGATGAGCATGAAAAGCATGCCGGGAAGAATCAGAAGATACAGCCACTTGTCGCGGACAACATCTTTTTTAAAGCGCTCCCAGCCGCTCAGCTCATACGCCGGCTTTGCCGGTTTAGCTGCTGCTGCCATACGGTATAACCTCCTAAAAATATTGTGATGACCGCGCTTTCAATAAGAAAACACAAGGCTGTTTTTGCCCGAGGCAACACCCGAATAACAGGTTTCCCCCGTGACGCTGAAACATACCGAAACTTGTCCCCTTTTCTGTGGAACCGCTGCCATAGAAAAAGAGACACGAACAAAACAAGTTAAATGATTTGCTTTGTATTTGGTGCATCTTACAAAAACGCGGTATATCATTTTGTTTGCATTTGTGATTTTATCACCCTCTTTTGTGAATGTCAACAACAAAAATAGCCTATACTCGGTTTTTTACCCAAATTTGTCATTGGTTTTCGGTTTGTGCATCTTGCCTAATTTTTTTTGATCTCGATTTCCACTCCATACAAGTTTGTGTAAGCGGTTCCATATTTTTCATGCGTTTTCAAAAGACAACAAATTGCTAAATTCGCAGAATTTATGAAACCGCTTTCACAACGCTTGCAGTTATTCAACTGTATTTCACTGGTTTTTTTCAAAAATTCCGGAAATTTTGCAGGAATATTTTTTGTTCAGTCATTTCAATAGATTTAGGGCAATTTCATTTTCCTGTGCAAGTTGAAATAACATAAACATACCTTTATCTTTATTGTTAAATCATGTTTATCTTTTAATCAAATAATTTTCGAGTTGTACACCATAACGGCGTACCAAATTACAATTTTGTAATTTTTTAAAATTGTCTTCAAAAAGGCGAAAAACTTCATTCACATTTGCTTTTTCCCCCTCTGACCCGAAAATACGCAGGATACCGTCTTGTAACTTTCCTAATTCACATTTTGCACGCCATCTCCCGTTTCGGACGCTTGACGGCAGAGTAAAAACGCAGTACAATTATAGTGAAATGACCTGCACAGCAGGCAAACGGACAAGAAAGGATTGAACCTATTATGGCACTTAAAGTCGGCATTCAGCTTTACTCCGTGCGCGACGAAATGAAAAAAGACCCGATCAACGCGATCCGCCAGGTCGCAGAGATTGGTTATAAGAACCTTGAGTTTGCAAGCTCCAACGCAGATACAGACCCGGGCGTAGGCTTCGGCGTCGGCGTTGAGGACATGCAGAAGCTTTTAAAAGAAACCGGCGCAAACCTCATCAGCGGTCACATCCGCCCCATCAATGAGGAGACCATCGACCCGATGATCGCGTATCACACGCAGGTGGGCACGAAGTACCTCGGCCAGTCCGCAGACTTCTACACCGGCTACGACCAGCTGATGGAGCGCTGCGAATATTACAACTGGGCGGGCAAAAAGCTCTCCGAGCACGGCATCAAGTTCCTCATCCACAACCACTACCACGAGTTCCAGAAGCTGAACGGCAAGGAAATTCTGTTCCACATCATGGACAATACCGACCCGAACTACGTCAGCTTTGAGCTTGATACGTTCTGGGCAATGCGCGGCGGCATGGATCCTCTGGCTGTTATGGACCGCCTCGGCGACCGCCTGAAGCTCATTCACCAGAAGGACTTCTCTAAGACCTCCGATTCCCCGATCAACCTGTGGACAGTCAGCGACCCGAACGTGCTCGTCACGCGGGACAGCTTCGGCAAGGGTTCCGACCACAAGGATTTCTGCGAAATCGGCACCGGCATCATGGACATCCAGTCCATCATCAACAAGGGCAACGAGCTTGGCGCAGAGTACATTGTGCTTGAGCAGGATCACACCCAGCTGACCCAGATGGAAAGCGTCCGCATCAGCATGGACAGTTTCCACAAGTTCTCCGGTCTGGATTGGTAAACCTTTTCTGAACTTAAAAGGGTATCTCGGCGAAAACCGAGATACCCTTTTTTATTTGCCTGTACCGTACATTTCGTCCATTTCATTTTCCTTTGCAATACGCAGCAGGCGGTTGTATTTTGCGGTGCGGTCGCTGCGGCACGGCGCGCCGGATTTGATGAACCCTGCGTTTACGGCAACGGCAATATCCGCGATGCTTGTGTCCTCCGTTTCGCCCGAGCGGTGCGACATGACGATCTTCATGCCATTCTCCTTTGCAAGCTCAGCAGCGGCGAGCGTTTCCGTCAGTGTACCGATCTGGTTCGGCTTTACAAGTAGTGCGTTTGCGGCCTTGCGCCCGATGCCCTCGCGAATTCGTGTCGAATTCGTAACGAACAGGTCATCGCCGACAAGCATGATTTTTTTGCCGAGCTTTTCGGTAACGGTTGTCCACGCGGGCCAATCCTCTTCGCCGAGCGGGTCTTCAATAGAGCAGATGGGGTACTTTTCGCACAGCTTTTCCCAATACGCGATGAGCTGCGCGGAAGTGTATTTTGTGCCGCGCTTCGGTAAAAGATAGCCGTCGTTCGCCGCCCATTCGCTCGCAGCCGCGTCAAGCGCAATCTTCACCTCGTCCGTCGTGTAGCCCGCGCTCGAAACGGCCTCCAAAATGACCTCTATCGCTTCTTCGTCGCTTGCGAGGTTCGGCGCGAAGCCGCCCTCATCGCCCACGGAGACCGCAAGACCGCGCTGCTTCAAAATGCCGCCGAGCGTGTGGTAGATCTCGCTGCCCATGCGCACGGCCTCCGAAAACGATTTTGCGCCCACGGGCACAATCATGAACTCCTGAATATCCACGTTATTCGCCGCGTGCGCGCCGCCGTTTAGAATGTTCATCATCGGCACGGGAAGCTTCTGTGCGTTCGTGCCGCCGAGGTAGCGGAAAAACGGTTGTTTATAGTGCGCGGCAAGCGCCTTTGCAGCAGCAAGCGACACCGCCAACGTAGCGTTTGCGCCGAGCTTTTCTTTGTTTTTGGTGTTGTCAAGCTCGATGAGCATTCTGTCGACGTTCTGCACCGTCACGCGCTGCATATTTTCGAGCACCGGGGCAACGGTTTCCTCAATGCCCTCCACGGCTTTTTTTACGCCGCGCCCGAGATAGCGCTTGCGGTCATTATCGCGCTTTTCGTGTGCTTCAAATTTGCCCGTCGATGCGCCGGAGGGCGCGTTCGCTGTGCCGACGGAGCCGTCGCTCAAGATGACCGTTGCGCCGACGGTCGGCGTGCCGCGGGAATCGAGAATTTCCGTCGCCAGAACCTTTTGTATTTTCATCGTTTTCATCCTTTCTGTTTTGCAATACGCTTTCAGTATGTCCAAAAGCCGTTTTTTCATGCTTTATATCTGGAAAGTTGAAAACCGCTGTGATATACTGTGCTCATCCACGATACACTGCACCGAAAAAGTAATTTCTGCATGATATCAAATAAAACAGCATCGCTTTGAAAACCAAACGGAAAGGAATTTTCACCATGAACAAACTGCTGCACACCCCGCTCACCGTCCATAATGTGGAACTCGCAAACCGCCTTGTCATGCCGCCGATGGCAACCGGCAAAACGCCGGACGGTACCGCGCAGGACGACCTGCTCGCATACTACGACGCGCGCTCTAAGGGCGGCTGCATCGGACTCATCGTCATCGAACACGCCTACATCAGCCCCGAGGGCAAGGCGCACGAGGGCCAGCTCTCCGTTTCACGCGACACCGATATTCCGGGCCTTACAAGGCTTGTGGAGACCATCCATAAAAACAACACCCGCGTCATCGCGCAGATCAACCACGCGGGCAGCGCGGCAATGGAGGAAATCACCGGCTATCCGGCAATCAGTGCGAGCGTCACGGCACAGCCGGAGTATGCACGCAAAAGCGAAAAGCCCGTGCGCGAAATGACCGCGGACGACATGCACACCGTTGCAAAAAAGTTTGCCGAAGCCGCGCTGCGCGTAAAAGAAGCCGGGTTTGACGGCGTAGAAATTCATGCGGCACACGGGTATCTCCTTGACCAGTTCTACTCCCCGCTCGGCAACAAGCGCGCGGATGCTTACGGCGGCGACCTCGACGGGCGCATTCACCTGCTTTTGGACGTCATCCGCGCGGTGCGCGAAGCCGTGGGCGCGGATTACCTCGTTGCCCTGCGTCTCGGCGCGAGCGACTACACCGAGAGCGGCGCGACCATTGACGACGCGGTGTATGCCTGCAAAAAGTTTGAGAAAGCCGGTGTTGACCTGCTCGATATTTCCGGCGGCTTCAACGGCTTTACGGTGAAAAACAGAAAGGGCCCCGGTTTCTTTGCAGACGCCTCCTCCGCGATTCGCGAAGCCGTGCATGTGCCGGTCATTCTGACGGGCGGCGTGACAAAGGCGAACGAAGCCGAAGCACTGCTTGAGGAAGGCGCCGCCGACCTCATCGGCGTAGGCCGTGCGATTTTCAAGGACGCCGACTGGGCGAAAAAGGAAATGGAGGAATAACCATGAAAGACGTGTGGAAAGTCTATTTTAACGGCAGCTTCGGCGGCAAAAGCCCGGACGGCAGCCACCCCGGGCAGGCGCTCAAGCTAAATCAAAAGTTCCGCTTTGCGGGACACGATTGGTACGTGCCCGCGGCGTACCTTACCGCAAAAGGACTTGTGCTCGACATTCTCATGCGTGCTGATAAAGCGGCGCTCGAAGATTTCTGTAAAAAGTGGGAGCACCTTGAAGATGAAGACGTGCCGAACGATGTATTCGAACAGGCGGAGCGCGAAAATCCGCTGGCTTTTGAGTTTTCGCCGCAAATTGAGCTGAACGGACAGACGCTCCCATTTTCGCAGGGTCACGGGCTTTCGTACCACCCGCTGTTTCAAAACGCTGCGGCTTGCGAGACCGTGCTCGACGAAGACGAAATCGATTTTGACACGCCCACCGAGCGCGCGATCATCGACCACTACGGGCTAAACCCTGAAGACGGCTGGGCGATTCACCGCTATTCGTTCCCGTGGAAGACGAAGCGCCGCCCGAAAAACATTTCGTCGCTCGCGTTGACGCTGACCCCGCAGCCCGTGTGCGTACCCGGCTCAGAGTTTGAAGTTCAAAAACCCGGCGACATATTTGCGTTTTCCCATAACGGCATACCGTACACGCTGACAGCTCAGAATTTGGAGCCGCAGACGCTGCCGAAAAACGCTTTTTCCGACGCGCGTTTCGATTTTCCGAATCAATTTACCGCAATGACCTATACGGTCTCGCCTGCCCCGCCGAAAAACCTCATCTCCGTTGAGGACTGCACGCAGAACGATCCGCCTGTTGAGCGCGAAGCGCCCAAGGACTACCCGTTCATGCCCGAAGCGCAAAACGCTGCCGTTATCGGCATCATCGGTGGCGCAGACGGACCCACAGCGCTGTTTGTCACGGCAAAAAGCGAAGACAAAGCCGTGCTGACCACCTGCTCGGCGCTGCATTTTGCGCCTCCGAAGAAGATCACGTGGCGCATCGTCTTCCATGAAACGCCGTTTGCGCCCGAGACATTTCCTCTTCTATAAAAACTTGAGCGGTAAAATTATGAGCCTATGACTTCGTTCATGTGGGAAAACTCCTTCCGTTTCGGATTTCCGCCTTTCTTTGACTTAATTATGACCGACCGTTTTTACCCGCACAAACAGGCACTTCTTCGTAACTCTCTAAAACCCCGCGCCACATAAAAAACACTCCAAAAAGCGGTTAAAACCAACCGTTTCCGTTCATAAGGATGTATTTTCTTATGAGAGATTGGTCGCGACCTCTGTTATGGAGGCTGTGGCCTTTTCTCTTTCTATGGTAGATCACGGCCTTGACGATTCTGCGATAGCAAGCCTTTCCTTTATGGTTGCAAGGTCTACAAGTCCGACACCGGTAAAGTGGATGTCAATGTCCACCCGCTTATGCCCGTTCACCGTTTCACTGTTGTGAACCTCGATTCGCTTGATGATCTTATTGACCACCTCCGGCGTAAGTGTTTCCATACTGGAGTACTCCCTGAGTCCTGCCAGTAAAAGCCGAATATCCACACTCTCCCGCTCCAGTTCGGCCAGCTCTTTTTCCTTTATACTGACGGATTGCAGTAGCTCTGCCTGCTCTTTTTCGTACTTTGCTGCCATACGGGAATAACGCTCATCAGACAGTTTGCCCGCAAAATTATCCTCATAGAGTTTGGCAATCAGCCGGTCGATTTCATCGATACGGTGTTTTCCAGCAGCGATGTCCGATTTGATAGATCGGATATTCTGGTCTTTCCCCGCAGATTGTTGCTTTCCAATCATTTGCAGAAAGAATGATTCGTGACATGTGACGAAATCTGCAAGATCGCTGACCGCCACTGAGACGATTTGTTCCAGCACGACATTCCGGATATAGTGAATTGTGCATTCTCCCCGACCAGACTTATAATTGGCACAGCGAAAAAATTCTTGATTTGCCTTCAAGCTCTTAGCCGCACAAAAGTGGAGCTTTGAACCGCAGTCTGCACAGAAAACCAATCCGGAAAACAGGCTTGTTTTCCCCGTCGCAGTCGGGCGGCGCTTATTTTTGCGTAGCTCCTGCACTCGGAACCAAGTGTTTTCGTCAATGATCACTTCCTGTGCGTTTGGCACGATGCTCCATTCCTCCTTCGGCTTGCGAATCAGTTTGTGTACCTTGTAGCTGACGGTAGTCGTTTTCAGATTAACCATACAGCCGGTGTATTTTCGATTGCTCAAGATGGCGTCAATGGTGCTGTCCTTCCATAAATACGGATCGCTCGGCATAGGACGATTGGCGGAAGAAGAACCGACCGAATAGTAATATGCGGTAGGGGTAAGAACCTTCTCCTTTTGCAGAAGCCTCGCAATTTGCTCCGGACCTTTTCCTTCAAGAGAAAGGAGGTAAATCCTTCGTACTACCTCGGCGGCAGAATCCTGGTCGAGGGCGTAAATTAAGGCAGGGACCTCGGTGATCCCTGCCTTTCGTGCGGCGTGCAAGCGGCGGTGGCCGCTTATGACCTCATATTCATCTGTATTTTCTATTGGTCGGACGATCAGCGGCGAGAGAACGCCTTGCGTTTGTATGCTTTCGATCAGCGTATTCATTTCATCATCGTCCTTGACCTTAAACGGGTGTCCGGCAAAGGAACGCAATTTTTCTACCGGAATTGCCACCGGCTTTTTCATCGTATTTTTCATTTTATCTACCTCTTTCTTTCTCCAACGGAAATTTCTTCGGCTTGTACGGTGGTCGGTATTCCAAGGTGAATAGCCGATAGCGGTTTTCGGCGTTCTGCCGCAGCTGCTCGTTGACACGCTCCTTTGAGAAGCCCATACTATTCAGCCGCACGGCACGCCCTCAAAGCCATAGTCCACGCCGGCATAGGCTTCATAGGCCTGTCCGATCTTGCGGTTGTGAAATAGCTCCTGCGGGTTCTGTGGAATGGCATTCAGCTTCGCCCCACAGTGGGACAGGATGCTTTTCGGGATGAAGTAGTAGAACGGGATGCACATTACACCATCTCATGAATGCCTCCCTGCCTGTAATGTGCAGACCAGCCGATGGCCCCTTTTTATCCCACTCAATTTACTATACTCGTTTTGCAAGGATAAAGAGACACGGGAGGTACAGAGATGCAGTTTTTAAGCTGGTAGGGGCATTCGCAGCCGGGAGCGGCGGACAGGACAGAAAACGGACGGCGGATGAAAATGTGGATTTACTGGCCGCCAAGAGCGAGGCCTTCAACAAAGGGCTTCGGGGCCGGGCATTTTTCTATGTGGTCAACGCCTCCGGCGGCACTTTTACGGCAATGGCCGTGCAGAAGGACCCTCGCATGAATATGAATCCTCAGTTTCCTGCGTATACGGAGGCATTGGGCGTGAAGCTGACGGATATCCATGCGGAGGAGGTTTCTCTCCATACTGCTTGTAATTTGCTGCACCGAGCCAGCCGAAATGATTATATTGAAGATGATGACGATGTTTTAAAGATGTTGGATCTGGACTACATGGTAAATCGGCGCTTCAGTAACTTCCGCTTCTGAGAGGATCTCATGGACGAGGCTCGCAAGGACGAGATTTACGCCAAAGCCGAACGGCTCTTTACGAAGGACTGCCTTCTCCCGGAGCTGGACCGCATTTACGCCGGGGGCGCTTCCGCAAAAATCGTTGGTCATCCCGTCCACTACTTGATACAGACCGATGACGCAGGCATCCGCCGGGAGATGATCCAGTCCTTGCTGCCATCGCTCTATGCTAACGGTCGACTGCAAAACAGGCGGTACAGTTCTGTCTACTTTCGCGGAGAGGCGTTGTATGGGAAGTCCTCGGATTACGACCAGTTTTACAAAAGTAACGCCGGCGGCACAGTGATCGTCCAATACAGCGCCGACTACGGTGACACAGACGACGAGGATACGGCTAACGGGATCCGTGATACCATTAAAAAGCTATGCAACTACATCAAAAAATACCGTCATCAGGTGCTGACCATCCTTTGTCTGCCCCGGGAATGCACGAAGCTGAAAGAGCTTTTTTACGAAAATCTCGGCACGGTCAGTTTTGTGGAGCTGAAGGAAGAATTTCTCGAGGGTGAACAAGCCGGAGATTACTTGAAGCTGTTGGCCCGGGACAATCATGTCCGCACAGATAAAAAGCTGTTTGCTAAGCTGGAGGGAAACCGGGGGTATCTGGCGCCGGAACTGAGGACAATCTTCGATGGTTGGTATAACAACAAGCTGAAAACCACCGTGTATCCCCAGTACAAAGAGATTAGCACCGTAAAAACCGGGGTAGAGAAAGCCAAACCGAAGGGCGACGCCTACAAGGAGTTGATGGAAATGATCGGCCTGACCGAGGCCAAGAATGTCATTTTGCAGGCGCTGAACTACCACAAGGCGCAGAAGCTTTTTGCGGACAAAGGTATGAAAGTCGATTGCCCTGCCATGCACATGGTGTTTACCGGCAATCCCGGCACGGCCAAAACCACCGTGGCCCGGCTCTTTGCCCGGATCATGCGGGAAAACGGGCTGCTGTCCCGGGGACATTTGGTGGAAGTGGGGCGGGGCGACCTGGTGGGCAAATATGTAGGATGGACGGCGCAGACCGTGCAGAAAAAGTTTGAGCAGGCGGAGGGCGGCGTACTGTTTATCGATGAGGCCTACGCTCTGGTGGATGACCGCAGCGGCTCTTATGGGGATGAGGCCATCAACACCATCGTGCAGGAGATGGAGAACCATCGGGACGACATGGTGGTGATCTTCGCCGGGTACCCGGATAGGATGGAGGAATTTTTGCAGAAGAATCCCGGTCTGCGCTCCCGAATCGCCTATCATGTGCCCTTTGCGGATTACAGCGTGGAGGAGCTGTGCAGCATTGCGGCGCTGACGGCCCAAAAGAAGGGCTTGCACCTAGATGATCAGGCACAGGAAAAACTGGCCTCTGTTTTTGAGACGGCACGGAGACAGGCGGATTTCGGCAATGGCCGCTATGTTCGCAATATCCTCGAAAAAGCAAAAATGGCGCAGGCCACCCGGCTGCTGACTAAAGACTACGAGAGTCTCACGCAAGAAGACATCACGACCCTGAGCGCCGAGGATATTGAAATGCCGGAGATTGCAGCCTCGGCAAGGCCGAGGATAGGCTTTTCGGCGTGACTTCCCATGTCCTGTTTTCTGCGCTGATTCTTGATTCGGATCAATTGGCGGCCTGCGAAAAAGAGGTCAGCCGGCTTCGCGAGCAGATCGCCGTGCGTGCGGAGTGTGGAGCCTTCACGGATTAGCGCCATGTGTGCCTACTTCGGTATTCTGTGGCCTGTTTTTTTGCCCCACGCCATCTTGTGTTATAAGAGATACCGTGATAGAATATGGTAAAAGAGGAAGTGGTCCCATGCCTGTGAAACAGCCGAAAAAGCTGCTGATTCTGAACATTTTGGATATCCTGCGGAAGTATTCCGACGAGGAACATCGCCTGAGTCAGAAGGGCATCGCCGAGATTCTGAAAACCGAATACGACATGACCGCCGACCGCAAAGCCATCCGGCGGAACATTCTGAACCTCATGGACTGCGGCTACAACATCGAGTACAGCGAATCCATCCGCATGGTGCCGAACCCCAAGACCGGCGTGCCGGAGGAAAGCTACCTGTGGTCGGACTTCTATCTGGAGCGGGACTTCACCGACGGCGAACTGCGGCTGCTCATTGACAGTCTGCTGTTCTCCAAGCACATCCCTTACAGTCAGTGCAAGGAGCTGGTGGACAAGCTGGAGGGCCTGTCCAATGTGTATTTCCGCAGCCGGGTGAAGTACATTGCCCGCCTGCCGGAGGACAAAACCGACAACAAGCAGCTCTTTCTCACCATCGAGCTGCTGGACGAGGCCATCAGCCGTGGACGGAAGGTCAGCTTCAAGTACCTGGAGTATGGAACGGACAAGCGGCAGCATAGCAAGACCCGCCCCGACGGCACAGAGCGGGTGTACATCATCTCCCCCTACCAGATGGCGGCCAAGGAGGGGAAATATTACCTGATCTGCAACTATGACAAGTATGACGACATCTCCAACTACCGGCTGGACCGCATCACGGAGCTGAAAATTTTGGACGAGCCTGCCAAGCCCTTTGAGCATCTGAAATGGGCCCATGGCCGGACGCTGGATCTGGCCACCTATATGAAGGAGCACCCCTATATGTATGCCAGCGACAATGTCCGGGCGGTGTTCCGGGTGGCCAAGGCCATGGTCAGCGATGTCATCGACCTATTCGGCACGGAGGTGACCTTCTCCGACGAGGACGACGCCGGTGTTACCGTGACGGCCTTCACCAACGAGATGGCTATGGAGCAGTTCGCTATGAACTTCGCCCCGGATGTGACGGTGCTGGAGCCCCAGCACCTGCGGGAAAAGGTTAAAAACGCTTTGAAAAAAGCGTTGGAGAAATATAATTAATGGAGTGATTGGAATGGAAAAGAATTTGATAATCCGATTTTTAACAACGGAAGCAATCAAAACGCCGGATAGGCCCAAACATAAGGATCGTCTTTGGGATGCCATCCGAAAAGCACATCGGGATGTAATGACCGGGGCACGCACCGGGAATATATCAAAGTATGCCGAAAAAAACAAAGACGGAAAAGATGAAACCCTGGAGTATCTGTACCAAGAAATCCTTAATGCGAAAGAGCCGCTTTCTTCCAGTTTCTTGATACAGAAACTCCAAAAGAACGATGGCACACTAGAGTTTGCGGCGATCCAGAAGCTGGTCAATATGACGCTAAAATATCTTATCATTCTTAATGAATGTGAGGGAACGGCTTCCGTCTTTGATATTTGTGAAGAAAAATGTGACTGTCCGGTTGACAGTATCATCTTAGAAAGACTAAACAAAATTAACGGGAATAAACACGAATGCTGGACTAAAATAGAGGAACCGGAATACATAAAAGTGCAGGACGAAATTCGGGCATATTTGAGGGAGGAGTATTCCCAAGACACACGCGGCAATATATGGTTTGATTTTCTTATGTGGAAAGTTAACTGATGAATTTGAATGGGGCACAGGGAATCCATTTCCCTGTGCCCCATTTTTGCCCCACTCACTGTGCTATACTATCCTCTGAAAGGAGCGGATGCGTATGGATAAGACGACCGCGTGGATGCTGCGGCGGGACGGGATTGCATTTCCCTGTCAATGGCACTACTATGGAAACGCCGACCCGGCGGAGGTGGAGGAGACCCTCTATGCCGCCGAATGGCTGTATGATGTTACCCAAAGCGAGGAGACCCGGCAGCTGTGCATGGACCTGATTGCCGCCTACGGTGTGGCGCTGCGGCCCAACCGCAATCTGGTGCGGAACCTACTGCTGACCATCCGGGAGCGTCCCTATGTTTTCCTCAGCCGTGCTTTTGTGGAGCGGCACGCCGGGGAGCTTTTCTATGTGGACCCGGCCCGGCTGCCGGAGCTGAACGCCGCCGTAAACCGGGCGCTGAACAGCGAATTTCTCCGGGTGCGTCTGGGTGGGCTATATGACACCGTACCCGGAAACCGGGATCTCTATTTTCGAGTGTCCGGGGCGGATTTTAACTGGCTGCCGCTGATCCGGGCGTTTGCCGAGGCCCATGCCGCCGAAGCCGACACCGTCACCGTGCTGTGGGATCAGGAGAGCTCCGGACACAGCGAATATCTGGCGGACGAGGCCGGACGCACACTAGATCATATCCCCCTGCAAGAAATCGTGCAGTGACCGCATTTTCTTCCAGCCCCAATAAAACGCATACGGCGGCAGGTGATATACCTGCCGCCGCTGTTTATTTCTCCATCCATTTTTTGATGGTCTTGTTGGTATTGTGCCGCTGCACGGCGCCCACCGCCGCAGCGATGTTGGCGTCCCGCCGGGCCTTCTCCGCAATGGAGTTCTGCCGATCCAGCAGGTCGTTCTGCTCCATGGCCAGGGCGTTGGCCTGCTGCTGTTCCTGCAGGCGCATTTCCTCCAGCGCCCGCTGCTGGCTCTTATCGAAGTACTCGATAGCCTGCCGCACATCGTAGTCCGAGGTGGAGATCATGTCATAGATGTACTGCAGGGCGTCCACCCGCCGGTACTGTGCCGGAACAATGCGGGTCTCCCCGTAGAGCGCCGCCAGTTCCTTCTTTGCTTGGGCCAACTCCTGCTCCTCTTTCCCGATTTGTGCTTGATGCTCCGCTTCCCATGCGCTGCGGGCCGCTTGATACCGGGGCAGGAGCACGGAGTCATATTCCTCCTTAGCCTTGGTGTACGCTTCGTCAAACTCCTGCTGCTGCCGGTTTGTGGTCATACGGGCGGTCGTGCACTGCTGTTGGTATTCGGCGGAATTGCGGATTCTCTCGATGGTTGCCGCCTTTTGCTTGCGGTAAAGAGCGAAGTAATACACAGGCACCCAGACAAACAGTGTCAGTGCAAACATCCAGACGAGAAAAGCACTGTTGCTGAAGGTGGAGAGGGCCAGCGTGATCCCGGTAGGCCCCAGCATCAGCAGCCAGTTGACCTTGCAGCCGTGCCGGATAGGCGGCTCGGTGTAATGGGCCTCCTGCCGCACCGGCGGCCGGGGCGCCGGTGCGGCGTAGGTCTCCGCCCGCTCCTCCGGCAGAAACTGCTCCAGCACCTGGATCTGCGTTTCCAGCTCCAGCGCCTGCTTGATGACTTCCACTTGCTTTTCGTGTTCCATAGTGTTTTCTCCTTTTCGTTTGATATGGACAGGATAGCGCACTTCATGCGCCTTTTTCGCCCTACGGCCAGTACCGCCGAAGCAGACGCTCCATATTTTCCCGCCCCACCGGGTTCATTGTGTGAATACGGACAGGCAGAAATTGCCTGGTTTCTGCCAGCCAGTCCAAAAGTTTGATCCCATCGCCGCCATCGCAGGCGTAGTCGCCCAGATCGTGGTCGCAATCCACCAGCGTGATGGGTTCGATCGCACAGAGGATCAGGCGTTTTGCCTCGTTGACACTCCGGCACCATACAAAGCCCTCCGGCGCCGGGCACATGTCATCCAGCCAGATTTTCATGGTTCCTCCCGGGACGATTCATTTTCGGGAAGAATACCAATATCTGCGAGTGCTTCCTTGCTATAACAGTTCCGAAACCATGCGATGCTGTTCTCCAACATTGCTTGCTGCTGCGCCAGACAGTAGATGTTCAGCAGATATTCAATGCTGCGGTCGCCCTTGAGAAATTTGCTGATGGGTTTCAGCAGTTTGTGGATGCCCTTCAGCGGCCCTCGGTAGTATTCCAGATCCAAATAATTGTTGAGAGGATGATCGTGAAACACAAACGGTATGGCCTCTCCCGGATCGCCCGACACGGTGTATCCACTGCAGGTCATGTCGCTGGCATCGCCTTTGGCACGCATTCTTGCCAGTGTGCGGTCCAGGTTGCTGAGCCATTTGTCTGAGTATCCCGAAACGGGCAGCTCCCGCCGAAGGGTTTCAGCGTCCCAGGTGCAGAGGTCGGTCAGCACAAAGGGCTCGTCGGGCCATCTGTGAGAACACACGATGTCCCCGGCGTGAAATGGGGTAGGAAAGTCGAACCACATCCCCTCAAAAGCAATGGACAGATCCAAGTCACGGTCGTTAAACTCTCTGCAATCCAGCTGGCACACCTCTCCCTGCAGGGTCAGGATGCAATAATCATCCCACGTCAAATACTCACCCGGATCCATGGGGCGCTTGATAATGCGAAGGTTGAATGTGTTTTCTCGAATACCTGCGTACTGGCAGTCGGACAGGCAGTGCTCAAAATCACTGAACGGGCCGAACTCCATATCTCCGCATAATTCGCCCCGCCGGGACAGCTCACAGACATAGACGCAGCCATCCGGCTCCTTGAAGCGCCGCAGATCCCGCTCCTGCAGGTCAATATAGTCCCGCAGAAACTGGTGAAAATCCGGAATGGCCTCCAGATGCAGCCGCCCCGCCATAGCGCAGTTCGGCATGGTGTCGATGATCTCCCGCCATGCGGCGATTTTTTCATTCAGTGTGGCAGACTTGCACCAATACACCAGAAAGGCCGCCTCCGGCGTGGTAAATGAATAGTTAAGCTTTTGCAGGTGCTCCCGCATATCACGGGAATCAATAAAACGATAAATGTCCAACTTCTTTTCCTCCTGTTCATTCTGCCTGCCCCGGCAGTGTCGACTGCCGAAGCAGGCAATTAATTTGCATGATCTCACCGTCCTGATTGAAGAGACAGGTGCCTATCCGACGGCTGTGCTCTGCCGCATTGAGCGGTTCCTTGCGGATCTCCATCTTGCAGCAGCTCACAGCCTGCGCCGCATGTATTGCGGCGGCAAGACAATCCTTGTAACTGCGATACACACCACCCGAATCGGTTTCTTCCGCCGCTGGTAATTTGTATTGATAGACGCAGCTGCCTGCCGCCTGAAACTGCCCCAACATTTTCTCCTGCAGTTCGATGTAGGCAGCTACCCGCTCCCGGATATCCCAAGCGTAGTCCCAAGGACAACTCGGCACATCCCCGACTATTTCCTGCCATGCGGCAATTTTTTCATTCAGTGTGGCGGCCTTACAGTACCAGATCAGGAACATTTTTTCCTCTGTACTGAATCGGTATTGAATTTCCACCAGGTATCGCCGGATGTCGGCGGAGTCTATAAATCTGAAAATGTCCATCTCGCTCACCCTCTACAGGTACTCCATCCAGCGGATTTGCCGGATGCCCAGTTGCTTTTTCCTTGCGTAGCACAGCGCCCGCCAGGTTCCGCTATGGATCCGGGAATGCTCATCGTAGACGGCGATCAGGCGGCTGCTGCGGTCAATCATATACCGGTCCCGGGCCGCCAAAGCGGCCATCCGCCGTACCGGTTCCACACAAAGAATGCGGTCAGATGCCGCTATAGTTTGCCGATAGGAATTCTCTGTTACATCGGCGTTATAGCCCGGAAAGGGCAGAATCGCCATCAGCGTCAGCGGCAGATTCTTACGCAGCCGCAGCACAATCTCCGCCGCCCAAGCGTCCACTCCCAGCGCACCGCCGTAGAGAAATGTCGTATAGCTGTCGGCAATGGCCTGCAAAATTTCGCTCTCTAACGCACGAAGCATTTTGGCAGCGGCGGGATCACCGGTGTTGCTGCCCCAGGGAAAAAATTGGGGGCGATGCCCCGTAAAGCAGCAGGTTTTCTCTGGCTGTATGTCCAATGCTCATCCCTCCTGTTCCTTCTGAATACTGCGATAGTGCCGGCTTCCGTCCGCCTTGAGCGACAGTTGCATCTCATCGGGCAGCGAAAAGGCATGGCGAATCCGGATATCAATTCCCGGTGTGCAGAGCGAGGGATGTAGGTAGACGACGGCTTTTCCGTGCCGCAGCTCTACCCGCCCACGGGGAAAGTAGTTGTAGGGCATCCCGCCGGTAAGGGAATGCGGAAGCGTTTTCCAAAATCGCCTATGATTATTGCCGACCGTATCGGTTTCGTCACCGGAAACGGGAAAGCACAGCAGTTCTCCGTCCACATACCAGAACAGCCCTCGTTTCGCAGTCACCCATCCATCACCTCCGCTTATCAGGATAGAGCATCATGTGGGCCTTTTTCGGTTCACCCAGGCAAAAAGAAAGCCGGTATACACCGGCTTTTCTGAAACACATTTGTACTCTTTTTCGATGGTCGTCATTTCTAACGGTAGATAAGCTCGTTTGAAACGATTTCCATTGCAGTGTTTCGAAGATTGTTCATTTTCTGCACCCAAAGCATCTGGTTTTCTGCTTTGAGGACCTCCGTTACGCCTTCCTTTTCGGCAAGCAGCTTTACAAGCTGAGAAAACATTGCTTCTGCCTGCTCGTTGAGGTCTGCAAGGTAATCGTTCAGCTTGCCGATGGTCAGCAGGTTGGCATAGCGTACACGGTGATGCTCCTTGAGATAGCGGAGGTGCCGCTGTCCCCATATTCCGATTGGCTGATCTTCCTCCGGCTCATCATCTCCGACAACCAGGTAACGGTGTGTTCATCTGTGATGTATTTTTCCGTAATCAAGTCCTCCACTCTGTAATCTTGAATCTTTTGGTTTTGGCATTTGCCACTTTGATAAGCACCTCGTCCACGGCATCGGTGTATTTACCCTCCGAAATAAACCGATTACGAAGATTGTTCAGGAACTCAATCATTAGTCGCCATTCTTCAGTTGTAAGCGCAAGGTAATACTTCTGCCTCAACAGCCAGACCTCCCTTGATTTTTCTATAATCATTATAGCAAGGCTGACAGCGGTAATCGAATGTACGGATATAAGAAAATTACCGAGAAAAGTCCGTAGTGGACTGATCTCGGTAAATTCCCTTGCCATTGCTGCGCCTGATAACTAAGCTCTTTTAATACTTCGTTATCAGCTCGTAGCTTTTTACAGCTCGTTTTTTCTCCCATTGCCGATTTAGCTGCGGTGATAATTTGATTTACTGCCTTATCAACGAAAACCGAACTTTTTGGAGTGTTTATCATTTTATAAGCTATCTTACACGAAATTCAGCGGGTCAACGCGCGTGCCGTTCTGGTAGACCTCAAAGTGGAGGTGGTTGCCCGTGGACTGGCCTGTGGAGCCGACATAGCCGACGATCTGGCCCTTTTCCACATATTCGCCTGCGGAAACCGCAAGCGAGCTGCAATGCGCGTAGCGCGTGGAATATGTACCGTTGTGCCAGATGAGCACGTTATTGCCCCAGGACCAGTGGTACTCCGCAGAGATGACCTGGCCGGATTCCGCCGCGTAAATGGGGGTACCGTACGGAACGCCGATGTCCACACCGCCGTGCGGCGAGCCGCTGAACATGCCGCCGAAATACTGTGTGATGCTGCCGTAGCCGTAGCCCGCAAGCGGCCAACTGAATGAAAGGTCGCCGGTGTTTAAAACATCGCTCGTGTTACCCGAGCCGGAAGACGTGTTGCCGCTGCCGGAGTTGTTGTTCGCAGCATTCTGGTTTGCTTCTGCCTGACGGCGTGCTTCCTCTTCCTTTTCGGCCTGCGCGTTTCGGTCTGCGATAAGCTGGTCAAGCTGCGAAACGTAATCTTCCTTCGCCGCCTCGGCCGCCGCCAAATCGCTTTCCGTCTCGCTGCTCTGGGTATTCAGCTCGTCGATGAGCTTCTGGTTTTCTTCCTCGAGCGCCTGCAATTCTTCCTGCTTTTTTTCAAGGTCTTTCTTCTGGTCGGCAAGCTCCTCTTTTTCTTTGTTGAGCTCATCGCGCTGATCCTGCGTCTGAATGCGGTAAAGGCGGATTTTCTCCATCAGCTCGCGGTCGTGCTTTGTGATGGTCTTCATCGCCTCGGAGCGCATGGAAAAATCGTAAAGGCTCGTGGAATCAAATAAGATCTGCAGCGTCGTCAGGTTGCCGCCGGAAGCATACAGCGAGCGCAAACGGACTTTCAATTCCGCAAATGTATCGGCATATTCCTCGTCCGCCTTTTTAATCTCGGCTTCGAGGTTCGTGATGTTCGTATTGAGCTGCGTAATGTTCTGCACCGCAAGGTCGATGCTCGTCTGGTACGTCGTGATCTGCTCTTCGAGCGTTGCCTGATACGCTTCGGCTTCACTCGTCTGGTCGCGCAGCGAATCAAGCTTTTCGTTAAGGCGCTCGGCCTCGGCTTCATTTTCCGCCTGCTGCGATTTAATGGATTCAATCTGCTCATCGTATTCTGCCGTCGTGGTCGCAAAGACCGAGTTGGAGGAAATGAGCATCGTCACCGCCAGCACACCGGCCACAAAACGCAAGCTTTTTTTCTTCATCTTCATATCGATTAACTCCGTGTTTTCACAAAAATCAAGAGTCCTGAAGAAACTCTACCCTTATAATATATTACAATTCGGTAACTTTTTCAAGGTTTTTTGAAATCTTTCTGTAATCAGACACGGAAAGTTTACATTTCAAAAGAAAAAAGGGAAGCACTTAGCTTCCTCAATTTTCTATATTAGAAATATCAATTCAAAATTTCTTCCGCCGCGCCGACGCGCTGCACGTCGTCCCCGTCTTTAAAGCCCGGTGCGTCCGCAAAATCGAAGCCGAACGCATTCTTTTCCGGAAACAGCTCCAAAAGCGGGAACAGCACGAACGCGCGCTCCAAAATGCCGGGGTGCGGCACATTGAGCTCCTTTTCGCGCTGTGTGAAGCCCTCGTACAGCAAAACATCTAAGTCCATGCACCGTGCACCGTGGTAAATTTCGCGCACGCGCCCCATCGCTGCCTCTATGCCGAGGCACGCGCCGAGCACCGCGCTTGGCGAAAGCTCCGTTTTCAGCAAAACGCAGATGTTCCAATAGTCCTGTTGCTCGTCCGGCACGTCAAACGGCGCGGTCTGCCACACGGAGGAAACGTTTTCGACCTCCGTTTTCGGCAAATGCGAAAGCGCCGCGAGCGCTGCGCGCAGATTTTCCCGGCGGTCGCCTAAATTTGTGCCGAGCCCCAAGACGACGCGCTTCATGCACGGCTCCTTGTCATTTCGACCGAGACGTAATCGAACACCGCGTTGATGGGCGCTTCCGGCTTTTTCAGCTCCACCGTCACGCTCTGCACCTTCGGGTAGTTCTCCAAAATCGCATCGCATACCACCTGCGCCGCGCGCTCAATGAGGTCATATTTCTGTGCCGTGAACACCGCGTTCACCGTTTTGCGCACGGCGGCGTAGTTCACAGTCTCGTTAAGGTCATCTGTCTGCGCCGCGCGGGAAATGTCCGCCTGCATCGCAATGTCTAAAATAAACTTCTGGCCGTTTTCCTTTTCCTCCGGGTTCACGCCGTGATAGGCAAAGATTTCAAGGCCCTTAATGCGTATCGTTTCCATTTTATACTCACTTTCTGAATTGCTTTATCGCGTCCGCTACGCGCGCCGCCTGCACCGCTTCAAACGTATCGTGCGCGCGCACCATGTCTGCGCCGAACAGCACCGATGCCGTATGTGCCGCCACCGTGCCCGCCATGCGGTCTTCAAACGGCGGGTTGCCGCAAACAGCACCGATAACGCGTTTTCTCGACGCCGCCATCAAAAGCGCCGTACCCGGCACGCGGATTTTCTCCGGGTTTGCGATAAGCGCGAAATTTTCCTCATTTGTCTTGCCAAAGCCGATGCCCGGGTCGAAGCAAAGGCGATTTTTATTGACGCCATACTGTTCCGCTTCCGCCGTTTTTTTCTCAAAAAACGCACGAACACGCACCAAAATGTCGCCGCCCGCGCCGTTCAGGTCATCCGGATCGCCGGGGTGCATCACGATGCAGCCGCAGTCGGTGTTTTCCACCGCACGCCACATTTCCGGTGCAAAACCCGTCACGTCGTTGATGATATGTGCGCCGGCTTTGAGGGATTTTTCCGCCACCTCGGGGTAAAACGTGTCAATGGAAATGGCAAGATTCGTCTTCTCCGCAACTGCCTTCACCACGTTTTCAATGCGCGCCCATTCTTCTTCGGGCGAGATGCGCACGCTGCCCGGGCGGGTGGACTGCCCGCCGATGTCCACAATGTCCACGCCCTGTGCTTCCATCTCTACCGCGTGGCGCACCGCTTTTTCGGGGTCAAAATACTTGCCGCCGTCGGAAAACGAATCCGGCGTCACGTTCAAAATGCCCATCACATAGGTTCTGTTCAGCGGAAAGCGTTTTCCCGCCGCGTAAAATTCCGTCATATCGGTCTCCTTACTTTGCAAGCAGCAGCATGACCTCGTTGCGGGTCTTCGCTTCCGTGCGCATGCAGCCGCGCAAGGCAGAGGTCTGCGTCAAAGCGCCCGCCGCACGCGCGCCGCGCATCGTCATGCACAGGTGCTCCGCTTCAATGAACACCGCCACGCCGCGCGGATTCAGGTTTTCTTCGATAAAGTCCGCAATCTGCGCCGTCAGACGCTCCTGCACCTGCGGACGCCGCGCAAAGCAATCGACAATACGGGCAAATTTGGAAAGCCCGATGATCTTGCCGTCGCGCGGGATATACGCAATATGACACTTGCCGATGAACGGCAGCAAATGGTGCTCACATACGGAGTAAAGCGGAATGTCCCGCACAAAAACGAGCTCGTCGTGCTCGCCCTCTTCGTGGAAAATTTTGAGATGCTGCTTCGGGTCGGATTTTAACCCCGAGAAAATCTCCGCATACATGCGTGCCACACGGTTCGGCGTTTCCTGCAGGCCCTCGCGCTCCGGGTCTTCTCCGACAGCCAGCAGAATTTCCCGCACCGCTTTTTCGATTCGTTCCAGATCCATAAATGAACACCCTTTCCCTCATGTTTCTCGTTTCCGTCATTATAACACAGAAGCTGAGAAAAAGAAACGGCCCGCAGCGAAATTTGCCGCAAACCGTGCTTTCTTCAAAACAGATCGAGCATGTTGTCTAAATATATTTCTTCCCGCACGCGCAGTCGGTATTCCGGCTTTGTCATGTAGTAAAGCAGAAATTCCAAAATGAGCGCACTGCCGAGCCCCCTGCCCTCAATTTTAAAGTTCGTGAAGCCCATCGGCAGATATACGTTCTGTATATCTGCAACACCGATAAACCCCGGATTCTCCATCGCCTTTGAAAAGCGGTAGCCCTCCTTTGCGTTCGGCGCGGTGCAGATGTGCTCCGGGCTGTCTATACCGAGATTTTTGCGGCTCACCGCTTCATAACACACTTTGCGGTCTTTGCAGCCGAAAGAGCAGCACTCGTTGCAGAGAAACTCCGCCTTGTCCTTCAGCGCCTGCGGCAGCGCGTTCAGCTTTTCAACTTGTTTATTCAGCCGGAAATCCGGCACGACAAACCGAAAATCTTCGCGTTCAAGCTCCCGTTTAAAGTCTTCGAAGTCCGTCAGCACCTTCGTCGTAGACGAAACAAAATACAGACCCGAGTACGTCTTTTTTAAATAGTCTAACAGTAAATCGGAATGCACGATCACGCCGTTTTGCGGGCTTTCGCTTTCCGCAAACAGCTTACACAGCGTGTTGCACTTCGGGTCGGATAAATGCTTTTCCTCCAACAAAGAATTGCTGAACGTCAGCCGCGCGGAGATGTTATATTCCCGCATGAGCGAGAGTACCGCGCGCGGGTCGTGCTCGCCGTCGCCGAGGCGCCCGCCGCCCCAAAGGCAGTCCGCCGGCGCGCCATAGATAGATGCAATCTCGCACCACTCGTAAAAGTATTCTCTGTGCGCTCCGTACAGCGGCAAAAACACACTGTACAGCTCGAAAAATTCAAATAAGCCGGGCAAATGATAGTACGCTGTCACGTTTCCCTCCGATTTAATCCCCGTACGGGTCGGCAATGGCTTCCGAAAGCTCCGTGCCGTCCTCCGCCACCTGCCGCACCGTCACGCGGTCGCCTTTTTCTATGCCGTCCGCCGCACAGGTCACGGCATATTCGGACAGGAACGTCGTCTCCTTCGCGTTGCCGTCCACGTAAATCACGCTGTACGGCGTGAAATTTTTGCCGCGCACCATCAGCATATCGTTCCGCACATACGCCGTGTTCACGGTGATGTCCCGCGTGCCGAAGCGCATGTCGGTCTCCTCAAACGGCTGCTCGCCGTGGTACACCACACGGTCTCCGTACAGCATGTCGTATTGCAGCGTGCGCAGCTCCGTTTCGTATGCGCCGCGCCACGGGTTTAACTGGTGGAATTTCGTCAGTGTACCTACGTTGATGTTTAAAAGCTCCAAAACACGGGACGAAAGCTGATACGCCTTCACGTTTTTATCCGCGCCCCCCACGCCGCAGTTGCTCCAAATGACGTACTCCGTTTCAAACAGGCCGCCTGCAGAAAGGTCCAGCATGTCCTTGCTGATCTCCAGCGACGGCATGTGGTCGCCGTACAGCACCAAAACGGTCGGCTCCTCCCACGTCGTCAGCACATCGGTCAGCGTGCGCAGAAATTCATCCACCTCGTGAATCTGCGTCGCGTAATACTCCATTTGTCCGCGCAAAGCGGGGTCTTCTATGCCGGAAAGCACTTTGATATCCGCCGTCTCGCTCTCCTCCGGATACGCGCCGTGCGGCTGCACCGAAATGGTGTAAATAAGGTCGCGTTCCTCCGTTTCGGAAAGCGCCCGCACAATCTCTTTTGTCAGAATCTTATCCTTCGCCCAGCCGATTTCGTTTGTCTCCACGTGGTTCATGTATTCAAGCGTCGTGAATGAATCGAACCCGAGCTTCGGGAACACGATGTTGCGGTCATAGAACGTCGCCGTATTATTGTGAATGACGTGTGACGCGAGCCCAAGTTTTTTTAAGTCATACGCGATGGACTCGCACGGCGTTTCCTGCAAAATCGTCTTGTACGGATATTCGCCCGTGCCGAAGTCATGCACATTCATCTGCGTGATGACCTCAAATTCCGTGTTCGCCGTGCCCGCGCCGACGGACGGCGCGGTGAAATACCCGCTGGGGCATGTCTCCTTCAGCTCTTCAAAATACGGCACCGGGTTTTCGGAGAACGTCACGTCTTTTAAGCGGTTCACGTCGAAAAACGACTCCAGCTGCAAAAAGATGATGTTCGGCACGTCCTCGGGCGCTTTGTCCTTTGTGCGCAGCACCTCCGCTGCAATGGCGCGCACGCGGCGGGCGGAGTAATCCTCCGGCCGGTCAATACCCGTGTCAACGAGACTGCGCGTAAACGTGTACGCAAAGCCGTAATTCTCTGTCAAACGGATAACATCCGTATATGTATTCTCGCCGAAGCCTAAGGACGTCGGCAGATACGGAATGACAATGCACGCGCAAAGGAGTATCACGCTCACCGCCGTGTTAAAGAGCCGGTGCACCGGGCTTTTCGGGCACTTTTTAAAAAGCATCACAAGCCCCGCAAGCAGCAAAATCACCGCAATAACAAGCAAAATAAATGCCGGTACGCTCATGTAAATGCCGATAAACGACCAATCGAGCTGCAAAATCGCAAAATCAATGGCGGAAAGCGGCGAAACGCGGTAGCTGAGCACATATAAATTCGCAATGCCGAGTCCAAACCACACCGTGCCGATCAAAATGCCGAAAAACCACCGTCTCTTGGAAAACAGGCACAGCGAAAGGGAAAACGTCAAAATCAGCACGTTTTCCAAAAACGCCAGCGGGTGTGATTCGAGCAGCACAAAAACAGCGGAAAGGCTCTGCCTGCCCATCAGCTCTATGACGATATTCAAAAATAATCCGCCGAGAAAGCACCCCAAAATACCCCGAATGCGCGTTCCCTTTTCAAACAATCCGTACAGCGTATGAAAAAACCGCCTGATGTCCTCCACCCCCGGTCTCCTGCTCGCAGTTTCTCAGAACTGCGTATTCAGCATGATTATAAGACCGAAAATGAATTTTTTCAAGCGGTTTCAACTTAGTATTTTCTTAAAATTTTTGGGGCCGCATTTTACGTTTCATGCGCCTTTGCAGCCTGAATTTCTTTCACATCCACGCCGCGTGGGGCAATGTTCTCCGTATACGTCTCATAACAGCCCCCGTTTCTGCGTTTTTACGCGAACTGTGCGTTATACAAATGCCGGTAGAATGTGTCGCCCTGCATCAAGCTTTCATGCGTGCCGCGCTCCACAATCTCGCCGTCGCGCACGACTAAGATCATATCCGCGTTGCGAATAGTCGATAAGCGGTGCGCAATGACAAAGCAGGTCTTGTCCGCCATCAGCGTACGCATGGCCTTTTGTATGCGCAGCTCCGTGCGCGTATCGACGTTTGAGGTCGCCTCGTCCAGAATGAGCAAGGACGACTCCAGCAGCATCGCGCGTGCAATGGTCATCAGCTGCTTTTGTCCTTTTGAGATATTCGCGCCGTCGTCCTCGAGCACCGTTTCATAACCGGCCGGCAGCGTCCGGATGTAGTCATGGATGCCGCACGCTTTGCACACGCGCTCCACGTCTTCGCGCGTCGCCTTTTCGCTGCCGTAGGCGATGTTTTCATACACCGTGCCCGTAAAAAGCCATGTGTCCTGCAAGACCATGGAGTAATTGAGGCGCAAACTGCGGCGCGTCAGATCTTTGATTGGCTTATGGTCAAGCGTAATCTCTCCGCTGTCCACATCGTAAAAGCGCATCAGCAAATTGATGATGGTCGTTTTGCCCGCGCCCGTCGGGCCCACAATGGCCACAAGCGCGCCCTTCGGCACATGCAGCGAGAGGTCTTTGATGATCTGTCTGTCCTTTGTGTAGCCGAAGTTCACGTGCGAAAGGTCTACGTCACCCTCAGCTTCGGTGAGACCTTCGGCATTCGGACTGTCCGCGACCTCGGGCTCTTCATCCAGTAAACGGAACACGCGCTCCGCCGCCGAAAACGCCGACTGCAATTCGCCGATGATGTTCGCGATTTCGTTGATCGGCCCGCTGAACTTGCGGGAGTACAGTACAAAGCTCGAAATGTTGCCGATAGAGATTGACCCGCCCAAAAACAGCAGTGCGCCGAAAAAGCTGACGAGTGAAAGCGAAAGATTGTTGACGAAGTTGACGGACGGTCCCACCATGCTGCCGTAATAATCGGCGCGGTAGTACGCGTCCACGGTCTCGTCGTTCTGTTTATCGAGCTTCTTAATGGTGTTTTCTTCTTGGCTATACGCGCGCAGCGTCTTCTGCCCGCTGATCATTTCCTCCACAAAGCCGTTCAGCTCGCCCAGCTTTGCAGAGCGCTTGCGGAACAGCGGCCGCGTAAAGCCCGTGATCTTCTTTGTCATGAACATCGAAAGCGGTACGGTGAAAACAAACACCAGCACAAGCGTCGGCGAAATGGAAAGCATCATGATGAGCGCGCCGATGACTGTGACGGCGCTCGCGAATACCTGCACCATATCATTCGTAAGCGAGGTGTTGATGGTGTCGATGTCATACGAAATACGGCTCAAAATGTCGCCCGTCTGGTGTGTATCGAAGTATCCGACCGGCAGCTCGCTCAGCTTTTGGAACACATCGTGCCGCATCGTGTTCACCACGCGGCGGCTGATGACGATCATAAGGCGCGTCAGCGCATACGAAAGTGCTGCGGATATCGCGTACATCACAACCATCAGAACGCCGTAGCGGCCCACCTTTTCAAAATTGACTTTGCCGCAGCCGAGCTCCATCGCATCCACCGCAAGACCCGAAATGTACGGTCCCGCCAGTGAAAGCAAATTGCCGCCGACCGTCAGTAAAATCGCCCCGAGCATCAAAAATTTGTAGCGCATCAAATACGGCAAAAGGCGTGACAGCACCGCCGTTTTTTTCATTTTGGGCTTTTCGTGTTTTTCCGTTTGCACGGTTTCCGGCCTTTTCATGCGTGCACCTCCTTTGCGAGTCCCTCGCCGATCTGCGACTCCCCGATCTCACGGTAAAGCGGACAGGTCTCCATCAATTCTTCGTGCGTACCCATGCCGATGACATTGCCGTTTTCGAGCACCATGATTTTTTCCGCATGCATGATGGAGCTGATGCGCTGCGCAATGATGATCTTTGTCGCGTCCGCACAATGCAGGCGAATTTCTTCACGCAGCTTCGAGTCCGTCCTGTAATCGAGCGCGCTCGAGGAGTCGTCCAACAGCAAAATGTCCGGGTCGCCCGCCAACGCGCGCGCAAGCAACAGTCTCTGTTTTTGCCCACCCGAAAGGTTCGCGCCCTTAATGGCGACCGGCGCGTCCAGGCCGCCCTGTTCTTCAATAAATTCCAGCGCCTGTGCGCGTCGTGCCGCTTCCAAAAGCTGCTCGTCCGTCAGGTTTCGCCCTAAGCGGATATTCTCGCGTATCGTGTCCTTAAACAGCGTGTCGTTTTGGAACACCACGCCGAACTTCGCGCGTAAATCGGACGTCGCGTAGTCGCGGATATCCACGCCGTCTATTTTCACGGAGCCCTCCGAAACGTCGTAGTAACGCATGAGCAAACGAATAATCGTCGATTTACCCGCGCCTGTCGCGCCGATGATGCCGAGCGTCTCGCCGCGCTTTAACGCAAAATCGATGTTCCGCACCGCAAAGCTGCCGCGCGCATAGCGGAACGTCACGTGGTCAAACTCCACATGCGGCGCGTCCTTCGGCAAAAAGCTGAAGTGCGGCTCAGTCTCGAAAAGCTCCACCGGCGTGTCCAGCACTTCCAATACACGCGCAGAGGAAGCCGATGCGCGTGAAAGCATCATGAAAATGCGGTTAATCGCCATCAAAGCGTTCAAAACGATGGTGTATAAATTCATAAACGCGATGATCTTGCCGATCTCGGAGGTGCCGTTGTTCACGCGCACCGCGCCCACCGTGATGACCGCCACAATGCCGAGGTTCAGCAAAAGGCTCATCACCGGGTTGATAAGCGCCATGGTGCTCTCTGCCGTGCGCTCCTTTTCGGTGAGGTCGTCGTTCACCTTCTTAAACCGCGCACGCTCATAGTCCGATTTGGAAAGCGCCTTGATGACGCGCACGCCCACGGCGTTTTCACGCACCACGCGCAGCATGGAATCGGAAGCCTTCTGCACGATCTTAAAAAGCTTCGCACCTTTTCGCGAGACGTAAAATACAATTACGCCCACAATGGGCAAGGATGCCACCATAATGAGCGTCAGCATCGGATCCATCGTCAGCGATACGATGATGCCGCCAAAAAGCAGCAGCGGCGCACGGATGCCGATGCGCTGAATCATGCCGACCGTCTGGTGCAAAACGTATGTATCGCTCGTCATGCGCGAGATAAGAGACGGAATTGTGAACGCATCGACCCTGCTTTCCGAAAGATACGAGATCTTTTGGAACAGGTCATGCCGGATCTGCCGCGTGCAGTCGCGCGCCACAGCGGACGCCATGCGGTTCGCCGTGATGTTGCCGCCCCACGCAATAAGCGAGCACACGATCATCAATCCACCCCACAGACATACCGGGCGAATTTCTTTCAGCGGGATCAGATCGTCAATGATATACGACAAAATCCACGGAATCGCGAGCTCCACAAGCGTACCGACCGCCTTAAAGCTGATGCCCACGCCCATGCGCGGCAAAAACGGTTTTAAATACACCGCCAGTCTTTTCAAATTACATGCCCTCTTTCCCCTAAGAAGCTCTCAATAGTTGTATTTGCAACTATTATAGCGTATCCCGCACAACTTTTCAATATAATCATAAAATATTTTGGTAAATTTAGGCCTTTGCTTGACAAAAATCTCCCCCGTGGTATAATGGATAAAATTTACCGTTTGCGAAAACGAAGGAGGGAATTCCATGATCCACACAGATTTTGACCCGAATAGAAAAGCCGTCATTGAGCCGAGCGAATTCTATCACCTGATGGAAAATATGCCGGAGGCACTCATCGGCGTGTTCTCCCGCCCGCTCACGGAGAAATACGCGGCGGAATTTCACGGCGAAGTCATCATGCAATATCAGGACTGCAACGGTGGAGAACCGGTCTATCGCTGCACTGCGCCGAACGGCACCGCGTTTGCGCTGATATGCATGCGCGTCGGCGCGCCGTCTGCCTGCGGCATCATGGAAGAGATGATCCCCCACGGCGTGAAAAAGTTTTTGATGCTCGGCTCCTGCGGTGCACTCGATCACGCCATCACCGCCGGGCACATTCTGGTACCCTACGCCGCCGTGCGCGATGAGGGCACCAGCTACCACTACGCCCCACCCGCCGAGGAAGCCGTACTCGAGCCTGCCTGTGTAGATGCCGTCTGCCAAGCGCTCGAAGACATGGACGTCCCCTATGCCCGCGTGAAAACGTGGACGACCGACGCATTCTTTCGTGAGACGCGCGGCAAGGTTGAAAAGCGTTTAAAGCAAGGCTGCTCCGTCGTTGAGATGGAATGTGCCGCCATGGCGACCGTCGCGGCGTTCCGAAACGTCAAATTCGCCCAGTTCATGTGGGCGGCAGATTCCCTTTCCGGCGAAAAATGGGACGCCCGCAACTTAAATAAGCTCGGCACGGATGCCGGCGAAATTTACATAGAAGCCGCCATCCGCACCTTAAAGTACCTGTAAACACACAAAATCGTTAAGAAAACCTGAATTCTCCCCGCACAGACTGGAAATGTGCGGGGAGTTGTATTATAATATACCAAATGGAGTTTTATGGGAAAGTCGCAAGTCCGTTCCGCAGAGTCGGTATTTCAGTACGATTGAGTCAAGAAAGGAACATGAATATGAACGTAAAACATGAAGAATTGACCGTCCGCGCCTTATATGATCTCAGCTATACCGCGGCGCGCCCGCTGCTTGAAGCCTGCACCTACCCGTGGGAGGCGCTGCCGAAGATCGGCGAGTTCATTAAAGCGCTCGGCAAAACACTTTCGCCCGAGGAATACGACCAGCGCGGTGAAGATGTGTGGGTCGCGAAAAGCGCCAAGCTTTACCCGAACGTCTACATTGCAGGCCCCACTGTCATCGGGCCGGAGACCGAGGTGCGTCCCGGCGCATTTATCCGCGGCAACGCGCTCATCGGCGCTGGCTGCGTCGTCGGCAATTCCACCGAGGTAAAAAACGCCATCCTGTTCGACGGCGCGCAGGCCCCGCACTATAACTACATCGGCGATTCCGTCATGGGCCACAAGGCCCACACCGGCGCGGGCGCCGTCACATCGAACTTAAAGCAGGATCACTCGAACGTCACCGTCTTAAAGGACGGCGAACGCGTAGAGACCGGCATGCGCAAATTCGGCGCCATGCTGGGCGACCACGCCGAAATCGGCTGCGGCAGCGTTTTGAATCCCGGCACGGTCGTCGGCAAAAACGCACGCGTCTATCCGCTTTCCATGGTGCGCGGCTTCGTGCCCGCGAACCACATCTATAAAAAGGCCGGTGAGGTCGCCGAAATTCACGACTGATCTTCGCCGTAAAGAAAAGAGGTCTTTATGGAGTTTTTAAAGCAACTCATCACGCGCATACTCGGCTCCGGGCTGCTTTCCACCGCCCTTGTGCTCGTGCGTGCCGTCACCGTCCTGATGGTTTTGTACGTTATCTGGCGCTGCTATACCTCGTTTAAAAAGGGACAGCGCCGCAAAGACCCGGTCGTCATGCTGGAGGATGCCGCCACCGGCGCGCATTTTCCCGTTTTGTACTGGGAGAATTCCATTGGGCGCAGCCGCAGCTGCGATATTCAAATACCCGATAATTCCGTTTCGCGAGACCATGCCGTTTTAATGCGCCGCGAAGAGGGCTGGTTCGTGTGCGATACCGGCTCCCACGCCGGCACACGCGTGCGCAATAAACAGATTACAGAGCCCACGCTCGTGCAGATCGGCGACAAAATCCGCATGGGCTCCACCACGCTCACGCTGCGTAACGCGTCCGACGTGCCGCAGAAAAAGCGCAGCATGTTCACCGGCTTTTCCAAAGAGGCGGCGTCCCCCTTTAAGCTGATGCTCGTCGTCACGCTCGTTCAGATGTCGCTCACCTTGCAACTGATGATCGGCACAGGCGAATTCCGCCTCTACCCCGCCGCACCGTTCGTGATTCTGTTCACGGCAAGCTGGGTGCTGTACTTTTTCTCCCGCCGCATCTTAAAGCGCGTCAGTTTTGAGATTGAAACCGTCGGGCTGCTCCTCAGCAGCATCGGCATCCTGCTCCTCAGCGGTGAGGGGCTCGACACCGTTAAAATGCAGATTGCCGCGTTCGGCATCGGCATTGTGCTTTTCTGCTTCCTTGTTTGGTTCATGAGCGACCTCGAGCGCGTCATGAAGCTGCGGCTCTACATCGCCATCGGCGCCATTTTGCTGTTTGTTGCAAACCTTTTGCTCGGCAAAGACGTCAACGGCTCCCGCAACTGGATCTTCATCGGGCCGTTCAGCTTCCAGCCCTCGGAGTTCATCAAAATCGCATTCGTGTTCGTCGGCGCGTCTACGCTCGACCATTTGCAGACGAAAAAGAACATCACGGAGTTCATCGTGTTCGCCGCCATTTGCCTCGCATTCCTGTTCCTCATGCGCGATTTCGGCACGGCGCTCATCTTCTTCGCCTGCTTCCTCATCATCGCGTTCATGCGCTCCGGCAGCTTCCGCACCATTTTCCTCATCCTCGCGGCAGCGTGCTTCGGCGTGTTCCTCATTTTGCAGTTTAAACCCTACGTTGCCCAGCGCTTCTCGGGCTGGATGCACGTGTGGGAACACACACAAGACAGCCTCGGCTACCAGCAGGTGCGCACCATGACGTATATCGCAAGCGGCGGCCTCTTCGGTCTCGGCCTCGGCAACGGCATCTTAAAATATGTCGCCGCCGGCGACAGCGACCTCGTGTTCGGTATGCTGTGCGAGGAGCAGGGCCTTTTAATGGGCATGGCGGTGCTGTTCGCGCTCGTCCTCTTTATCCTCTACGCCCGCAGCGATGTCACACGCAGTCGCTCCACGTTCTACGCCATCGCGGCGTGCGCCGTCTCGGGCATGCTGCTCTTTCAGGCCGCGCTCAATGTCTTCGGCCCCACGGATGTTCTGCCGCTCACCGGCGTCACGCTGCCGTTCATCAGCGCAGGCGGCTCCAGTATGATCTCTGTCTGGGGGCTTCTGGCATTCCTCAAAGCGTCCGATGAACGCACCTACGCTGCCCGCCGTGCGGGAAGACACCCGAAAGGCGAGGCCGACGAAGACACGATTTCCTTCACCCCGCCGCGCTACTCCCCAAACGACCCGCCCACGCCGCGTCCCCGCGTGAATACCCGCGCCGAAAACACGGCCCCGCGTTCCCGCGGCGCATACCGCGTCCATATTTCCGAAGAAAACCTCTCGCCGGGTCAGTCCCGCACACGCAGAAAGGATGGTGACCGCCGATGAAAACGACCGGCTTTCGCTCTTTTGTCCTTTACATTTTGCTGTTTGCCTTCTGCGGCGGCTTCGTCTGGTTCCTCATCAACCTCGCGTTAAACGGCTCCACATGGGCCACGCAGCCGTATAACGGTCACATTTACGGCGATGACACCGCCGTTTCCGCCGGTACCATCACAGACCGCAGCGGCATGGTGCTCGCCAAAACGGAGGACGGCTCCCGCGTTTACGCCGAAAGTGAAGACATTCGCCGCGCACTGCTCCACACCGTGGGCGATTCCAGCGGCTACATCGGCACCGCCGTGCAGGCCGTGCACCGCTCGCAGCTCGTGGGCTATAACCCCATCACGGGCCTTGCGCGCACCGTGCTTTCGGACCTCGGCAACAACCTCGTTTTAACGGTAGATGCCAACGCCAGCGCCGCCGCGTACAACGCCTTCAACGGCCGCAACGGCTCCGCGTTTGTCTATAACTATAAGACCGGCGAGGTACTCGTCAAGGTCAGCGCTCCCACATACGACCCCATGAACGTCCCGGAGGACCTCAACGACAACGAAGAATACAACGGCGTTTTCCTCGACCACACGCTTTCCTCCACCTACACGCCGGGCTCCATCTTTAAGCTCGTCACAGCGGCTGCCGCCATGGAGTACCTGCCCGATTGGGACACCCGCACCTATACCTGCGAAGAAGAAATGGACATCGGCTCCGGCAAGGTGACGTGTCTCAATTACCACGGCGAGCTGAACCTCGAGCAGGCGCTCGGCTATTCCTGCAACCTCTACTTTGCGCAGCTTGCGGAGGACATCGGCGCGGAAAACCTCAAAAAGAAAGCCGAAGAAATGGGCTTCGGTAAAAACTTCTCGTTTGATTCCGTCACCACCGACAAAAGCAGTACCAATTTAAGCAGCTCCACCAGCGCCATAGACCTCGCGTGGAGCTCCGTCGGTCAGGCGGATGTCATGGCAAACCCGTACCACATGGCGCTTTTGATGGGCGCCATCGCAAACGGCGGCTCCACTCCGGAGCCATACCTCACGGGCGGCAAAAGCCGCACGAGCTACACCTTAACGGACAGCTCCACTGCCGCTTCTCTCCACAGCATGATGCGCAACAACGTCGTCAATTACTACGGCGAGTATCTTTTCGACGGTTATTCGCTGTGTGCCAAAACCGGCACCGCCGAGCTCGACGATAAAAACCCGAACTGCTGGATCGTCGGTTTCTCGGAGGATGAAAGCACCCCGTATGCGTTCGCCGTGTGCGTGCAGGAGGGCACCTCCGGACTCTATACCGCCGGTGAAGTCGTCTCCGCCGCACTCAACGCCATTACAGGGAATTGATCTTCCGTAAACCACAGCGAAGCGACGAATAAAGTTTCGTCCACCTTTTCAAAGGTGGTGGTTTCCAAAGGCAACGCCTTTGGTCGTCGTTCACAAACGGCGAGACCTTTTTACCTACCAAAAATCAGGAAGATAGGCAGAATAGTCCGGTGGACTGTTCTGCCGCAAGAAACCCTATTAAGGGGTTCCTTGAAGAACTCGCCACAGCGAATTCTTCGAAATAAAGCAACGCCGCACCCTCGATTTTTCATTGAGAGTGCGGCGTTACTTTATGCCTTCGTATAAAATTTAAGCTCCCTCTGACCGAGAAAAAGAGTGAGATACTGCGCACCCTCAATCACAGCCGGGAACACCCACGGCAGCAAAATCAAAAGCCGACAAAATGCAACGAACCCCGAGGGGTTACCTCGGGGTTCGTTGCTTGAAAAAGGAGATTTATGAAAAAGACTCGTACTCTAAATTAAATCAACCCGCGCTGTATTCGGAAAGCTTCAGTTCCACGGTTGCGGACTGTTGCGTCGAAGAGCGGTACACCTGAAGTGTTACCGTATCGCCCGGCTTCTTGCTGAGGATTGCGGAACGCAATGTGGATTCACTGTCCAGCTGCTGGCCGTCAATAGCGGTAATCACATCGCCCACCTGCAAGCCGGAAGCCTGTGCCTCACTCGAATTGAGCTGTGCCACATACTCGCCCTGCGGCAAGCCGTAGAAGCGGCCCGTCATGCTGTCGATGAACTGACCGGAAATACCGAGAACAGCTCTGTCCTTCACATAACCGTACTGGATGAGGTCGGAGATAATCGGCTGTGCCGTATCGATCGGAATCGCAAATCCAAGGCCCTCATAGCCCGTAGCGGAAATTTTCGCGGAGTTGATGCCAACGACCTGACCATACTCGTTGATGAGTGCGCCGCCGGAGTTACCGGGGTTAATCGCCGCATCGGTCTGGATATATTCCATCGTGTAGCCGGTCGTGTTATTGGCAATCGCGCGGTTCAAAGCGGAAACGTAACCGATCGTTACGCTGGAGCTCAGCTCGTGGCCGCCCGGGTTACCGATGGCCATGACCTTATCCGCAACACGCAAATCTTCGGAAGAACCAAATTCCGCAGCCGTCAAGCCCGTCGCATCGATCTTTACGACCGCAAGGTCCGTCACGGTATCGCTGCCGATCAGCTGCGCTTCATACGTCTCACCGTCGGAGGTCATCACCTTCAGGGAAGTCGCACCCTCCACAACATGCGCATTCGTGATGATGTAGCCATCTTCACTCATGATGATGCCGGAGCCTTCGCTCGCCGGGGAAACGCTGCTGTCCGACGTATCGGTCTGCATGAAACCGTAATTCTGTGTCACCTGATAATTCTGGATGCACACGACAGACGGTGTAAGCTTTGCTGCAATGTCCTGGTCACTCATCGCGGAAACCGTGCCGTCGCTGCTCGCGCTCGTATCCGAGCTCGTGTCGCCGTTCACCACGCGCGAGATTGTGAACGCAGCATTGCTGCTCGCTTCGGAAGACTGCACATTGATGAAGCCGTTTTGAATCATCGCGACGAATACGCCAAGCGACGCCGCCGAGGTGATCGCACAGCAAAGCACAACGGCTAAAAGCTTCAAGCCGAATTTCGAGCCGTGCTTTTTGGGCTTCGGCTGTTTTTGCGGCTGATGCACCGGCACACCGTAATACACAGGCTGTCCGTTTGGCTGCACCGGCGCGTTCTGCTGCGGAGCGCTCTGTGCGTTCCACGTATATGCGGGGGTGTTGTTCGTCGGATACTGTGCGTTATGATAGGTGCCGTAGGCGTTTGTGCTGTTTACAGCGTTATTAGCGGAAGTATTGGTGTTTGCCGGTTCAGACCCATTGTTCGGGTCAAAACCATTTTGGAATTTCTCATGATTGTCACTCATGGTTCCTTACTCCTTTCACATAATACCATATTCCAAACGGTTTTTCAACCTTTTTTTCTTTCCGTTCGGATTATCTATATTATTTCGGAGTTCTGTGAAGTTCATGTGAAGTGCAGTGAACAGTTTCATGAAAAAAGCAAGAAATCTCTGTCACACAAAAACAACGAAAGCCACCGGTGCGTGTTCCGGCGGCTTTCCTTATACGCTGATTTTATTTTGTCGTCAGGTGCGAACTTTTCAACGCCTTGCGAATCAAAGCGGAGAGCGGCACGGAAATGATGATGGCGAGAATCGCGTTCACCGTGCTCGAAGCCGCTTTCGTCGCAAGCGCAATCGCCGCAGCCTCCGGCGCACTGCCCGCAAGCACCGTCGTAATGTAGGACTTTGCGAGATACAGCACAATGTATGTCAGGCTGCCGCAGATGCCCGCCACAATGCTGCGCGGCACGGTAATGGTAAAGTCTTCCTCCAGCATGTTGCCGGTGATTTTACCCTTGTGCGCGATGAGGCCGCAAACCGCAGCCAGCAGGAACTTAAACACAAACGTAAACGGAGCCGAAGCGATGTACGCCGGGTTCGTCAGGTCGTAGAGCATCGCGCCGATGCCGGACGCCAGACCGCCTCCGATCGGGCCCATCACAAAGCCCGCAAGCAGGCAAAACGCGTTGCCGAGGTGGATACGGGAAATATCGCCCACCGGCACCGGAATCGGGAAGCTCAGGTAGTTGGAGACGAACACCAGCGCGCCCAAAAGGCCCACGGTGACAATCTTGTAGATGGAATTCTTGTTTTTCATTTTGATTACCCCTTTGCTTTGGGGCGCGACTGCACCGTTCGTGCGCCGTGCCTTGAAGATTGCACCCAGTATAGCACCGCGCTGGTATTATCGCAATGGCCAGATTTAATATAATTTTTAAGGTCAGATGCTTTTTCACACCCCAAAAAGCCCGCCCCGGTTGCATTTTCGTCAAAAAAGCGGTATACTGGCGGTGCGAAAAGTGTCGTTCGCTTTTCGATTATCTATAATATGAAGAAGGGATATTCATGGCAAAAGTAAAAGCCGTTATTTTTGATATGGACGGAACCGTGGCCAATACGCTCACTTCCATCGCCGGATTCGGCAACGCCGCGCTTGAAGCGCACCGCTTAAAAACGTTCCCCGTAGACCGCTACCGCACATTCGTCGGTAACGGCGCAGATATTCTCATGCGCCGCATGCTCACTGCCGCTAAGGGCACATACACCGAAGAAGATGTAAAAGCCCTGCGCAAAACGTATGACGCTTTATATGAAAGTGATCCCACAAAAGACGTCACCCCCTACCCCGGCATCGTAGAGCTGCTCCAAAAAATGCGTGAAAACAACGTCAAAGCCGCCGTGCTCTCCAACAAACCCGATAACATGACGTGCTATATCGCCGAAAAGCTGTTCACCGGGCTTTTTGATGTCGTCCACGGACAAAGGGAAGGCGTACCGAAAAAACCGAACCCCAGTGCCGCACTTTTATTGTGCGAAGAATTAGGCGTCACCCCCGCCGAATGCCTGTATGTCGGCGACAGCGGCGTTGATATGCAGACCGGGCAGAACGCCGGCCTCTTCACCGCCGGCGTCACCTGGGGTTTCAGGGACGAAAAAGAGCTCGAAGAAAACGGCGCCGATACCCTTGTCCATAACGCAGAGGAGCTGGAAAACCTTATCCTCTAAGCTAACGGCAATGGCGATTAAAAGTTTTGCCCGCCTTTTTAAAGGCGGCGGGGTCTTGGGGCAGCGCCCCAAAAACCAGGAGGGTAACTTAAAACGTCCCGTGGACGTTTTAAGTGTAGGGAACCCAGTTGCATGAGTTTCCTGAAAGGCGGCTAAAGCCGCCTTTAGAAAAAAGCATCGCATACAAAAGGAGAGCGCGCAGCCACCCAAAAGCTGCGCGCTCTGTTAATTTCTAAAAGCTCTCAAACCAAGCTCCTCACCGTCTCATACACGTCGAGCACGTACACGTCCCGCACGTCTGCTTCTTCGCCCCGCACACGTGCCGCCGTCTGTATTCCGTCGGCAGCTCGCCGTAGGCCTCCTTAAACGCCGCCGTAAATCGGCTCTGGCTCTCATACCCCACGGCCTGCGCTACGGACGCAATGTCGTTCTGCGTTTTCAGCAGCAGCCCCGCCGCAAGCTCCATGCGGTGCTGCTTCATGTGCGCCGCAATCGTTGTGCCGTACACTTTTTTGAACACCGTTTTCAGCGTCGTGGTGTTCATAAGGAACTCTCTTGACAGCGTTTCTATCGTGATGCGCTCGCTGATGTGTTCAATCAGGTAATTGTGCACATTCCGAATGATCTCCTCCTGCGAAGCCTGAAAGTCCACTTCCTTTTCCGGGCACGTAATCTCCATCACCTGCTCCACAATCTCGTGCAAAAGCCCGATCTGCTCGGTGTCCGACGCCTTATAGTAGACTTCCTTGCCATCGCGGCGGCTCATGATAAGCCCACTGTCTAAAAGCGACTTCAAATGGTGCGAAACCGCCGGACTCGACATATCCATCATCGCTGCAATGTTGATAACACATTCTTCCCGGTGACTCAAAAGCCAGAAAATGCGCACGCGCACCGGGTCGCTCAGCTGCTTGAACACGTCCGCCACGGCCGAAAAACGCTCCGTATTCATCAATTCTCTGTGCAGCGCTTCGTCATGCTTGTGCCTGCCGTGGTCGTGCGGCAATGCAAAATCCGCCATAAAAAGTCCTCCGTTTATCCGTTTCGGAAATCCCGTTCGCCCGTTTGGAAGCAGCACCCGAAAACCCCTTGATTTTTTATTCCGGCCCCAGTATACTACAACTGTAACGATTAAGCAAGTATTTAATCGTTAGCACCACATTTCAAAACAAAATGATTTTTTACGGAGGTTTTTCCCATGAAAAAAACATACAGCATCGAAGTTGACTGCGCAAATTGTGCCAACCTGATGGAAGAAGCAACCAAGAAAACCGCAGGTGTTGCAAATGCGACCGTAAACTTCATGACCCAGAAGATGATCGTTGAGTTTGAAGACGGTCAGGACGCTAAAGCTGTCATGAAGAATGTCCTCAAGGCCTGCAAGAAGGTTGAGCCGGACTGCGAGATCGAGCTTTAATTTACTTCGGTCTACCCGTATCGTCAGAAAAAATGACCGGCTCCGCTTTCTCGGTACAGTCGGTCTTTTTTATACGGTAATGTGTCATCTAACTGCTATATAAAACCACAAGAGGTATCCTCATGAAAAAGAAACAAAAGATTACGCTGTACCGCATCATCATCACCGCCGTGATGCTGGTCGTGTTACAGTTCTTACCTATCACGGGCATTCCGCGCCTTATCGCGTACCTCGCCGCCTATCTCGTCATCGGCTACGATATTTTAAGAAAAGCCGGCAAGGGCATCCTAAACGGCCGCGCGTTCGACGAAAACTTTTTGATGGCGCTCGCCACCCTCGGTGCGTTCTTCCTCGCCATTTGGACAAAGAGCGGCGATTATCTTGAAGGCATCGCCGTGATGCTGTTCTATCAGATCGGCGAGCTGTTCCAAAGCTACGCCGTCGGCAAAAGCCGCAAAAACATCTCCGCGCTGATGGACATCCGCCCGGACTACGCCAACATTGAAAAAGACGGAAAGTTAGAACAGGTCGATCCCGATGAAGTCGCGGTCGGAAGCATCATTGTCGTGCAGCCGGGCGAAAAAGTCCCGCTCGATGGTGTGGTCGAAAGCGGCAACGCAAGCCTTAACACCAGCGCGCTCACCGGCGAAAGCCTCCCGCGCGATGTCAAAGAGGGCGATGAGATCATCAGCGGCTGCATCAATTTAAACGGTGTTCTGAAAATCCGCACCACAAAGGAATTCGGCGAGTCCACCGTTTCCAAAATTCTCGACCTCGTTGAAAACGCCAGTTCCCGCAAGTCCCGTTCGGAAGCGTTCATCTCCCGCTTCGCTAAAATTTACACCCCGGCAGTCTGCATTTCCGCTGTACTGCTCGGCATCGCCGTGCCGCTCCTGCGCATGGCGTTCGGCATGGATGCCGCTTGGGTCGATTGGATTTACCGCGCGCTGACCTTCCTTGTCGTCAGCTGCCCGTGCGCACTTGTCATTTCCATCCCGCTCAGCTTCTTTGCGGGCATCGGCGGCGCAAGCCATGAGGGCGTGCTCATCAAGGGCTCCAACTATCTTGAAGCCCTCTCCGATGCAAAAATCGTCGTGTTCGATAAAACCGGCACGCTCACGCAGGGCGTGTTTGAGGTCACCGCCGTCCACCACAACACGATGGACGAAGCAAAGCTGCTCGAGTACGCCGCGCTCGCCGAGTGCGCCTCCTCCCACCCCATCAGCAAAAGTTTGCAGAAAGCCTACGGCAAAGAGATCGACCGCAGCCGCGTAACGGACATTGAAGAAGTCAGCGGCAAGGGCATCACCGCCAAGGTCGACGGGCACGAGGTCCTCGCCGGCAACGCAAAGCTCATGGCGCTGCACAATATTCCATATAACGACTGCCACAGCGTCGGCACCATCATCCACATGTCAATCGACAGCGAATATGCCGGTCACATCGTTATCTCCGATGTTATCAAGCCCCATTCCAAGGAAGCCATTCAGAAGCTGAAGCACGCCGGTGTTGAAAAAACCGTCATGCTCACAGGCGATGCCAAGCGTGTGGCTGATCAGGTCGCCAAAGAGCTTGGTATCGACGAAGTTCGCAGCGAGCTGCTCCCGGGCGATAAGGTCAACGAAGTCGAAAAGCTCATTCAGAATAAGCCGAAGAAAGCAAATCTCGCATTCGTCGGCGACGGCATCAACGATGCGCCGGTGCTCACCCGTGCCGATATCGGCATCGCCATGGGCGCCATGGGCAGCGATGCCGCCATCGAAGCCGCAGACGTTGTCCTCATGGACGATGACCCGATGCAGATTGCAAAGGCCATCAAAATTTCCCGCAAGTGCATCGGCATCGTCAAGCAGAACATCGTGTTCTCGCTCATCATCAAGTTCGGCTGTCTCGCGCTCACCGCGTTCGGTCTTGCAAACATGTGGGCAGCCATCTTTGCGGATGTCGGTGTCATGATTATCGCGGTTCTCAACGCCATCCGCGCTTTGAAGTACAAAGAATAAAAGATAACATACCAAAACGCCCTCCCGCTGCGGTTTTTCCGCAAGCGGGAGGGCGTTTTTCGTTTTCTGTTTCAGCTTTTAATCTTTGTACAGATTGCCCGTGTACCAATCCACCATGCCGTTTTGCACAGCATCCTCAAAGTAGTCGGGCCAGTAGTCCGGCGCTTTGCCGGAGGGATACCAAATGTCCGGGTACAACGCGTTTTCGTTCTCCGTGATTTTTGAGGTGTCCACGGTCGCATCTTCGCCGTCACGCACCTTGCGCGCCACGATCACCGTGCGGAAACCCTCATATTCATACGAGCATGTTGAAAGCATCACCGTTTTGTCGTTTTCGTTCAGGTCAACGCCGGTGTTCACCATGCTGCGTTTCATCACGTCGTAGTAAAACTGCATCTTGTCTTCCGCAGAGTCAAAATCGCCGCGCAGATAGTTGAACAGTTCCCCTTGGTTATCGTATGTATTCGTCTTGAATACCGAAACAATCTTCCATTCCGCCGCTTCCTTTTCGGTGTCATAGCGAAATACCGGACAGCTTTTCACGGTCTTGGCACTGCCAAAACCGATCACCTGCCAGAACATTCTGCCGTCCTGCATGCTGTGCCCGTGCAAAACCTGATTATCGGAGTCCACCGTGCACATACCGTCCAAAAAAATGCTGCCGTACTTCGTGCTTTCCTTTTTGTAGTTGCGGTAAAGGTAATACTGCGGGTCGTCTGCAGGCGGCGTCAGCACCGGAAAATTGATGTCCGTGCCGTCCAGCTGCACCCAGCCCGTAATGTCGCTGTTCACACTTTGCAGCTTCAAAACAGCCTCGCGACGGCGCTCCAGCTCTGCCATGCGTTCGCTGTCCGCCGTGTCGTCTTCGGAAGTCACCGGGGCCACGCTTTCCGTGTCGCCCGCTTCGGAGTAGATTTCCTGAATCTCACCTACGTTTTTATCCGTCACATACGGGTTCACAATGAGCTCAATTACAAGCACCGCCGCCGAAACGACAAAAATCACCGAAAACAGCGTGATGAGCACCGGGAACAGAATTCTCCGCTTTCTCGGCTGCATACTTTCTTCGTCTTCATAGACCGCCACGCGCCGCATAGGCTCCGGCTCGCGGTATTTGCGCCGCACGCGTTACGCCTCGTCCACCGGCAAACCGGCAAGGTAGCGGCGCACCATATCGAGTGCTTTGGAGGCCGCGCAGTGGCGGTGCCATTCGCGGGATTTCAGTCTGCCCATCGGCTGGCGCTTTGCCACCCACGTGTTCTTGCCGTCACTCAACGCAATGTACACAAGGCCCACCGGCTTTTCTTCTGTGCCGCCGTCCGGGCCCGCAATGCCCGTAATGCCCACACCGATGTCTGCACCGCTCTCACGCACAATGCCTTCCGCCATCGCACGCGCCGTCTGTTCGCTCACTGCGCCGTATGTCACAAGCGTCTCGTGCGGTACGCCGAGCAAACGCTCCTTCACGCAGTTTGCATACGTCACACAGCCCGTCTCAAACACGGCGGAGGAACCCGGAATGTCCGTAATGCGCTTTGCAAGCATACCGCCCGTGCAGGATTCCGCCGTTGCAAGCTTCTTGCCCGCCTTTTTAAGCGCACTGACTACAAGCTCCTCCAGCGTCTCCACGTCCACACCGTACACGAAGTTGCCGATGCGCTTCTTCAATTCTTCCACCACCGGCACGCACATTGCGTCCGCTTCTTCTTTCGTTGCGGCCTTCGCCGTTACGCGCACGAACATCTCGCCTTCCTTGGCGTACGGTGCCACGGTCGGGTTGCTCTGCTCCATCAGGTCTTCGATCATCTGCGCCACCGGCGCTTCGCCTCTGCCGTACACATGCACGCTGTGCGAAGCGATGACCGCACTCTGGAACTTTTCAAGGTACGGCACGGCATAGTTGTGCAGCATCGGGGTCAATTCCGAAGGCGGGCCGGGCAGCATGATGACGATCTTGCCCTTGTCCGTCCGGAACGCGCAGCCGGGCGCAGTGCCGTTGTCGTTTTTCAGCGCGGTGCAGCCCTCCGGCAGCATCGCCTGCTTCATCTGGTTTTCGGTCATGCCGCCGTTTGCAAAGTAATCGAGCAAATGCTGGTAGCTCTGCTCGTGCAAAACAAGCTTCTTGCCCGCAGCCGCAGCCACGGTCTCTTTCGTCAGGTCGTCGCCCGTCGGCCCAAGGCCGCCCGTCGTGATGAGAATATCGCTTCTGTCAAGCGCGTCGTAAACAGCCTTTTCCAATCTGCCCACGTTGTCGCCGACTACGGCGGCGTAGAGCAGATCAATGCCGAGCGCCGAAAGCGCCTTTGCAACGATTGTTGTGTCTGTGTTTACGGTCTGGCCGAGCAAAAGCTCTGTACCTACCGATAGTACTTCTGCCTGCATGGTAAAATTCCCCTTTCTTACAGATGACGGATCTCCGTCTTTTCAAGGCAATTTTTCAAAAGCTGTTCCACATCAAGCTTCTGTTCCGCAGCCTCCACCACGTTCAAAGTGGGGCGGGTGCGCGGGTGCTTCGGCGTAAACACCGTGCAGCAGTCCTCATACGGCTCAATGGAAATATCATACGTGTCAATGCGGTGCGCAAGCGTCACGATCTCCGACTTGTCGCTGCCGATAAGCGGACGGAAAACCGGCATATTCGCCGCGGCGTCCGTGCAGGCGATGGCCTGAATGGTCTGGCTTGCCACCTGCCCAAGGCTCTCACCCGTGATGAGCGCGCTGCATTCGCGCTCGCGTGCAATGCGCTCGGCGGCACGCATCATAAAGCGGCGCATAATCACGGTCGCAAGCTCCTCCGGGCAGTTGTCTCGAATTTGCTCCTGAATTTCGGTGAACGGCACGGTGATCATGTCCATTCTGCCCGCATATTCGCCGACCTTCTTCAGCAGCGCCACCACCTTTTCATGTGCGCGCTCGCTCGTGTACGGCGGGCTCGCAAAGTGAATGGCCGTCAGCTCCACGCCGCGCTTTGCCATCATCCAGGCTGCCACCGGGCTGTCGAGGCCGCCGCTGATGAGAATGGCCGCCTTGCCGCCCGTGCCCACCGGAATGCCGCCCGCGCCGGGCTTCGTCTCGCCGTGGATATACGCCGCTTTCTCGCGGATTTCCACGCGCACCGTGATCTCCGGGTTGTGCACGTCTACGGAAATGTGCGGGTTCGCGCGCAGCAGCGCCGCGCCCACCTCGCGGGAGATTTCCATGGAGCCGAGCGGGAACTTCTTGTCCGCACGCTTCGATTCCACCTTGAACGTCTTAAAGCCCGCGAGTGTGTCATTGAGGTATTCCGGCGCCACTTTTGTAATGGCGTCCATGTCCTTTTCACACACGCAAGCGCGCGCATAGCCGATGACGCCGAAAATCTTCGAGATGCGCTCCTCGGCCTCGTCAATGTCCGCGTCCTCGTCCTTCGGTTCAATGTAAATGGTGGACTGCATGGAGTACACCTCAAAGTTGCCCGCGCGCGCAATGCGGCGGCGAATGTTCTTTAACAGCCGGTCTTCAAACGTGCGGCGATTCAATCCCTTTAAGACGATCTCGCCGAGCTTGACCAGAATCACTTCCTGCATGACAAAATTCCTTTCCATCTATAAACTCACGCTTACGCGTGCGAAAGCGTTTGGAGGCCCTCTTTCAAGGCGTCCGCAAACGCGTCCATTTCTTCTGCTGTGTTTTCCGCCGAAAGGCTTATGCGCAGCGATGTTTCAACGCGCTCCTTCGGCAGCTGCATCGCGCTCAGAACGTGGCTCGGTTTTGCCTTGCCGCACGCGGAACCGCTTGAAACAAAAATGTTTTGCTCCGCCAAAAAGTGCAGCATCGTCTCCGCACGCACGCGCCCTGCCGAAAGATTCACAATATACGGCAGCGCGTTTTCGGGCGAGTTCAAAACGACCTCCGGCATCGCTTTCAGCCGTTCAATCAAATGCGCCTGCACCGCTTTTACGTGTGTGAGCGCCTCCTTTTCCGTCATCATGTGCTTCACCGCTTCGCCGAACGCACAAATTTGCGGCACGCCCTCGGTACCGGGGCGCAGATTTTTCTCTTGCCCGCCGCCGAAGCTGTGCGGCAAAATGCGTACACCGCTTTTCACGTACAGCGCACCCACGCCCTTCGGCGCATGCACCTTGTGGCCCGAAACACTGATGAGGTCAACACCGAGCTTTTTCGGCTGGAGCGGAATTTTGCAGAAGCCCTGCACCGCGTCCGTGTGAAACAGTGCCGGGGCCTTTTTTCTCTTGATTATGCCCGCAATGTCTTTCAGCGGCAGCAAAACGCCTGTTTCGTTATTCACCGCCATCACGCTGACCAAAATCGTCTTCGCATCAATGGCCGCGTCAAATTTCTCTTTCGGAATATTTCCGTCCGCCTCCGGCTGCACATACACAACCTCAAAGCCCTCTTTTTCAAGCTGTGCCATCGTATTGAGCACCGCCGGATGCTCGATTTCCGTCGTCACAATCTTGTTGCCCGCGCGTTTTTTCGCGTGCGCCGCACCCAAAATCGCAATGTTGTCGCTCTCTGTGCCGCCGGACGTGAAATAAATCTCCCCCGGCTGCGCCGAAAGTCTCTCGGCAATGATCTCCCGCGCCGCAGTCATCTCCTTTTCCGCCGCAAAGCCCTTGCTGTGCAGCGAAGAGGGGTTGCCGTAGCATTCCGTCATCATGTAAAGCGCCTTTTCCGCCGCCTCTTTTGAAACGCGCGTCGTCGCGCTGTTGTCCAAATAAATTTCCTGTGTCGTATCCATCATTATCCCTTACAGTTTTCGGTAGCCGGTCGAAAAATCGACCACATTTCTAAGCGGCTCACCCGCCAGAAAACGCTTTAAATTCTCCGCCATAATACGCACAATGCGGTCGTGCGTCTCCTGCAAATGGTATCCGCCGGAGATATGCGGTGTGATGACCGCGTTTTCCATCTTCCACAGCGGGTGATCTGCGGGCAGCGGCTCCGGGTCGGTCACGTCCACGCCCGCGCCCGCAAGCTTTCCGTTTTCCAGCGCCGCGCACAGCGCATCTGTGTCGACGATCATCCCGCGGCCGACGTTTAATAAAATCGCGCCGTCCTTCATCTTCGCCATGCGCTCTGCGTCAAACATACCCTTCGTTGCCGTCGTGCCCGGCAGCGTGATGGCCACGCAGTCCGCCTGTGGCAGGTATTCATCAAGCTTATCGGTGTGGATGAGCTCGTCCACAAAATCGGGCTTATCCGTACCCGTGCGGCGCACGCCGATCACCCTCGCGCCCAGCGCTTTCGCACGCTTCGCAAATTCCCCACCGATGTCGCCGAGGCCGAGCACCAGCACCGTCGAGTTCCACGCCGAGCGCACCTGCCCGAGGTCGCACCACTTGCCCGTGCGCTGCACATCGCGGTACAAATGCAGCTTTTTTAAAAGTTCAAGCCACACCGCGACCATGTATTCCGAAATCGCAAGGCCATACGCGCCCGTTGCATTTGTCAAAACGGTCTCCTTCGGCAGACAGCCGTGGATATACCCGTCCACGCCCGCACTGTTCGTCTGTAACCATTTGAGCTTATCGCCGGTCGAGATGAGCTTCGGGCTCACGTTGCCGAGGATTATATCCGCGTTCTGCACGTCCTCGCGCTCTGCCTTGCCCTCTTTATAAATAAACGTCTCCCCCGGCGCGGCTTCTTCGAGCCACACGCGCTGATAGGGCTTCGTCTCCATCGCAACTAAAATGTTCACAGCGTTTCGATCTCCTCTCTCCACACCGTATTGCACGCGTCGCTCGGCATGCGGAAATCGCCGCGCGGCGAAAGCGTCACAGAGCCCACCTTCGGGCCGTCCGGCAGGCAGGAGCGCTTAAACTGCTGCTGGAAGAAGCGGCGGTAGAACGTTTTCAGCCACTTTTTAATGGTCTCGGCGTCATACTGCCCCGCAAATGAGCGCAGCGCCATCGCATAAATTTTACGAGGAGTAAATCCAAAGCGCAGCATATAATACAAATAGTAATCATGCAGTTCATACGGCCCCACAAGGTCTTCCGTCTTCTGTGAAATTTCGCCGTCCTTCGGCGGCAATAATTCCGGGCTGACCGGCGTGTCCAAAATATCAAGTAAAACACGGCGCAGCTCGTCGTTGCCGTGCATCGCCTCATACCGCACGAGGTGGCGCACCAGTGTCTTCGGGATAGACGCGTTCACCGCATACATCGACATGTGGTCGCCGTTGTACGTCGCCCAGCCGAGCGCAAGCTCGGAAAGGTCGCCCGTGCCGATGACAATGCCGCCGTGCTGATTCGCAATGTCCATCAAAAGCTGCGTGCGCTCGCGCGCCTGCGAATTTTCATACGTCACGTCCAGCACCTCGGGATCGTGCTGAATGTCCTTAAAGTGCTGCTCCACCGCCTTCGCAATCGGAATTTCATCAAAATGCACCTTGAGCTCTTCCGCAAGGCACTGCGCGTTGCTCTTCGTGCGCGCCGTCGTGCCGAAGCATGGCATCGATACCGTGCGGATGCCCATGCGCGGCAGGCCGAGCATATCAAACGCGTTCGCCGTCACAAGCAACGCCAACGTGGAATCGAGACCGCCCGAAAGCCCAATGACCGCCGTTTTGCAGCCGATGTGCTTCAGTCTCGTCGCGAGACCCGTCGCCTGCATTTTGAGGATCGTCTCGCAGCGTGCGGAAAGGTCGGCGTCGTCCTTCGGCACAAACGGGTACGGGTACGCCGTGCGCGTCGTCTCAAACTCGGGCAGATCCATCGAAGCGTCGATGATGTCGCACACAGGCTCGTCCTGCCACGTATTCATGCGGCGGCGCTCCTGCACAAGGCGCTCCACGTCGATGTCGCCGTAGGTGATGCCGTTCGTAAACAAATCGCTCTCGTTCAGTAACGAGCCGTTTTCGCAAATCAAATTGTGTCCCGCAAAGATCATGTCCGTCGTGCTTTCGCCAAAGCCGCTGTCCGCGTACACATACGCCGCAAGCAGACGACCGGAGTGCATGCGCAGCATGTCGCGGCGGTACTGCGCCTTACCGATAATTTCATCGCTGCACGAAAGATTTAATAAAACGGTCGCGCCGCCCTTTGCAAGCGTCACACTCGGCGGGTCTGCCACCCAAACATCCTCGCAGATCTCCACGCCCACGGTCACGTCCGGCGCAAGCTCAAACACCACGTCGCGACAGCCGTACCAGTCGCCCGCATAGCGCAGCATGCCGCTTTCCGGCGCGGGGGAAAAATGGCGCAGCTCGTAAAATTCGGAGTAATTCGGAATATGCTGCTTTGCCGGCAGGCCCAGCAAAACGCCGCGGCTGAACACCGCCGCGCAGTTATACAGCGCCCCGCCGGACGGGATCGGCATACCCACCGCGCACAGAATATCGAGGTCTTCCGTCTCTTCGATGAGGTCAAACAGGCACGCCTTCGCGCTTTCCATCAGCTTTCTGTCCTTAAACAGGTCGCCGCAGGTGTAGCCCGTCATCGCAAGCTCCGGGAACGCGATGACCGAAGCGCCGTTTGCGGCCGCCTCGCGGATCATCTTCGCCATCTCGTTTTTGTTGTACGGGCAGTCCGCCACCTTCACGTGCGGTGTAGCCGCCGCTACGCGCACCATTCCGTCTATTTTTATGCTCACAAATAAGCTCCTCTCAAGTGTCACCGGAGGTGACACAATTATATTCACTTGCACAAATTCCCCCTGCCGAAAAAAGAGCAGGGGGAAACTGTTTTTATTCTCATTCGCCGGTTTCGGCCGCCGTCACAGGCTCCGGTGTGGACTCCTCTGTGGGGGCCGCCGTCGGTTCTGCGGGCGGCGCAGGGGTCGGCTCCGGCGCAGGGGTCGGCTCCGGCGTAGGCGCCGCAGTCGGCGCAGGGGTCGCAGTCGGCGCTGCCGTTGGGGTTGCCGTAGGTGTCGGGCTCGGGGAAGACGTCTCCGTGCCCGGGCCGATGCGGTAAATGGTGCCGCTTGGGCCGTAGTAGGAGGAAGGAAGCGTCTCGGTGCGGATGACCTCTCCGTCCTTCACAAAATCACGCCAAGCGCTCGCCTCATAGCCCCAGTTGCCGCTTGTGGAAAGCACCTTTTCGCCCTTTTTAAGGTTCTGGTCAACCACGTATTTCACAGTGCTCAGCGGCGGGATCTCGCTCGTTGTCTGGGAATACACATTGATCGTGTCCCACTCTTTCGGGTGCTTGCCGTAGAACTGCACATGCAGCGTCACACCGTCCATCCAACTCATAATGTACACCGGGGTGTCAAGATCATTGCGGAACTGGAAGTCGATCTCGCCGTAACTCACCGTCGCGTCCAGACCGATCGGCACGTACGTAGACGGTGAAGAGTGGCAGTCGCGCAGCGTGATTGTCATACCCGCACGCAGCGCAGCGCCGTAGATCGTTGAAGAAGCCTGACAAATGCCGCCACCGTACATCTGCACCAGCGCGCCGCCGGAAAGGCCGCCCGCCGGCAAAAAGCCCGTGGAAGCGTTTGTGGAATCGCCCACAATGTTTTCATAAGAGAATGTATCGCCCGGGTTCAAAACCGTGCCGTTCACGCGGGAAAGCGCCAGACCCATGTTGTGGTTGCCGTTTTCCGTATTCGTCGAGACCGTCTCAAACGAGGAGATCATGCCGAAATCTTTTCTCAGGTCGTCCACGGTCACTTTCGCCGCGGTCTCCTGCAAAGCAGCCTCTACTTCGCCGCTCGTCTTCTTAAGGAACTGCGTCTTCACGGCGGCAAGCGTTCCGTAAACGTCCAGCTTTTTGCCGTTTACGGCATCTTCAAACTTAAAGTCGCCCGCGTCAAAGTCATAAGAGCCCACGGTCGCGTCCTTAGCCTGCACGACGAAATCGCCGAGCTTCTGTTTTAATTCATTTTCAAAATTTTTGAGCGACAGGCAGTACGTCATTTCGTAGTCGCCCGCTTTTCTCGATTTCAAAAGCCGCGTCAGCGTAATATCCAGCGTATCCACAACGGTCAGCTCGCTGCCCTTGGCGGTCATTTCGGTATCGCCGCTTTTCACCGTGACGTTAATATTCGCATACGGCTTTAATGCCGCTGCTCTGCACACTTTTTCGGCTTCCGCGAGCTTCATGCCGGAAATGTCGATGCCGTCCATCGTGGTACCTTCCGCAAACACGGTCAGGTCTTCCGGCTCCGGGGTAGGCGTCGGCGCCACCGTCGCCGCAGCGTCGGAAGACGTCGGCAGCTTATCGCAGCCCGCAAAGCCCAGCATCAAGACAGCCGCCAAAACTGCGCCGACCGCCGCCGCGCGATATTTTTTCGTTTTATGTCTATACATGAGATCGCCTTTCTGAAAATCCCGGCAGCTTCTCACAGCCGCTTTTCTGTATCGTACCGACTTACGTTTTGCAGATATTCTCTCCTTTTCGCCGGCAAAATACCGGCTGAGAATATTATACCTGCCGCATCTTTTCTTGTAAAGACATACGTTTAAATATGTCTTAAAAGTTTTTGAACGCATATAGGTTCTCCGCTTACTTTAAGTATACCGCAAAGCCGCAAAAAAGTCTCCAGAAAAATGCAAATTTTCCGCAAATTTCACTCTTTTTTCGGATTTGATTTCTTAATTTCCGCGCAATATATGGAAATTCACAAAAAAATGTGATAAACTGGAGCAAAGGACAGGGGGTATCTGAAAATAAGTTTTGATTTTTCAGACACACCCGATGAAAAGGCTATTGAAAAGGAGCGGTATCATGCGCATTTTGATTCTCACCTGTGCCACCGGCGGCGGCCACCTGCGCGCGGCTGCGGCACTTGAAAAATATATACGCGAAACCACCACCCACGAAGTCATTCAAATGGACTTCTTAAAAAGCATCGGCAAGCTGCTCGACAAAACCATTTGCGACAGCTACCTCTTTATGGCGAAGAAGACCCCGTCCCTCTTCGGCCGTCTCTACAAAACGACAAATAAAGATAATCCCCTTGCGGATTTCGTCCCCCACACAACGGAGCTTCTGGCGCTCCAGCTCTATCCGCGTTTAGCGGAGGTCGCGCCGGACGTCATCATCAGCGTGCACCCGTTCGCAACAGAGATGATCTCCGGTTTAAAGGAGCGCCGCCGCATCACCTGCCCGCTCATCTGCCTCATGACAGACTACGGCGTGCACAAGGCGTGGATTGCCCCGAATGTCGATGCCTACGTCGTCGCCTGTGACGACATGGTGAACGACCTGCGCCGTCTCGGCATTCCGAAAGAGCATATCTATCCCTACGGCATCCCGGTACACGACGTCTTCTTCGACAAGGAAGACCAGGCGAAGCTCCTCACCGAAATGGACCTCGAGCCGGAAGTGCCCACCGTGCTCTTCATGGCCGGCAGCATGGGCGTCTCCAACATTGTAGACCTCTACCGCGGCCTGTGCTCCTCCCCGCTCGATTTACAGATCATCATCATCACGGGCAATAACAAAAAGCTCTATAAGCTCTTTGAAAGCGAAATTCCGAACTCGTCGAAAAAGACAAAGCTTATCCAGTTCACAACGGAGGTAGAGCGCTTTATGCACGCGTCCGACCTCATCATCACAAAGCCGGGCGGCCTCACCGTCTCGGAAGCGCTCGCATGCAACCTGCCGCTCGCCGTGTTCGACGCCATTCCCGGTCAGGAGGAAGATAACGCCAACTTCCTGCAAACGCACGATATGGGCGTGCGCGTCACAAAGGAGAATTTCTCCGCTGTCGTGTCCTCACTCATCGAGCATAAAGAGCGTCTGCGCCGCATGCGCGAAAGCTGCCGCACATTTGATAAATCCCGCGCGAACGAGAACATCGTCGCGCTCGCCGTAAGGCTCGCAAAGGAATTTGCCTCGTATAACCCGAACATCTCATTCTCCACGGATAAAGGCGTGTTCAACTTCCGCACCGCCGCCATCATCGTGCAGAACGGCAAGCTGCTCGTCACAAAAGACGACAGCACAGAGCACTACTACCTCCCCGGCGGCCGCGTCACCATGCGTGAAAAGGCCGAAGACGCCCTCACGCGCGAGTTAAAAGAAGAGCTGGGTGTCACCGTCGCGCCGGAGCGCGCCGTGTGGATTGCCCAAAGCTTCTTCACCCCTACAGGCAAAAAGCAGCGTTACCACGAGCTTTGCACCTACTTCACCGTAGACGCTTCCGGCACCGATCTCATCACCCGCGGCGACCGTTTCGACAGCCCGAATGAACCGAGCGTCCACTTCGCGTGGTTCCCGTTTGAAGAGCTGCCGTATATCGATTTAAGACCGGCGTTTTTGAAAACCGAAGTTCAAAACCTGCCGGAGCATACGCAGTTTATTACGATTGAGGATTGATGCACGTTCACCGCAGCCCGTCCTTTCACCCAACAAACGCCCCTCGTTTTTATCTTCTTTGACGATTGATTTTTCTCCGCACGTTTCCTATAATCAAGATAAAAAACATCGTTCTGAACAGGAGGTCATACCATGAAAAAAAGCTCGCTTTCTCATTTTGCGTACTATGCCGCAAACCGCGCATTCCCCGTTTTTCTGTTGCTCCTGCTTCTGCTCGGATTCACCGCCTGCTCGGCGGAAAAAGGCGCCAAAGCGCTCGATTATCCCGCCATGTTCGGCGAAACGAAAAACGAAGTACTTGCGGCGCTCGATGCGGAAAACCTCACCTACAAGGAAGACGACCTTTATGCCAACGCCTACGTTTTAGACCGGACCGAAACGCTCGAAAACCGTGATTTTTCGGTCTACCTGCTTTTCGATCTCAACACCGATACGCTTTACGGCTACCGCAGGGTCCTAGTCGTCAAAAACCCGACCGATGCGGACTGCAAGCTGCCCGAAAAGCTCCTCAACACCTTCACCGCGCAGTACGGCGAGCCGACCACCTACCCCGGCCTTGAAAACCGCATCTCCACGCACCTCGACCGCCTGAGCACCGACGCCGTCGGCTCCAGCGAGATCTACAACGAATACTGGTCGGTGTCCGAAAATTGCGACGCGTCACTCGGCGTCAGCTTTCTCCCCGACGGCCGCCTTTTTGTGGACATCGTCTGCCAAACCCCGCGAACGTAATTTTAGTAAAACTTCAAAAGGACAGCTTCCCCGGAAGCCGTCCTTTTTTCATTCTCATTTTATCTCAAACCTTATCCCGCATCTCCGTCATACGGTTCCAGTAGCGCTTTGGCATATGGGTGCGGCGGCACAGGTCGTTCCGTCTGCCCTCAATGCCCACGGTGTCGTAGAACGTGCGCCACATGGCGCGGAATTTCTCCTCCTCCGGCGATTCCGGCGGCAGCTCGATGTGCTCCGCCTGCAAAAATTCCGGCGCGCCGTCTTTATATAATAAAGCAAGCTTATGCGTGCGGTCGAAGATCATGAAATCTTCACCGGAAAAACGGTTGATAAAATGCGGCGCGATAACAGGTAAAACGCTGTTCTTCGGCTCAATCTGCGCGATAAGAACGTCGCCGTACTCCGCAAAGCGCAGAAAACCGAGGTACAAGTGCGCTTCCCGCTCAAGGAACTGCACCGCTTTCGTGATCTTATCGACGGCAGGCTCGGTCAGTCGCCCGCACACGCCGCGCCCGACCTTGTACCCCAACCGCATGAATTCCAGCATACGCAGTTCCTTTTCGGGCATACAGGTAAAAAACGCGCGCTCCAAAAGATCCTGCGCCTCCATGCCCATTTTCTTCGGAATCGACACGCGCACACGCTCGGCACGGCGCAGGTCGGTCTCGATATACTTCGCGCCGAATAAACACGTCTGGTCGGCTTCATCAACGGGCAAAATCGCGGCAGGCGTTTCTTTTTCCGCAAAGCTCTCGAACACACAGGAAAGGAAGCCGTTATATGTGCCGTCGTAGTAATACATTACAGTTGTCCGGTCAGACATTTTACCGCGTCCTCCTTTGTGGGGTTGAATAATGAAAGCTGCTCGGGAATTTCGGGCTGTATGCCGCCTTGCGGCAGCCCGCGGTCGCGCAGAATGCCCGCCAAAACCGCCGGTTCGTCTGTGCGCAAACGGCACTGCATTTTGCCGTTGCAGGTGATAAAATACGAAGCACGCTTTAAGACGACACCGAGCTTTTTCAGCCCCTCGTGGTCGAGCTTTGCTTGCCGTCTGGCGCGGATGATGCGCTTTGCACTCACCACGCCGATGCCCGGCACGCGCAATAATTTCTCATACGGCGCGCGGTTCACCTCCACGGGGAATTCCTCCGGGTGGCGCACCGCCCAACTGCACTTCGGGTCTAACATAGGGTCGAGGTCGGGCGTTTTTTCGCTCAATAATTCGTCCGCCGTGAAGCCGTAAAACCGCAAAAGCCAATCAGCTTGATATAATCTATGCTCACGCAGAAGCGGCGGCGCGGTGTCGAGCGCGGGCAGATTTCTGTCCTGCACGACCGGTATATACGCAGAGTAAAACACGCGTTTTAAAGAATACTTGTGGTAAAGTCCTTCGCTCAGCTGCAAAATACGTCGGTCGTTTTCCGGCGTTGCGCCGATGATCATTTGCGTTGACTGCCCACCCGGTACGAAGCGCGGCGCACTTTTATACCGTATGAGATCGTGCGCGTTTTCCTTGATGCCGTCGCGAATGCGCGACATAGGCAGCAGGATGTTTTCCTTCGATTTCTGTGGCGCAAGGCGCTTTAGACTGTCGTTTGACGGCAGCTCGATATTGACGCTCATGCGGTCGGCAAGCAGGCCGAGCTGCTGCAAAAGTGTCTCGTCCGCGCCGGGAATGGCTTTGACGTGAATGTAACCGTTGAAGTGATACTCGTTACGCAGAATATGCAATGTTTCGAGCATTCTTTCGCAGGTGATGTCCGGCGAGCCGAACACGGCGGAGCTTAAAAACAGCCCTTCAATATAATTGCGACGGTAAAAGCTGATGGTCAGATCCGCCAGCTCCTGCGGGCGAAACGTCGCGCGGGGCGTGTCGTTTGAGCGGCGGTTGAGGCAATACGTGCAGTCATAAGCACATATGTTCGTCATTAGCACCTTTAAAAGGGAGATGCACCGGCCGTCACTTGCAAAGCTGTGGCAGATGCCGCACGCGGCGGCAGAGCCGAGCTGCCCCTTTACGCCTGCGCGGTTTACGCCGCTTGAGGTGCACGCCGCGTCATATTTTGCGGCATCCGTTAAAATGCGCAGCTTTTCCATGGTGTCCATTTGTGTGTTCATGCTGTTCTCCCTATCTTAAAGCGCGACGCCCTTGAACGGGTTTTCGACGTGTGTGCGGCGGTTTTCCGCGGCGGACTGAAAGAGGTCTTTGTGCATCACCTTGATGCCGCGATCAATGATGTCGCCACCGTATTTGCAGCGCAGAAAATCGACCGTCGTTTCGAGCTTTTGGGCCTTTTGTCCGCGCGCGGCATCTTCAAACAGCGAGCACTGCGACATGCCGAGCGGCACGAGCGACGACACACGCACGCCGATGCTGCGGATGGATTCGCCCGTGTGGTGGGCGCGGAAAAGGCCGTAGGCGGCGTCGAAAATGCTTTTGGAATCCGCCACGGCGGTCTCCAGCATCTTCTGGCGCTGGTAGGTCTCGAGGTTATATTTGCGCACGGAAAGCTGCACGTTGTAGCCGCAAAGGCCCTTTTCGCGCAATCTTTGTGCGACGCTTTCGGAGAGCATGTAGAGCTCTGCGCGAATTTCGCCGTCGTCTTTTAGGTCGTGCACGGCAGTGGTGCTGTTGCCGATACTTTTGATCTCCTCGTGCTCGTTCACACGGCGCACGGGCGACCTGTCTTCACCGTTTGCGTACATACTTAATTGCTCGCCCGCCTTGCCGAATAGACTTTTTAACAGCTTCCGGTCGGCTTTTGCAGCGTCACCGATGGTGTAGATGCCGTATTTTCTGAGCGCTTCCTGCGTCGATTTGCCGACGAACAGCAGGTCTGCCGCCGGGAGCGGCCACACGAGCTCTTTAAAATTCTCGCGCGTGAACTCCGTTACGGCATCCGGCTTTTTATAGTCGCTGCCAAGCTTTGCGAAAATTTTGTTGAACGACACGCCGATTGACACCGTGAGCCCGAGCTCATCTTTGACGCGCGCGCGAATTTCCTCCGCAATCTCGCGGCCGCTGCCGAACAAGCGGCGGCTGCCGGTCACGTCGAGCCAGCACTCGTCTAAGCCGAAGCTTTCCACCATGTCGGTGTACTGCATGTAGATCTCCTTTGCAAGGCGCGAATACTTTGCGTAGCGCTCAAAATGCGGCGGGACGAACTTGATGCCGGGGCATTTGCGCTCCGCTTCCCACAGGGCTTCCGCCGTTTTGACGCCTTTGGCCTTCGCGAGCATATTTTTCGCGAGGACGATGCCGTGGCGACGCTCTTTGTCGCCGCCGACCGCCATGGGAATATCTTTCAGCGACGGGTCATAAAGCGTCTCCACAGAGGCATAAAAGTTATTCATATCGATGTGCAGAATGACCCGATCCACGGCTTTTGCCTCCTTTCGACGCGTTACGAACATGCGTTCTCTATACTCTTATTATAGAACATGCGTTCTGATTTGTCAAGCGGTAAATACCGGAAAAAGCGCGTTTTGAAAAAGATGTCCGCTTGTGTCCTGTGATGTTCTGCTTCTGAAACCGCAGAGATTTATGCACACTTTGTTACCTTAGTGTTACCCTAAGAACAAAGTGTAAACTTAGTGTGAAAGAAGTCTCGGTTTTCTTGAAAAAAAGTTTTCCGCGCATTATACTTTTAACTGTGAAATCGTATTTTTAACCTTATCTCTATACCCTCATTTCTAAGGAAGTGTTTTTATTTGTTTCTTGAAAAATTGAGAAGATTTATGTACGGACGGTACGGCACGGACGAATTGAACCTTGTTTTGATGATCCTCGGTATCATCGTGATGTTCCTTTCGCGCATTTTCTGGTTCTGGCCGCTCGCAATTATTTCTTACGCGCTTTATATCTATGCACTGTTCCGTATGTTCTCGCGCAACATCCCCGCGCGGCAAAAAGAATATTATTCTTTCTTAAAGGTATGGACACCGGTGCAAAAATGGTTTAGAATTAAGAAAACGGCTTTTCGCGAGCGCAAGCAGTACAAATACTTCCGCTGTCCGGGCTGTCGCCAGCAGCTGCGCGCACCGCGCGGACGCGGTAAAATTCTTGTCACCTGCCAGCGCTGCCATAAGCAGTTTAAACAAAAGACCTGATTAGGGTAAGGAGTTTGAAAACCATGAAAGTTGCAATTTTAGGCACCTGGCACGTCCACACCAAAGAGTACACCACGGGTGTACTGAACAACCCGAATGCGGAAGTCGCCGTCGTTTGGGACAACGACGCAGAGCGCGGCAAGAAGTTCGCCGGTGAAATGAACCTGCCGTTCAACGCAGACCTCGACGCTGTACTCGGCGACGAGAGCATTGACAGCGTGGTCATCTGTACTGCGACCTGCGACCACCCGGAGGTCATGATGAAGGTGACGGCGGCGAAGAAGAACATCTTCACCGAGAAGGTGCTCACCATCGACCCCAAGGACGCAGAGAAGGTCGCCGAGGCTGTGAAGGCTTCCGGCAAGGTATTTACGATCTCTTATCCGCACCGCACGTTCCCGACGCTGCGCGCGGTAAAAGCTTTGATGGACAGCGGTAAGCTGGGCCGTGTGACCTACGCACGCGTGCGCAACGTACACAACGGCAGCTCCGCAAACTGGCTTCCCCCGCATTTCTACGATAAAGCACAGTGCGGCGGCGGCGCAATGATAGACCTTGGCTCACACCCGATGTACACGCTTTACTGGCTGCTGGGAGAGCCGAAATCCATTACCTCCACGTTCACGCAGGTGACGAACCGCGGCGTTGAGGACAATGCGGTCTCCGTCATCGAGTTTGCAGACGGCAAGATCGGCGTTTCCGAGACCGGCTTTGTCTCCGAGTGCAACCCGTACACGCTGGAAGTGAGCGGCACGGACGGCGCTGTGATGGTACACGGCGACAGCGTACAGTGGGGCGGCAAGGCGACCGAAGGCAAGTGGGTAGACCTTGAGCTGCCGGAAAAGGAGCCGCTGCCAATCGACCAGTGGATCGATGCTGTTGTAAACGGCAAGCCGTCTCCGTTCACGATTGACGAGGCTGTGATGCTGACCCGTTTGATGGACGGTGCTTACAAGGCATTTGAGACCGGCGCAAAGGCGACGTTCTGACTTTAATTCTTAAATAAAAAACTCTGAGCACCCGCCGCGCGCATTTCCGTGTGCGGCGGGTCATTTTTTAGGGCGAAGCCTGCGGTATCGCCTTAACGTGTATTGGAAACCGGAGGGTCATTGTGGAAAAAGAAAACCATTCTGCAGAAAAGAAACCGATGCGGGAATACACCCCGTGGGACTATGTAAAGCCCGGCATTGCCATTGCCGCCTTTGCGGTGGGGCTGATTTTCGTACTGTTCAAGTTCGATGCGGTCTCGAAGGTGGGCGGCGTGCTCTTTAACGCGGTGAGCTCGTTTATTCTGGGCCTTTTCATCGCGTACATTTTAAATGTGTTTTTGAATCTGTTTGAGAACACGGTGTTCGGAAGACTCACACGCAGTGACAACAAGGTGTGGAAAAAGCTGAAGCGCCCGGTATGCGTGGCGCTTTCCTATGCGGTGATCGTGCTCATCCTCCTCGCCATCACGCTGTATATTGTGCCGGAGATTTTCAAGTCCCTTGAGCTCATCGGCGAGACGGCACGCGTGAATATTCCGGTGTATGCAGACCAGATTGCCAAATGGGCAGACGAGCTTTCCAAGCAGTTTAACCTCGATTTTTCCACGATGGTGGATTCGTTGAATAACTTCAACTGGTCTTCGATTTTATCGGGCGCAACGGAGTTTACGACGAACTTTTTCAGCTCGCTTGTGAACGTGACCGTGAATGTGGCGAGCGGCATTTTCACGTTTGTGCTCTCCGTTATCTTCTCCGCGTACTTCCTGACGAGCAAGGAGAGCCTGCTGCTTTCCTTAAAGCGTGTCTCCTATTCCCTGCTGCCGAAAAAGGTGGTGGCAACGCTGGCAGACATTGCGGTGACCTCGAACAACGTGTTTTCTTCCTTCGTGCGCGGCCAGCTGACGGAGTGTGTCATTTTAGGCTGCCTGTGCTTCATCTGCATGTCGCTTATCGGGTTTGACTACGCGCTGCTCATCTCGTGCATTGTGACGATCACTGCGTTGATACCGATTCTCGGCGCGTACATCGGCTGCGGCATCGGCGCGTTTTTGCTGCTGATCGTAAACCCCATGGATGCTGTATGGTTCGTCATCTTCTTCATCTGCCTTCAGCAGTTTGAGGGCAACCTCATTTATCCGAAGGTCGTGGGCTCGACCATCGGTCTGCCGGGCGTGTGGGTGATGACCGCCGTGACGATCTTCAGCAATTTGTTCGGCATTTTGGGCATTATTCTCGGCACACCGATTGCAGCGGTTCTATACACGGTGATGCGCCGCGTGACAACGAACCGCCTTGCGGCGCGCGGGCTTTCAAACGCTGATTTAGAACCGGGCAAATACCCATATCTGGAAAACTCTCACTACGCGGCGGGGTATTCTAAGGGCCGCCCGCTGTGCGCCCCCGTTTTGGAACGCGCGGCAAAGAAAAAGGAACAGGGTAAAAAGCCGCTGTTCCCGAAGTTTAAAACGAGCAAGAAAAAGTGATTTTTCGGCGCTGTACGGGAATCCGTACGGCGCTTTTTATATGCAAAAAGGCATACGGCAAAGCGTTTTTCGCTTACCGTATGCCTTTTGGTTTGCGGAAATTAAAGCGCTGCGATGACTTCCACTTCGACGAGGACGTTCTTCGGTAGGGTCTTGACGGCAACGCAGGAGCGTGCCGGCTTTTCGGTGAAATACTTGCCGTAGACGGCGTTGAACGCGGCGAAATCGCCCATATCGGCGAGGAAGCAGGTGGTCTTCACGGCGTTTTCAAACGTGGTACCGGCTTCTTCGAGGACGGCGGCAAGGTTCTTCATGACCTGCTCTGCCTGCTCGGTGATGTCTGCACCGTGGATGTCACCCGTTGCGGGGTCGATCGGAATCTGACCGGAGGTGAAGAGCATATTGCCGCAAACGATGGCCTGCGAATACGGGCCGATGGCTGCGGGGGCTTTCTTTGTATCGATTTTCTTCAGCATGATATAACTTCCTTTCGTCACGCGGCATCACGCCGCGTTTATATTCATCATAGCGATTTTTGGCGCTTTCGTCAAGTTTTGCTTTTTACTCGGCGAGGGCGTAGAATGCTTCGCTGTATTTTTCGGAATCGTCCGCCATGATGAGCAGGACAAGGTCGCCGACGCTTTCCACGCGCACGTCGTTCGGGTTGACATCCACGCAGATCCACTTGGCGGGGTTCGCGCTGCGGCGGATCTCCGCTTTCAACTCGTCGATGTCGGTACCGTCCTTGACACGCATGAGGCAAACGGAAAACGCGATGGCGTTGATGAACGGCTCGCTCGCGACGGCTTCTTCAAAATCGAGGTTTTCGACGCCGAAGTAGTACGCAGACTGGTCTTTCGGAATCTCGACCGTGCCGACGCTGTTTTTGAGAAAATCGCGCTGCTCGTCATCGACATCTACGGTGTCATACAGGCGGTCTATAATCTCCGGCAGCGTGCCCGAGATGGTTTTGCCGCCGTCTGTTGTGCTGTTTCCGCTGCCGCAGGCGGCGCAGGCGAAAAGCAGTGTGAGCGCGAGCAGGAGCGCCGTAAGCTTTTTGGGTTTTCTCATGGTAAATTTCCTTTCCGGTTTTAAAATCGAAGGGGTAGTTTAGTATTTTGTGGCGTAGTAGTCGATGGCTTCATCGATGGTGCCGTCAAACACGATCTTTCCGTTTTTCATCACGATACCGCGGGTGCAGAACGCTTTGGCAATCTCCGGCGAATGGGTGACGAACAGAAGCGTGATGTCGCCCTGCATGATCTCCTTCACCTTTTTGGTGCACTTATCGCGGAACGCGCGGTCGCCGACGGACAGCGCCTCATCGACGATGAGGATTTCCGGGTTGATGTTGACGCAGATGGAAAAGCCGAGGCGCGCTTTCATACCGCTGGAATACGTGCGCACAGGCTGGTCGATGTATTCTTCGAGCTCCGCAAAATCAATGATGGCAGGCTCGAGCTTTGCGATGTCTTCATCGTTAAGGCCCAAAATGCGGCCCTTGAGGTAAATGTTTTCGCGGCCGGTAAATTCCTGGTCAAAGCCGCTTGTAAGCTCCAGAAGCGCGCTGACGATGCCGTTGACGTAAATTTCGCCGCTTGTGGGGAACGTGACGCCGGTGATCATTTTAAGCATGGTGGATTTGCCTGCGCCGTTGCGTCCTAAAATGGCGACGGCTTCGCCGCGCTCGACGGTGAGGTTCATATCGACGACGGCGTGCTTTGTTTTGTGCGGCACGCTTTTGAAAAACAGCCCCAAAAGGCGACGGCGGCTGCTTGTATACAGTCTGTACGTTTTGCAGACATTTTTAAAACGGATGGCAATGTTGTTTTGTTCGCTCATGCTTTTGCCCTCCTTACAGTACGTCCGCCATTTCGCTGCGGGTGCGGCGGTAGCTCCAGATGCCGAGTGCGTAAATGACGACGAGCCAGACGGCGAAATACAAAAGGCGCTTCGGCTGGTCAAAGAACCACGTGTGGTAGATGAAGCAGTTGCGGTAGCCGTTGCACAGGAACGTGACGGGATTCAGCATCAAAAGCTTATGTGCGAGGCCCTTGTGCATGGTATCGACCTGAAAAAGCACGCCGGAAAGCCAGAACACCGCTGTGACGAACGATTTGACGAGGTTTGAGAAATCGGTGCTGATGGCGGCGATGGGCGCGGCAAACATAGCCCAGCCGGTGAAGAACAGGAAATTGCACAGCATGTAAAACGGCAGCTGCACAAGGTAGATGGTCAATTCGTTGCCGGTGATAACGAAGATGAGGATGGTGATCATCATCAAGATGAGGTGCACAGAGAATTTGGAGATGCTGGTAAACGTCGGAATGGTGGAGACCGGGTATTTCATCTTGGTGACGAGATAGCGGTTTCGCAAAATACACTCGGTGCCAAGCGTGAGCATTTCGCTCATATAAAACCACGGCACGATGCCGCTGATGAGCCACAGCACGAACGGGTAGCCCTCGATATCGCCGCCGCGGCGCAGGCCGATGGCAAATGCAAACCAGTAAACGAAAATCGTGACAAGCGGCTTGATGATAGCCCAAGACCAACCGAGTGCGGACGCACGGTATGTGCGGCGCAGGTCGGAGCCCGCAAGTTTAAAGATCTGTTTTCGGTAATCGATGTGATCCCGAACGATGGTGACGATGGTTTCACCCACCGAAGGTCTGGTTGATTTGATTTCAAAAGATGAGGCCATACAGGCCACACCTCCTTTCCCGCGCAGCGCGCGTACCTAAAAAGGCATTCCGAAAATATGGTGAATAGGATAGGCTTACTGCCCGGCCTTCTTCCAGTCCGCAGGCAGTATCGCTTTTGCTATTATACACGTTTTGCAGGAAAAATCAACCGTTTTCGACACGCGGCGCGGCGATGCACACGGCATCCTTGACACAGCGGATGACGGTATCGATGCCGCCTGCGGCGTATTCGCCGTCGATTGACCAATCAAAGCCCGCTGCGGCATGCAGGCGGAACGTACTTGCGGAGGCGAAATCGATGTGCTTGTCCGAAAAATCGTTGTTTTTGAGCGCCAGAATGAGGCGGTGCAGGTCAGGAAGCGTTTCCGGCTTGCGAATGAGAAGCATCTCAAGCTTGCCGTCGTTCATATCGACGCTGTTTTCATCGTATTTCAGCATACCGCCGATGGAAAGCGAGTTGCTGAACGCGCCGAAAATGTACGCGCCCTCGAAAAATTCTCCGTCTGCCGTGACGGTGAGGGGCGTGGCGTCGAGCGCGTGGAGGTCCTTCATGCCCTCTAAGACATACGCGAAGTGGCCCAAAAGGCGCTTCATGGTGCGCGGCGTGGCGTAGGAGCACTTTGTAAATAAGCCGAACGACGCGACATAGGAAAAATAGCCGTCGCCGAATTTGCCGGCATCAATGAGGCGGTCTTCTGTTTCCGTAAAGCTCTTATAGGGATCTAAAAGATGCTTTTGAATGCCGAGCGTCTGGGCAAAATCGTTTGTGGTACCGGCGGGCAGATATGTGATGGGCGTGCGCAGCGCGCGGTGCAGCATGCCGTTTAAGACGGCGTTTAATGTGCCGTCGCCGCCGAGCACGACGACGCGGGCATAGTCGTTTTCTGCGAGCTTTGCGGTGTAGCCGCTTCCGTTTTCCGTTTCGGTCGTTTCAAAGCGGTCAACGGCGGCGCCGCTTTCCTTCAGCCATGCTTCAAGCTTATCGGCGGTATGCTCGCCGCCGATGCGGCCGGAAACGGGATTGACGATCATTAAAATGTGCGCGCCGCGTACCGGCTCGTATTCCAAATTTCTATCCGTTTCTCTCACCCTTTACGCACAAATTTACTCATAAACATTATACGCAAATACGGGGGAAAAACGGTGAACAAAATTTGAATTTAGAACACACAAGCATAGAAAAAACGCCGCCATACAGGAAAAAGTCGTACAGCGGCGCTTATGTGTCTATTCGGTTTAAAATCAGCCCTTGAGCTCTACGCGGCGGATTTTGCCGCTGATGGTCTTCGGCAGCTCATCGCGGAACTCAACGATACGCGGGTATTTGTACGGTGCGGTGTTCGTCTTGACGTAGGTCTGAATTTCTTTTTTCAGCGCTTCTGTGCCCTGCGTGCCCTTTGTGAGCACGATGGACGCCTTGACGACCTGCCCGCGAATGGGATCCGGAGCGCTGGTGACGGCACATTCGAGCACATACGGCAGCTCCATGATGACGGATTCGATCTCGAACGGCCCGATGCGGTAACCGGACGACTTGATGACATCGTCTGTTCTGCCGACATAGAAGAAGTAGCCGTCTTCATCGCGCCATGCGGTGTCGCCGGTGTGATATACGCCGCCGCTCCACGCTTCGCGGGTCTTCTCTTCGTCGCGGTAATAGCCCATGAAGAGGCCGCAGGGCGTGTGCTTATCGGTACGGATGACGATCTCGCCCGTTTCGCCGACCGGCGCAGGCGTGCCGTCCGGCAGAATGAGGTCGACATCGTAAAGCGGGTTCGGGATGCCCATGGAGCCGCTTTTCGGCACGGAGCCGACCGGGTTGTAAATGGAAAGCGTGGTCTCCGTCTGGCCGAAGCCCTCATAAATGGAAAGGCCGGTGGCGCGCTTCCACTGCTCGTAGACTTCGGGGTTCAGGGCTTCGCCTGCCGTGGTGCTGTACTCGATGGAGGAAAGGTCATATTTGGAGAGATCTTCCTTAATGAAGAAGCGGTACATAGTGGGCGGCGCGCAGAACGTGGTGATGTTGTACTGCTTGAACATAGGCAAGATGTCGTGTGCATCGAACTTATCAAAATCATAGGTAAAAATGGGCGCTTCACACATCCACTGGCCGTAGAGCTTGCCCCACAGTGCCTTGCCCCAGCCGGTATCCGAAATGGTGAAGTGCAGCCCCTCCGGGTTGACGTTGTGCCAGTATTTGGCAGTGATGTAGTGTCCGAGTGCGTATTTATAGTTGTGCTCCGCGATCTTCGGGTAGCCCGTGGTGCCGGAGGTGAAGAACATGAGCATGGGGTCACTGCCGCAGGCGGTGTCCTCTGTACGCTCAAACACGTCGCTCTGCTTTTCAACCTCGGCGTCGAAATCGAGCCAGCCCTCGCGTGCGCCGTTTGCCATCACCAAAAATTCGACGGTGCCGCAGTTTTTGGCGGCGCGCAGGGCTTCATCTGCGACCTGACCGTCCGGCGTGCAGACAAGCGCGCGCACGCCTGCGGCCTTGAAGCGGTAATCGAGGTCGTGCTCCATTAAAAGGTTCGTCGCCGGGATGACGACGGCGCCGAGTTTATGCAGCGCCAAAATGGCGAACCAGAACTGGTAGTGGCGCTTTAAGATGAGCATGACTCTATCGCCGCGCTTAATGCCGAGGGACTTGAAGTAGTTTGCCGTCTTATTCGACATGCGCTTCATATCATTAAACGTGAAGCGCTTTTCCTCGTGGTGCTTGGAGACCCAGAGCATCGCAAGCTTATCCGGCTCTTTTTCCGCCATTTTATCGACGATGTCGAACGCGAAGTTGAACTTTTCCTCGTTCATGAAATCGATGGATTTTAAGATGCCGTTTTCGTCAAGCTCGGTGTGCACGAACGGGCTTGCGACCGTTTCGTGGTCGGCACGGTCCTGTTTGGCCTTGATGAGCGCCTCGAACGTGTCCTTTTCGGGCTTTTTCTCCTTCTGCGGGCGCATGACGACGGCGTAGAGGGTACATTCCTCGCCGCCGACGGCGATCATACCGTGGGGCGTGCCGCTGTTGTAGTAAATGGAATCACCCTCGCCGAGTTCTTCGATGTGCGAACCGATCTGCACGCGCATTTTGCCCTTGATGACGATGTCCATTTCCTGCCCCTGATGGGTGGAAAGCTTGATTGCAACCTTCTGCTCCGCCTCGTTATACGGCATGGTGACAAAAAAGGGCTCTGCCGTTTTGCCCTTAAAGAGCGGGGCAAGATTTAAATACTTAAAGCCCTGGCGGCGCGTAATGGGCAGGCCCTCGCCGCGGCGGGTGACGGTATATGTGGAAAGACGCGGGCTTGTGCCCTTGATGAGGTCGGTGGGGTCGATACCGAAGCGCTCTGCACATTTAAAAATAAACGTGAAGCTGAAATCATGCTCGCCGCTTTCAAAGCCGCGGTATTCCTCCAGCGTGACGCCGGTGCGCTGCGCCATTTCTTCTTCGGAAAGGCCGATGATCTCGCGCATGGTGCGAATGCGCTCCGCCACCTCTGCGAGCTGTGCTTTCAGGTCTGTTTTTTCCGTTACGGGGGTTTGTGCTTCGTTTGCCAATTTCTTCATTCCTTTCGTTTTGGTATGGCTATATCGATAGTTTTGGTGTTTTTCATGCAAAAAACTCCGTCTCAAATCGCTTTGAGACGGAGTTGATCCGCGGTACCACTCAAATTGCCTGAAAAGGCCACTCACGGGCTCCCATGAAGCCCTATGCACTGACGCAGCATGGCGCGGAAAGCCCTACTCGGGTTCACTTTGGGGCTTTCAGCTCGGAAGGGATTGTGACAGGGCTTTTCGTATCGGCTTACACCCGCCGCCGACTCTCTGAAACGGGAAAGCCCGCACTGTCTTCGTCATCGCTTTTATATTTTCTCTGTATTATATGAGGTATATCTGAAAAGACAAAACTTGTTTTTAGACATATTCTTATCTTATCTGGTTTTCATTTCAATGTCAATTGTTTTTTTAAAAATTTCAAAAAGCTTCACACTTTTGCGGCCTCACGCATTTCGCGCATAACTTACTCCCTCAAAACGTGAAATAAATAATAAAAACCGGATAAATACAGGCATTGCAGCCCGCATTTTATCCGGCTTTCTGTTTCGTGCGAACGGGTCGCCCTCCGATAAACATTTAACCGTTTATCTTTGAACTACCTTATTTTAATAAAATGAAAATATCAATGACACTTTACGCGCGATGTGCGGCTTCTACGGCGTCAGCGGCGTTATCGAGAAGGCCGTCACCCATAAGCTCGATGGCACCGCGATCGCACAGGGAGGCGATCTGCGGGTCAAGCGGAAGCTTATCGAGCACCTTGAGGTCGTACTTTGCCGCGACCTCGTCGATGTGGCTTTCGCCGTAAACCTTGAACGGCTCGCCGCAGCACGGGCACTTGACATAGCTGTAATTTTCGATAAGACCGAGCACGGGCACGTTCATCATTTTCGCCATTTCGACCGCTTTGGAGACGATCATGGAGACGAGCTCCTGCGGGGAGGTGACGATGATGATGCCGTCGAGCGGGATGGACTGGAACACCGTGAGCGGTGCGTCGCCGGTTCCGGGGGGCAGGTCAACAAACATATAATCAACTTCATTCCAGATGACGTCGCTCCAGAACTGCTTGATGACACCGGCGATGACCGGGCCGCGCCAGACGACCGGAGAGGTCTCATCCGGCAGAAGCTCGTTGATGCTCATGGTCTCGATGCCGGTCTTTGTGTTGACCGGGAACAGGCCTTCATCGCTGCCCATGGCCTTTTCGTGGATGCCGAAGCACTTCGGGATAGACGGACCGGTGATGTCGGCATCGAGAATGGCGGTTTTAAAGCCGCGGCGCTGCATGGTAACAGCCAGCATAGAGGTGACAAGGCTTTTACCTACGCCGCCTTTGCCGCTGACAACGCCGATGACCTTTTTGACATTGCTCATCTTATTCATGGGCGCAAGAAAGCTTTCCGGATTCTGGCGGGAAGGACATTCCTCGCCGCAGCTGGAGCAGTCGTGCGTACAATTTTCGCTCATTGCTGATACTTCCTCTCAAAAATAATGTCTTTTTTCGTTTGTGCGGTAAGCTATTCCGCCGCATCAAACAGGATATTTCGGTCTTTTTATTCTACCCTGTTCTTCCGCTTTTGTCAAGATTTTGACAAGCTATGGAACTGCACAGTTAAGCTATTCGGGCGTATCGTTCGCAACGGTGGGCGTTAAAAACAGCAGAAGAAACGCGAGCGCCAAAATGCCGCAGGAAATAAAGATGGTTTTTCGGAATGAAAATTTTTCCCGTACCTCGGTTTTTGACTTCAAGATACGGGAAATTTTAATTTCAGGCTTCGTCAAATAATTTTTCAAAGCGAACGGCGGCGGTGTGCAGGTCTTTCATGCCCTCAAACACGTTTTCCGCGTTGAACTTTTCTTTGAGGTAATGATCGGCCTCCAGCGTGAACCAGCCTTTGTAACCGATCTCTTTGAGCGCGGCGGCGATGGGCGCGAAATCAATGGACATGGAGAACGGGATCTGGTGGGAATCGTGCCAGCGGTCGTTATCGTGAATGTGAAGCGCCTGCAGGCGGTGGCCCAGCGCACGGATCATGTTCACCGCGCCTGAACCGGAGCCGCGCATTTCCGCGTGGCCGATGTCGAGGCATGCGACGAGATACGGGTCATTTACGGCGTCGATATGCTCGATGAAGCTCTCTGAGGTGGCGCATGCCGCAAAGCAGGACTCGTCTTTCGCATCATCCCAGTTCCACATGTTTTCCGTGGCAATCTTCACGCCGCAGTCCTTCGCAAACGGCAACAGTTCAAGGTACATTTCGGCATTTTCTGCGGCGGATTTGTCGTTATCCGGGTGAATGATGCAGATCTTGCCGCCGGCTTCTGCCGTGCATTCAATCGCGCGCTTGAAATACGAGCGAATCTCCGGGCAGGATGTCGGGAACGGCGCGTGCGACTGGTTGCAGGTGATGCCGTTATCGAGGCCGATCTGCTTCAGCTTGCGCGCAAACGCGAGATAATTTTCCCCGGCAAGCGGATGTGTTGTGGGGCGGACTGCGCCGAGTCGCCAATCGTAATCGCACATGGCAAACATGGAAAAATCCCAGGCGTCAAACCCGGCTTTTGCGACGTATTCCACGGCTTTTTCTTCGCCGACCAGAACGGACGCGATTTCGATCTGTGTGGATGTTCTCATGAAAACTCCTCCCTTTTATCGACATTATAGAGCCGAAAAAGGGGCTTGTCAAGCCAGTCTTTCGGCGTTTGGTTTGTGGAAAAAGCCGAAAGCACTGTACAAAGCGACACAAAAACGACCGCCCGATTCAGAACCGAGCAGCCGTTCATAGAGTTTGCTTAATAATTTTCCGCGTGGACCTCAAAATAGCTCTGCGGATGGTTGCAGACCGGACATACCTCCGGCGCTTTGACGCCGACGCAGATATGACCGCAGTTGCGGCACTCCCACACTTTTACCTCGCTCTTTTCAAAAACATGTGCAGTCTCTAAATTTTTGAGCAGCGCACGGTAGCGCTCTTCGTGGTGCTTTTCGATCTCGCCGACCATTCTGAATTTTGCGGCAAGCTCCGGGAAACCTTCCTCTTCGGCGGTTTTTGCAAAACCCTCATACATATCGGTCCACTCGTAGTTTTCGCCGTCCGCAGCGGCCCCGAGATTTGCTTTTGTATCGCCGATGCCCATGAGCTCCTTGAACCACATTTTTGCGTGTTCTTTTTCGTTATCGGCTGTCTTCAGGAAGAGTGCAGCTATCTGCTCGTAGCCCTCTTTTTTCGCGACAGATGCGAAAAAGGTGTACTTATTTCTCGCCTGCGACTCGCCGGAGAAGGCCTCTTGCAGATTTTTCTCGGTTTTGGTGCCTGTATACTTGTTTGCCATAGAAATACCTCCTATGTCCATTAAAATCAATTTCGCCCTAAGGCGACCTTGCATTCTTAAGTATAACTCATTTTTTGAAAAAAACAAATGATTTTGAACCATATAAAAAATAAAAAGCACTCGGCAATACGCTAAGTGCTTTTATCTGGCTCCCCCTGTTGGACTCGAACCAACGACCCTGCGGTTAACAGCCGCATGCTCTACCAACTGAGCTAAGGAGGAATATTTTGGTGACCCGTGCGGGAATCGAACCCACGTTAACGGCGTGAGAGGCCGCTGTCTTAACCGCTTGACCAACGGGCCACAAAAACCAAGAGTTGTGGCTCTTGGTCAGCTTCTGGTGCACCATCAGGGACTCGAACCCGGGACACCCTGATTAAGAGTCAGGTGCTCTACCAACTGAGCTAATGGTGCATATACCCTGAAAACTGAATAAAGGGAGAAGCAAGAGTAGAATGGGAGAAGAAAGCGCAATCTTGAACCAAGAAGGATTATGGTCAAGCCCTCGACCTATTAGTACTGCCAAGCTGAACACGTTACCGTGCTTACACATGCAGCCTATCAACCTTGTAG